>NZ_JANJEP010000001.1:0-567942 GCF_044778325.1 Acinetobacter sp. BD54 | reverse complement strand
AAGCAGTATCAATACGGGCACCTAAAAAATCACCACGGCGCAATACTTTGGCAAACAAACGCATTTGCCCACTGGTCCGGGCACGTTCACCTTGTAAGCGTGCAAGTGGCAAAGCGGTTTCCTGTGAGACAATTTCAAGAAAATCTGTACCCAAAGCATCGAGTTCATCGGCAATATTTTCTAAAAAAACTGCACGCTGTTCAGGTGACGTATGGCGGGAAGTCTTAAAGGCTTGACTGGCTGCTTCACAGGCCTGATTAATCTCTTGCTCGGTTGCATGGTGAAACTCATAAGGCAGAGCTTCACCAGTCGTAGCATGAATGCTTTTTAATAAGGTTGTACCTTGTGCGCTGCGTGAACCGCCAATAAAGTTGTGTCCAATGACCATTTTTATATTCCTTAGAGAGTAATAACTGAACCGACCGGTAATTCGGGTTGCATATGAGCAAGTTTGTTTTTGAGTGGATGGCCGAACTCTTTCATTTCAATTTCAAACTCATCGTTGACTTGCGCTTGAATACCGTCGGCAAAAGACAAAGTGGCTGTACCGAAGTAGTGAATATGAACATCCCCTGCTTTTAAAAATTGTTGATACTTAAAGTGGTGATATTCCAGATTTGCCAAGCTATGGCACATATTGTCCTCACCCGACAAAAACTCTTTTTCCCAAATGATTTGTCCATTACGGCGCAAGCGGCTGGTTCCGACTAAATGTTTTGGTAGTTCACCTGTCCGTAAAGCCGGACCAAAACTACAAAAACGTAATTTTGAATGCGCCAGATATAAATAATTACGACGCTCCATCACGTGATCAGAATATTCATTGCCTAGCGCAAACCCGATTCGGTAAGGCTTTAAGTCTTCTCCAATAACATAGAGTCCTGCGATTTCAGGTTCTTCGCCGCCATCTTCGGCAAATGGGGGTAAAGGCAGCTCTGCTCCCGGTCTTACCACAATTGAACCGTCACCTTTATAAAACCATTCTGGTTGCGCACCGATCTGACCTTCTGCTGGACGGCCCTTTTGTAGGCCCCATTGAAATATTCGCATGGTGTCGGTCACCGAGCTGTCATCGCTTAAATTTTGTTGATGCATTTTGTCGCGTGCAGATGCAGAACCTAAATGGGTTAAACCTGTACCGGAAATTAAGCAGTGCGTTGGATCTGGATGATCTAAAGGCGGCAATACCTTTAAGTCTGCTAATAAAGATGAATAATCATAAGTTTCGGACTCAAACCCTAACGCCTCAACTTGTTGTTCCAGTGAAACTTTATTGCGGATTGCTAAAAGTGCTAAATCACGAACCGATTGAATATCTTTAACCGGATATGCCATGTTGCCTTCTACTTTCGCGACGGCACGTTGATTTGCACGATTCTCAAATTGAATAATTTGCATGTTTTATTCCTTACAAAGGCTTTTGAATATTCACTGTTTGTGTTTTTTGACGTTCGAGCTTGGCATAGACGATGTAAGTCAGAATCAAGCCAAAAAGCATGACGATAGATAAGAAATACAAACCAGCAGCCATATTTCCCGTGTATTCTTTTAAAAGTCCGATCCCAAATGGACCGACATAACCACCTAAATTTCCAACGGAGTTAATTAAGGCAATACCAGCCGCTGCACTTGCACCTGTTAAGAAACGACCCGGTAATGTCCAAAACACGGCAGTCGATGAAAATAGACAGAACGCAACTACAGCCAAAGCTGCCAACTGCATAACTGGAGAATTTAGCCAACCGCTTAAAAACATTGCACAAGCACCTAGTGCATACAGAAGACTTAAGTGTCCGTAACGATCGTTCAGGCGGTCAGTACTACGCGGAATAATGAGAAGTCCAATAATTCCAAAAATATAGGGAATGCTAGATAAGAACCCAATTTGAATATCACTACCTCCGCCAAATTGCTTAATAATGGTAGGAAGCCAGAGATTTAAACCATAAATACTTAAAGTTACCGGTAAGTAGTAAAGTGCTAATAAAAGTACGCGTTTGTCTTTTAAAGCATGTAGTGGATTGGCATGTCGGGTTTGGTCATATTCGGCTTCATCTTTAACGAGTTCATTTTTAAGCCATTGTTTTTGTTCAATGCTTAACCATTTTACTTTATCAATGTTATCGGGCAGCCACAAAAAGGTAGGTAAAGCCAATAAAACCGCGGGCAAGCCAACTGCAACAAACAACCATTGCCAGCCGTGTAAATTTGCAATGCCATCCATTCCAAGTAATAGACCAGCTAAAGGCCCTGCAATCATCATGGCAATTGGTTGTGAAAGCACAAACATTCCCATGATTTTTCCGCGATGCCGCACCGGATACCACTGCGTAATTAGGTATAAAACACCAGGGAAAAAACCCGCCTCTGCTACACCGAGTAAAAACCTTAAGAGATAAAAACTTTTAGGGCCTTGAATAAGCGCCATGGCCATGGTGATGAGGCCCCATGTTAATAAAATGCGGGTAAACCATTTACGAGCACCAAATTTGTCTAAAAGCAAATTACTTGGGACTTCAAAAAGAAAATATCCAATAAAAAATAAGCCAGCTCCTAGACCATAGGCAGCATCACCAATTCCTACATCGGCACCCATATGCAAATGAGCGAACCCGACAGCGGCCCGATCAATATATGCCACCAGATATAGTATGACTAATGCAGGTATCAGCTTAAACGTGACCGTCCGTATTACATCCTTTTCGAAATCCATGTTCGACTCCATTTCCTATTATTTACTTATAGAGCATCTTGCTCGTAAATTATCCTTTCAATTTAAAATATAGTAATACTATTTAAATTTCAAACCTTTTAAAAATAAAATTTATGGTGTATTTTTAAATTAATTAATTCTAATAGTAATACTATATAGGGAAATTTGTATGAATAACAAACAAGTTCTTCGCTCAGCTGCCTGGTTTGGTACAACGGATAAAAATGGCTTTATGTATCGTAGCTGGATGAAGAACCAAGGAATTCCAGATCATGAGTTTCAAGGCAAGCCCATTATTGGAATTTGTAATACGTGGTCTGAACTCACCCCATGTAATGCGCATTTCCGAAAAATTGCCGAACACGTAAAAAAAGGGATTTTAGAAGCGGGCGGCTACCCTGTTGAGTTTCCTGTATTTTCAAATGGTGAGTCGAATTTACGTCCTACCGCCATGTTTACCCGCAACTTAGCCAGTATGGATGTCGAAGAAGCGATTCGTGGTAACCCTATTGACGGTGTGGTGTTACTGACAGGTTGTGACAAAACCACCCCTGCATTATTAATGGGAGCTGCAAGTTGTGATATTCCTGCCATTGTAGTGACTGGTGGACCAATGCTGAATGGTAAGCACAAAGGTAAAGACATTGGTGCAGGTACCATCGTTTGGCAAATGCATGAAGAACTCAAAGCAGGCAAAATTGATTTAAATGAATTTTTATCTGCCGAATCTGGTATGTCACGCTCAGCTGGTACATGTAATACCATGGGCACGGCTTCTACAATGGCTTGTATGGCTGAAGCCCTAGGCACTTCTTTACCCCACAATGCGGCCATTCCAGCGGTAGATTCTCGCCGTTATGTGTTGGCTCATCTTTCAGGTATGCGCATTGTTGATATGGTTCATGAAGATTTACGCCTTTCTAAAATCTTAACCAAAGAAGCCTTTGAAAATGCGATTAAAGTCAATGCAGCTATTGGTGGTTCAACCAACGCCGTGATTCATTTAAAAGCAATTGCTGGACGCATTGGTGTAGATTTACAACTTGATGACTGGAACCGTGTTGGCCGTGGCATGCCAACCATTGTTGACTTACAGCCTTCGGGTCGTTTTTTAATGGAAGAGTTCTATTATAGCGGCGGCTTGCCAGCCGTGATTCGCCGTATGGGCGAAGCCAGTCTCTTACCACATCCACAAGCCTTAACCGTAAACGGTCAAACCATTTGGGAAAACTGCCAGCAATCACCTATTTATAACGATGAAGTGATTCGGAAAATAGATAACCCAATTCGACAAGATGGCGGTATGTGTATTTTGCGCGGTAATTTAGCGCCTAAAGGTGCGGTGCTTAAACCATCTGCCGCCACACCGGAGTTGATGAAACACCGTGGTCGTGCAGTCGTATTTGAAAACTTCGATGATTATAAATCCCGTATTAACGACCCAGATCTAGATGTCGATGAAACTTGTATTCTTGTGATGAAAAATGCTGGCCCTAAAGGATATCCGGGCATGGCCGAGGTTGGAAATATGGGACTACCACCAAAAATTTTAGCCAAAGGCATTACCGACATGGTTCGTATTTCCGATGCACGAATGAGTGGAACAGCGTATGGTACGGTCGTTTTACATGTTGCCCCTGAAGCTATGGCAGGTGGGCCTTTGGCCGTAGTTCAAAATGGTGACTTTATCGAACTTGATGCCTATGCTGGAAAACTTCACCTAGAAGTGAGTGATGAAGAACTTAAGCAACGTCTTGAAAATTTAGCGCCACCAGCTCCACCAAGTTTTATTGGCGGCTACCGTAAGCTCTATGTAGAACATGTTTTACAAGCCGATGAGGGTTGTGATTTTGATTTCTTGGTCGGTTGCCGTGGCTCAGAAGTTCCACGTCATTCCCATTAATATTTATTCTTGAAAAAGATGATCTTGTTAAAACACAAGGTCATCTATACCATAGGATATTCAACATGTCGTAATAGTGAAATATGAGTAAAGCTGACTATAAAAATCCTATTCCAAGCAAAAGCCAACATGCATTAATCGTTCAACAATTGGGATTAAAAATTGTTTCTGGAGAAATTTCAGAAAATGAAAAACTCCCAAGTGAAGTTGATTTGTGTGAGGAATATAAAGTCAGCCGCCCTGTCTTTCGCGAAGCAATACGCGTTTTAAATGCGAAAGGCTTAACTTATTCAAGGCCCAAAATCGGAACAGTAGTTCGACCTAAAGAAGAATGGCATTTACTCGATCCGGATGTATTGTTTTGGCTAATTCAAACGACGCCTGAGCACGAGTTTTTTAAAACACTTTCTACCGTACGACGAGTTTTAGAACCAGAGTTAGCCTATATTGCGGCAAGTACAGCAAATGAAGAAGATATTGAACGTATTAAGCAAGCCTATGAAGGAATGGAAAAGGCGACAACAGTTGAAGAGTTTATAGAACCCGATATCCAGTTTCACTTAGCAATTGCCAAAGCAACGCATAATGACTTATTGGCTTATATGTCAAAAATGCTGGTTTTACCTTTGCAGCAATCGATTCAAGTCACCAGTCTACGCCCAAATTTACAAGGTCATTCATTACCAAGACATAAAGCGATTTTAACAGCAATTGAAAATAAAGATCCGCTCTCTGCTCGTCATGCTTCACTGGTTCAGCTAGACGATACTAAAATGGCTTATGATTTAATTAAAAAATAATTTTCTCTATGTATTAGAAAAAGCCTGCTGACTCCAAATTAAAGTGATCAGGCTTTTTATGTATAAATTAGAACACCTTTTTTACAGATACTGTAAAGGTCGAATCAATCGGATTTGAAATTGGTGCATCTGGTTCACCGTTACTATAATTTCTATAGTATCCGTCTTTGTCCCATGCTTTGGTATAAGCTAACCCTGTAGTCCAGCCATCACCTAAATCTTTAATAAGTTCGACTTTCATATCCTGAAAGTTAGCTTCTGAGAAGTTTTTAATTCTTTCATAGCCATAGTGGGCACCAAAAGTCCAACATTCATTGATCGGCTGTGTAAAATTTAAATCTAAATAAGTTGTTCCTCGTGAACGTTTACCTTCCGGTCCACCCATCGTATTTGAGTTATAACCTGCGTAATCTGGGGTATAAGTAATAAAATATTTGAGATTTAAAGGACCATAGCCAATTTGGGGCACAATTTCGCCATAGTTATAGCTTGTACTCCCCGTTTCAACCGTACTTTTTGCACCTGGGTAATAATAATAAAAAACAGACATTCCAATTGAGAATTTATCGATGGTTTTTAAATAACCTGCATAAAAGTCCCATTCAACTGAAGCATCACGGAGATAGTTAGAACTTACATTGGATGCCCAAGTACCCACAAATAGCCCATTCGGATTTGCATAGTCGAAACCAATTTGTAGTGCAGGCTTACCCCAAGTTTGTTGAAAACCACGCGAAATATATTGACTTGCAAAAGTCACATTCGCACTATACGGAGAAATTTGTTCTTGTTCATTTAATTGTTCAGCATGTACAACACCTGTAGACATAATGAGAGAAGCTACACCTAAAATTTTTCTCATTTAATAATTCCTTTTACATATTACCTATAGGTTTAAAGTTTTAAAATAACATGATAATTCAATTTAAAGCGTATTAAAAATTTATAAATTCAAATTTCTGGATACTTCTTCTTCGCTATAGATCTCTTCAATACAATCTAAGATTTTAGGAATATAGGAACTTTGGTCCATGTTGCGCATGGATAGAGAGATGGGACTATAGGCTTCTAAGTCTAAGATATTTAAATAAGTTAGATTCTTCATTCCAATGTCGCAGGCGCTTTCCGGAATAATACAAATACCCTCTCCGGATGCCACTAAGCCAAGTGCCATATGAATTTCTCGTACTTCAGTCAGCTTGGCCGGAACAAGACCTAATTTGGTAAATAAAGCTTGAATAGTGGTCGAAAAATTTGGTTTAGGTGTGGTTGGATAAGAAAAAATCGTCTCATTGATAATTTGAGATAAATAAATTCCTGACTCTTGGAAATCACTTAATGGGTGTTTTTTATGGATTGCGAGTTTTAATTTTTCTTTTCTGAGTAAAAGTCGCTTAATGGCTGGATCACTAATTGGTAATCGACCAAAACCTAAATCAATTTTTCCTAACTTTAAAGCTTCAACCTGATCTCGTGTACCACATTCAATAAGCTCGACATGAATGTCAGGATTTTTTTGCCTAAATAGATAAATGACTTGTGGTAATCGCCCATAAAGAAGCGAACTCACATAACCAACTTTAACAACGTTCTCGACCAGCTTCATTTTTTTAGCCATCGAAGCAGCTTGAGCGGTGTGCGTCAAAATTTGCACCGCATGCTGGTAAAAAAACAGCCCTGCTTCCGTTACTTTTAACGGACGAGAGCCTTTTTCGAATAAATCGATCCCTAATTCTTCTTCTAGTTTTTTGATTTGGCGTGTTAAAGGTGGCTGAGCAATAAAAAGCTTTTCTGCGGCTTTCGTCAGACTCTGTTCTTCAACAACGGTAACAAAATAACGTAGATGTCTTAATTCCATTAATATACCTTTTTAGTATCTTAAAATACCGTTCTATATCTATTTTAGGCTATTACATTCTTCTATGGTATACAAACAAGTTCGTAATAGTTGAAACTTCATGTATAGAACCATAGAAACCATACTTGTGGATATTCCAACTATCCGTCCTCACCAGTTGTCTGTGACTACTATGCGTACCCAGACTTTGGTACTCGTTAAAATTACGACCACGGATGGTATTGTCGGTTGGGGTGAAGCCACCACCATTGGTGGGCTGAACTATGGTGAAGAAAGTCCTGAGAGTGTCAAAGCCAATATTGATACCTACTTTGCACCATTACTGACATCAGTTAAAGATTTAAATGTTGCACAAACACTAAAACTGATTCGTAAAAATATTAATGGTAACCGCTTTGCTAAGTGTGCCATTCAGACTGCCCTACTTGATATTCAGGCCAAACGTTTAGGTGTGCCATTAAGCGAAGTTTTAGGTGGACGTCTGCGTAATAGTTTACCTGTGCTTTGGACGCTTGCGTCTGGTGACACAGAAAAAGATATTGCTGAAGCTCGCAAAATGATTGAGCTAAAGCGCCACAACACGTTCAAACTTAAAATTGGTGCACATCCTTTACAGCAAGATGTTGACCATGTGATTGCTATTAAAAAAGCATTAGGTGCTGATGTTAGTGTACGTGTAGATGTAAACCGTGCATGGTCAGAACTTGAGTGTATTCATGGTATTCAACAGCTCCAAGATGGTGGAATCGATTTAATCGAACAGCCATGTGCAATTCAAAATACCGAAGCACTTGCTCGCCTCACCCAACGTTTTGATGTAGCCATTATGGCTGATGAGGCTTTAACTGGACCTGACAGCGCGTACCGTATTGCAAAAAATCATGGTGCAGATGTATTTGCCGTAAAAATTGAACAATCTGGTGGTCTGATTGAAGCATGTGAAGTTGGCAAAATTGCTGGTTTGGCTGGTATCGATCTATATGGCGGCACTATGCTTGAAGGTCCTGTAGGAAGTATTGCATCGGCCCATGTATTTGCAACTTTTGAAACGTTAGCGTTCGGCACTGAATTATTTGGTCCGTTATTACTTACCGAAGAAATTTTAAAAGAGCCGCTACGTTACGAAAACTTTGAATTGCATTTGCCGACAGCTCCGGGCCTAGGCATTGAAATTGATGAAGATAAGATTGAGAAATTACGTCGTTAAGGCAACAGGATAAGGAGTTTCCCATGTTATTTCATGTACGTATGGATGTGCATATTCCACTTGATATGCCAGCCGACAAAGCAAATGAAATTAAGGCCGTTGAAAAGGCTTATTCGCAAGACTTACAACGCCAAGGTAAATGGCGTCATATCTGGCGAATTACAGGTCAGTACTCGAACATCAGTATTTTTGATGTAGAGAGCAATGAAGAATTGCACAACATTTTACAAGGTTTACCTCTCTATCCATATATGGACATTGAAGTGATGGCACTTAACCGTCATCCATCTTCTGTCCGTGATGATGATTCGTAAATAGAAAGAATTTTTTAAATGTGATCTCTGAAGTCCATTTAAAAACCAAGCAGATTATTCAGAAGGTAACAAGGAACGTGGCGGCACTTATTCGCTAGCAAAACAAAATGCCCGCAGCGCTGCCACCCAAAACCGTATTGCATACTTAAGGAGTTTTAGTATGAACCGTCAACAAATTGATGCGCTTGTAAAACAAATGAATGTCGACACTGCAAAAGGCGAAGTTGATGCACGTGTTCAACAAATTGTAGTGCGCCTTCTTGGGGATTTATTTCAAGCCATCGAAGATTTAGACATCCAGCCTTCTGAAGTTTGGAAAGGTTTGGAATATTTTACCGATGCAGGTCAAGCAAATGAACTTGGTCTTTTGGCAGCAGGCTTAGGTCTTGAACATTACCTTGACTTACGTGCAGATGAAGCAGATGCCAAAGCTGGTATTACAGGCGGTACACCTCGTACTATCGAAGGTCCACTTTATGTTGCTGGCGCACCTGAATCAGTTGGCTTTGCACGTATGGATGACGGAACTGAGACTGGCAAAATCGATACCTTAATTATTGAAGGTACGGTAACCGACACTGATGGCAATATTATTGAAAATGCCAAAGTTGAAGTATGGCATGCCAACAGTTTAGGTAACTATTCATTCTTTGATAAGTCACAATCTGACTTTAACTTACGCCGTACCATTTTCACCGATGCAGATGGTAAATATGTAGCGTTAACCACTATGCCAGTTGGTTATGGATGCCCTCCTGAAGG
This sequence comes from Acinetobacter sp. BD54, assembly GCF_044778325.1. NCBI lineage: Bacteria > Pseudomonadati > Pseudomonadota > Gammaproteobacteria > Moraxellales > Moraxellaceae > Acinetobacter > Acinetobacter sp. BD54. The sequence continues at coordinate 558,385 of NZ_JANJEP010000001.1, read as the reverse complement.
TACAACTCAGGCTCTTCTTAACAAGTTAGGCCGTCATGGTAACCGTCCATCTCACGTTCACTACTTCGTTTCTGCACCGGGTTACCGCAAGCTGACTACTCAATTCAACATTGAGGGTGATGAGTATTTATGGGATGACTTTGCTTTCGCTACTCGTGACGGTTTAGTGGCAACAGCAGTAGATGTCACAGACCCTGCTGAAATTCAACGCCGTGGTTTAGATCACGCTTTCAAACACATCACATTTAACATTGAATTGGTTAAAGAAGCCGCTGCTGCTCCTTCAACTGAAGTTGAACGCCGTCGCGCTAGTGCTTAATTGAAAGTGTATGTGAGTTAAAAGTTCGCTTTTGACTCACAAAATTTACTCCATTTATTACTACCATTAAGAATTTCAATAAATTTTTAGCGGTAGTAATACATCACGTTACCTCATGCTCTAAGGTTTCTCACATGATTGACAAAAGTAAGTCCTCACTAAGCGAGGTTTTATCGCAAATTAAAGATGGTGCAACCATTCTGATTGGTGGTTTTGGTACCGCAGGACAACCCGCTGAACTCATTGACGGTCTGATTGAACTTGGCGTTAAGGACCTGACCATTGTGAGCAACAATGCCGGTAATGGGGATTATGGTCTCGCTAAGCTGCTCAAAGCCGGTTCAATTAAAAAAGTGATTTGCTCTTTCCCACGTCAGTCTGACTCTTATGTATTTGATGAACTGTACCGTGCCGGAAAGGTTGAGCTTGAACTGGTACCGCAAGGCAATCTGGCGTGCCGTATTCAGGCAGCAGGTATGGGGCTTGGGGCGGTGTTTACACCTACTGGCTTTGGAACACTTTTAGCTGAAGGCAAAGAAACCCGTCATATTGATGGTAAAGATTACGTGCTTGAGTATCCGATCAAGGCTGACTTTGCCCTGATTAAAGCTTACAAGGGCGACCGCTGGGGCAATCTGGTTTACCGTAAATCTGCACGTAACTTTGGCCCGATCATGGCCATGGCTGCTGATGTCACCATTGCCCAGGTTTCTGAAGTGGTTGAACTGGGTGGATTAGACCCGGAACACATCATTACTCCAGGTATCTTTGTACAGCATGTTGTACAAGTACAGCCCGCACAGTAAGCAATAAGGAGAAATAACATGAGCTACCAGAAACTCAGCCGTGACCAGATTGCAAAACGTGTGGCACAAGATATTCCAGATGGTGCCTATGTGAACTTGGGTATTGGTTTACCAACCAAGATTGCCAGCTACTTACCTGCCGATAAAGATGTCTTCCTACATTCTGAAAATGGCCTGTTGGCTTTTGGCCCACCACCAGCGGCAGGTGAAGAAGACCCTGAACTGATTAATGCGGGTAAAGAGTTTGTGACCATGCTTGAAGGCGGCAGCTTTTTCCACCATGGCGATTCATTTGCGATGATGCGTGGTGGTCACCTTGATATTGCGGTGCTTGGGGCATTTCAGGTGGCAGCGAATGGTGACTTAGCGAACTGGCACACGGGTGCGCCGGATGCGATTCCTGCTGTTGGTGGTGCGATGGATTTGGCGGTTGGTGCCAAGAAAGTATTTATCACTACAGACCACGTCACCAAACAAGGTGAGCCGAAGATTGTGGCTGAGCTGACCTATCCGGTAACGGGTAAGCACTGTGTTGACCGTATTTACACTGACCTGTGTGTAATTGATGTGACCAAAGATGGTTTAAAGGTGATTGAGAAAGTTGAAGGTCTTAGCTTTGATGAGTTACAGGCTTTAACCGGTGCAACTTTGATTGATGCGACTCAAGGGTAAGGTTTATACAGCAAAGACCTATTCCACAGCGTTCACTATCGTGACAGGCGACATGGATGTCGCCCGTTGGACAGGGAGGCAAGGAAGCCTCCTCTGTTCAACAAAGGTTTTTGTTACTTTTAACCTTTCAAAAGTAAGGTATCGCTTATGCAACAGACCTATGGATATCACAGTAAATTACGGCCGTGATGTTATTGGTTGATATGAAAATTTATAAAGTATCACAACGGAGTCTTATCTGTTTAAGCCAGATGCCACTCGCTAATTCGTGTCACTTTTTTAAAAAAGTAAACAAAAATCTTTGTTACTCAGACACAACTTCCTTGTTGTGCTGAGCAACACGGCGACATCCATGTCGCCACCGTGAAATACCTACGGAGAATGGCTAAAAAGGCCTGAAGTAAAGGACAAAAGTTAGAATGAAAAACGCTTATATCATCGATGCCATCCGTACTCCATTCGGCCGTTACGCCGGTGGCCTTGCACCCGTCCGTGCCGATGACCTTGGCGCTGTGCCGATTAAAGCGCTCATGCAGCGTAACCCAAATGTAGATTGGGAACAGGTCGATGATGTGATCTACGGCTGTGCCAACCAAGCCGGTGAAGATAACCGTAATGTTGGCCGTATGTCAGCACTACTTGCAGGTTTACCGTATCAGGTGCCTGCAACCACCATTAACCGTTTATGCGGTTCATCACTCGATGCCATTGCCATTGCTGCCCGTGCCATTAAAGCCGGCGAAGCGAATCTGGTGATCGCAGGTGGTGTGGAAAGCATGAGCCGTGCACCTTATGTGATGGGTAAGTCTGACAGTGCCTTTGGCCGTAGCCAGAAGATTGAAGACACCACCATGGGCTGGCGTTTCATTAACCCTAAACTTAAAGAATTGTATGGTGTAGACACCATGCCCCAGACTGCCGAAAACGTCGCTGAACAGTTCAACGTCAATCGTGCAGATCAGGACCAGTTTGCCTTGGTGAGCCAACAACGCACCGCAAGCGCGCAAGCCAAAGGCTTTTTTTCTAAAGAAATCGTGGCAGTTGAAATCCCTCAGCGTAAGGGTGATGCTATTGTGATTGATACCGATGAGCATCCTCGTGCATCAACCACACTTGAAGCTTTAAGCAAACTTAAGCCTGTTGTAAAAGCAGATGGCACAGTCACTGCGGGTAATGCTTCAGGTATTAACGATGGTGCGGCAGCTCTGCTGATTGCTTCTGATGAGGCAGTTCAGGCATACAACTTAAAACCGCGTGCCAAGATCATTGCTTCAACAGCCGTAGGTGTAGAACCACGCATTATGGGTTTTGCTCCGGCACCAGCGATTAAAAAATTACTTAAACAAGCCAACCTGACTTTAGAGCAGATGGATGTGATTGAGCTCAATGAAGCCTTTGCTGCACAGGCTTTGGCAGTGACCCGTGATTTAGGCTTACCAGACAACTCTGACAAGGTGAATCCAAACGGTGGTGCCATCGCTTTAGGTCATCCACTTGGTGCATCAGGTGCACGCTTAGTCACTACAGCTTTAAACCAGCTTGAACAAACAGGTGGCCGTTATGCCTTGTGTTCAATGTGTATTGGTGTGGGGCAAGGCATCGCATTGATTATTGAACGTGTTGAAGCACTTTAAGGAGAAACAAATGCCATCTTTTCAATCTGCCGATGCACAAATTAACTATCAGACCTTTGGCGAACAGTCTTCCCCTGCTCTGGTGTTTTCCAATTCTTTGGGCACCAATTATGGTATGTGGCAAAAACAGTTTAATGAGTTAAAAGATCAATTTTTTGTGATCTGCTATGACACTCGTGGTCATGGTTCATCATCTACGCCTGACGGTCCATATACTGTAGAGCAATTAGGTGAAGATGTTGTCCGTTTACTGGATCATCTGAATATTAGCAAAGCTGCTTTTTGTGGTATTTCCATGGGCGGTTTAACAGGTCAATGGCTGGCGATTCACTACCCTAACCGTTTTAGTCATGTCATTGTGGCAAATACTGCCGCTAAAATTGGACAAGAACAGGCATGGCTTGACCGTGCAAAATTAGTACGTGAGCAAGGTTTACAACCAATCGCAGCTACAGCAGCTTCGAGATGGTTTACAGATCCCTTTATCCAAAGTCATCCTTCAATTGTCAACAACCTGTGTAACGACTTAAGTGCTGGCAGCGCAATAGGTTATGCCAATTGTTGTGAGGCTTTGGCTAAAGCGGATGTCCGTGAGCAATTAAAAGACATCAAAATTCCTGTATTGGTGGTTGCAGGAACTCAAGACCCTGTAACGACAGTTGCAGATGGCGAGTTTATGCAGCAACGTATTCCGCAATCACATCTTGAAGAAATAGATGCCTCTCATATTTCTAATGTCGAGCAACCAGAAGCTTTTAATAAAATCTTAAAAGATTTTTTATTGGGCTAAATTCGTCTTCTATAAAACTCATTCATTTCAAAAAAAGGCCTATAACGGCCTTTTTTATTCTCTCAAAATAGAAAATTAAATAACTTGTTCGAGAAGGTATAAATATATACCTCAAATGTAATGGAAAATTACATGGATAAATAACAGTATTTTAAATTCATGAACAGGGCTTGTTCATCAGTGACGCGACTCTAAGTTGATTCTTAAATCGCTCACTTCTATTCATAATGAAAGTAAGGATATCTAAATTGAACATATCTATGCTGAACTCTCGGCCTCACCCTACACGCCCTTTAATTAAATATGGAACATTACTTTTAGGTGCGCTTTTAGCGGGTTGTAATTCCTCATCAAGTTTAGACCCCACACCGGCACAAAAGCAGATCACAATTAAGCGCGATAAATTCGGTACACCACATGTATATGCAAATGATACCTATGGACTTTTTTACGGCTATGGATATTCGGTAGCGACTGATCGATTATTCCAGATGGAAATGTCAAAACGTACAGGACAAGGTACGGTTGCCGAGGCGCTCGGTCCCGACTATCTTCAATATGATATTGCGACACATAGTCGTTTTGACCCAGAAAATATTAAGCAACAACTCGCCGCGCTCTCACCAGAAGACCGAGCAATTTTTGAAGGTTATGCCGCAGGTTTTAATAAGCGTGTTAAAGAGGTTTTAGCAGATCCAGCTCTTATGCCTAAAGAGTTCACAGATCATGATTTTAAACCATCAACATGGCAACCAGAAGATATTGCTATGGTTTGGGTGGGCTTAATTTTAAATCGCTTCTTTTCAGCAAGTTCGGAAGTAACAAATTTAGATTTACTCACGCAACTGCAAAAAGAAAAAGGTCAAGAAGAAGGCCTTAAAGTCTATCAACAATTACGTTGGCTAGATGACCCAAGTGCCCCAACTATTATTCAATCTGCACAAAAAACTCAGCTTTTAGCACATCAACAACAAATACTTAAAGACATTAGCCCTATTTCAAACAAGGCAGCCAAAACCTATTTAGCTCAAGCTCGCATTGCTTTAGGCAAAAGTGTGGTAGATGGTGTACCTACCGCCAGTAATGCATGGGTCTTAAAAGGTGATAAGACTATTGAAGGCCAAGCAGTTTTATATAATGGCCCACAGCAAGGATGGTATACACCAGCAATTACCTACGCTATTGGTTTACATGGTGCTGGCTATAATTTGACAGGTATAACTCCAGTTGGCTTGCCTGCAATTTTATTTGGAACTAATGGCAAAATCGCATGGGGTTCGACGGTAGGTTCACTCGATACTAACGATGTTTATCAACTTACCCTAAATCCAAGTAATTCAAAAGAATATTTATATAAAGGGGTTTATATTCCATTTGAACACAAGCAAGTAAAAATAAAAGTTAAGAATCAAGCCGACCATGTTTTAGATGTTTATAAGAGTAAACAAGGTTTTGTCAGTACATGGGATGAAAATAACCATACGGCCTATGCACAAAAACGTAGCTGGGAAGGTGTAGAAATTGAAACCTTATTAGGATGGGCAAATGCAGCGAAAGCCTCAAATTGGGATGAGTTTCTTGCTCAAGCCAAACGTGTCGCGGCCTCTATCACTTGGTTCTATGCCGATACTAAAGATAATATCGGTGTGGCTGCTTTAGGCCGTTTACCTATTCGCCCTGAAAACCAGCATATTCAGCTTCCAGCTAAAGGTGATGGTTCAATGGAGTGGCAAGGTTTTTATAACTTCTCACACAACCCTAAAGAATACAATCCGCAAAAAGGTTATGTCACAAGCTGGAATAACAAAGCCTATGCAGGTTTACGCTCAGATTCGTCAAACTTTTCTTATGTAGATCGGGTGAATGAACTAATTGAACCTTTAGAAAGTAAAGCAAAACTGAGTCAGCAAGAAATTTGGGAAATTAATAAAACGGCTGCATGGTCTGATTTAAATGCGCGTTATTTTGTTCCTTATATGGTCAAAGCTGCACAAAGTCCTAAGGCAACACCGTTAGCTAAAAAAGTCGCTCCCTTACTTGCCAGTTGGGATCTTAAATTACGCCCTGATAGCGAGGCGAAATATTATCAAGGTGCAGCACCAGCAATTACGCGTACATGGCTTAATCAAATGATTGAACTGGTACTCAAACCAAACCTTTCAGAAAATATTTATAAGCGTTATACCGATACGCTTTATCCGGTAAATAATGATCCACGAAGTGCACAGCCAGCGAGTGCATCAAAATTAATCTGGAATGCACTGCAAGGAAAACAGGCAAGCGTTCCTCAGAATGTTGATTTCTTAAAAGGACAAACAGCAGATGAAGTCGTATTAAAAGCTTTAGAAAATGCGCTGACTGAACTTTCAAATCAATATCACTCTACCGACCCGAACGACTGGAAAATTCCGGTCGCAACCATGGGCTTTTCCAGCAAAAATTCGGTAGGCATTCCTTGGGCTGATCCATCACATGAACAACAGCTTAGCACCTATGGAAATACGGGAAGTGCTACTTTTAGAGTGGTCTTAAATCCAAATCAAGTCACCATGTGTTCGATTTTGGCCCCAGGACAAAGTGGTTTTATCAATCAAAATGGAAAACCTGATGCCCACTTTGCAGATCAGCTCTCTTTATTTGAAAGTTATAAATGTAAAGATGATGCGGTGAGTCAAAAAGAAATCGACCAATCAACTCAACAAAGCATCACTTTAAACTACTAACTTTTTAGCCCAATTTTTATATTAAAAGACTGAGGTTTGTTATTTATAAAATGACAAACCTCTTTATTAGTTTAATACCGAATCATCACCGATTTTAATTCGGTGTAATCTTCGATAAATGCATCCGAGAATTCTCTACCAATTCCTGAAGCTTTCACCCCACCAAATGGCACTGATGGGTCTAAGAACGTATGCATATTCACCCATAAGGTCCCTGCTTCAATCTTAGGAATTAAACGCAAAACTTTAGACAAATCATTTGTCCAGATACTTGCGGTTAAACCAAAGCGCGACTGATTCATAAGCTGAATAAGTTCTTCATCAGTTTCGAATGGCATTACCCCGACCACTGGACCAAAAGTTTCCTCTGAAAATAAAGGATCATCCGTATTTTTAAAGGAAATTAAAGTCGGCTGCACAAAATACCCTGTCTGATCTAGAGCCTCACCACCAGCAATAATCCGGTTGTTGGCTTTTGCCATATCTAAATAATGTTTTACTTTATGAAAATGCGGCTGGTTAGAAAGTGGACCAAACATACTTCCTTCATCCATAGCCGATCCAATTTTAAACTGCGAAAGTGCTTTCGAGAGTTTATCAACTAGTTCATCATATTTTGTACGATGTACAAAAAACCGCTCTGGGGATGCGCAAACTTGACCTTGATGCACAAAAGTTGCTTGCAACAAAGTCGGTAAAATCTCATCAATATTTGCATCGGCCAAAACGGCTATTGCATTTTTACCGCCTAACTCTAGACTTACCCGAGTTAAATCACTACTCATTGCAAGTTTACCGATGGCAATACCTGTTGGTACTGAACCTGTAAACGAGACTTTCTTAACGAGCGGCGACTCAATTAAATATTGTCCTGTCTCCCCCTTACCTGTCACTACATTAATTACACCCGCTGGAATACCTGCCTCAATCGCAAGTTCAGCTAAACGTAATAAAGATAAGCTGGCAAACTCACTTGGTTTAAGCACAATGGTACAGCCAGTTGTCAAAGCTGAACCGATTTTCCAAACGCCAATCATGAGTGAAAAATTCCAAGGCACAATCCCTGCAACCACACCTACTGGTTGCCTTAAAGTAAAGGCCGTATATTTTTCTCCTTGCACAGACGGAATAGACGGTTGCATGGTTTGACCATTAATTTTGGTTGCCCACCCTGCAAAATATCTTAAGAAAATAACGGATTGTGCAACTTCAAGATGGCGGGAAATATTAATGAGTTTTCCGGTAGACAACGTCTCGAGCTGTGCAAGTTCTTCACCATGTTGTTCAATTAAATCTGCCAACTTATTTAGTTTAACGCCACGTTCATACGGTGTTGTTTCAGCCCAAGCATTTTGAAAAGCATGTTCAGCACTTTTGACGGCGCTTTCGACATCTTGTTGACTACCAATACTAATTTGAGCAACCACTTGTTCAGTAGATGGATTCACTATATCCACTTTATCTAAAAGCTCGGCAACAACTAACTTTCCATCAATAAAATGTCCATGTTGACGTGCCATAAATTGCTGTACGCTTTGTAAAATCTTAACTTCACTCATTTTTATTTCTCTCAATTCATTTAAAAGGATTTATTAATAGATGTATTGCAAAATTAACTGCGCATAGACATTGGTTTTGTCATCGTAGTTTTGTGTACCACCACTATGGATATCGTGTTTCGGTTTATAGAGCCCAACTAAAGGAATAACATTGAATTTTTTATTAACCGACCAGACTGAAAAGACATCTAACTCATGTCCATCTACATTAGTTAAAGACTTATTTACTGTTTTGAACTTATAGACCAAAGTACCCAACATAAAATTTTCTTTCAAATTCATCATGTAAGAAAGTTGATGAATATCGGCATTTTTATTGAATGGTCCAGCATAGTTTCCGGCAACTTCGCCCTGAAACCATGTACCAAAGCCGACTGTATTTCCATAAAACATAGGGTCGTATTGGTCTGAAAAATGACTAAAACGATAGCCTAATGAGGGCGTATATTTTGAAGATAAAAAATTATAGTTCAGCGCTAAGTAGCCAGCATTTTCGTGGCCAACTTTTTTATCTTGTACAACAAACTCAGTTTTAACTTGTAGCTCTGGTAAAGGTTGATAATTTAAACGTAAAGCATAATTTTTAAGATCTTCGCGCCCTGAAACCTGTTCAGCATCTTCAAGATCCAATACATTTAAGTAAGTGAAACCAACGCCTTTATCTTTAAGCTGATACATCAGATCAGTCACAAACAGTTCGGGGGAAAATTGTGCTTTATTGTCTGACTTTAAATATGCCAGCTTTAACGTTGTATTCTCTTGCAGTTTGTATTGAAGCAAACTTGTAAAATCAAAGCTTCGACGAGCTGCCAGATAATATGCTCCGCCCCGATCTAGTGTGCCGTCCGCAGGCGCTTTACCTAAGTTTAACGCATCACCCGCAATAAAGAACCCATCACCAATCATGATATTTTGTCGACCAATACTTAAATCATAGGTCGTTAACTCATCTTTATTGGTGCCGTCTTTAAAACCAATGATCCATTCATTCACATCTGTTTTACGTTCTTTGCCATTACTATTTTGACCGGCGTCACCATCACCAAATGTTGCCGAGCTAATACCACTTAGGCTTGCATAGAGCTGATTGTTTTTAAAGGTGTAGTTTCCCTTCGCACCATATTTAAGATGACCTTCTTGCCAATTGATTCTTTCATCCTCTAGGTTTTCGCCGTTATAGCTTTTACCACTACTAAAAGCCCCAAAAGTTGCTTCAAAAGTTGGCTTAATTTCAAGCTCACCAGCATGCACAGTTGAAAAAAATGAGACAAAGATAGTCCCTCTCATAACCTGAGAAAATAAATTTTTCATTTAGAAATTCCTTTTGCGAACGGCCTAACCGTGCTCATGTATGGGTAACTTATTCGTTACCCATCCTAGATCATGTACCTGTTTAATGATGGTCGTGCTGTGTGTTTTGCTCGTCTTCACCCAAGTTTAAAGTCGGGGTGTTGTCAAAGAAGTTCCAAGGTTTGATTAGGGTATAAACCCATTCTGTCGGCATAATTGGCCATTCTTCAGCACGTGCCACATGGGTTGTGCCTGTTGTCATCCACACCACAAGGTCTTTATTTTCAATATTTTCGTTGTTACCAATGAACTGTCCTAAGCCTGTATCATGAGTTGAACGGTTTGAATATTTCCCTTCAGGATAGCGTTCGTCTGGATTGTACTGAGTCACCCAAATTTGCTTATCCATAAAGTTCAAACGTTTAAATAACCATTCATCTTTAGAAAAATTGGCTCCTTTCGCCACAGGGTGTGTTCCACCTGCAAAAGGAATGAGCTGGTAAGAAACCGGATTACCTAATTTATTTTCCTTGTTGAAATTCGTGAGTAAGCGAATGGTAGATGGATCAAATTTTTCAGCTGCATTTTGCTCATTGGTAATGACTTTACTGTCAATTTGCATTGAACTTGTACGAACACCACCTTTGTCATTGGCTTTCACTACAGGGTCCATATGCATAAAGCTGTTATTTTCCCCATCTACGTCCATGTCTAAGCGGAAGTTATAGATGTGCTGATGCGTTGTACCCACAATATTATGGTCAATTAAAGTTCCATATTTGGTGTCTTCTTTGGCGGTACTGTCATGCATGGTGCGTGATTTAACGCCTTTAACAGCTTCAATACCCGTTGCACCCGCATTAATTCCAATTACACCATTTTGGGAAAATACCCAGTCAAACATGTAATCGTAGTTTCCAACCGTACTAATCCAGCGCACGACAAGTTCACGGCGAGCTTCACTCGCATCCTGGTTGCCAAAAATTTCGTGATGTTTATATTCAGGTCCTGCATAACGTTCAAATACAGCAATGGCATTTGGAATCACTTGTGGCTGGCCTTTGTAGTCTGCAATCACGGCATCAAGTAAAACAGCGTTGTCGGGTGCATCTGTTCCCGGAAGAATAGATGAGGTAAGTGTTCCCATACCATATTCGCCAGAGTCCAAATAAGATTTGAAGTACCAACCAATATCAGGGTCACCATATGGAACCACCATTCCACCCAAGTTCCCTTCATACATGACTTTACGCTTAACGCCTTTATCTTTGTAAGTCACGGTTGAAAGCTGCAAGCCAACACGAGAATCTAAGGCCACATGCAAACACCAGTTCCCCCAATGTATGGTTTGGCCAGTAATGCTAAAGTTTTTGCCCTCAGGTTCAGTAATATTGAGTGGTTTTAGCTTACTTGCTACTGGCTTATTCGACATATAAGGTCGATTTGCCATTGGCACAGGAATGATTGCGCCTTCTTCAATCTTGATAATTTTTTCTTTATCTAAATCGACTACAGCAACTAAATTTTCAATTGGATGCGCCCAATAGTTACCATCACCGACATCAAGGTAAGCAACAACTTTTAATATATTGAGTTGTTTGTCCAGACCATCTTTACCGCCAAAATATCCAACAGTTAGTGGTGTAGCAATCACTTTCTTCACATCAGTAATGCCGCGTTTGCGTAAAGCTTCCTGATATTCTTTACTCGTTTCAATTACACGTTGTACGGCTTCAAAATTATCGAGCAACACCATTCCATGAGTGTCTTTAAGCACATTCCATTTTGTGACTTGTTGAGTATTAAGATTAACTTCACCTTCAATCGCTTGACTCCCCTTTAACAAAATAAATGAGGCAATACGATCTTCTTTAAATTCTTTGTGATTAATAAAGTAATCCCAAACTTTTGCTTTTTCAGGCTCTTTAAGCTTTAACTCGGCAAAACGCATATTTTTATAGGCATATTTCGAGCGGTTAATCACATCAAATGTCTTTTTAATTTCGTCAGAGTTTAGGCTATTGAGCGGGTGAAACGTATTTTCAATTTTAAAGGTTTGATCTAACCCAGACTGGAATACTTCATTAAAAAAATCTTTTCCAATAACAGGTTTACCATCTTTAATTAATAAAGGCACGCTGAGTTTGAAAGGTTTGCCATTCACCAAAACCTGATCTGAATTGGGTTTGGCCCGAACCACCATAGAGCCTTTGGTAATTGTATAGGTATTGGTAAAGTCATCTTTAACAACTTTAGCACCTTGCTCACTCATGTTTTGATAAAGTGAGACCATGTCGGCCTTGCCACCATGCGCAAACGCTTGAGTATTGAGTCCCCAAAAGCTTGCAGCGATTGATAAGTTAAGTGCCAGTATTTTTTGTATGTCATTCAATAATCGTTGTTTACGCATTGGTTTCATCCTTTTCATCTATCCCTGAACTATCTGAATCAGACAGTTAAAACGCACTTCCTGTGAGTGAAATTTATTAGACCAACTTAATAGTTTTATGCTTATTAAGCTTATCTAACCTGCTCTAATGAATTTAATTTCAACACAGTTACATAGGGCTAGCTTGTTCAAGAATGACGTCGAACTTGTCTAAAAATGACATTGAGAGATGAAAGATTTAAACCGGCATACCCTCTCTAAATTCTTTAGGGGAGATACCATAAGTCTTTTTAAAGATTTTTGAAAAATGAGCGCCGTCCCAGAAACCCCATTTCAAGGCAACTTGGGTAATTGAGCTTTGTTTATTTCTTTTATCAAGCAAATCTGCTTTGACTTTTTCTAGGCGTTTGAGCTGTATGTATTTGTTAATAGATAGATTTTCTTGAAGAAATAGACGGTAGAGATGACGTAGAGATACCCCAATATGCTCTGCAATTAATTTAGGTGTTAAATCTGGTTTTGCTAAGTTCTCTATAATAAAACGCTCGGCTTTTTCCATCAGGTTATTGGAGCTATGAACATTTTTATAATTAATTGTGGGTTTGATTAAGGCAATCAGCGCATCTTCAAAAGCGTTACCATCTTCGGTTGCGTACCAAAGTTTGATGTTTTCAGCAGACATATTTTTCAAAATATTCTTGAGTAAAAAACCACTCATATTTTGAGTAATCAGTTTTCCAAAATATTCGGTACTAATATTTTCTTTAAGTAATTTTTCACGCGACAGGTGTACGGAAATCTGACTTACCAAACCTTGCGGATACATCGAAATTGTTTCGACCGGGTCCACCAACACAATATCGCCTTCATTTAGGCTGAGAGTTTCATTCTTATACTCGAGCAGCATTTTTCCCGAATACTGTAAAATCAAAAAACAAAACCGATTATTTACTCGATCGATTTCATCGGCTTTTCGGACAATTTTATTGGCATTATTTTTAATAAAAGCAATTTCGGTATCACCCAATAAAAAGCACTGAACTTCACCAATGAATAAATTACGAGTTCCGTCAAAATCGGTTTCAAAATTGCCGCACACATTTTTAATATGGTGCGTCCATGTGAGTAATGCATCGCTTACATATTGGTTCATCCCTTACCTCTCTATACATGTGCCACCGCTCAAAATTTTATGTTTGTGGTGGTGCACTGTCTTGGCATATTTGCAATCATGTTTTATTGATAAACAAATTGTGTGCCAATAATTCCTTATCCTTGGAATTGTTTTGATGATAGTCAGCTATATGTAAAGAAGCTGATAAATCAAATCAATTTATCAGCTTAATGGGGCTTATGCTACTCCTGCAAAATCTCGCAGCATGGTAATAAAAATATCCTTTTGCTCATCAGAATATTTTTTAAACACCTCATTTTGATGGCTATCGGCAATATCAAATAAATACTGCGCCGTTTGTTTGCCTTTCTCGGTCAGGGCGTACAAATTATCGTGATCGACCAATAACCCTTCAAATTTTAGAATTTCAGCCGACCTTTCAACTTCTTGCATTGGCATAGCAATATCTCGCGGTAAATCTTCTTTACTAGAAGCAGTACCACTTGCCAAAACAAGCAAGAGACGAGATTCACTGGTACGAAAACCCGAAGCCATTTGCTTTGGAATATAGTCGGTTTGATAAGCTTTGAAAGCACGGCTCATTAAGAAGCAGACATTATTATACAAGTGCCCATAATGTGTTTGGTCTACGCCGCTCTGTTCAGTTTGCTTAACTTGAAGGCTCGGATGCGGCATGACACAAGAATATGCACCTTGATGGTAGACCAATGGGCTTCGACCTTGGTCATGGAAACGAACCACCTTACCAATAATAATCCAGTGATCACCGCCTTCAATAACCTGATAGCGTTCGCACTCAAACACCGCAGAACAATTTTCTAAGATAGGTGCACGTCCTGCGCCAAGTTGAAAATTTGTGTCGGCAAATTTATCAATATTGCGTCTCGAAAACTTATTAGACAGCTCAATTTGCGTGCCTGATAAAATATTGACTGCAAAATGTGTTGCTTCTTCAAATACTGAAAAACTTGACGATTTTTTATCAATACTCCACAAAATAAGTGGTGGATCGAGTGATACCGAGTTAAAACTATTTGCGGTTACACCGACTTTCTCACCTTGTGCATTTTGTGCAGTAACAATGGTAACGCCTGTTGCAAAATTTCCTAATGCTCGTCGAAACTGTAGTGGATCGACCGTAAACTCATCTATTTGTTGTAATACATTCATCATCTTTCTCCTAAACCTTCTCTTACATCCATATAAATCGCGAGAGCATTAGATATCTAAAACTAATCTCGGTGTTTTAGAGCGTGAACAGCACACTAATATTTGCTCATTGCTGGCCTTTTCTTCGTCAGTAAAATAAACATCTCTGTGATCTGGTTCGCCTTCAATCACATCGCACATGCAGGTTCCACATACGCCTTGCTCGCATGACATCTCAATCTCGATGCCTTCTTTAGCCAAAGCCTGCAAAATGGTTTCACCAGCTTCGACCATAATGATTTTTCCAGTTCGCTCAGCCACCACCTCAAATGAATCTCCTGACGTGTCTGTTTCGACTTGGAAATACTCTTTGTGGATTTGCTGCTCAGGAAAATCGTGAGTCGTGGCGAGATTAATCACCCAATCCATGAAACCGACTGGACCACAGGTATAAATATGACTTTCAGGATCAATATCTTTAATGGCAGATTCAAAAAATGCTCTGTGGCTTGCGCCTTCAGATTTAAAATGGAAAGTTGTGTATTGTGCTAACACACCATTTTTAATTTCATCAACAAAAGCACATTTTTCAGGGCTAGCACCACAGTAGTGAAGCTCAAATGATGCACCTTCATGTGCAAGTTGATATGCCATCGTAATTAATGGCGTAATCCCGATTCCACCGCCAATCAATACACTGTGCTTGGCTTTTAAAAGTGGGAATAAATTTTTTGGCTCACTGACCTGAATTTGCATCCCATCTTTAATTTCATCAAATGCAGAAATCGAGCCGCCACGTGATTCAGGGTCACGTAAGATTCCAAGGCGGAACTTTCCTTCGTCATTTGGATTTTGGCAAAGCGAATATTGGCGCACCATACCATTCGGTAAGTGCACATCAATATGTGCACCGGGTTCAACCTTTGGTAATGCAGCAGAAGTTGCAGATTCAAACTCCATAACTGCAATATTTCCACCTTCCACATGGCGATTTTTAACGACAACATCATAAAGTGTAGTCATGATTCAACTCCCTTTTCATGCCTAAGCTTGTGGCTTAACGCATGAATAAACCACCGTTAATATCCCATGTTGCACCAGTCACAAAACTTGCATTTGGACTCGCAAGCAACCCACAAGTTTCAGCAATAAAATGCATACTTCCTAAGGCTTTAACCGGAATATTCTGGATGAACTGTTCCATTTTTTCGTCTGGCACCACACTATGAACGATTGGTGACTCCATTGGTCCCGGTGCAATCGCATTGACCGTAACACCTTTTGCCGCAAACTCTTTGGCAAAGATTTTGGTTAATGTCACAATAGCGCCTTTGGTTGCCGCGTAGTGTGCACCGGTTGCAGTACCGCCGTTTTGTCCCGCTAAAGACGCCATATTAATGATGCGTCCATAACCTTTTTTGGCCATGTATTGACCAATGATTTGACAAGCCTGAAAGGTGCCGCGTTGGTTAACTTGGGTCACCCAATCAAAATCAGCTGCGGTAATTTCTAATACAGGCGTTGCTTTGGTGACGGTGGCATTGTTAATTAACACATCAAGTTTAGAAAATTTCTCTTCAATCCATTGCACCGCTGCATGAAAATCTGCCTCGACCGAAATATCCAGCTTTAAAGGAAACATATTTTGGGCATACTGACTTTGTGCCTTAGCATTTTCGGCTTTTTCAAGCGTACTGGCTGACAAAATCACTTGATGTCCTTGGCTCGCAAAATATTCAGCAATCACATTACCGAGTCCAGAAGCAGCACCTGTCACTAAAACAACCTGTTTCATGTTACCGCTCCTAAAGAATGTAGCTAATACCAGCCAAGGTATCGGTTGAGTTAACCAAGTTAATGATTTTACGGTTAATCTTAAAACCAGTATCAGCATCACGGGTTAGATGGTATGTAATATCGGCCGTGTAATGCTTGAGGTTTTCTTTACGAAATTCACGTAGGTTTTGAGCACAGCGTAAAACGATTTCATCATCTTGATCTTGAATCACTCGTACTCGCGAAATACTGCGTACCGTATTCGCCTTTGGTGCCGTAGAAATTGCCTCACCATTTTCAAGACGCTCTACCCGTAACTTACGCATATGATTATCGTCATAGGCATAATTTAAGTTGTTTTCGTAGTCTGTGAGGTTCGGGTCAATCGGAATGATATAAACACCTTTTTCATTCCATAAATTGAGCCATTCACGGTACTCGCTGTGGTCTAACATATCTGCTTCAGCCCAGATGAAAGCAGTGACTTCATTTAATAATTGCAGATTCATATTCATTGCTCTCTCCTTAAGCTGTCATCATCTTTTTCCATTGCTGATATGCTGCACGCATACCTGTTTCAGCACTGACATCACTTTTTAAGCCATCTTCAGTTTTGACTTCACCCGGTAAACCGCGGTTGAGCATGATCCATAAATCATTACCGGCATTGGCACCGTGTTGCACGCGTTCCCAAGCCTCAGAGTCATCTGGCGTACCAAAACCAAATGGGCCTTGGAAATGTTCATGCAAACGTAAACGATATTGATTGGCAATTTGTGGACCGCCATCCATCGTAATCACCGAGTGATGAATTTCTGTTTCAGCAACTGAAATTGGCTGTAACACACGGAAGAACGCCATTGAGCATGCAATATTCGGAAATAAATTTAAGTTAAAGCCAGAACCACCCACTGCTCGAACAATACGGCGTACTTCTAACTCTTCATGCCCTTCGTCACGCAAAGCTTGAGCCAAGTCTTCGAAACGCTCTTGAATTGGTCGCTCCATTAAGTCTTCTTCTAAATCGACCAGTTCAGGAATCATCACCATGACACTGTGACCATTACCTAAGTCTTCAACAAAGCCCGGCTGGTTTTCGAAGTTAAAGAGTTCTTCGGTTTTTTCATCTACAGAACTTAAGAATGACTTGTGTACCAGCGGGAAGTGATATGCATCGGTGGTATTTTCAAGCTGGATTTTCCAGTTACCCGGGAAACGGAAACGATGTTCACCCAACACTTTAATTGGATAACCCGCACCTTGTTTCATAAACAGATCAATCCATTTTTTTGCTGGCCCAAGGAACTCTTCAAGCGGTTGAATGTCTTCTTTAAATGAAGCGAAGATCATGCCGTTATATTCTTCTACCCGTAGACTCACCAGTGGTAATTCTGATTTATCTAAACAATCACCGTAGCTTTCCGGAGATGGCACACCACGTAAACTACCGTCAAGTGCATAACTCCAACCGTGGTACGGACATACAAAACTATTAGTTTTTCCTTTTTTATGTTCACATACGGTTGCTGCACGGTGACGACAACGGTTTAAAAGTACATGGACTTTCTTTTTACGGTCACGCACCACAACCACAGGTTGTTTACCGATATTAATCGTTTTATAGCTTCCGCCTTCTGGAATTTCGCTGGCATGCGCAACCCACACCCAAGTGCTATAAAAGATTTTTTCCATTTCTTCATCAAAAATGCGTTCATCTTTATAAAGAGAAGTATGGGCACGGTCACTTTTAACTAAAGCATCGTAATCAATGCCAATGTTATGCGTTGGGATAATACTGTTCATATCAATAGTCCTTTTAAATATGTCCTGGGTCATTCCTGGGAAGGTACCGGCAACTCGGCTTCACTTTGCCAATGCGATACCGGACGACTGAAAATATTCTGTGTTTGGAAATGTTTAATTTTCCAGGTTCCATCTGCTTGCTTCTGAAACTTCACCTTGAGCTTTGCTGCATTTAGGTGACTACGGCCATCTTGAAAAGTTGAAGTTTGCAACATCAGCCATGAAGCATTTGCATCATTTTGATTTACATAAATTTGTTCTGAATTCACAAAGTGTGCATTCATGACAAAGTGAGATTCTTTTTGTGTATAGCGTTTGAACATGTCATAAATCGACTGCCAAGAATCATAACGACCAAAAGATTTGGAATATTTATCGCCAATACCTTCCCAAATACAGTCTTGATCAAAAAGATTCATCAACTCATAAAGATCTGTATTTGCATTGAGCTCGTCGCAGATTTCCATATAGCGGTTTATGCAGTTACGAATAGCATTGTGTGCTTCCAACTGTTCTAGCCGTTCTATGATTTCTGCAATATTCACTTTGTCAGTCATTGCGGTCGCCTTAACGTTGAATAATCAATTCACGCCCAACACGAGCTTCAACTTTGCAATATTTCCAAAGTTTGTATGGCCCTTTACCTACCACGGTCGTTCTAAATAAGTTACAAGCTGCATGTACTGTCTCAATATCCGGAACATCTGCAAGCAAATAAGTGGTCCAAGGCCAGCCCGTACTTGCACCCACCATGCTTTGGTCATCATCAAGATTCCCAAAAACATGCACACCAGGTAGGTCATGAATGCCATTCCACATTTCACCAAATGCTGCCCAAACCGCTTTTGCTTCAGCAGGTTCTGCATCAAAAAAGTTCTGGTTAATACCCATGCAAAACAACACGCGTAATGGTTTTTTAGCTTCCATCTCAATATTCCTTTTTTAAAATTTAAACTTATAGATAACCTGGGGTTGGCTTTAACCCGAAACTGACTAAACCTGCATTTTGTAAAGTTGCATCACCCATAAAGGCATGCTGGGTCACCACGTTGGTATCATTTACAAAACGGCTAAATGGATTGTTGGTATAAATCGCGGTCATACCCGCAAGCATTTGCATTTTTCGGGTGACTTTGGCGCAAACGCGAGCTGCATGTGTACATGCCAAACGCATATCGCTAATTTGTTCAGCAGTTGCTTCACGACCAGCAATAATTTCATTCCACACAATATCCATGGTTTGATAAAACCAAGACTTTGCCGCCTGAAACTCTGCATCAGCTTGAGCAAACTCATATTGAGTCACTGGGCGGTTTGCAATTTCTGCCCCACCCGTAATAGATGCTTTACCCGGTGCTAATTTTTCAAATTCTTCTAATGCGGCAGCTGCAACCCCAATACCCACCACGGTTAATACTTGAGTCGCTAAAGACAGTGATGGATATTTAAAAAATGGCTCGCTGAGTTTTGAAGGTTCGCCACGTACAAAGGTCCATTTCTTTTCGACCAATACATCTTCAACCACCAAATCATGGCTTCCGGTACCTTTTAGGCCAACAGTGTCCCATGTCATTTCAATTTTGGCTTTGTTGGCAGGCATCACTGCCATACGTGGTAAACCTTGCATTTCATTATTTTTAAGGGGTGAAATTCCCACACCAACAATGTCAGCGCCCATACAGCCGCTTGAAAATTTCCAACGTCCGCGCACCACCACACCTTCATCGGTAATTTCGGCAGGCTGCGGCGGGAAAATACCTCCGGCAAATACGACATCTGGCCCGTTTTGGTACAACTCTTTCAGCGTTTCTTCCGGCAAACTTCCTAAATACGCAGGACTCATACCGAAACTTGCTACCCAACCCACTGAACCATCAGCTTTAGATAAAGTTTCGATCAACTCACAAAACTGCCGCGGTGACCATTCTTCACCACCAAAACGTTTAGGCACTAAGGCACGGTAAACACCAATTTTTTTAAGTTTTTCGATAATGTCTTGGCTCACATAGGCCTGATTATCAAACTCACCTGCACAGGCACGCTCACGAATTTCTTGGCACAAAGCATCTAAATCAACTGCTTTGTCTTGAGAAGCAAACTCCATTTTAGACAACTTATTCATCATCTAACTCCTTGTAATTTATTGCATTGCATCAACACAAAATTTAGCTATTGCACATAATTGCTCATCTTTTTGATGCTTTGATACGATCTGTAAGCCCACAGGCAAACCTTCACTGGTTTCAAGTGGCACTGAAATAGCTGGATGTCCTGATAAATTAAATGGTCGAACTAAACCGGTTAGGTTCAAAAAAGCGACCGTATTTTCAGCTTCAGAAACTTTTGGTGGAATTTGTGGAAGTGTAGGCAGAACCAATGCATCATATTTTTCTAATAAAGCATCGAGTTCCTTTGTCAGCTGCGCTTTCACAATTTCTGCTTGCTTTACTTGCTCTAAAGTGGTGTGGGCTGCTTTTAATAAACGATTATTTACATCAGAACCAATTAAGCCTGTTTGGGTTAATTCACCAAAAGCTTGCCAGTTTTCATAGTTAATAATCTGCATGCCTGCATCATAAGCTGCTTCAAAATGTTCAACCTTTTCTAAAACGGTCTCTAAATTTGCTTTTTGAAGTGCTTGATAAATACAGTTCCAAATAATCTCATCTGCGCTTACATCTAAAACCGCAAGTTTTGGTGTATGCGTACATTCAGCCGGCTTAAAAGTTGGATCAATAATTTGCATGGCTTTTTCAATCATCTCGACTGAATTTGCAAAAGGACCAACGCAATCTAAAGAACTTGACGGCGGGTATACGCCTTGGCGACTTACCCGACAAAAAGTCGGTTTTAAACCAAAAACTCCGCAGCACGCAGCGGGCATACGGATAGAGCCACCCGTGTCTGTCCCTAAAGTAAAGTCAGCTTGTTTAGCTGCAACTGCTGCGGCTGAACCACTTGAAGAGCCACCCGGAATAAGTTCAGGATATTTAGGATTGATAGGTGTACCAAAAGCGTGGTTAATGCCTGTAATTCCAAAAGCCAATTCGTGCAAATTTGTCTTGCCAATAATTTCGCAATCAGCTTTTAAGATGTTTTTAACCACCTCTGCATCATCGTGCGCAGGTTCAACTTCTAATAAAGCTCTACTGCCAGCAATGGTTTTTAGACCTTGAATATCTATAGTGTCCTTCACCATCACCTTAAGTTTGCCGCTTCCTTTTTGCACACTTTGGCTAATAATATTCATTCACTTTTCCATGTATTTTTATCCATTAATTAAAATATCAGAAAATTTAATGGAATTGTCAAGTAATTTTTCTAATGTGTGTTCAAGGAAATATGCAAAATTTTGTTTATAATAGAATTACCCTTTTTTTACTAAGTTATTGCTTAGCTATGCTTGATCATTTAGAACAATTTCTTCCCAATAAAGAACCGTCGAGTATTCAAAACTTCCCCTTTTTCTGGATTTCCCAAGTTAATGGTAAATATTCACAACTTATTGAAAAATCTATAAAGAAACTTGGCATTGATAATACTCGCCGCAAAATTATTTTAAGCACTAATGCGCTTGGGGAAGCCAGTATCACTGACATTGCCAATCTTTCTACTTTAAAACTCACAACAGCAACAAAGGCTGTATATCGTTTGGTAGAAGATGGAATTGTGGAAGTCTACTCTTCCACCGCTGATGAACGGATTTCGATGGTAAAATTAACAGCCAAAGGTGTTGAGCTGGTTGAACAGATTAACCAAATTAGTGTGGTTACCTTAGCTGGGATCCTCAATGCTTTTTCAGAAGAAGAACTGCATAATCTAAATCATCAGTTAAAAAAATTATTTGATCTCATGCCATCAAGTTAATTATTTCCATCGACACTAAATTAACTTGGCTCTAGAGCAGTTAAAGCTATTCTTTCTTTAGCTGCTCACTATAAAAAATCTAATATAAATAATAAAATTTATTAAATTCAAATACTTATAACAATTAAATCCCCCCAATAGCTCACTTAACATACTTTTTAGGTATCTAAACATACTTAACAAGTAATGGAATTTTACATATAAAAAGAAAATAATAATTCAATAATCTAGTCAGCATTACTATTTCCGTTTGTGTTAAGTCACCTTCTCCAAGGCCCCTTACCAAACCAAATTCAATCATTTCTAGCCGTTTCATTATTCATTTCAAATGGGGACGTATCAAAAATTTTGAGGATGAATAGAAGCTAGAGATCAATTTCTTTAAAGCGTTTTATACATAAGGATTAAGTGTATGAACCAAAGTAATATCGCTGTTGAAAGGACACAAAAGAAAACCAATGCATATGCATGGTATGTGGTCATACTTTGTATGTTGGCCTATATATTTTCATTTATTGACCGTCAAATTCTGGCCTTGATGATTGAACCCATCAAAGCAGACCTTCAACTTTCAGATACTCAATTTAGCTTGTTACATGGCCTTGCCTTTTCACTATTCTACGCTGTGATGGGCTTACCATTAGCCTATATTGCCGACCGTTTTTCTCGACCAAAACTGATTTCAATCGGGATTATTGTCTGGAGCTTAGCAACAGCAACTTGCGGTTTAAGTAAAAACTTTATTCAACTATTCCTAAGCCGTATGGCTGTGGGCGTTGGTGAAGCAGCTTTATCTCCAGCGGCCTATTCAATGTTTAGTGACATGTTCAGTAAAGACAAACTAGGCCGCGCGGTCGGGATCTATTCAATTGGTGCTTTCTTAGGTGGAGGTATCGCCTTTTTAGTTGGCGGTTATGTGATTAACCTGCTTAAAGGCGTGACACTCATTGAAGTTCCTTTATTAGGTGCACTCAAAGCATGGCAAATTGCCTTTTTAGTGGTGGGATTACCCGGCATTATTATTGGTTTGCTATTTATTTTGACAGTTAAAGATCCTGCACGTAAAGGACAACAACTCAACCAAAGCGGACAAGTTGACCAAGTTAAATTCACGCAGTGCCTACAGTTTATCAAGAAACATGCAAAAACTTTTGCTTGTCACTATTTAGGTTTTACCTTTTATGCAATGGCACTCTATAGCCTAACTAGCTGGACACCTGCATTTTATATTCGTAAGTTTCAACTCGCACCGACTGAAACAGGCTATATGCTCGGTACGATTCTGTTAGTCGCAAATACATTAGGCGTATTTTGTGCAGGCTGGCTAAACGACTGGTTTATTAAAAAAGGACGCCAAGATGCACCGATGTTCACGGGTGTGATTGGTATTGTTGGCCTGATTATTCCAATTGCATTTTTCACCCAAACAGATCAACTCTGGCTTTCAGTAACTTTGCTCATTCCTGCAATGTTCTTTGCCTCCTTCCCACTTGTGATTTCGGCAACAGCATTGCAAATGTTAGCACCCAACCAATTTAGAGCACGCCTTTCTGCCCTATTCCTTTTGGTAAGTAACTTAATTGGACTAGGTGTTGGTACAACATTAGTGGCAATTATTACAGATAAGGTTTTTGGCAATCCATTAATGGTGGGTTCTTCTTTATCTATTGTGGGTGGTTTGTCCTGTGTACTGGCTTTGGCTCTACTTTTTAAAGGCTGTAAATCCTTTAGTGAAAGCATGAAGCTTGAAAAATTACGTTAATTGAAGCAACAGCCACTTATAAAAACAGGAGTTCCCTTTAAACAATTTAGGGAACACCACACCAATATTTCACAATACGTAATGCCGAGGACTGGCATATATCTTGGAAATGGATTATGGAATTATTTCACCGTTTTAAACCACACACTTTAGCTGTTGCCACTTTAATACTTATGTGCAGCAGTTCTTGGGCTGCAAATCCAAATCAGCAAACTGAAGATGAGTGGAAATTCACTTTAAAAAATGCCTATATCAATCGTGATTTTGATAATGACGCCCTTAAAGATACCGGTAGTTGGTCTCAGGCAGCATCTTTATTTTATAAATCGAAAATGCATGACACTCCACTAGTCATAGCAGATAAACCTATTACAATTGGAGCTGACGCTTCCGTTCAATACGCCGTACGTTTGAGTTCAGACAAACATGTCGCAGATACTGTTTTGCCTTTTAATAAAGAAACGCAATCTCAAGCATCTGATTATCTAAAATACGGCGCGACTTTAAAACTAGGTTATGACAAAACACTTTTAAGTGTCGGTGAACTCTGGCTAGATTTACCTGTAACGGCTGTTGATGCTAGCCGCCAGTTACTCACCTCGTATTGGGGAACCAATCTTAAATCACAACTTTCAGATCAACTTTATGCCGAAATTGGCCGAGTGGAAAAAGTCTCGCCACGAAATGAAGAAGATTTTAAAAAGTTTTCGTTCACAGCAAATGGAATTACCAAAGAATCTGATGGCTTAAATTATATTGACCTGCGCTATCAATTTACGCCGTCTTTAAAAGGCGAATATTATTTTGGTAATTTAGAAGATCTCTACAATAAACACTATGTAGGGCTTGAGCATACGTGGAAACAACCAACTTTTGCCCTGACTTCCAAATTTAAATATTTTAATGCGAAAGATGATGGCAATACCTTTGATATTGATGCCCAGAACATTGGTTTACTTGAAACCGTCAAAGTAAAAAACCATACCTTTGGTTTGGGTTACCAACAAATTATTGGAGAGTCGGCTTACCCTCTACCAGATGGTTTCTTGCCAGAAACCTATTTCATTAACTGGAATGCTACAGGTTTCTTTAAAGAAGATGAAAAGTCTTACCATGTCATGTATGGCTATGACTTTAAAGATTACATTCCCGGCTTAAACGCAATGGTGAAATATGTTTATGGTCATGACTTTAAAGCAGCTAATGGTGAGAAAAACCACGAAACTGAGTCTAATGTGATTTTAAACTATGCATTTCAGCAGCCGCTCTTAAAAGGCTTTGCCCTGCAATATATTCGTATTGACTACAACGTTAAACACGGCAATGACTTTGGCGAAGACCGTTTATTCGTCAATTACACCAAAAAATTCTAAATAAAAATTACCCCCTAAAATTTAGGGGGTAATTTTTATCCTAATTTATTAACCAATCTCAAAGGTAAAACCTTCATGGCAATACTCATTGGTAACCACGGCCACTGCGGTACATACGCTTTCACAGGTTGTTTTTCGATCGCTTTGACTAAAGCTTTACACCCTGTTTTGGCATCGACTTCAAAAGGTAGATGTTTAGCACCTTCATTCATTTCAGTTCGGATGTAACCTGGGAAAATGGTTGAGACTTTAATTGGAGTATCTAGTAATTCAGCGCGAATACCCTCGGCCAAGTGAGCAACTGCAGCTTTACTCGCCGCATAGGTCGATAAATGTTTTGGTAATCCGCGCATCGCACTCATAGACGACATGACCACCAAATGACCTGCATTTTGCGCTCTAAAAATTTCAATCGCTGCCTCACACTGTGCTAAAGCAGAGATAAAGTTTGTTTCGGCCGTGGCTCTGTTAATTTCAAAATTACCTTTACCAATACGGCGACCATTTCCGACTCCGGCATTTACAATAATTCGGTCTAAATAGCCAAATTCTTGTTTAAAGGCACGAAAAACTTCAAAAACCTGATCGTAATTGGTAACGTCCAGACTTTTCGCAATGACTTTAATACCGTACTGATTCTCAAGTTCCGTTTTTAAATCTTCCAATCTGTCTAAACGGCGTGCACAAATCGCCAAGTTATAACCTTTTGCTGCAAATTCATGCGCCATACCTGCGCCTAAACCAGAACTTGCACCTGTAATTAAAATTGTCTTCGCCATGCTTTTATCCTTATTTTAAATCCATGTCAGTAAATCTGGACGCTCAGCTTTTATAAAATGGTGTTCATTTAAACTTAAAACCTGAGCTTCATTTCCAACTAAACGTAAAGTCGTGAGGCTTGTATTGGTAATTGCCCAATTCAAAGCAAAAGTTCGATTAGGGCTCAGTTCAAGCAGCTTGCCAATTGCTACCGAAATCACACCACCCGAGGTAAAAACGACTGCATAACGAGGTTTGGTTTTTGCCAACTCATCACAAAGTTGCTGTAGCGCCGTTTCGACTCTATTTTTAAAATGCGGCCAAGACTCATCATATTCATGATGAAAATCGCCTTCGGTCCATCGTTCAATCGCACCTTCAAAGATTTTGGCAAGATACGCGCGAGGGTTATGCTCTTTTGCGACATCGGCTTTTAACAGTTCAGGCTGTTCAAAACGCGGCTCATAACGGGCAAAAACCTGTTGATGGTTAAACTCATTCCATAAATTATTATGATGAATTACCGCATCTGGAAAACATTCTTTTAGTGCAAGCTGTGCAGTTTGTTCATGGCGCTGCATAGTTCCTGCAACTACATAAGGTTGTTCTTTCAATATTTTCTTAAAATATTGGCCTAATAAAGTCGCTTGAGCTTCACCATTTTCAGACAACTCATCATAGTTACTTTTACCAAATGATGCCTGTCCATGCCTTACCAGATAAATTGTGGTCATCTTCTTAAAATACCCTGTATTTTCTGTAGAGATTGCTGAGCAAATTCCGATTCTTGCAATTTTTGCTGGGCGATAAGTTTTAAAGCTCTGATATGTAGCGCATGAATGACAATCCAGAAATCTTTAAAAGCAGGGTTTCGGGTTTGTTTATGGTAATAACGATAATAGATTTGCTGAGCAATCACGGCTAAACGGAATACACCAAACACTTCATAAAAAGTCCAGTTTTGAGGTTCCTGACCAGTTTTTTGCAAATAATAGTCAACGACTTCTTTACGAGAGAACATTCCCTTTAAATGGGTAGGCTGACGGCGTGTCGATCTAAAAATCATATTATCCGTGGGCTCAACCCAATAGGCCAAAGCGCTACCTAAATCCATTAGAGGATCACCCAAAGTCGCCATTTCCCAATCCAGTACCCCAATCACTTCAGTTGGATGTTTTGGATCTAAAATCACATTATCAAAACGCCAATCATTGTGAATAATACAAGTTGTAGAATCTTGAGGGATATTATCGTTTAGCCATTTTCGGACATATTTAAATGAAGGAACATTGATTGTGCGGACTTTCTCATAGCGCTTATCCCAACCTTCAACTTGTCTACGGCAATACCCTGTACCTTTGCCTAGTTCAGCTAAAGGCGTGTTCTCATAAGGAACTTGATGTAGCTCGATCAGCTTATCAATAACGTTTACACAAAGCTCATGAACATCTTCTTCAGTAAAGCCAAGCTCAGGCGGTAATTTTGCACGAGGAATAATTCCTTCAATGCGTTCCATGACATAAAAATCACAGCCAATAACGGTTTCATCCTGACAGAGTGCCACCATTTTAGGGAGTACTGGATAATAAGGCGCAAGATTTTTCTGCACCATATATTCACGGGCCATATCGTGGGCTGACTTCGCTTTTGTTCCTTTTGGGGGACGCCGTAAAATTAAATCGGTATTTTCATATTTTAAACGATAAGTCCAATTCGACGCCCCACCCGTATATTGAGTAACGACTGCTGGACCAACTAGCTCAACACCTTGGTTTTTTAACCAGTTTTCAACTGCCCCAATATCAAGTTCTTCACCATCACGTACTTCACCGCCTACATCAATTACCGACATATTCACTTCCTTTAAACTTATACTTTCTTATGACGACCATAACCACGTTTGGCCAACTCTAATTTGGCAATCATGCCTTTATGTACTTCATCTGGACCATCAGCTAAACGTAAACTGCGTGCTTGGGCAAAGAAACCTGTTAATGGCGTATCTCTTGAAACGCCCGCACCGCCATGTAGCTGAATTGCCATGTCGACTACTTTTTCTAATACGCTTGGAGCGACTACTTTAATTGCAGATATTTCTGTTAAAGCTGCCATATTTCCTAAAGTATCCATTTTATAAGCAGCATACAAGGTTAAAAGTCTAGCTTGATCTATGGCTACTCGCGCATCGGCTACACGCTCTAGGTTTCCGCCGAGTTTTAAAATTTCTTTGCCAAACGCCGTTCTAGACATACCTCTATCAATCATAAGCTCTAATGCTTTTTCAGCAGCTCCGATACAGCGCATACAATGATGAATACGCCCCGGCCCTAAACGACCTTGTGCAATTTCAAAACCTTGACCCGCTCCACCAATAAAGTTTTCAATAGGCACTCGAACATTATTAAAGTGAACTTCACCGTGTCCATGTGGCGCATCGTAGTCACCAAACACAGGTAACATACGTTGAATTTCGACACCCGCCGTATCAATCGGTACTAAAACCATAGAGTGTTGATGGTGGCGGTCTTTAGTTTCATCTGGAGTATGGGCCATAAAAATAATGACTTTAGCATTTGGATCACCTAAACCAGACGACCACCATTTTTTGCCATTTAAAACAATTTCATTACCGTCAATGAGTGCGGTCGCTTGCATATTGGTGGCATCACTTGATGCAATATCTGGTTCAGTCATGCAAAAAACAGAGCGAATTTTTCCGTCCAATAAAGGCTCTAACCATTGTTGTTTTTGCTGTTCACTGCCATAGCGCCATAACACTTCCATATTTCCCGTATCTGGTGCATTACAGTTAAAAACGGTTGGTGCTAATAAACTACGACCAGTTAATTCAGCAATATGCGCATATTCTTGAACAGTTAACCCTGCACCGAGTTTTTCATCGGGTAAAAACATATTCCAAAGGCCTGCCTGTTTGGCTTTAGATTTCAAAGTTTCTAAAAGCTCAGGCCACTGCCATTTTTTCCAGTTTCCATCTGGATTTAACTCGTGAACTTCTTCCCAAAATTTTGCTTCGACAGGTTCTATTTCTTCCAAAATAAATTTTTTAGTTCGTTCAGCAAAATCTTGAGCTTTCTTGGAGAGTTCAAACATTCTTTTTCCTTTACATCATTATCTAGTCTTTACATCAACATAACTTGAAACTTAATATGAATGAAATGATTTTATTAAATAATGCATCATGAATAATATTCATAACCTACATGGTCTAGACCTAAGTTTTTTTCACCGAATTGATATCAATTTATATCCGCTTTTTATCGCGATTTATGAGCAAAAAAGTATTTCAAATGCAGCAAGTAGTCTTAATATTACACAGTCAGCAGCAAGTCATGCTTTGCAGCGTTTACGCCAGCAACTTGAAGATGATGTATTTATACGTGTAGGTAATAAAATGTCTGCAACGCCTTTTGCAGAACAGATTTATCCGACTGTTAAGCAAGCACTTTTAACCATTCAAAATATTAGCCAACAGAGACATGTGTTCGACCCAACCAGTTTAAAAAGCTTAAAAATCGCCGTGCATGATGAAATTGAGCCAATTATTCTTCCAAGATTGGCTCAACATTTTCAAAATCTTAATTTAGATTTGCAGTTTGTCAGTATGAAGCTAGATCGAAAACACATCATGGCGGACTTGGCGACACAGCAGCTCGATTTCGTGATTGACCTAGAACAATACTTGTCTCCAAAAATTACCTTTGATCATTTGGTCACAGATGAGTTCGTTATTTGCAGCCAACTTAAAGAAGTCGATTTAGCTAGTTATATTAGTGGTCGGCACATTGGGGTTTCGTCACGCCGTACGGGCGCTTTACTTGAAGATATTTATTTAAACCAACACCAAAAAATTTCAAGAAATGTATTTATGCGCTGTCAAAACTACTCAACCGCGTTACAAGTCTTGGGAGCCCAAGCCGACGCAATACTCACCATGCCCCGTATGATTTTGCAGCATTTATCTTATAGCCCTAAGATTCGGTTACATTCTCTACCTTTTGAGATGACCAATATTAAAATGGGTATGTTTTGGCACGAAGATTTAAGGGATAATTTAAGGCATCAATTTTTGCGACATGAAATTATTAAACTTTTTCAGTAAAGCAAATTGATCTACTAAGCTTCTATCGTACAAGGACCAGTGATGAGTAAAGATGAACGGATAATCCAGAATCAGGACAACAAAAAAACGATTCGTCATGAAGATTACATTGCTGGTATTGGTAAAGGCATGGCGATTTTAGATAGCTTTAGTAGTAATCAACATCGTTTAAACATTTCTATGGCTGCTGAAAAAACTGGGCTCACCCGAGCTGCAGCAAGACGCCATTTATTAACTTTAGAATATTTAGGTTATCTTGAGTCAGATGGTCACTATTACTATTTAACCCCTAAAGTTCTTAAATTTTCAGGAGCTTATTTAGGTGCAGCTCAGCTTCCAAAAGTATCTCAACCTTTATTAAATCTTCTAACTAACCAAACCTCTCTCATTTATTCGGTGATGGTACTTGATGGTTATGAAGCCATTACGATTGCCCGTAGTGCTGCTCACCAACAAACTGACCGCGTAAATCCATATGGTTTGCACTTGGGTAATCGCTTACCTGCTCATGCAACTTCAGCGGGTAAAATTTTACTGGCACATTTAAGCCAAGAAGAACAATTGGACTGGCTCCAAAAATATCCGCTTCAGCGTTTAACTAAATATACGCATGTCGAAAATGATAAATTTTTAGAGTTACTAAAAGAAATTCGAGAACAAGATTGGTGTTATTCACGTGAAGAGCACGAATTAGGTGTCCATGCGCTCGCCGTACCGATTTATGGACAAGACTTTAAAGTGGTTGCTGCTTTAAACATTGTTTCTCCAACCATGAGAACAACAGAAGAATATTTAATTCAACATATTTTGCCGCTATTGCAAGAGACTGCGCGGGATTTAAGACAAGTTCTTTAAATCTTACTTAGGCTATTTCCATAAGATTAATTTTATTTTTGCTTAGGCTATTTGGTTAAATAAAATGATCAGAATGTATGCTTAGGCTATTTCTAAAAGTAATTAAATGGGATTTTTAAATAGCGGATGCCATTCGCTTCAGGTTCCGGAAAATTTCCACCGTTCATATTAATTTGAATTGAAGGCAGAATTAATTTTGGCATTGCCAAAGTAGCATCTCTTTCTTGACGCATTTTTATGAATGATTCTTTGGAAACTCGTCGATTTAAATGGATATTGCTTTGCTTTTGAGTTTTTATATCTGTTTGACAGATATATTCATCACGACCTTCGGGCTTATAGTCATGGCATAGAAACATACGCATATCGTCAGGAAGTGTATAAAGCTTTTGTACCGAATCATAAAGCTCAGCAGCACTTCCTTTAGGAAAGTCGCATCTGGCCGAACCATAATCGGGCATAAATAAAGTATCCCCGACAAAAACAGCATCACCAATCACATAGCTTAAACAAGCAGGTGTATGCCCTGGTGTAGGAATGTTATAGGCTTCTATATCCCCTATTTTGAAATGTTCATAATCTTCAAATAGATAATCAAAAGGCTGATTTTCATTAAATTTCTTAAAATCAAAATTATAGATAGCCGAAAATGTTTCTTGTACTACCGAAATTTTTTGACTAATCGCAATTTTACCGCCTAATTTAGATTTTAAATATTGAGCCGCAGTCATATGGTCCGCATGTACATGGGTTTCTAAAATCCATTGCACTTTGAAATTTTGCGCCAAGACATAATCGACGATCAGATCAGCATTAGTTGTTTTTGTAGTGGCCGATGCGGCATCGTAATCAAGCACGCTATCAATAATAGCGCATTGAAGAGTCGCTAAATCTGCAACAACATAGCTAAAAGTATTGGTATTTTCATCAAAAAAATCTTTTACTAGAGGTTGTTGCATATCTTTAATTTCCTTTATTTAAAATTCGGTAAATAAACATTCCTACTAACATCGCGACAATAAAATAAAGTGCTTCAAAATGCCCTAATCCAATAAGAGTTAAAGCGGGCGCTGGACATATACCTGCTATTCCCCAGCCTATACCGAAAATAAAAGCGCCTACAATTAACCTTTGGTCAATCTGTGTATTTGTTGGTAATTGAATTTGTTCATTAAAAATCGTTTTTGGTTTTTTAATAGCCCTTTGAAACGGAATAAATGCCACAGCAATAGCACCTAGCATCACAAACATTAAGCTAATATCCCATTGTCCAAAAATATCTAGAAACCCTAAAACCTTTGCAGGGTTAGACATACCAGAAATCATTAACCCCAATGAAAACAAACCACCAAATATAAAAGCAAAGATATTTTTCATAAGATTACCCCAGCACATGGCGAATGATATAAACAGTCAGCATGCCAGCAAACATAAAAAGTGCGGTCGCTATTATTGAGCGTTTTGATAGCCTGCTCATTCCACAAATACCATGCCCACTTGTACAGCCTGATCCAAGTCGTGTACCAAAACCAACAAGTAGCCCTGCCAGAATAAGTACAAATGAATTGGCTTTAATTTCGATTTCAGGCTGATAGAAATAACCATATATGAAAGGTGTAATCACGAGTCCTGTAATGAACCAGAATGCAGAACTTTTAAATATATCTCTAGATGGGCTAATGAATTGAGCAAGCAAACCACTAATTCCAGCTATACGACCATTTATATATAAATACCCAACTGTTGCGATACCGAGTAATAAACCACCCACAAAGGCATAGACAATACTTGACATATAAGCACTCTTAACAATATATGTTTTTATAATCTGTATTATACGCTGATTCTTTTAGAAATACTTAATATAAAACTTTTAAGTTTATAATTCTTCTTAACAAGAAAAAACCCCAAGATTTTGGGGCTTTTATCATTAAATTAGATCTTTAATGCCTAATTGTTCAGGTAATTTTTCCATAACTTTATTTAATCTATTATTTGCTGGAGAGATACAACCTGTGTAATGGCTTAATTTTGTTTCTGTACCATTGGGTTGAATCCAGGTGATGTAATAGCTAGGCATATCGGTCGCAGTTTGCTGACAACCTGCAGTTTTAGATTGGGTTCCTGTTTGCGGGCGATAAGTTTTTAGTTCATCAGCAAGTTTTTGATAATCTTTTACGCTACCTTGAATTTCTTTAACGCCGATTGCTTTTGTATATTGCTTACCTTCAAAACGAATTAAACCTGTAGGTGTTACTTCTACTGAGTAAATTGGGCATGCGCCGAAACATGGACTAGAAGCATAACGAATGGTTTCTTGTGTATTAGGTGCTTGTTGAACAGAAGCACAACCCATTAAAGCCAAACCGGATAAAGTTGCAAGAACTAAAAATCTCATTACATCACCTATTATTATCAAGTGGCATTAATCTAACAAATCATATGCAAATTGTCATTAAAGACTCATTTTCATAGTATTATTTGCTATTACTTAGGCTATTTTTAGTTATCAAGAAAATTAAAATATAAAGCACATAAAAAAAGGCCCATCGTTAGATGAGCCTTAAGCCAATTAAAGCTTAAATTCCTGAAATACAAATTATTACTGGGTAGTAATAACCTGCGCCGACCATTCTATCTTAATGCAATACATTATTTAAATATAATATAAGTATATATTTACGCTCGTTTTTCCAACAAAAAAAACCTGTTTTTCAAGGTTAAAAACTCAATAATGTTTATTTTTAATTAAAATTCACAACTTTAAGTTAAACAAAACTTAATAAATTTTAAAATTTTATTTATAGGTAAAACATTATAAAAAAATGCTTAATAGTTCGGCTATATCTAGTGTTCAGGATGAATCAATTATAGGAATATTTTAAGTTTAGCAATAACTTCAAGCACTTTTTTACTATTTGGTAAAGCTATCTCACTAAAATTACAGAATTTACGCAAATACTCTAATAGAAAAAAGATATTAAAAAATAAGGGCAAAAGAGAATTTATCCTTTTGCCCTCTTTCATTATTTCTCTAAACTATATGCGATCACATAATCACCATGGTCCGGAGACTGACGTGCACCACCCGCGGTAACCACAACATACTGTTTACCTGTTTTAGGTGAAACATAGCTAATTGGAGTTCCCTGACTACCTACTGGCATACGTGACTTCCACAGCTCTTTACCTGTAGATGAATCAAAAGCACGCAAGTAATAATCTTGAGTTGCAGCAAAGAAGACTAAGCCACCTTGAGTTGCCATTGGCCCACCAATAGTTGGCATACCAATTGGGGCTTTCAAGCCCATCTTAATACCAAGTGGTCCAGTGTCCTCAACTGTACCAAGTGGTACTTGCCATGCAACCTGACGAGTTTTCATGTCAATTGCTGTCATGGTACCAAACGGTGGTTTTTGACAAGGAATACTTAAAGCGGACATAAAGCGGTTTTTATTCACTTTATATGGTGTACCTTTCATTGGTACAGCACCCATACCTGTATTTACTTTTTCGCCACCACTCGCCTGAATCTTAATATCTTCAGGTGTTTGTTTAATGAGTTGAACCCATAAACCAAGACGCATATCGTTTACGAACATGTAACGATGTGTCGGGTCAAAAGCAATACTACCCCAGTTCATGCCACCTAAAGAACCAGGGAAGCTTAATGAAACATCAGTACCCGGTGCGGTAAATAAACCTTCGTAACGCATTGACTTAAAGTTAATACGACACATCAGTTGGTCAAACGGCGTCGCACCCCACATATCTGACTCAGTTAAAGTCTGATTACCAATTTGAGGCATTTCAACAGAACGTGGTTGAGTTAAACTGTATTGCTCACCCGGAATATTTGCCGCTTTCACTGGCTGTTCAATTACTTTAGTTAGCGGTTTACCAGTTACGCGGTCAAGGACAAAGAATTGACCTGATTTGGTTCCAATCACAACAGCTGGCTTAGTCGTACCATCTTTTAATGGAAAGTCGACTAGACTTGGTTGCATTGGTAAGTCAAAGTCCCATAAGTCATTATGAACAGTTTGATATACCCACTTTTCTTTACCCGTTGTCGCATCAAGTGCCAAAACAGAAGTATTGTATTTGTGATCTAACGGATTACGGTTACCACCCCAAATGTCGACAGATGAACTACCCATCGGTAGGAACACTGTATTCATTTGTGGATCATATGACATTGCAGCCCAAGAGTTTGCCGAACTACGTTTATAGGTTTCACCCGGTTTAAGAACATAGTTAGGATCTGGATTACGCGGGTCAAATGCCCAGCGAAGTTTACCCGTAATCACGTCATAACCACGTATTACACCACCCGGCATATCTGCTGCCACATTGTCGGCAATACGGCTACCCACCACAATAGTTGTTCCAGCAATAGTCGGTGCAGAAGTCACTTCAAAACGTGGAGCCTTAGTCCCACCGCCTAGGCCTTCGAGTAGATCAACCGTTCCATTTACACCAAAGTCCGCACAGCGCTGACCATTATCTGCATTGACTGCAATTAAACGGCCATCTGGCGTATTGGTATATACACGACGTGGACAGGCTGTGTTGTTGGCAACAGTAGTGACTGGAGTTGCACCAGCTAAAGTTGGTTGCACCAGTGGTTTAGTTGAATCGAAGTATGCAACACCACGGCAACGTTCCCAAGCATCGGCTTTTGAGTTTACCTCAACTTTCCAGATCTGTTTGCCCGAGTCAGCATCTATGGCAAAAATGTTGTTATGTGGCGTACATAAAAAGACTTTATTTCCAACTTGTAGTGGCGTCATTTGGTCTTCGGCACCATTACCACTACCCGTTGTAAAATCACCTGTTCTAAAGCGCCACGCTTCTTTTAGTTTATGAACGTTATCTCGGTTAATTTGGTCGAGAGCAACAAAGCGACTACCACCCGCATCATTACCATAATTTTCCCAATTCACCTGTTTTTTTGCAGGGTCAACTGGCACTAAAGGTAGTTTTTCACCTGAGCTTGCTACTGTTGGATGCGGTTGGAACATTTGATAGAGCGCAATCAACATACCCACAACAACTAAGCCACCTACTGCATAGGCTGAAGATGCCAAACTAGTTTGAAATTGGTAGCGTCGAATTGAAGGTAAGGTAAATAACAACGCAGCAAAAAGACCAGCAGGAAACATTAACCGCGAGAATAACGGCCAAAATTCCCATCCAGCATCAATGAGTGACCAAATTACGGTACCAACAAAAACAGCCCCAAAAATCCAGACGCCCAGCGCTTTTTTTCGGAAAATACTAATTGCTGAAATGGTTATAAACAGTCCTGAGATAAGGAAATACCAAGAACCACCGAGAGATACTAGCTTTCCACCGCCCACGATATAAAAAATACCAGTAGCCAATAAAGCTAAACCTAAAATAAAACACCATATTTTGAATAAGATATGAAACTTAGAATCTGACTCAGACATAGATCCTACTCCACATATACTGAACCCGAATAGTTCAAGCATTTGGGCCAGTTAAACTATGTCTAACCAGCCATCAATATTATTAAAAATTAACTTTTACACTCAGGCCTGCCACCCAAGCATCATCGACTTCTTTCACACCAGCAGGTTGATGGATATATTGAATGTTTGGACGTAACATGACAGCCGGAGACCATTGATAGGTATAGTTCAACTCGACATTTAACTCGTCGTCTTGAATTGGAATATAGTCAGATGCAATCGAATCATAGCTATAGTATCCGCGGCTTTCGTTTGTCGCGATCTGTTTATCTTTAGCACGATCATTAACTACATAATTGGCAATACCAAAACCAATCGAATCATTTGGACGGCTATCAAACGGTCCCTTATACCAAAGAGCAAGTTGTTGTGTACTTTGAACAAAAGTCGTTGCTTTATCATTTACAACGCCATTAAAACTTACATATAAACCGCGTTTCGGATCTTGGCCGGCATGGCTAAGTTGTTGCTGTGCATTAATCCAGAAGCTTTGTTTTCCGTCATGCACTTTACCCGCAGTTTTAATATCATTAGCTTCTGCGGTTGAGTACAGCGCACCTACTTTATATTCACCCGGTAAACCATTAAAAGCAGCAAGTTTTGGTTTCCATGCAAGTTCAACTGGTATGGTAGCGCCCTTGACGTTATTCATATCCAGATTAAAACCATCACTGTTTGATTCGGTTTTAATATTGTCTGGATTGACCTCATACACACCAACACCTAAAGTCCACTCAGGCGCAAACTGATATTTAACGTTTGTCGCCCAAACACCGACTGGTGAGTTATACCAAATTGAACCGATTGATTTTCCTAGCTGTCCACCGCAAAGCAATAAGTTCTGAAATTCACATTGAGAACTATTAAAGTCCTCTGACATCCCCATACGGCCAAATTTGACCTGTACAGTATTATCAACAAAGCCTTTCTTTACCCATGCTTGGGATAAACGCCAGATTTTACCGCGACCATAAATTTCTTGGGCATTGCCCAATTGGCTAGAACGTGGGTCTTTAATACGCTCAAGAGTTAATGCATTGCCGTCACGTTTAGTCACGACTAGGCTCGCTGTTGTATCTTTCCAACCAGCAA
Source organism: Acinetobacter sp. BD54 (assembly GCF_044778325.1). Classification (NCBI taxonomy): domain Bacteria; kingdom Pseudomonadati; phylum Pseudomonadota; class Gammaproteobacteria; order Moraxellales; family Moraxellaceae; genus Acinetobacter; species Acinetobacter sp. BD54. The sequence goes on along the minus strand of NZ_JANJEP010000001.1, from coordinate 521,014 downwards.
TTTTTTCTAAATCTAGGTTTGCACCTAAAGAAAGTTGTGCAGCATTTTCAAAAGTATTGCTGTCGTTGTAACCACCATCTAAATTTGTGGCACTTTGGCTCATAATAGAAGCCGTAAATTTATAGCCCTGCTGCTCTAATTGCTGGCGTTTTCCATTCCAGTCGCCTAGCAACCATTGACGGTCTTGTGACCACGGCTCATTTGCAAGTGCAAATTGGCTGCCCAATACAGCAATTGTTAGCACACTCAATTTCATTACATTTGGCATTTCAAGTCCCTTTTGTCTTTTCTGAAATGCGCCCCTGTTTTGAGGCGCTTTATTTTTTGTTATTTAACTTGCACAAACCCGAGCTCAGATGTAGCACCGAAGCGATCAGTCACATTTGCTGTAATTGAGGCAACTTTGACTGTTGGTTTCCAATTGGCTTTTGCTTTACCTTCGGCATCTGTAGCTACTGTTATTGTTCCTAAATATTGCTCAGCTTCTTTTGATGCCGCATTTTGGTTGCCAAAAAACTCAACTTGATAGCGTTGATTTGGTAAGCCATTAACTTCTACTGTAACTGAACCTTTATTCGCTGTTAACTTAGGAGCTTTAATACCCTGATTCGGCTGAGCATTACAGTCCTGTTGATTTGACTGAGTACATGTTTTTTGTTGTTTAGATGGGTCGACAACCACACCACCACCACGAGAACCTACAAATCCTGCATGCTCAAGTGCAGGAACTCCAAATACAATTGCCCCTAAACGCTGATCTGGTACACATGAACCACCTGCTTCACAACGTTTAATATCTTTACCATTGTCCCAAATCAGGTTTTTAGTTAATGTAATTCTTGCATTTGCATCTTTTTCAGAGCGGATGGCTACACCAATACGGTTACCATGTACTTTATTGCTATCAAGAATGTTGCCATCACCCGTCATATTGAAACCAATCGAGTTATTGGTCATTTCGTTGTAGGCGATATAGTTACGTTTGCCCCAGTTAATCTGTAAACCATCTGAATAGTTTTCGAATTTATTACCAACTACGGCATTGTCATTACCCCACAAAATTTCAATACCTTGTGATGGTTCTGGATTTGCTTTGGTTGAAACAAAATGGTTATTCGCAATTAAGTTAAAAGCAGCACCACGTGTCAGTTCTAAACCATCTCCATTGTCTTGGAAAATGTTGTCTAAAACCTTATTGTTATTAGTCGTGGTTGCAGTTGGGTTACCTTTACCATCATCACCCGTCAACATAACACCAGCACCACCATAGTTATTACTAATACGGTTATGTTGAATCAGGTTATTGCTTGAGCGGTTAATCAATACCCCAATACAGAAGCGATGAATGTCTAAACCTTTTAAAGTGACATTGTTGACGTCACGTAATACCAACCCCGGTAAAGTCATAGTACGTACATTGGTACCGTACTGCTCAGGGTTTGCACCTGGACAAGCTTTTGCACCTTCACCTTTAATATAGTTTGAACCATCAATTGCGATGTATTCGCCAGTTTTATCCCACTGAGTACCAATGATTTTGACGGGTGCTTTAATTTCAGGAAGTGCGCTGTTTAATTTAATCGCATAAGGTGCTTTGCCTACTGCTTGAATCAAAATTTCGCTAGCTTCGCTTGGGTTCGCATTAGCTTGTTCAATTGCCCAGCGTAAAGAGCCTTTATTGCTATCGTCTTGATAACGGTCAACCACATAAGTTTGAGCCGCAGCTATGCCTGAAACCATCAAACCTAATGCAAGAGTAGTTAAACGTAATGTATTCATTTCATCATATCCTTATGATTTACGGGTTTGTTGGTTGAACGGTTTGTAAAATCTGTTTGAGCTTAGTCACATCAATTTGACCCGGTGCAGAAGCCTGACCAATCATGCCAAAGCTATAACTTCCGCCCATATTGGCAGTCGCAACACGAGAAATCGTACCTAATTGCCCCATCGACATTGTCAATAATGGCTTAGTGGTTTGCTGGCTTACTTTTAAAGTTGCGTTCATTAAAGTGAAGACATCTTGTTTAGATTTAGGCATTACAGCAATTTTGAGAACATCTGCGCCCATTTGATCTTGTTTTAACAAGCGTTTTTCAATTTCATCTTGGCTTGGTGTTTTTTGGAAGTCGTGATTAGACATGACAACGAGCACTTTCTTTTGATGTGCTTTTTGAACAATTTCTGAAACTACTTTTTGATCACGGAACATTTCAACATCTAACCAGTCCATGAAAGGATTCTTTAAATAAGCCTGATAAGTCTTACCATAATCCACATCACTAATTTCAAGCTGGCCACCTTCGTTTTTGGTACGAATTGTGGCGATCATTGGCTTATTGCCTAAAATCTTTTTTAACTCATGCCCCAAAGCAATCACTTGTTTTGTATCACTCGCAAAACTGAGTAAATCGATACGAAACTCTGCCAAATCAGCATCTGCTGTATTTGCAATGACTTGAGCTTGTGCCAAAGCTTGTTCTTTGGTTTTTGCAGTAATCGGAACAATCGTTTTAACGGCTGTAGCGGCAGGTTGTGTTTGAGCGGCTAAAGCAACAGGTTCAGCATTCACCTGTGCAGTAAAAAATGGGAGTGCAAGCAAACTGAGGCTTAATAATGTTTTCATGTTCATATCGTTCATCCTTAAAAAGGCTACACGCATCCTTGAATAATCAGGTGTAGCCTTAGGTGTTTCTTAAATATCAAAAAATACAGTTTCGTCATCGCCTTGAATACGAATATCAAAGCGGTAAACAACTTCACCATTTTCTTCAAAACGTTTTGCAATAAGAGTTTGGCGACGTGGGGCCCATTCAATGCTATTTAGAATTGGATCGTTAGCATTTGCCTCTGCTTCATCTTCAAAATAAACACGTGTATGAAGACCCAAGTTAATACCGCGAGCGAAAATAACTAACGCAATATGTGGAGCTTGAGTTGAACCCTTACGACCTGCTGTCGCGCCCGGTTTAATCGTATTGAAACTCCAAACGCCTGTTTCAAAATCGGCACCTGTACGGCCCCAACCCTGAAATGCCGGGTCCGCTTTTTGCTCACGCGTATCTGCCTGACTTGGATAAATACCGTTCGCATCAGCCTGCCAAATCTCAATGAGTACATCACGTAGCGGTAAACCTAATCCGTCAAACACTTGACCTTCAAGACGAATACGCTCACCTTTTGTCTGGTCTTGAACCAACTGGTTATTAAAGTTATTTTCAAAAACTTCAATACCGGCCTGTTGTGGCAATAAACCAATGTGAACGTAAGGACCACCTGTTTGAGATGGAGTTTCTTTTAATTCCTGAAAATTCCAGTTGTTCATGCTCGTGCTCCCGATTAAGTCAAATCATTTTCGAAGTAAGTCGCTCGACGTCCACGTAAAGTGATGTCAAAACGGTAACAACGGCTATCTGCTTCGATAAAGTTGTTTTTATCTTCTAGTGCAATCAAGGCACGACGTTGATCTTCAGAAGGAATCGTTTTTAAGATCGGACAAGTATCAATGAGCGTATCGCCTTCAAAATAAAACTGCGAAATCAGGCGCTGAGCCCAACCATCAGCAATTAAAGAGAAATGAATATGTGCAGGACGCCATTCATTAATACGGTTACGCCATGGGTACGGACCCGGTTTAATGGTACGGAAAATATAAAAACCGTTTTCATCAGTTAAGGTACGACCACAACCACCAAAGTTAGGGTCCATTGCACCAATAAACTTATCGTTTGGATGGCGGTAACGACCAGAAGCATTGGCCTGCCATACTTCTAGAAGTGCATTTTTTACAGGACGACCAAATTGGTCACGAACATAGCCATGAACAATGACACGCTCACCAATTGGCAAACCATCTTTGGCATAGTTCAAAATCAAATCGTTATCTTTTGGACCAAACAAATTTGAAGAAAAATGCGGCGCAGTGACTTCAGTTAAAGTCTCATTAATTGAGATCAATGCATTTTTTGGCGAACGTAATACACTTGTTTTATAACCTGGCGTATACGCTGGTGGATGATCATCTGTATTACGTTGGGCGTAAGCACCCCAGCTATGTTGTGACATCTTTATCTCCTTAATCCTGTTCTTTCGCTGCAATTGGGTTTACTTCTATCCCCAACTCTTTAAAGACTTCTTCAGCCATATGCATTGCAGCGTTTGCAGCAGGTAAACCCGCATAGAGTGAACTGTGTAAGATCAGCTCTTTTAAATCTTCTTTAGTTACACCGTTGTTGAAACAAGCACGTAAATGCATGCGTAGTTCATCTTCGCGGCCCAGCGCCAATAAAATTGCGATAGTCACTAAACTACGGGTATGACGTGGTAAGCCTGGACGAGACCACACTTCCCCCCATGCATAACGGCTAATAAAATTTTGGAAATCTTGGTTAAAGTCATTTAGGTTCTGCAAAGACCGACCAACATGTTTTTCACCCAAAACTTCAGTCCGCACCTCAATGCCTTGTTTATAGCGTTGTTCATCATTCATTGTGATAGACCTCTATTAAGTTGCATCGGTATGCGCAACAATTGATTTAATAAATACCGCAACAGCAGCAGCGGTCGCTGGAATAAGTAATAAACTAAGAATGGCGGTAAACGACCAATCATTGCCGAGTAACACAGCTCCAATCCACGCACCAAATACCGCACCAAAACGCCCAATACCCGTCATCCAAGACACACCCGTTGCGCGGCACTGAGTTGGATAGAAGCGTGCACTTAACGCCGGCATCGAAGATTGCGCACCATTAATGGCGATACCCGCACAAAGTACCAATACTGCAAGTAAGGTTGAGTTGCCTAAGCTTTGACCGACAGCAATTGCAAATAGACCTGCGGCAAAGTAGAAAATGGCGATGACTCGGTTCGGGTTAAATTTGTCCATTGCCCAACCAATAAATAATGCGCTCACCACTCCACCGAACTGGAACAAACCGCCAATAAATGCAGCGCGCTCCATCGAAGCACCTGTTTCACGCATAAGTGTTGGTAACCAACTTGTTAGCAAGTAAACAACCACGAGTCCCATGAAGTAAGTCACCCAAAGCAAAACCGTACCTTTGGCATATGGCTTAGAAAACATAATTCCAAAGACATTTTTCTTTTGAACAACTTCTGTTTTTTCTTCAGGCACATGAAATGCTGTCGCATTTTGAATCTGTGCTGGTGCAATATGGTTTAAGATTTTGCGTACTTTTTCTGGATTCTTGCCTTTCACAATTAAAAAGCGGTAAGACTCAGGTAACACCAAAATCACTAAAATCATTAAAATTAAAGGTGACCAGCCGCCAAGTAAAAATAGACTGTGCCAACCGTAGGTCGGGATAAGCCAACTGCTAATAAAACCACCTGTAGCCATACCCAAGTTGTAGCCACAGAACATACATGTCACGAGTAATGAGCGAATGCGGGTTGGACAGTACTCAGAAAATAAAGTGGTCGCATTCGGCATAGCTGCGCCAAGCCCAATACCTGTCAAAAACCGCAAAACGACAAGGCTATCCAAGTTGGTTGCATAAGCAGATGCCAAGGTGAACCCACCAAATACAAGCATCGAAAAGGCTAAAACAATTTTGCGGCCAAAGCGGTCAGCTGTCGGGCCAGAAACTAAAGCTCCAATAATCATTCCACCAAGTGCAGCACTCATCACTGGTCCTAACTGAGAGCGATCTACGCCCCAGTCCTGAGCCAATGCTGGAGCGATAAAACCCATTGCAGCTGTATCGATACCATCAGTAAAAATAATTAAGAAACAGATGATTGCGATCATCCATTGATATTTACTAAGTGGAGCATCATTAATCAGTGCTTGAGCATCGATGCTTTTGCTTGGTGTAGCGTAATCCTGAGACGCCATATTTGCCTCCTTAAGGCCAATTCCTTTTAAATTACTAAGCGATTAGATTTGCTGAATAAATCTAGTCAATTCCTGAGTAAATCTTTGTGGTTGCTCAATATTAGAAAGATGGGATGCTTCGAGTTTTGCAAGCTGGCTATTATTAATTGCTTTCTGCATAAATTCGGCATCTGCTACTGTCGTTACCGGATCTTCTGTTCCTGCAATCAGTAGCGCTGGAATTTGGATTTGTGCAATTTCATCTCTCAAATCGGCATACGCTAAAGCGCGACATGCATTGGCATAACCTTGTGCTGGTGTGTTTGCGAGACTTTGAATCGTTGTCTGTGCAACCACATTATGCTGATAATCAAATTTTTCACTGAACCAGCGGGTATGGGTAGTTTTAACTAACTCGGCTAAACCATTTTTTTCTACCGATTCAGCACGACTTAACCAAGCCTCAGTCTGACCAATTTTGGCTGCTGAGTTTGCAACCGTAATACTATTAAAACGATTTGGATGATGAATACCCAACCAAAGCCCTGTAATTCCGCCCATTGATATGCCGCAAAAATGAGCTTTTTCAATATTCAAGGCATCTAAAATATCAACAACATCTTCAGCTAAGTTTTGCAATGTGGTGTCACTAATTACATCACTTTCGCCATGACCACGTGTGTCGTATGTAATGACATTAAAATGACTTTTTAATTCATTCAGCTGAGGTTGCCACATACCATGGTCTGTTCCTAATGAATTAGAAAACACAAGCACAGGAGCATCTTTTAGACCATCTGTATAAACTGCTAACTGTTTTCCTTGACGATTGCTAATAGTCTGTTTCACTTTGACTCTCCTTGTGCTTCTTTCAAAACCGCATCAATCTGTTGCTGAATATTGCCTAAATAGTTTTCTGGTTTGAAAATATTCCTTATCTCTTCTTGGCTAAACTGCCCTTTTACTTCATCTAGTTGGCTAACAACATCAAACAAATGCTGGTTTTGTGCTACTGCTGTTTTACATGCAGCTTCAACTAAATGATGAGCATTTAAACGACCAATTTTGGGAGCAAGTGCCATCATCACCGCTTCTGCCATAATCAACCCGTTGGTACACTCAAGGTTCTGTTGCATATGCTCAGCATTAACTTCAAAACCTTGTAGAACTTCACCAGTACGGCTTAATGCTCCAGCACAAAGCTGAAAGATTTCTGGAACTGCTAACCATTCTGCATGCCACGCACCTAAGCTACGTTCATGTTCCTGTACCATGCTTTGATAAATGCTAGACATCAGTGCTGGTACACGATTCGCCGCGGCCAATACGGATGCTGCCGCAACTGGATTACGCTTATGCGGCATGGTCGATGAACCACCACGACCCTTTGCGGTTGGCTCAAACAACTCTGCAATTTCAGTTTGCATCATGAGTGACCAATCCCGTGCCATCTTGCCCGTATTCCCGACAATCATCCCAAGCACACTTGCAATTTCTACAATACGATCACGCTCACCATGCCATGTACTTGTTGGTACAGTCAGATTCAGTTGCTTCGCAAATGCGCTGACCACAAGCGAACCTTGGTCTTGCAAAGAAGCTAATGAACCCACAGCACCGCCTAACTGAGCAGTGAGCACACGTGATTTCATAGCTTGTATACGGTCTAAATCACGTTTAAATGCAGAAGCCCAACGAGCAAGCTTATGCCCTAAAGTAATAGGTAAAGCTTGCTGTAACCATGTACGCCCAATCATGACTTGATGGCGATATTGTTTAGCTTGTTGTAATGCTGTGGTGTAGCACTGTTGAAGTTGACCTTCCACAATATTCAACGCATCACGGCATTGCAAAATACAAGCTGTGTCTAAAATATCCTGACTGGTTGCTCCCCAATGCACATAACGCGAAGCATCTTCATCAGTATCTTTAACAATTGCCGTAAGCTGTTTTACAAATGGAATTGCGATATTCCCAGCTAAGCCAGTTGCTACCGCCAAAGCCGAAAAGTCAAACTTTTCTAACGCCTGTTCAGCTACTTGGGCAATGGTATTTGCTGCATTTTGAGGAATCACGCCAACTTGTGCCTGCGCTTGGGCTAACGCAACTTCAACCTGAATCATGTAGGTGATTAAAGATGAATCACTAAAGATTTCAGTGACGTCTTTTTGGTAAAACAAGCTGGCATATAACTGGCTCATGATTAGACTCTCTCAATAATCAATGCGATACCTTGACCTACCCCAATACACATTGAACACAAGGCATAACGGCCACCTGTTTGTTCAAGCTGGTTTAAAGCTGTCGTCACAAGACGTGCACCTGATGCACCAAGTGGATGACCTAAAGCAATGGCACCACCGTTTGGGTTTACCTTGTCAGAGTTGTCTGGTAAGCCTAAATCACGGGTCACTGCTAAAGCCTGTGCAGCAAAGGCTTCATTCAGTTCAATTACATCCATCTGATCTAAAGTCAGGTTGGCTTGTTTAAGTAATTTTTTAATCGCTGGTGCCGGAGCAAAACCCATAATACGCGGTTCTACACCCACGGCTGTTGAAGCAATGATCTTGGCACGTGGTTTTAAGTTGTATGCCTGAACTGCATCATCAGAAGCAATCAATAGAGCTGCCGCACCATCATTAATACCTGAAGCATTTCCCGCAGTGACTGTGCCATCTGCTTTCACAACAGGTTTAAGTTTACTTAAAGCTTCAAGGGTGGTTGATGCACGAGGATGCTCATCGGTATCAATCACCACCGCATCACCCTTACGCTGAGGGATTTCAACTGCCACGATTTCTTTAGAAAAAAAGCCTTTGGCTTGCGCGCTTGCGGTGCGTTGTTGGCTCACCAAGGCAAACTGGTCCTGATCTGCACGATTGACGTTGAACTGTTCAGCGACGTTTTCGGCAGTCTGGGGCATGGTGTCTACACCATACAATTCTTTAAGTTTAGGGTTAATGAAACGCCAGCCCATGGTGGTGTCTTCAATCTTCTGGCTACGGCCAAAAGCACTATCTGACTTACCCATCACATAAGGTGCACGGCTCATGCTTTCTACACCACCTGCAATCACCAAGTTCGCTTCACCTGCTTTAATGGCACGGGCAGCAATGGCAATGGCATCGAGTGAAGAACCACACAAACGGTTAATGGTGGTTGCCGGCACCTGATAAGGTAACCCTGCAAGTAATGCTGACATACGGCCCACGTTACGGTTATCTTCACCAGCTTGGTTGGCACAACCATAGATCACATCATCGACCTGTTCCCAATCTACATTCGGGTTACGCTGCATGAGTGCTTTAATCGGCACAGCGCCAAGGTCATCGGCACGGACAGGTGCAAGGCCACCGGCGTAACGGCCAAATGGAGTACGGATGGCATCGATGATATAAGCGTTTTTTAATGTCATTTCCCTACTTCCTTACCCTTGAGTCGCATCAATCAAAGTTGCACCTGTTAAAGCCTGTAACTCATCAAAGCTAAGACCTTCAACTTTCTCAATCACCTTTAAACCATCTTTAGTCACGTCAATCACGCACAGGTCAGTGTAAATACGGTCAACACAGTGTTTACCCGTTACCGGATAAGTCAGCTCAGCGACAATCTTCGGCTCACCTTGCTTGGTGATGTGGTCTGTAGTGATAAATACTTTCTTGGCACCAACTGCCAAATCCATTGCACCACCAACAGCAGGAATCGCATCCGGCGCACCCGTGTGCCAGTTGGCCAAGTCACCATTGGCTGCCACCTGAAATGCCCCAAGCACCGCAATATCAAGGTGACCACCACGCATCATGGCAAATGAATCGCCATGGTGGAAAAAGCTGCCGCCTTCAAGCATGGTCACAAACTCTTTACCCGCATTAATCAGTTCAGGGTCTTCTTCACCTGCCGCTGGTGGTGGGCCAAAAGCCAACAGACCATTTTCAGAATGTAGAAAGACATCTTTATCAGCAGGTAAGTAGCTGGCAATCTTGGTCGGTAAACCAATACCCAAGTTGACATAGGCACCATCGGGAATATCTTGTGCCACACGCTTTGCAATCTGGTCACGGCTGAGTTTCTGGTAGCTCATGTTATTTCTCCTTATTGCTTACTGTGCGGGCTGTACTTGTACAACATGCTGTACAAAGATACCTGGGGTGATGATGTGTTCCGGGTCTAATCCACCCAATTCAACCACTTCAGAAACCTGAGCAATGGTGACATCAGCAGCCATGGCCATGATCGGGCCAAAGTTACGTGCAGATTTACGGTAAACCAGATTTCCCCAGCGGTCGCCCTTATAGGCTTTAATCAGGGCAAAGTCAGCCTTGATCGGATACTCAAGCACGTAATCTTTACCATCAATATGACGGGTTTCTTTGCCTTCGGCCAAAAGTGTTCCAAAGCCAGTTGGGGTAAACACCGCCCCAAGGCCCATACCTGCTGCCTGAATACGGCACGCCAGATTGCCTTGCGGTACCAGTTCAAGTTCAACCTTTCCGGCACGGTACAGTTCATCAAACACATAAGAGTCCGACTGACGTGGGAAAGAGCAAATCACTTTTTTAATTGAACCGGCTTTGAGCAGTTTAGCCAGACCATAATCGCCATTACCGGCATTGTTGCTCACAATGGTCAGGTCCTTAACGCCAAGTTCAATCAGACCGTCAATGAGTTCAGCGGGTTGTCCTGCGGTACCAAAACCACCAATCAGAATGGTTGCACCATCTTTAATTTGCGATAAAACCTCGCTTAGTGAGGACTTACTTTTGTCAATCATTAGACAACTCCATTGTGCTCATTGAAGAAGAGAGAGGTAAGAGATTTAGGCACACTGAGGCGAGAAGAATAGATAAATATTTCACTCAATCCCGAGTGTTTCCCTTAGATTTCCCTTTTAAACATTTTTGATAATTTTCAGATTTTGATCTAGTCAGCTATATATAGTTTTGTTCGATTTAGGATTTTTTTGTTCGACTATCGAACATTATCTAAGTAAATTACTTATTCAATCTTACAAATACAAGTTGTAAAAAAATACTAATTATTTTGAATAGATATGTAGAAACACCATATTTACTTAGGCTATTTTATAACTAAAAATTACCATCTATCCTGTAATAAAATCTTAATTTTGTGATTGTAGAATCAAGCGAGCAAGTTCTAAATCATCGGGGTAAGTAATTTTTATATTATCAGAACGCCCCATGACCACCAGTACACTCTCTCCTATAGATTCAAGTGCACTCGCCTCATCAGTAATAGTCAAATTATTTTTTAGCGCTGTTTCTATCGCTTTTTTAAGAATTCCGATTTTAGCAATTTGAGGAGTTTGAGCTTGCCACAACAGCTCTCGACTTACAGTTTTGTCAATTTGCTGTTCCTGATTCACTTGTTTTAGCGTATCGCGTACAGGAATTGCCAAAATAGCACTCTGATTAGTCTCAATTGCATTTTTAACAAGAGTATTCAAGCATTCAAAAGTCACACAAGGCCTTGCTGCATCATGTACTAATACCCAATCATCCTCATCCGCAATCTGTGATAGATAATTCAGAGCATTTAATACCGAGTGCACACGTTCAACGCCTCCATTACAAAAATGCGCTTTATGCTTATCTTGAAAAGATAAAGTTGAGGCAAAAGTATCTTGTTTTCCAATTGCCAAAACATAACCCGTCAGCGGAAGCTGACTTAAACGCTTAACAGTATGTTCTATAACAGTAGCATCTTGAATATATTGGTATTGCTTTAATTCAGTTTTGGAAAACCGACTACCTGAACCAGCCGCAGGGATAACTGCCCATAATTTAGTCTGGGATGTCTGGTGATGGAGGTGTCTCATTAGTTTCCAAATCTACTTTAGCGTTCGGGTCAATATAAATAGGTTTGTAATGAGTACTAATTGTACTCATTTGAACAAATGTCTCATGTGGCTTAACCAAACCTAGATCTAGGCGAGCATGCTCTTCTATCGCCTCCGTACCATTCTTTAGGTCGAAAACTTCAGCTGCCAAAATACGGTTTCGCTCTTTAAGCTCGTCATTTACTTCGGCTTGTTGTTGAATCTGCTGCATAAGCGCTTGATGAGGAAAATAACCACCCTCACCTAACCAAAACTGATATTGCAATATAGCCACTAAAACAATAACCAGTAGCAATATAAGTTTGCTTGAAGTGGAACGAAATACTTCTAACATAGCATTAAGAGCTTTAATTAAAAACTTTGATTAAGTTTTTGTATTGTATGACAATTTACAAGCAGCATGCAAAATTCCTGCAAGGTTCCTGCAAAACGATGAATGGTCATATTACTTTAAATTGACCATTGTGACATGTTTCATTTTGTCAAAATTCAACTCAATTGGAAAGGAAAATAATGTTTATCAACACAACTGCTTATAAATCAATCTATGCATATAAAAATACTTCTAATTAACAAAAAAAGTGTCTCAATAAATATAAAAAAGCTCTCCTGAAAGATATAAAGAAATAGATTCTCTGAACATGAAGACTATCTTCTTACCACCAATGACCAAAGTTTAAATATTGTATTACTTACAATGCTTGATTCCGGTCGGAATTTTATTCAAGATGATAAATTAATAAAACAGAATTTTTTTAAAATTTAATAGTTGTATCGTCATTTTTTTCAAGCTCGGCCCTTCTATTCTATACATGAGTTTTATATCTTTTAATTTCATATAACAATACACATATATCAATTTTTTAACCAATAACCACTTAAAAAGTATATTTTTTTTAATTTTATTCTGATATGAATTTTAAATGTATTTTTTATACATATTTAAACAAGTGAGAAAAAGATGGATCTTTCTAATATTCTTATAGGTGACACAACGTGGTCCTTTGTTTTAGAAATTTTGGTCCGTTGTACCATCATGTTTATCATTATCATTAGTTTTCTAAGGCTATCTGGTAAACGTGGTATTCGGCAACTCTCCTTATTTGAACTTGCCATTATTTTATGTTTAGGTTCTGCTGCTGGCGATCCTATGTTTACTAAGGATTTACCGATTGCCCATGCATTGATAGCTTTTATCGCTATTCTTTCTCTATATCGTCTTGTCACTTGGGGTATGGTAAAACATAAAAAAATTGAAGACTTATTAGAAGGAAAAGCGCTCTGTGTCGTTAAAGAAGGCCTTTTAGTCTACAAAGATTTCCAAAAACAGACCTATTCTCATGATGAGTTTTTTTCGGAAATGCGCCAACAAAACGTTGAACATTTAGGCCAAGTCAGAACAGCCCTGCTTGAATCGGATGGTATTCTGAGCTTGCTTTATTATGAAGATGAAGATGTCAAATGGGGACTTCCCTTATTCCCTGATGCTTATCGTAAAGCAGAAGTTCTTAAAATTAATACTTTTTATTCCTGTATGAAATGTGGCGAAACTAAAATTTTAAATAAGCTAGATCAAGAATGCTCTCGTTGTCATCACCACAGTTGGGCTGAATCTTTAAAAACCCGGCGCTTAGGGTAAATAAAAAAGTGCTATTTCTAACACTTAGAAATAGCACTTATATTTAGATATTAATTTTTCATCAATATTTAAATATATAAAGCTTTATTCAAAAGATTAGTTTAAACCTTTGAATTCATCTTTACCGCGGTAAACAGCTTTAGTTAACTCTTCAATACGAAGCAATTGGTTATATTTAGAAACACGGTCAGAACGGCAAAGTGAACCAGTCTTAATTTGACCTGCTGCTGTACCTACTGCTAAATCAGCAATAGTTGAATCTTCTGTTTCACCAGAACGGTGAGAAATAACAGTGGTGTAACCATTTGCTTTAGCAAGGTAGATTGCATCTAAAGTTTCAGTCAATGTACCAATCTGGTTATATTTGATCAAAATTGAGTTACCAACTTTTTCATCAATACCACGTTGTAAAATCTTAGGATTAGTTACGAATAAATCGTCACCAACTAATTGGATTTTATCACCAAGAATTGAAGTTAAGTAACTCCAGCCTTCCCAGTCAGACTCATCCAAACCATCTTCAATAGAGATAATTGGATACTGCTTAACAAGACCAGCTAAGTAATCAGCAAATTGATTGCTTGTAAAAGACTTGTTGCCTTCACCTTCAAGAATATATTGACCATTCTTGTAGAATTCTGAAGATGCACAGTCAAGTGCAAGCATAATATCTGAACCAGCTTTATAACCAGTTTGCTCAATTGCTTGAAGAATTACTGTAATCGCTTCTTCATTTGAACGAAGGTTAGGCGCAAAACCACCTTCATCACCTACAGCTGTGTTCAAACCCTGTTTCTTAAGAACTGATTTCAAAGAATGGAATACTTCTGCACCAGCACGTAATGCTTCAGCGAAGGAAGTGAAACCAACTGGCTCAATCATGAACTCTTGAATATCAACAGTGTTATCTGCGTGAGCACCACCGTTCAAAATGTTCATCATTGGTACAGGCATAGTCAAAGTAGTTTGACCACGTAAGTTAGCAATGTATTGGAACAATGGAAGTTTTTGTTCAGCAGCTGCTGCGTGAGCTGCTGCTAAAGATACCGCCAAAGTTGCATTAGCACCTAATTTAGATTTGTTTTCAGTGCCATCAAAAGCAATCATTTTTTCATCAAGCGCTTTTTGTTCAAAAACACTTTGACCAACAAGCAATTCATGAATTGAGCTATTTACATTCTGAACAGCAGTACGAACGCCTTTACCTAAGTAACGAGATTTGTCGCCGTCACGAAGTTCTAAAGCTTCACGAGAACCAGTTGAAGCACCAGATGGTGCACATGCACGACCAACCACCCCAGATTCTAAGATGACGTCTGCTTCGATGGTTGGGTTACCACGAGAGTCCAAAATTTCACGTGCACGAATGTCAACGATTTGGCTCATGAACAATTCCTCAGTTGAATGAATAACGCGATGCAAATTCCTGCATCAATGAGTATCTAACTTTTTGAAACCTTTAACTAAAGTATCCAATTCTTTTAGTTGTGCCAAGAATGGCTCAAGCTGTGACAAGCGCAATGCAGATGGTCCATCACATTTCGCTTTGTCTGGATCTGGATGAGACTCTAGGAATAATCCCGCTAAACCTGTTGCCATACCTGCGCGCGCTAAAGTTGTAATTTGAGCACGGCGTCCACCAGCTGAATCTGAACGACCACCTGGAGTTTGTAAAGCATGAGTCACGTCAAAGAATACAGGTACATTCATTTCTTTCATGATGTCAAAGCCAAGCATGTCTACAACTAAATTGTTATAGCCAAATGCTGAGCCACGCTCACAAAGAATAAGTTTGTCATTTCCCGCTTCTAAACATTTATGCAAAATATGGCGCATTTCATGAGGAGCCAAGAACTGTGCTTTTTTAATGTTGATAATAGCTTGGGTTTTCGCCATTGCTTCAACAAGATCAGTTTGACGGCTTAAGAAAGCAGGAAGCTGGATAATATCAGCGACTTCGGCAACTGGCGCTGCCTGATATGGTTCGTGAACGTCGGTAATAATGGGTACATTAAAATGTTTTTTAATGTCGCCTAACCATTCAATACCTTTTTCAAGTCCAGGACCACGGAATGAATGCAAACTAGAACGGTTTGCTTTATCAAAACTCGCCTTAAATACATAAGGAATATCCAGGCGTTTACAAATATCAATATAAGTTTCAGCAATTTCAAAAGCTAAATCTTTTGACTCGAGTACGTTCATTCCGCCAAATAATACAAATGGCAAATGATTTGCCATTTGTATATCGCCTAAACGTACAACTTCTTGTGGTTTTAATTGTGACATTTAAACTTTCCCAGTTTATTTTAAAATCGCATTACTTACTTTTTTGATGCTGTGTTTTTGCAGCGTCAATAAAACTAGCAAATAATGGATGTCCATCACGTGGTGAACTTGTAAATTCCGGGTGGAATTGTACAGCAATAAACCAAGGATGTTCAGGAATTTCTACAGTTTCAACTAAATGTTGCGCTGAAGAATAACCAGAAATCTTCATGCCCGCTTGTTCAATCGCTTCAATGAAACGATTATTCATTTCATAACGGTGACGATGACGTTCGGTAATCTCAGCTTTTCCGTAGACTTCACGAGTTTTTGTGCCTTCAACCAATTCTGATTTTTGTGCACCTAAACGCATTGTTCCGCCTAAGTCAGACTCAAGGCTACGCTGTTGTAATTCACCGCGCTCATCTAACCATTCGGTAATTAAACCAATCAATGGATATTTTGTAGAGCGGTTAAATTCTGTAGAAGAAGCTTCTGGCATACCTGCAACATGGCGAGCATATTCAATAACAGCCAACTGCATACCCAAACAGATTCCCAAGAAAGGAATACCATTTTCACGTGCGTATTGAATAGCTTTCATTTTGCCTTCAGTACCACGCTCACCAAAACCACCAGGAACTAAAATCGCATCAGCTGTTTTCAAAATAGAAACATCTTGACTTTCAAGCTCTTCAGCGTTGACATAATCAATTTGTACTTTTACGCGATTTTTAATACCAGCATGTAACAATGCTTCGTTTACAGATTTATAAGCATCCGGTAATTCAACATACTTACCGACCATTGCTACACGTACTGTATATTCTGGGTTAAGTAATGCTTCTACAACATTATCCCAATCAGTTAAGTCAGCTTCCGGTAAATCAGTAAAACCAAAACGTTCACAAATCAGGTCATCTACATTTTGCTCATAGAAGCCACGTGGAATTTGATAGATCGTTTTCGCATCTTTACACACGACAACCGCACGAGCTTCTACGTTCGTGAATAACGCGATCTTACGTTTAGTGTCAGCATCAACATCATACTCAGTACGACAGATAAGAATATCTGGCTGAATACCGATTGAAAGTAACTCTTTTACAGAGTGCTGAGTTGGTTTTGTTTTTAACTCCGCTGCTGACTTAATATATGGCAACAAAGTTAAATGCATAAGCATGGTACGTTTATGGCCCAGCTCAACCATTAACTGACGAACCGACTCCATAAACGGTAAAGATTCGATATCACCTACGGTACCACCGATCTCTACGATAGCAACATCATAGCCTTCGCCCGCGCGGAGTACACGTTCTTTAATATTGTCGGTAATATGAGGAATAACCTGAACTGTACCACCTAAGTAATCACCACGACGCTCTTTATTTAAAACGTCTTGATATACACGACCACTAGTGAAGTTGTTTAGTTTGGTCATTTTCGCGCGACGTAAGAAACGTTCGTAATAACCCAGATCCAGATCTGTTTCTGCACCATCTTCGGTAACAAAAACTTCACCATGCTGGAATGGGCTCATTGTCCCTGGATCGACATTAATATAAGGATCCATTTTAACCATTGTGACTTTTAAGCCACGAGCTTCCAAAAGTGCAGCAACAGAAGCAGCAGAAATACCTTTACCTAGCGATGAAACCACACCACCAGTGACAAAAATAAAATGGGTCATTAAGTTTCTCGTACAATCAAGCCGAAATCGGCCTACAATGTTTGGCAATTTTACTGTACTCTGCCCCTATAAAGCAAAGTCAAACCGCATCAATTCAAAGAACAATAAACAACTGGTTATTCTATCAGCATTTTTAATAAAAAATTAGCTCAATCTGACATGATTTTTTCATAGCTATTTACTGTTATAATGCCAATTCCTCAATTAAATGTTGTTTAGGGCAATGGCAAATAAAAAACTTTTAATCTGTGCTGCAATTGCGGCTGGACTATTGTTAACCGCATGCGTTAAAAAAGAGACACCGAAAGAAGAAGAGCAAGACAAGGTTGAAACTGCTGTTTCAGAACCTCAACCACAGAAGCCTGCAAAATTTGAATCTTTAGAGAGTGTAGATACTCAAGAAGCTCAAGTTCAAGAGCAATCACAAGTTGAAGTTCATCGTGAAGAAACTGCTAACACGACAACTGAAATTCGCCGTGAAACTCGTCCTGCGCGTTCTGATGAATCTTCACAGACACAAGTTGCTGAACAACCTAAATCTGAGACACCAAAAGTAGAACCTAAACCAGAAAAAAAACCTGAGCCTAAAGCTGAACCTAAACCGGAAAAAGCTCAGTCAAAACCAGCTGCTAAGGCAACTGAACCTGCGAACACAGAAGATGATGCCGTTGCTGCTGCTATTGCTGCTGCAACACCAGCACTTAAGAACTAAGCTTCTGTTCAAGAATGCCCAAATTATTTTTTTAATTTGGGTATTTATATAAATAGTCATAATACAAATAAATTTAATTTTATTACTTTTTGTCTTTAAAGCTCTCCTGTCTATCATTTTAGGACAATCTATTTTCAATCATTCGAAATTTATTGACTCCAATCTAGTCTGCTTATAATTTTTATTAGCAAGTTCCTTTTTGGAACCTAATCTAAAAGAAGATTGGAGCAAGAAAATGAAAACAGCTTTAAACCGTACACCAGCCTCTTTTCCTGTCCGCCGCATGGACTACAATTTTGAAGATACTCCGCGCTATTGGTGCAATCATGAGCCTTCTCTCACCCACTATTTCACGGGTCTTTCGACTTTATTTCCTGAAGGTGAATCATACTTTGTTAGATCTGTCCGTGCTTTACGAGCTAAAGCTAAAGAGAATGAAATTCTAGACAGAGAAATAGGCGCATTTATTGGTCAAGAAGCAATGCATTCTAAAGAACATCATGCTTTCCATGTCAGTGCACAACAATATGGTTTAAACCCAGAATCACTAGAGAAAGCTACAGGTATTGTTCTTAAAGCTATTGAGAAAGTTTTTAGTAAAAAATGGAATTTATTGGTAACTGTTGGATTAGAACACTATACAGCTGTTCTGGTAGTCAGCATGATGCAATCCGTAAATGAGCTTATGACCGACAACACTATTCGCAACCTATGGTTATGGCACAGTGTAGAAGAAACCGAGCATAAAGCTGTTGCATTCGATTTATATCAACATCTATATGGCAACGGATTAGATGCATATATTCCACGTGTTGGCATTTTTACATTCAGTTTAGTTTTGATTACAGCCTTTTCAACTATTTACCATATTGTTCTAATGAAACGAGATAAGCAACTGACCAATTTCAAAACTTGGCGCAACTTTTTTAACTTTGCGAGCAAACAATATAAAGTGTTGATTCCTAAATTTCTTGAATACTACCGTTTTGATTTTCACCCCAACCAGACAGATGAAAAAGCTTTAGTTG
This sequence comes from Acinetobacter sp. BD54, assembly GCF_044778325.1. Classification (NCBI taxonomy): domain Bacteria; kingdom Pseudomonadati; phylum Pseudomonadota; class Gammaproteobacteria; order Moraxellales; family Moraxellaceae; genus Acinetobacter; species Acinetobacter sp. BD54. The sequence continues at coordinate 501,981 of NZ_JANJEP010000001.1, read as the reverse complement.
CCGCTACAAAAGTAAAACTTGGAATAAATGATAGATCACTCCTTTTATCTTAAGGTATAAAAAAATAAAGCCCAAGATCTGGGCTTTATTTATATTCAAAGATTATCTATTTATTATGTTCAATTAAAAAATAATCAGCCATGAGACGTGCTGCCCACGATGTACTGCGCCATCCCTCATAAAATGCACAATGACTTCCTTTTTTCGTTGTCACCACAGCAACATTGCTCATCTGCTGAATTGGCTCTTTATATGGCTCTAAATTTTTAATAGAACATACAGGGTCATCTTCAGCATTCAAAATCATCAAAGGAATTTTAATATTTTCGAACACATAAATCGGGTTAATAGATTTACAGTAAGTTTCATAATCTTCAAAACCCGCCATTTCGAAGTATTCTTTTTCAAATTCTTCCAAATTGGTTGCTGATAAAACCCTCTCTAAAGATGCAATCTGACTCCATGTATTTTGATACGGATAAATAAAATACTTGAAGAGTTTTTTAGTCATCATTTTGCTGTAAAAAGGGTGGACATTTTTAAAACCAATTTCCGTGTTATAGCCCGGACACATCGCAAAAGCAGCTTTAAAAGGTGTATCTTCGCCTTGTTCACCCAGATAACGAACTAGCAACCCCGTACCCGCCGAAGAACCTACCGCATATAAATCCGATGCCGGAAATAAACTTTGAATATGGTTAAGTTGTTCTTTTAAATCACTCGTAGAGCCAAAAAGAGAAATTTGCGGCACAGGCATTGGCAAACCTGCGTGACCACGACGCAGGCATAATGCAATTCGCCAGCCTGTGTATTGATTTAAATCGCGTACCAATTCACGCATACTCTCAGGTGTACCTGTAATGGTATGCATAATTACAACTGTTGGTGTATCTGGCGGTAAGTTATAGCCATACCAAGCAATTGCGGTAATACCACCATCACTCATAGTGAGTTGATCAATTCGATCATATGCCAACTTTATTGTTTGTTTTCTAATAAGATCAAAATAAAGTAAGTGAACATGACTATTTGTGAGCCAAGGCGTAGGACGATATTTCTGTTTAAGTTGTGGCAACTTATCCAAAATATCTTTTATTTTTCCTTGAGGATGATAATAGACTTTTGGATGCTCAGCGCCCAACACTAAATCGAACAGCTCCGAACCGAAATCTTTAATTTTATTAAAAACAGATATGCCCATATCCAATAACTACCTATGACTATGAGTTAAATGATTGCCGCACTATGGCTGCAACCTGCCGTCCCCAAACTGCGTAAACTTCTTTACTTGGATGAAAACCGTCACTTGCCATAGGCAAGTTCATGGCTTGAAAAGTTTCAACATCATATTCAAGAAACTTAAAATGGCTTTGTGGTGCTAACCATTGTTGTAATTTTTGATTCATTTGCTCTGCATATTGCCCAAACAACCAAGCTAATGGATTCGGTAAAGCCGGGAAATGTTGCATTGGAGGCACACCGGAAACGATAATCAACTTTGGCTGAAAACGTTTCTGTATATGCTCAAATAATTGCTTCTGTTGTTTAATCCATGATTTAGCAGAGATCAACTTTGTGACATCATTTACACCAATAGATGTCACAATCACATCATACTTCTGCTCTTCTAAATGCTGCAAAGCATTAAAAACTTGTCGAGTTGTATCGCCAGTTTTGGCATGAAGTTTCCACTGTAGGGAAAATTCATTTTGCAGTTCTTGAATAATAGCACCAGACAAGGCATCTTTCTGATTTTCTACACCAACACCTGCTGCGGCAGAATCCCCCAAAATAAGCAGAGATAAAGATTTACCTTGACCAGCTCTACCTTCTCGTTCACCTTTGGCTTCTGCTAAACGTGGTGTGTTCTTTCGAACTTTATGACCTTGTATGAACAATACGGGTAATAAAAACAATGTTGAAAGTTTTAACCACATTTTTATATACCTCAATACTCTTAGGCTATTTAACAAAATTATTGAGGTTTAAATTGAGCTATTCGTATACCCATTTGCTCAGCTAATGCAGCTAAACCGCTCATTGGACGAATCATTACTTCAAAATCAACAATTTTACCCTGCTCATTAAAACGAATCATATCAATACCTTTTAATGATTTATCTCCTACATCCGCACTAAACTCTAGCACTACATTTTCACCATCTTCCGTGTAAAATTCTCGATGATAGGTAAAATTCTGAAATACCTGAACTACATTGGTGAGAATAAAGAAAACAACTTGTCTTCCCTCATAAGGTTTATAAGCAACCGGTGAACGGAAAACCACTTCATCTACCAGCAAATCATTTAAGTTCGATAAGTCATTTGATTGAATCATGTGATGCCATTTTTCTAATGACTGTTTAGTTATTTCGAGTGTCATTTTTATTTTTCCTTCAAATAGGTTTTAGTGATGAGCATTCTCTTACCCAAGACAATGCTCATTTAAGCCATTAAAGAACCGCTGCTAGTTCAGCACCTTGTCGAATAGCACGTTTAGCATCCAACTCACCTGCTTCTTTAGCACCACCAATCAAATGAACATTCTTACCATCTGCTTTTAATTGGTCATACATCGCAGTAAATGATTCTTGGCCCGCGCAAATCACAACATTATCAACCTCAAGCACTGTTGGTTTGCCATCAACAGTAATATGAAGCCCTTGATCATCTACTTTGTCGTATTGCACACCTGCTAACATTTTCACGTTTCTGTTCTTAAGCCCGGTACGGTGAATCCAACCAGTCGTTTTACCCAGCCCCGCGCCTACTGAGGAAGCTTTACGCTGCAACAAATAGATTTCTCGTTCAGAAGCTTCAACTTTTGGTTGCTTTAAACCTCCGACATGTTCATAGTGAGTATCAATACCCCACTCTTCATAAAATTTTTCTGGATTTAAACTGCCACTTTCACCTTCATGGGTTAGGTACTCAGCCGTATCAAAACCAATACCACCCGCACCAATAATGGCAACACGCTGACCTACTGGTGCACGCTCTTTAAGCACCTGTAAGTAGCTCAACACTTTTGGATGATCAATACCTTCAAATTGTAATTGACGAGGTGTTACACCAGTTGCTACTACGATTTCATCAAAATCTGATTGGCTTAGCTCTTCATAAGTTGCTGGATGGTTTAATACAAGTTCAATGTTCGGGCGTAATTCAATTTGACGATTGAAATAACGCAATGTTTCGTAGAACTCTTCTTTACCTGGCACAGTTTTAGCGATATTAAACTGACCACCAATTTGATGACTTGCTTCAAAGATTTTAACTTGGTGTCCACGATCTGCCGCATATACAGCAAAACTTAAACCTGCTGGTCCTGCACCTATGACAGCAATATTTTTCTGATTATGTGCTTCTTTAAAGATTAGTTCTGTTTCATAACATGCTCGAGGATTAACCAAACATGTTGCAATTTTCATAGAGAAAATGTGATCGAGACAAGCTTGGTTACAGCCAATACACGTATTAATTTCATCGCTACGGCCTTCACTTGCTTTTAAAACAAACTCAGGATCTGCAAGCATTGGACGTGCCATTGAAACCATATCCGCATGACCCGACGCTAATACATGTTCAGCCATTTCTGGTGTATTAATACGGTTCGATGTAATTAATGGAACTGAAACTTCACCTTTTAATTTTTCAGTGACCCAAGTAAATGCAGCTCTTGGAACTTTGGTAGCAATTGTTGGAATACGAGCTTCATGCCAGCCAATACCCGTATTAATGATCGTAGCCCCAGCTTTTTCAATCGCTTTAGCAAGTTGAATAACTTCTTCTAAAGTAGAACCACCTTCAACCAGATCAAGCATTGATAATCGGTAAATAATAATAAAGTTTTCACCCACTATTTCACGTGTACGTTTTACAATCTCAACAGGAAAACGAATACGGTTTTCATAGCTACCACCCCATTCATCATCACGATGGTTTGTTCTGGCTGCAATAAACTCGTTAATTAAATAACCTTCTGAACCCATAATCTCAACGCCGTCATATCCAGCGTATTGAGCAAGCTTCGCACAGTTTGCAAAATCATCAATCGTTTGTTGAACCTCAGCAGAAGTCATTGCTTTAGGCTTAATAGGATTAATAGGTGCCTGAATTGCCGAAGGCGCAACAATCTCTGGCTGATAAGAATATCGGCCCGTATGTAATATTTGTAATGCAATCTTCCCGCCAGCAGCATGTACAGCTTCGGTAATGACTTTATGTTTTTCGGCTTCTTCTGTGCTATCTAACTTAGAAGCATGAGCAAAGGTTAAACCTGCCTGATTGGGTGCAATACCGCCAGTAACAATGAGTCCAACATCACCTTTAGCACGTTCTGCATAAAAAGCTGCCATACGCTCATAACCACCAGGCGCTTCTTCTAGACCAACATGCATAGACCCCATCAATACGCGATTTTTTAATGTCGTAAAACCTAGATCTAATGGTTTTAATAAATGTGGATATAACGACATAACAACTCCTTGGCTTGCTAATCTGCTTGCTTAATGCAACTTGTTGCACAAATTTATAATCAAATTTTGACTTTTATGCAACATGTTGCATAATCTAATGAGTCACACTTTACTTTTGCTTACAAACGGATTGCCATGTCACTTCCTCATGTTTTATTGACCAGTTTACTAGAACGGCCAAGCACGGGCTTTGAACTCGCCCGCCGTTTTGACCGATCTATGGGCTTTTTCTGGAATGCCACACATCAGCAAATTTATCGTGAACTCAATAACATGCTTAAAAAAGGCTGGGTTTCCACTTTAGAAAATGAGATGGATAGTGGCCGAAAAAAAACTTATCAGGTCGAACAACTTGGCCGTATTGAACTCGCTTCATGGATGACACAGCAAAGCGAACCGGCACAGCTTAGAGATGACTTAATGGTAAGATTGCGCGCTGAGGCGCAATTGGGCAATAATCAAATATTACCCGAACTATTACGACATCTTGGTCTACATCAAGAAAAGCTTAAGCTTTACCAAACTATTTACGATAAAGATTTTAAAGATAGCGATGATTTGAATAATCGAGTGTTATATATTCATAAAATGATCTTAGAACTCGGCATTACTATGGAAACTGAGTGGATCAAATGGTTGGAACAAGTCATCCCGCAATTAAAACTCTTTGCTCAAGATAATGTATCTGGAGAATAATCATGCCTTATTACACCATGCCCGATCAGGAAAGTTTATTTGTACGCCGTGTTGGTCGTGGTGAACCGGTTTTGGTTTTATCTGGCTTAGGTATGCAAAGTTGGCAATGGCTACCTTTTATCTATGTAAATCGTAAAGAATACGAGTTTATTATTCCCGACTGGCGGGGCTTTGGCGGTTCAAAAAATTGTGCAATTCCCGAGCAAGATGCTATATCAAGCCACTGGCAAGATGTTGCTCACTTAATTGAGCAATTAAAATTAGATAAATTTATTTTAATGGGCTACTCAATGGGAGCCACCACTGCAATGCATGGCATGAAACATGCTCATCTCGCTCAGCAGTTAAAGGCCTATTTACATATCGATCAAACGCCTAAAATTTCAGTAGATGCTACATGGCAATATGGGTTATTTGGGCCATTACATGCCCAATTTAAACAATTACTCAATGATATTTATCAGTTATTATCAATCCATAAAAATGCTAAATATCTTTATGAATTATCACTTCCGGACCGTCAAAAGTTGGTGCGTTTGTGGGTAGATTTTATTGAATTGCAAAGTAGTAATCCATTTAGCCCTTTTGTTTTTAAAACTGCGTTAAAACAACCATTTTTACAAAAATATCTTCTTCCGATTCAACGTTTAGACTACTTATTTTGGTATGTCGAAAATTATCTTTTCCACAATGAAGATTATCGTGAAGCGCTTCAGCAATTACAATGCCCAACAACTTTCTTTATTGGACGCAATTCGACACTTTATCCAGAAACGGGCCAAACCCTGATTGCACATAGTGTCGAACATGCAAAAACAATTTATTTTGAACGTTCAGGCCATACGCCGTTATTAACCGAGCCAAAAAAATTCGGGCATGAAATCACTACTTTTTTATCCGAACTTAAACATGCTTCTTAAAAAAAAGGGATCTGCTAAAACATATCCCTTTTTAAATTTTTACATCATTAAGCCGAATGAGCTAATTCACTTGCTTTTAATTGTTTAGCAACATTTAACAAAAGCTGTTCAGTTTTATCCCACCCTAAACAACCATCCGTTACCGACTGACCATAAGTCATTTCACATGAAATCTTCTGGTTACCATCAACTAAATGGCTTTCAATCATGACACCCTTTACCTGAGTTTTTAGACGTTCAGCAACGATTTGCTGCAAAACTTCAGGCTGACGTAAAGGATCTTTACCACTGTTACCATGACTACAGTCAATAACTAAGGCAGGTAGGTTTTGTTTGTGCTTTTCTCTAATTGCCTGAATTGAAGCCAAATCATAATTAGGACCATGATTAGCTCCACGTAAAATCAAGTGTGGCAATGGATTTCCAGCACTCTGAATCACTGAAGGCAAACCTTGCTGATTCATACCTAAAAATTGATGCTCATTTTGTGCAGACTGAATAGCATCTAAAGCAATTTGAATTGAGCCATCCGTACCATTCTTGAAGCCAATACTGTATGGCATATGACTTGAGATTTCACGGTGAATCTGGGACTCACTAGTACGAGCTCCAATTGCACCCCAAGCCAATAAATCATCAAAATAGCCTGTTGCCATTGGGCTTAAAATTTCGCTCGCAATCGGCAAGCCTTTTTCAATAATTTGTAAATATAGCTCACGCGATTTTTCTAAACCTAATTGTAGATTAGATGAACCATCAAGGTTTGGGTCATACATAAACCCTTTCCAACCTACTGTTGTACGCGGCTTTTCAATATAAGCACGCATCACAATGAAGATTTGATCTTTTACTTTTTCTTGTAATTTTTGCAATCTATCTGCGTATTCAAGTACAGCAACTGGGTCATGAATTGAACATGGTCCTGTAATAACCATTAAGCGCTGATCTTTGCCAGCAAGAATATTTTGAATAATTTGACGATGTTCTGCAATTTGTCGTGCGAAGGTCTGCACAAGCGGGTATTTAGCTTTTAACTGAACAGGTAAACTAACTGGTGTTTCTTTTGTATTGCTTTGAGTTAGTAAAGTATTTAAGGCATTCATTGGTCTTTTCCTTTGGACTGAAACCTAATCAGTCCGATCATTTATTTGAGCGTTTTGGATCTATTCGTTGGCAAAGGTAGGCAAAAGTAAAACCAATAAAAGTTGCTAAAGTATGAATAAGTCATGTTGTTCATTTTGAAGTCCTCGATTTGAAAAAGATAAAGCATAAAAAAACCTGATCGGGGTTGCCGATCAGGTATTAACTGTGATGGGCAACTCTCGTGCCCGAATACGCTCAGGCAACTATCTAAATTGCCAGAAATAAAAGTAAGCGTTAGAATTCACAGATTGATTTAACATCTTTATCTCAAATATTAAAAAATGTTCCTTAAATCTAAAATACGCATTGTTGATGACTTTGACAAGTATTTTTTGCGAAAAAATTGCTTATTTTTTCACTTAAAATTTAATTGAACACTTTCAGAATTAACGGATTAATCCTTGGGGCTGTAAAATAATTAAACCTGCTCCGCAAAGCACGATTAAACCACCTAAGATATCCCATCTGGTTAAAACGACTTGATCTACAAAACGAAGCCACATAAGTGCAGTAAAAATATAAATACCGCCATAAGCTGCATAAATCCGTCCAGAAGCTGCCGGATGCAATGTCAGCAACCAGACAAACACGGCCAAACTCAGTGCTGCAGGTAACCATAGCCACGCAGACTTCCCTTCTTTTAAAATAAGATAAGGAAAGTAACAACCCAAAATCTCAGCGATTGCAGTAATAATAAATAACCCGAACACACTAAATATTCGGGTTATAGAAAGACTATCAATTAACATAAATTAAGCTGGTTCTGCCGTATGGTGATCTTCAAACACTTCAAGTTTTAGACCCACTGCTTTACCATCTTCTTTCTTCACTGATACCGCCACATTACCGCCATGATCTGCAAGTTCACCAAACAAAATCATTTCAGCTAATGGTTTCTTCAAGTGTTCTTGAATGAGTCGTTGCATTGGTCGAGCGCCCATTAAACGATCATAACCATTTGTCGCTAACCAGTCGCGTGCACTTTGATCGACATCTAAAACTACGCGTTTTTCATCTAGCTGCGCTTGCAATTCTGTCAAGAACTTATCAACTACAGATTCAATCACTGTGGTTGGTAAAGCTTTGAATTGAATAACACCATCTAGACGGTTACGGAATTCAGGTGAGAATGCACGTTTCATGGCTTCTTGGTTGTCCGAACTATGGTCTTGCTCTGTAAATCCAATGCTTGCACGAGAAATACTTTCTGCACCAATGTTCGTCGTCAACACAATAATGACATTTCTAAAGTCTGACTTACGACCATTATTGTCTGTTAATGCACCATGATCCATGATTTGTAATAACAGGTTAAACACATCAGGATGTGCTTTCTCAATTTCATCTAGTAACAATACACAGTGTGGATTTTTATGAATCGCATCTGTGAGTAAGCCACCTTGATCATAACCTACATAACCTGGAGGAGCACCAATTAAGCGAGAAACAGCATGACGCTCCATATACTCAGACATATCGAAACGAACAAGCTCTACACCTAAAAGTTTTGCTAATTGCTTCGTAACCTCAGTTTTACCTACACCGGTAGGACCAGCAAACACAAAGCTACCAACAGGTTTATCCGGTGATTTCAAACCAGCACGTGACAACTTGATTGCAGAAGCTAGTGCAGTAATTGCTTCATCTTGACCAAATACAACACGTTTTAGGTCACGCTCAAGATTTTCAAGTACAGATTTATCATCTTTAGATACAGTTTTAGGCGGAATACGCGCAATCTTAGAAACGATATCTTCGATGTTTTCTACAGTAATTAAGCTGTCTTCACTTTCTGCTTTTAAACGGCGCTGTGCACCTGCTTCATCAATGACATCAATCGCTTTATCTGGCAAGAAACGATCATTAATAAATTTCGCAGAAAGCTCAACCGCAGAAACCAAAGCTTTGTCGTCATACTGTACATGGTGGAAATCTTCAAACTTCGTTTTCAAGCCACGTAAAATATCAATAGTTTCAGAAATGCTCGGTTCATTTACGTCAATTTTTTGGAAACGACGAGATAACGCATGATCCTTTTCAAATACCTGACGATATTCTTGGAACGTGGTTGATCCAATGCAGCGTAAAGTACCATTTGCTAAAGCTGGTTTAATGAGATTCGAAGCATCCATCGTACTGCCCATACTTGAGCCTGCACCAATGATCATATGAATTTCATCAATGAATAAAATCGCATTCGGATTTTTCTTCAAAGCGTTTAACAATTGTTTTAAACGTTTTTCAAAGTCACCACGATATTTTGTACCCGCAACCAATGCACCAATATCAAGGCTGTAAATTTCTGCATGGCTTAGCGGTTTTGGTGCTTTACCATTTACAATAAGCCATGCAAGGCCTTCTGCAATTGAAGTTTTACCTACACCCGGGTCGCCTACCAACAATGGATTGTTTTTACGACGACGGCAAAGAATTTGTGCTGTACGCTCAATTTCTTTCTCACGACCAATGAGTGGATCAGTTTTACCTTTTTGCGCTTCAACATTTAAATTGAGCGTATAAAGTTCTAATGGTCCGGCATTGCCTGAATTGCTTTCACCCTCAATGTCTTCAACTTCTTCTTCAACCTGAACTTCGTCTTTACGTGTCCCATGAGACAAGTATTGAGTTAAAGTCAATCGATTAATTTGATGACGTTTAAGCAGATAAACAGCAAAAGAATCACGCTCTGAATACATTGCGACTAAAACATCCGCACCTTCAACAGTACGGTCACCACCACTTGATTGAACGTGGAAAATTGCACGTTGCAAAATGCGGTCGAAACTTTCTGTTGGATGTGGAGCTTGCTCGCTATTTTCGCCAAGCTTAGGAGTATGTTGTTCTACATATTCTTCTAATTCTTTACGTAAAGAAACAATATCAGCTCCGCATGCTTTTAATGCATTCACAGCCGAATCGTTATCGAGTAAGGCTAATAGTAAATGTTCAACTGTAAGAAACTCATGTCTCTTTTGACGAGCCATGCTAACAGCCAAACGTAATGATACTTCTAATTGACGACTGAGCATGTGACCCCCTTATGCTTTAGGCTCAATCTGGCAAAGTAATGGATGACCTTGCGATCGAGCGTAATTATTAACAAGGTTTGCCTTGGTTTCCGCGATGTCTCTTGGATATACCCCGGCAGTACCTTTACCTTCATAGTGTACTGTTAGCATTACTTGAGTTGCTTGGTCAAGATTCATTGCAAAGTATTGTTGTAAAATTTCAATTACAAAGTCCATTGGCGTGTAATCGTCATTCAATAATACCACTGCATATAAGGGAGGACGCTTGAGTTCGGGAGGTGCTGTTTGTACAACAACCTCTCCGTCATGATCTTCGTTTTGCGAATCACTTAAGCGTGGATTGAAGTGCCAATCGACATAGCCAGACTGCTGAAAAGAAGCCTTAATATCTTTTAAATTTGTTTGACGCTTATTTGTTCGCATATGATGTTACTATTGTGAATTTGCTTCAGCTTGAGGAATTTCTGCAACAAAAGCAGAAGGTGTTTCGACAGGTTTACCACGCTGCCAACTAAAACGTTTAATAACCGGTGTATCAGAACCGCCTGTTAGACGCACTTCAATAAATTGAGGTGTGAAGCCCTTAGGCATCGTCCAACGCCCAGTCAAACGCTCAAAATCAGTGAAGTTAAAGTTCTTATCTTCAAGTGGTACCACTAAAACTTCTGTATCTTTAATCAGTCTTATTTCAACTGAACCAGCAGCACGGCGTTTACTCGGGCTAACTTGTACCAGATCAAGCTGATATTCATAAGCATTTTCCGGTAACGGTTTAATCGCCAAATTTTGAATTGTTAAGCTTAAACCACCACGTTGTCTTAAAATTTCACGGTAGATGTTACTCATACCTTCTTGCTGCGTTTTATCAGCATTGGCTTGATTAAGTGCTTCAAACAAATCATTGGCATTTGTAACAGCAACATCACGCTCTTGTACAGCCGCATTCAAACTTTTGTTAACTGCATCTAATGCTGTTTTTTGTTTTTGCACTACCTCAACCAATTGCTCTGCATCTGCATCGTAACCAACAACAGTTAAACCTTGACGGTGCCCAATTGTATAGCCGAGCGCAAAACAACCACTCATTAAAATAGCGGCACCAATAAATAATGGTTTATTGGTGTTTAAAAATTTTTTCTTTTGCAACGAACTTTCTACAGAAGTCGTCTGTTCCGAGTTTTGCATCGTCATCTCAGTGTTTAAGATCAGAGTCAAGACACACATTTAAATCGAAATTTAAATGTGTGTGAAGCAAAAAAGAGTTTTTTATGGTAATAAACCAATCCCTTGTAAGCCTTCATCTTCACTAAAGCCAAACATAAGGTTCATATTTTGTACAGCCTGACCAGATGCACCTTTTACAAGGTTATCTTGAGCCGCCAAAATAATGAGTTTATTTGGTTGTGGTTTATACAAAGCAATACGTAATTCATTTGCTCCACGCACGCTGCGAGTTTCAGGTGAACTATTTGCAGGCATGACATCTACAAATTTTTCATTTGCATAGAAGTCTTCATACAAAGCTTGTAAGTCTGTTTGTTTACCCGCTTCTGTCAAGTCTACATAAATTGTACTTAACATACCGCGAATCATCGGTACTAGGTGCGGAACAAATAAAAGACCCTCAAAAACATCTTTCTTACCTGCAATATTTTCCAAAGCCTCTACAATCTCTGGATGGTGGCGATGGCCTGCAACACCATAAGCTTTAAAGTTATCCGCATTTTCACTGTAAATCATGCCCAAACTTGCTTTACGACCAGCACCAGAAACACCGGATTTTGCATCAATAATAATATTCTTTGTTTCAATCAATGCTTGTGCCGATTTTAAAAGTGGAGCCAAGCCCAGTTGAACAGTCGTTGGGTAACAACCCGGATTACCAATGACTTGAGCTTGCTTAATTTTTTCACGATTTAACTCGGTTAAACCATAAACAGAATCTTTTAGTACATCTGGGCAAGCATGCTCCATACCATACCACTTTTCAAATTGCTCAAGATTCTGTAAACGAAAGTCAGCAGCTAAATCAATAACTTTGGTGCCTGCCGCAATCAAATCTTTCGCATGTTGCATCGCAACACCATGAGGAGTTGCAAAAAATACAACATCACATTCTTTTAATGCATCAATGTTTAAATCTGAAAATTGAAGATCTGTATGCCCACGTAAGTTTGGGAACATATCAGCAACTGGTTTGCCCGCTTCTGTACGTGAAGTCAGAACTCGAACCTGCGCTTTTGGATGTCGTAATAAAATACGTAATAGTTCAACGCCTGTATAACCAGTTCCACCAACAATTCCGACAGAAATCACGTGCATTACCTCAAATTTTGAATCTATACTTGCGGTAGTATGACAGGATGTCTAGGCTTACAAAACCATTTCATGCTTGGTAATTTTAATTTTTTTATTTTAAACGATAATTACATAGCACTTGCCGGCCTGTCAGTACCAAACAAATATCAGTAAATAAATACCAAATTTATTTTTGGAGAGCTAGGATGCTTGATCAATCAAAAGAAATAAAAGTGTGCACTTATCTCGGCCTCACGACTTTAATTTTAAGTGTAGCCCTTGTTGGGTGTGGTGGTGGTAGCAGTAGCGGAGGTTCATCTAACACGCCTAAACCGTCTGAACCCACTCCTGAAGTCATGACAGATATTACGCTTAAAACCCCTGTCGAAATGCGCAATGTTCAACTCAAGTTATATGATAATACCGACAATAGTATTTTGATTGATACCCAAGTTGCCAGTTTAACGAGTTACGACATTAAACTTCCAAGCACAAAACTAAATCGTCTTTATCGTGTTGAAGTCACGACCCAAGGCTCATCTCAAGTATTTGATCCAACCAAATCTGAATATCAAAATATTTCTGGTGTTTATCACGCTTTTATTACCCCAAGCTCGATAAGCAATAAAACACAATTGATCAGCCCAAGTTCAGAAGCAATTTATCAACGCGCTGTGATTCGTTCAGGTCAGTTGCCTAATGAGACAATTATCCCAACCCGTATTGAACAATTACATGTTGACTTAGCCTCTCAAGATGTCTACAGATCTCTTCTTAATGCGTTTAAAGATACCAATATTCCAAGTTTAAGTCCGGCAAGTACGCTTACAATTTTAAATTTATTGAAATACTCAACCACAAAGCCAAGTACTTATGTGGATAGTTATCTAAGCTTTGGTTATCTTCAATATTGGTCAAGCATCCATAATACGAATTCACCTTATCAAGATCTTACCCAAAGTCTCGCTACAGATTTAAAAGATGGATATTTAGACGGCAAAAAACTTATTGGGGACAAAACATCTTTTACCCCTATCTTCACCTCAGCCCCTGATAATATTGATCCAGCAAAAAATACACTTTTAGATATCGCAGCTAATCAAAAGGTAATACGTGATTATTTTGCCACCAATCTAAGAGCAGCCACCTTTAAACTAGCAGATTTGCAAGATCAATCCCATCTAGACCCAATAGGTTATGATCTACTGAACAAGAAACAATATTCGGGGATTATACCTGCTGGTAATACGTCTGAATTTTTCCGTATAGATGGTGCGGGAGATTACCGACGTGCTGTTGGCTTTAGTGGTATTACAGCGACCTGCAATGGCTCAGCTTACCCGTGTAAACAAGGTTTAACTAGCATCAATATTTCTGACCCAAAACTACCAGCTATAGACTATTTAGTCGGCCATTATGAAGACAATGCAACAGGCTGCCAACTTAACTTCCGTGCTAATGGTCAAATTGAATTAATTAAAGGCTCTCAAAGCTATCGCTCTGCCTTAAGCGCAGATAGTACAGATAACTTACTGCAAACCGACGCTGCAAGTTATAGTTATTTACTTAACTCAAGTTCATCCGAACCTAACAATTCAACACAGCAATATAATTTTATACAGCTACATATTAAAGCGAACAAGATTGTTAGTGCTCAAGCAGGCCTTGATAGCCGCAAAGCACCAGATGTCTTACAAACAACACAATTAGAGTGTAGTTTTAGTTAAGCTGTAACATACCACCATGCAGGCAATGGATTACCTTTTAATTGTCTGCGATGTTGCATATAGTTAGGGTCGAACTTCGCAACTTCGGCCCAAAAAGCAGGACTATGGTCGAAGTGTTTGGTGTGTGCTAGTTCATGAATGCAAACATAACGGGTAATTTGAGCAGGCATAAGAACCAGACCTGCATGCAGCATAATATTATGTTGACTACTGCAACTTCCCCAACGAGTTTTAGGACGCCGGATTGCACACTCTGCATAACTCAGTCGAGTTTTTTGGCTAAGCTCTGACAAAAGTACTGGCAACTCTTGTTTTGCATAAGCAATAACAGCGTTTTGTAAAGCTTGATAGGGTTGTTGATCTTTAATAAATAAATAACTATTTTCCCAATCAAATTGAAAAATGCGATGTTGCTTCTGCACAACAATTTGAAAAGGCTGTTCTCTATTAAAAAAAGAAATTTCTGAAGGAATTTCAAACGAAGTGGATTGAACGTGGTGCTGTTTATTCCACGTCTCGATTAACCATTGTTCAGACTGAGCTAAAAACTGCTGAATTTGTTTCTTACTACAAAATAACGGCACAGTAAGTCGTATAGACGCAGGCTCAACACGTAAGCGCAATTTTCTTGCCCTTACGTGACGAACAATTTTAATTTCTGGCATTTCCACAGACATTACTGTGCAGTACGCTCTTCAATACCATCATTTGTTGCAACAATTGCAATCGTTGCTGGATTTAACGCAAAAATACCGTTAGTCACAACGCCCGGAATATTATTAATTGTCTTTTCCAAATCAATTGCATTTAAGATGTTCAAATTAAATACATCTAAAATAACGTTTCCGTTATCTGTTACCACACCTTCACGATAAACCGGATCACCCCCTAAGCTTACCAATTTACGAGCTACAGCAGAACGCGCCATTGGAATAACTTCTACTGGTAATGGGAAATCACGACCAAGTTGATCAACCCATTTCGAATCATCAACGATACATACAAACTTTTTAGCAATTGAGGCTACAATTTTTTCACGAGTTAATGCTGCGCCGCCGCCTTTAATCATATGCATATGACGATCAATCTCATCTGCACCATCAACATAAGCATCAAGGCTACCCACATGGTTCATATCAACCACTTCTATGCCTAATTTTTTAAGACGGTCTGCGGTTGCTTGAGAACTTGCCACTGCTGCTTCTAATTGTAGTTCAGGCAATAAATCAATCAGGAAGTTTACAGTACTTCCAGTTCCTACCCCCAAAATGCCACCTTTGGGTAAGTGTTTTAAAGCAGCTTTCGCAGCAGCTTGTTTCTTTTCATCTTGGGTTGCATATAGGCTCATTACATCACTCAACTATTTTTTGACATTTATGCGCCAATAAACGGCGCAAATGCACAAGGGTTTGCTACAATAATTTCCTATTTTAAACTGTTATAGGGAAGATGAACATGCTGTCTCGTGTGGTACGACAAATTTTACAAGCAACGGTTTATGATGTTGCAATTGAAACACCTCTCGAAGCAGCTCCACGAATTAGTCAAAAATTAAACAACACAATTCGTTTTAAGCGTGAAGATTTACAACCGGTTTTTTCTTTTAAATTACGCGGTGCCTATAACCGTATTAGCCAATTACCGAAAGAACAACTTGAACGTGGCGTCATTTGCGCATCTGCCGGCAACCATGCGCAAGGTGTAGCGTTGTCTGGTCAACGTTTAGGTATTCCTGCAATTATTGTTATGCCAAGTACTACCCCTGACATTAAAGTTCAGGCAGTGAAGCGTTTGGGTGGCCAAGTTGTATTACATGGCGATAGTTTTGATATTGCAAACAAATACGCTCAGCAACGTGCCGAAGCTGAAGGATTAGTTTTTATTCCACCTTATGACGACGAGTTGGTTATTGCGGGCCAAGGCACAATTGCGAATGAAATTTTACGCCAATGGCGTGATGTAGAATATGTTTTTGTTGCTGTTGGTGGTGGTGGCTTAATTGCTGGTGTAGCAGCTTACTTAGGTGATGTTGCACCGCATGTCAAAGTCATCGGTGTTGAATATGAAGAGTCAGCTTGTTTAAAAGCAGCGCTAGAAGCAAATGAACGTGTAGTCCTACCCCACGTAGGCTTATTTGCTGATGGTACAGCAGTTGCTCAAATTGGTGCCTTACCTTTTGATATCGTTCGTCTACGCAAGTCAGATAACTCTGGACCAATTGTTGAACCAGACATTGTTACTGTAAATACAGATGAGATCTGTGCTGCAATTAAAGATACTTTTGATGAAAACCGCAGCATCGTTGAACCGTCAGGTGCAATGGCCCTAGCAGGTATCAAAAAATATGTTGCCGAGCATAAAATTAGCGGCAAAAACATGGTATCGATTGTTTGCGGCGCCAACATGAACTTTGACCGCTTACGTTACATTGCAGAGCGCACCGAATTGGGTGAACAACGTGAAGCAATTTATGCAGTTACTCTTTCTGAAGAAAAAGGCGCATTCTTAGGCTTCTGCCGTGCTCTACAGGGCCGTAACATTACTGAGTTTAACTACCGTGCAAATAACACAGAAGAAGCACAAGTATTTGTGGGTATTAGCTTAAAAGGTGGTGACACTGAACGTCATGAAATTTTAGAACAACTTAAACAGCAAAATTATGTTGTAGATGATTTATCTGATGATGAAGTTGCCAAATTGCATATTCGTTACTTGATTGGTGGTCATGCCAATCTGGATGACGAAAGATTGTTCCGTGTTGAGTTTCCGGAACGTCCGGGTGCCTTACTCACCTTCTTAACTCGTTTAGGTCCAACCCACAATATTACGCTATTCCATTATCGTAACCACGGCGCTGCCGAAGGTCGTGTACTAGTTGGCTTACAAGCAACAGATGCTAAACAAAACCCAGATGGTTTAATTGAAACTCTGGAGCAAATTAGCTATCCATATGCAGAAATTACAGACAATGTGGGCTATAAACGTTTCTTGAAGTAACCTTTCATTTTGGTAAAAAAGCCGGCAAATATGTCGGCTTTTTTATCATTTAAGCTTATTATTTTTTATATTTACATTGCTTCTCTTTATCTCAAAGAAAATATCATTAAAAATAAAGCCCTAACTAAGTATAAAAGGACAACTATGGCACAGTTCGCGGTCATCGGCTTGGGAAGTTTTGGGGCAACTGTTGCTCAGGAACTTACGAGATTAAACCATGATGTTATTGGTATTGATACAGTCAAAAAGAATGTTGAGAATCTTGCCGATGTTTTAACTCATGCTGTCATTGCTGATGCTACAGATGAACATGTATTGGATGAATTAAACATTCAAAATTGTGATGCAGTAGTTGTAGCAATTGGTGAAGATATTGAAGCCAGTATTTTATGTGTGCTGAATTTAAAAAATCTGGGCATTGATAAAATTTGGGTAAAAGCAAAAACCAAAGCACATCATACGATCTTATCTCATCTAAATATCAATAAAATCATTCATCCTGAAGAAGACATGGGGGTACGTGTTGCTCAAGCACTAAACTACCCAATGGTGAGCCGTTACATGTCTTTAGATGATGAGCACTATATTGTAAAAATTGATATTCCAGAGAAGTTAAACGGCATTAATTTGTACGGAATTATGCAGCAAGCCCCTCAAGTAAAAACGCTTCTTGTAAAAAGACAACAGCAGATTTTATTTGAAACCGAAGAGACTTTTACTTTACAAACGCATGATATTCTTATTTTAGAAGGTCATTTACAGCAGCTAAAAAAACTCTCAAATTGTTTCATATAAGAAAACGAACCAGAAAATATGTCTCTTAAGCCTAAACCGCATAAAACACTAAATTTAAGCCCACCTTCTCTGTTAGCACTGGGCTTTCTGGGCTTTATTGTCTTTGGCACATTATTGCTTAAACTTCCTATTGCCAATAACGGACATGTTAGTTGGATGGATGCTCTATTTACGGCGACCTCGGCAGTCACTATTACAGGTCTATCCGTTTTAAATATTCATGAATCTTTTACACTTTTCGGACAGGTCATTATTTTATTATTGATTCAGTCAGGTGGTTTAGGCTTCATGACTTTTGCCATTTTGGCAGCATTAAGCTTATCTCCTAAAGTTGGCCTTAAACAGCAAATGATGGCTCAAGATAGCCTTGGGCAGACTAGTCTTTCAAAGGTTACTTTTGTGGCAAAAGGTGTTGTTACTTACACACTTCTTTTTGAACTGATTGGAACAGTGATCTTAACTACCGCATTTACACCGATTTATGGCTTTGCTCGAGGACTATATTATGCAGTTTTCTATAGTATCTCATCATTTAACAATGCGGGTTTTTCACTATTTAGCAACAGTTTAGTTAACTTCCAAAGCAACTACCTTATATGTATTACGATTAGTTTGCTCTATACATTAGGTGGACTGGGTTTTTTAGTCCTCATGGATATCAAACAAAATAAAAAATGGAAAAAACTCAGCCCAAATAGCAAACTCATCCTAACAACTATTGCGATTATTAATTTGGTTGCGTTTGTATTAATTTGGGTTTTGGAAGCACAAAATCCTCATACCTTAGGTCTGCTCAATGTAGGTGATCAAGCTTTAAATGCATGGTTTCAAGCGACTGTTCCACGTTCTTCAGGGTTCAATACTATTGATACCGGAGCAATGACCAACAGTAGTTCTTTACTAATGATGCTACTCATGTTCATCGGTGGAGGTTCACTCAGTACTGCTGGAGGTATAAAAGTCGGCACCTTTGTCATATTAGTTTTAAGTGTACTTTCCTTTTTAAGACGTACCGATGAAATCAGGGTTTTCAATCACTCTGTCTCTCACGAAACTACTTATAAAGCCTTAGCTGTCACCGCAATTACCAGTATTCTCATATTTATCGGGTTCTTTATACTTTTACTTTTAGAACCTAAAGCAGACTTTATGAACTTATTATTTGAAGTCGTTTCAGCAGCCTGTACGGTAGGGCTTTCGCGCGGTATCACGCCAGATTTACACAATGGTAGTTTATTTATTTTAAGCTTACTTATGTTTGCAGGTCGTTTAGGCCCCTTAACACTCGCCTATTTAATTGCTACTCCTAAAAAAAGCCGTCTCAAACATCCTCAAGCCAATATTCAAATTGGTTAATAAAAAAGCCGCTGTAAAAGCGGCATTTTTATAGGTCAAACTTAGTACCAGTTCATGAGTGAAACACCCAAGCCGGCATAAGTTGCACGATGGTTATAGTCAATTAAGCTTTCACCATAACCATTAAATAATTGGAAGTGTCCGCGCAGCTTGCCACTAATCGGGAAAGCCCAGTCAAACTGAACAGCACCATGAGAATCATCACCACCTTTTAAAGAGTGACGTAGCATTAATGAGAAGTCATTTTGCTTCCACTTATAAAAAGCAGTTAAATCACCACGACCGATGTAATCTTCCATATCTGGATTGTTATCATCTTTGCTGTCTTCTTCAAGGCGTATCCATGGACGAAGCATTAAAGCAAAGTTACCGCGTTCTAAACCCACATTAAAGATGACACGGTTCCAACTACGAGATAAAGGATCTGAACGTCCATTTGACTGGTGATTTAAAGTTACCCCAAGCAAACGACCATCTAAGCCAAGCAACTCATAGTTTGTTCTAAACATTAAACTTGCTTCTGGCTCATAGTTCGTTTCACGGAATGGACGAGACTCTTCAGCATTAAAGGTCTGCCAACGTGAAGATTGGGTATAACCTACCCACAAGTCACCATTGTTACCAAAAATATTTTCCCAAGCTTTCGTTTTCAAAGAAATCTGAAATTTACTTTCAGTTGATTTAAGGTTTTGGGCCTCTGTCACCGTATTATTTGGGTTTGGACTGCTTGGAAACTCATTTTTATCGCTCGTCCAGAAAACTGGTAGCAAGTAAACAGGTTGATAAGCACGAATATTCCAAACACCCAGTTTACTTTTTTCAGACAACTCCCAACGTTGATCTAGTAAAGACGTAGTAGGTTCAAGTGTAGGTGCCTTACCAATTACTTTGATATTACTTACCTTATCTACAACCTTTTCTTTAAATGTTTCAGGTTGAACAACAGGTTTATCAATTTTTTTAACAGGCTCTGGTACTACTGCGGCTTGAACTACTGGTAAGGCCGATGGTTTAAACACAGCATCATAACAAGCTAGGCGATCAGCATTCGAAGCAAGGGCAACACATGCATCTACACTCGCAGGTTTTACAGGGGCTAAGGTGTCGGCATATGCCACCGACGCACATAAACAGCTAAGCAGGGTTCCCATACTTAGCTGTAAAGATGTGCGTTCAAATTGTCTGAACGCCATGTTCATCTCCAATTTTTATTTTAATTAACTTGTTTGATCGTAAAGCCCAGTTGTTGCAATTCATCACGTTTTGCAAAAGGTGCAACGACAGCTTTTACAGGTGTTTGTTCAATTAAATATTGACGCGCAACACGTTGTAAATCTTCTAAAGTTACATGCAATAATCTTTCACGTAATGTACGACGGAAAGTCGGAGTTCTTGCATGCAACAATGCATAACACGCTGTTATTGCTTCACCTGCTGGTGAACCAGGTTTGTCCATACTTGCCACCAGACCAAGAATTGCTTCTTCAAGCTGATGAGGTTGTTGCTCTGTGTTTAACAACCATTGCACGCTCGCTTCAAAATCTTTAAAAGTCTCAGCTAAGCGTGGGTCACGGTAACTAAAGAAACGGAATGAACATGCATTTCCATCATAACTAGCACCACCACCATAAGCACCACCTTTTTCACGGATAGCACTGTGCAAGAAACCATTACGCAAGTAAGCTGCCAATACCATTAGAGGTGCCGCATCTGGATGAGATACTTCCACAGCTTGATATGCAGAGGCACAGAACTGAACATTGGTTTGAATTAACCAAGCTTCATGTTCATTATCATTTTCTTGCTCAACTTGGGTTAACTCAGCCGCTGCTGTATCAACGTTTAATTTATCCCAAACATTTTGTATTTCTTCAACTAAACGCTCTGACTGATGCTCTTCACATACGAGCAGGAACTGTTTAGGTGCTTGCAATAATTTTGTATGAATATGCTTCAATTCAGCAATAAGCGCATCATAAGCAGCATCATCTTGGGTAATTTTAGTAACAAGCTCGCCTAACCAGTTCAACGCACCTAAGCCAGTGTTTTGATAGTCGCGTTGAGCTAACGCACTCATATTACGAGAAGCAATCTGCATTGCATAACTATGACCAGCACCAGATAAACGAGACTGCCAGCGTGTCTTACGTTGCTGCAATAACTCAATGATTCGCTCTTTTTCATCAAAACGAAGTTGTTCAAATGCTAATTTTAATAAATGAATCGCATCGAACTTCTGAGTTAAAGATTTAGTTGTTAAAGTTAACCAAGCACTAATTTTGTCTTTATCATCAACCTTACTGCGTAACGAAGCACCCATTCCCAAACCACCACTTACAGCTGTTTGTAAGTTCTGGAGTTCAAGGTAGTCATACTCACCTGCACCAACTTCACCCATTAAAATAGAGAGCAAATTGAAGTATGGTGATTTAACCACATCATCTGGAATTTGAATAAGTACTTGTTGATAGTAAATACCATTGGTTCCGGCATGATACAAATTCAACGGCGTATCCATTCGATTACAGATAATTTCACGCAATTGACCTTGTACAATATGCAAGTCGGCCGGTACGTCTTCTAGACCTACTTTTGGCAACAGTTCAAGATTATCTGGTGTATCTTGACGTTCTTGCAATGCCTTGGTTTTAGCGATGATCTCTGCTTTATCTTCTTCAGTTAGCTTTTCACCAATCGCAGCTAAACGTGCTTTTTCAGCTTCTTGTTCTTTCGCTGACTTGGTTGCATCCGGTACTAAAGTCATTTGCACGCGGTGCGGATTATCTAATAAATGCGTTTGAATCAGGTTAGATAACCACATTGGGTCTTGGAGTTCTTCTTTAACCTGAGCAATGGCACTATCAACATCCCAAATTTGAATCGGATCGTTATGGTGAATCGCACCACTTAAACCATTTAAAATTAGGCTTAAGCCATATGGTGTACCATCACCATTAATTTCACGTTGGTGTAACTCGATTTGATGCAAAATTGCATCAACTAACGATGAGTCAATTGGTTTTGCAGCTACTTCACGTAAAACGTTTAAAACACCATCTCTAAAGCTCTGTGCATGCTCTGGATTTGAACCTTGAACACCACAATAGAACGTCATTTCAAAGTTACTATCGTCTACCCCCATTAAAGGACCAGTCGACTGAGCATAGCCACAAGTTTCTAAATAATGACGAAGTGGTGAAGCTGAGTTTTCGAGTAAAACGCCTTCTACTAATCGCATACCCAGACGAAGTTTAATGTCACTCGCCTGAGGTAATAACCACGACAATACATGGTAAGTTTTGTCTTTTAACTCATCGCCATCAACAGCATAAGTTTCAGTAACTTCAACAGGTGCCGTTAAGCGTTTTTCTGGTTTCGAATATAAAGTTGTACCAGCAGTGAACTTATGTAGAGCCAGTTTTTCAAATTGCTCTTGTAATTCATAGGCGGTTTGGTTACCAAAAGTCATAAATACCGCATTACTCGGATGATAATGGGTTTTATAAAATTCAACTAACTGTTCATACGTTAAGTCAGGAATGTCTTTTGGATCGCCGCCTGAGTTGTAGTGATAAGTGGTTTCAGGGAATAGATGATGAGCCAACTGGTGATAAAGCTGATCAGAAGGCGCACTCATTGCACCTTTCATTTCATTGAAGACTACGCCTTTATATACAGGCTGACCATTTTCAAGTTCAATACGGATACCTTCCTGAGCAAAATCCAGAGGATTCAAATTTGCCGAGAAAGCAGCATCAAGATAAACAGATAATAAGTTTTGGAAATCTTTCTTATTTTGAGTTGCAAATGGATATGCAGTCCAATCTGCTGCTGTAAACGCGTTCATAAAAGTATTTAATGAACGGCGAATCATTAAGAAGAATGGATCACGAACAGGAAACTTTTCAGAGCCACATAAAGCGGTATGCTCTAAAATATGTGCAGTTCCTTTAGAGTCCATAGGTTGTGTTCTGAACGCAACAAGAAATACATTTTCATCATAATCAGTTGCCAAGTGATAATGCACCGCACCTGTGACTTTATGCTTATATTCAGACACTAAAATATCTAATGCTTCAACATGGTGCTGACGTAGCAACTGAAACGCAGGGTGAACAGTTTGAGAAATGGTTTCAGTGACATCTACAGTCATGTGATCTCCTAACATATCGGATAAGTGAATAAGTCTCATTATAGCCTGAGTCGGCTTGAGAATGGCGAATAAAAGCCAAGCAAAACACTATGTTTTTGTTAAGTATTAGTTTTCATAGCCATAGCTTTAATATCAAGCACATAGCCCGCATCGTTGTATCCTATCAGAACAAAACCTTTTAATACTATCTATATCCTACACGACAAATAAAAAAGCTCATCGAAATGATGAGCTTTTTAGAGTTTTTTTTAATTAAAAACGATAGCGAAGTGCAACTTGAGCATTTAAAGGATCGCCCATCATGTTCGAATCATTTGCTCCACTATGACCTGACACAAAATAATCGCGATCAAACAAGTTATTTAGGTTCAAGTTCACATCATAACGTTCACTTTGATAACCTAACGCCGCATTTACAACTGCATATCCCGGTAAAACGTTTTTGTTGTCTGGCGCACTAAAACGTGATGATTCACCACGACCACCCACAGCTGCATACCAATGATCATTAATTTGATATTTTAACCATAAGTTAGCAGTATTGTTTGGCGTGAGCGCAGAATGATTGCCTGTAAAACCAATAGCCGATTTTTCAATCTTACCATCCATATACGAATAACCGGCCAATACTGACAATTGATCGGTCAACTGACCTGTTAATGAAAGCTCGACACCTTTGGTTTTTTGCTCACCTACTAACAATGCTTGATTTGGGTTTGCTGGATCTTGGTTTTGAATATTAGTTTGACTCATCTCAAACAAAGCCAAGGTTACATTCAACTGATCATTTACATCCCACTTTGCACCGATTTCATAGTTTTCAGTTTTTGTTGGCCTTAAGTCATCACTGTTTTGATAAAAAACAAATGAATCAGCCAAAGGTTGGAAAGAGCGGTTATAAGAAGTATAGAGTGAAAGGTTGTTTACTGGCTGGTAGACCACTCCAATTCGTGGAGAATAAGTATTGTCAGTACGGTTTAAATCTAAATTCGTGCTCGTTTTATCATCACGATCTTGCGATAGATTGTCATAACGTAAACCCACTAAAACTTTAAGCTGGTCTGTAACAGTCATTAAATCTTGGATGTATACACCATAGTTTTCAAAAGTATTACTATTGTTATTACGTGCAGTTGTAGTTCCTGTATTAATAGGCGCCCAATACTCTAATTTAGGATTATATAAATCAGTGGTTGTTTTAGCACCTTGCCAAAGTATCTCATCTTTATGCTGCTTGCTATATTCAGCACCAATTAAGGTATTGTGCTTTAAAAAACCTGTATTAAATAAAGTGCTCAACTCTTGTTGAACATACACACCATCTTCATTACGTAAGCGTTTATTCTGGGTTAAAGTAATTTTTGACTTATCAGCAGCTGGATGTGAATCTACACTATATTGACGATCAAGTGAGTAGTTATAGTGGCGAACTGCACCATGATACTTAAAATTATCATTAAACTCATGGTCTAAGCTGATAGTTTGGCTTGAGATTTCAGTGTCAACATCCCCAACCTCTTTACCATTTAAAGCGCCATAAAAAGTTTTAGGATTTGTTTTAACAGGTTTACCTGTAATCGGGTCTGTTGGGAAACCTTGATCTGCCAAACGGTTATCATGCAAATAGTCAGCCTGAAGTAAAAGTTTAGTTTTATCGCTAATATCCCACTGTACAGAGGGAGCAACCGCTTGACGTTTTAAAAAGGCCTGATCACGGTAACCATCTGAGTCTTCAACTGCACCAGTTAGGCGAACCTTAACATTCTCTGCGACTTTTTCATTTACATCGACTTCTGCACGGCGTTGCCCTGTTGTACTACCAATCAGGCTCACTTCACGCAAAGATTGATCGATTGGTTTTTTATTAATCTTGTTAACTAAACCACCTGCCGAACCACGTCCATATAATACCGAAGCAGGTCCTTTTAAAACTTCGATCCGCTCTACATTTGACATATCGCGAAAATACAATGCGTCATCGCGAATACCATCTACATAGTTATCGGTGATTGCAGAGAAACCGCGAATCATGACCTGATCACGTTGTCCATCTCCTACACTAAAGCTTAAACCTGCAACGTTTTGCAAGGCACCTTGCATAGAGGTAACTGTCTGTTCTCTTAAAACTTGTTTGGGTACAACGTTTACAATTTGAGGGACATCTTTTAATTGCATAAGTCCTTTAGTTGCACTTGATGCTTGCCCCACTTCTTGTTTTAAACTGATTTCCTTATCAGCTTTAACTGAAATTGTTGGAAGGTTGGTTACTGCCTGTTGATCTGCTTCCAGAGCATATACATGGCTTGTCATAACCCCAACTGATGAAATAAATAAAACTGAACGCTTCATATAAGTTCGCTACGAAAAATTTCAGGCGAAGTTTCAATGAAACAGTATAGATTTGTAAATATTAGCAAGAATCATTATTAATTGATAATATTTATTAAAAAGATTATTTCAATTGCTTAGGCAAACAATAAAACTCTGCTAGCCGCTGAATAACCTGAATTTTATTCAACGAACTACAGCAAATGTGAGCAATGGTGTAAACTTATCGATCTGATTTTTTATTCTGTGACAACACATATGGCAACTGTAGATCTTTTTGCAATTGGTAATGCATTAATCGACCAAGAATTTAAAGTGTCTGATGATTTTCTTAGTCAGCAAGGCTTACAAAAAGGCACCATGCAGTTGTCTGACGGTGAAACACAATCTGCCCTTTATGAAAAATTAAAACAAACTCAAGATTACAAAGGTCAAGCAAGTGGCGGTTCTGCTGCAAATACAACTGTGGCATTTAGTGCATTAGGTGGTAGCGCATTTTATGGTTGCCGCGTTGGTCATGATGAATTAGGTGGAATTTACCTGCAAGGGCTAAATGATGCAGGCATCCAGACTACACCAAAGTCCATCAGTGAAGGTGTGACCGGTACCTGTATGGTCCTGATTAGCCCAGATTCTGAGCGTACTATGCATACCTATTTAGGTATTACCGCTGAGCTCTCTCAAGACCAAATCGATTTTGAACCATTAAAAACAGCAAAATGGCTTTATATTGAAGGCTATCTTTCTACAAGTGAAACAGCACGTAAAGCGGTAAAACAAGCTAGAGAAATTGCAAAAGCTCACGGCGTTAAAATTGCCCTATCTTTATCAGATCCTGCAATGGTTCAATACGCTCGTGAAGGCCTAGAAGAGCTTATGGATGATGGTGTGGACTTATTGTTCTGTAATGAACAAGAAGCCTTAATGTATACCAATACCACTACTGTTGAAGATGCACTTACTCAATTACGTTTTAAAAACCATACCGTTGTGATTACACAAAGTGCAAAAGGTGCTTTAGTTGCAAATCCAACTCACCATTTTCACGTCGCAGGCCGTCATGTTGAAGCTGTAGATACAAATGGTGCGGGTGATGCTTTTGCAGGTGCCTTCCTCTATGCATTAAACCATCATGAAGATTTAACTGCTGCTGCACAGTTAGCCATCTTAATTTCAAGTGAAGTCGTGTCTCAATTTGGTCCTCGTTTAGCCATTAATGACTATGCTAAACTTCTCGAAAATTTTCAGAAGGAATGTGCTTGAAATGGAAAGGATCTGTATGACGGAAGAAGTTCCTGAGCGTGAAGCTAGAGCTTTTGACACTTTACAAGGAACTACTATTTTCATTACACAGCGTGATGGCTCTTTCTACGCCTATCAGAATTTATGCCCACATTTGCAAACAGAACTTGAATATCTAGAAAACCAATTTCTAGATCAAGACCAAGAATATATCCAATGCTCAACCCACGGTGCTTTATTTAACGTGGAGACTGGTGAATGTATTTCAGGTCCTTGTTTAGGTGAGTTTCTAAATAAAGTTGAGATTAAGGTGCATTCAGATGGCGGTATTTATATCGTAGACTGAGATCATCAACATTAGAGTTTCTACCATGGCTGATTTCTTTTTTAATTATTATCTTATGCCATTTCATTTAAGTGTTGTGGCTTTGATATTGCTCAGCGTGGTAGAAACTATTGGTATGTATGTTGGTTTACGACCAAGCCAACTATTAAAAAAAATTGCGCCAGTTTGGCTTACCAATTCCCCTTTGCTCAATGTTAAATTTTCTAAAGCTCTAATTTTTGTTTTTTTACTCATCAATTTCAGTTTTGCCGGTTATTTTTTACAGCTTTCTTTCTTTGCTATACAGCATTACTTTATCACGCCGTTTTACTTAATCATCCCTGCACTGGTCATCGCAATTTTCTTTACCGTATTTATGATTCACTGCCTTGATCAAGTTATTAAGCCCAAGCTTACACATACCAACTATAACCTTTTAGGGCGTCTAGCAACTATTTCCAGTGGTAGTGCAAGACCTGGTTTTTCAGCACAAGCTCGCGTACGTGATGAGTTTGGACAACTGCACTATGTCCAGGTTGAACCTGAATATGGTGAGTTAGAACTATATTCACAAGTCATTCTTATCAAAGTGCATAAAAGCCATTATGTTGCCAAGAAAATTTCTGTTTCGAATGACCTTTTCGCGCCTGATTAATTATTAATAATTCTTCTCGTCTTTAATTGCTTTTTAAAAGGTTTAATTATTGCCTTTATTTTACTATTATTTTAATTGAATATTAAACCAACCATTTTAGTTAGAAATTAAAAAATACTTTATTATATCCAACCTTTTTAATCAGAATTAAATATAAATCAAACTATTTTAATCAACTTAATATTTTTATTTACAAGTGTTTTAGTTGGATTTAATAATTAATTCAAACTATTTTAGTCAGATATTTTATCAATAATTATTTAAATTATTAACCACATGATTTTTATTAAAAAAATAATTAAGTTTTTATTTAAAATATATTTATTGTTTATTTTTAATATATTTTGATTAATAATGAAATTAATATGTATCGAGGTTTATTTTATGAGCCTTAAAAATCTAGATATTAACTCCCGATTAATTAGAGAAATCGCAATTATTCTAATAATTAAAGTCGCGCTTCTCTTAACAATCAAACATATTTGGTTTGACGCTCCCACTATCCCCAAAAATTTTGACAATCAGGTCGCCGAGCATATTGCAGGCGATAACTCTTCCCACATTAAGGAGACACGTTGATGATTTCTGAAAGCGTGGTTGATCTTTCGCGGTTCCAATTTGCCATGACCGCAATGTATCACTTTCTTTTCGTACCTTTGACCCTAGGCCTTGCATTTATTCTGGCTATTATGGAAACCACTTACGTTATATCTGGTAAAGAGATTTACAAGGATATGACTAAGTTTTGGGGAAAACTATTTGGTATTAACTTTGCCTTAGGCGTAACTACAGGCTTAACCATGGAGTTCCAGTTCGGAACAAACTGGGCATATTACTCTCATTATGTAGGTGATATATTCGGTGCACCATTAGCAATTGAAGGCTTAATGGCATTCTTCCTTGAGTCTACATTTATCGGTCTATTCTTTTTTGGATGGGACCGCTTAAGTAAAGTTCAACATCTAGGAGTAACTTGGTTAGTTGCCCTAGGTTCTAACATGTCAGCGCTCTGGATTTTAGTTGCGAATGGCTGGATGCAAAACCCTGTAGGTGCAGCATTTAACTTTGAAACCATGCGTATGGAGCTTATTGATTTCGGTGCACTTATTTTCAACCCGGTTGCACAGGTTAAATTTGTACACACTGTTTCTGCCGGATATGTAACAGGTGCGATTTTCGTACTCGCCATTTCAAGCTACTATCTACTCAAAAAACGTGACCTTCCTTTCGCACGTCGTTCATTTGCAATTGCTGCCATTTTTGGGCTTGCTTCTACACTTTCAGTAATTTTACTCGGTGACGAGTCGGGTTATGAGTTAGGTGATGTTCAAAAAACTAAACTCGCTGCAATTGAAGCCGAATGGGATACTCATCCTGCTCCTGCTCCATTTACTTTGTTTGGTGTACCAAACCATGAAGAAATGCGAACAGATTATGCAGTTAAAATTCCATACGCATTAGGTCTCATCGCCACTCGTTCAACTACCAAAGAAGTCACTGGTTTGAAAGACTTAATGCAACAGCACGAAGTTCGTATTCGTAACGGTATGCTTGCTTATGCTGAGCTTGAAAAATTACGTGCTGGTGATCGCTCACCAGAGTTATTAGCTTCATTTGAGAAAAATCAAAAAGACTTAGGCTATGGTCTACTTCTTAAGAAATATGCTCCTAATGTAGTCGATGCAAGCGAGCAGCACATTCAAGCAGCGGTAAAAGATACTATTCCGAATGTTACAGCTCTGTTTTTCTCTTTCCGTGCAATGGTTGCCTCTGGCTTCTTAATGCTGCTTCTTTTCATTTTAGCAACTTGGGCAGTAGCGAAAAGAAATGCTGAGAATAAACCTTGGCTACTTAAATATGCATTATTTGCCTTACCACTTCCGTGGATTGCTGCACAAACCGGTTGGTATGTAGCAGAGGGCGGCCGTCAGCCGTGGTCTATTGGTGAAATTTTACCTACGCACTTATCAGCTTCAAGTTTAAGTACGGGCGATGTGTGGGGCTCAATTCTCGCTCTAGCAGCGTTCTATACCGTACTTTTGATTATTGAAATGTACTTAATGATTAAGTTTGCTCGCTTAGGCCCAAGCTCACTTCACACTGGTAAATACCATTTTGAAAAACAAGAGCCAAAAGCAGCTGTTAATGGGGAGGCTTTATCATGATTGAATATGAACTCCTAAAAATCATATGGTGGGTGTTAGTTGGAGTCCTACTCATTGGATTTGCCCTAACCGATGGTTTCGATATGGGCTCAATGGCACTCATGCCTTTTGTTGGTAAAACTGATAACGAACGCCGTGCTGCTATTAATACAATCGCACCCCACTGGGATGGTAATCAGGTCTGGTTTATCACTGCTGGTGGTGCACTATTTGCAGCTTGGCCAATGGTATACTCGGTCGCATTTTCCGGAATGTATTGGGCCTTATTACTTGTGCTATTTGCCCTGTTCTTACGTCCTGTAGGTTTTGACTATCGTTCTAAACTTGAAAATACCCAATGGCGCAACTCTTGGGACTGGGGACTTTGTATTGGTGGTGCCGTACCAGCGCTTGTTTTTGGTGTTGCCTTTGGTAATTTATTCTTAGGTATTCCTTTTAGTTTAGACAGTACATTACGCTCGGAATATTCAGGTAGCTTCTTTGCTCTTCTTAACCCATTTGCTTTAATTTGCGGTATTGTCAGCCTTTCTATGTTGTGTGCTCATGGCGGCGCTTGGCTTATGCTACGCACAGACGGTGCCTTGAAACAACGCTCTGCTAAAGCAACTCAAATTATGGCAGCCATATTTTTAGTTTGTTTCCTTGTAATTGGGGCATGGTTGTACTTCGGTCAAGTCCCTGGTTATAGCTATGCTGCTGCAGTTGATCCAAACGCAGCACTTAACCCTTTAGCCAAAGAAGTAGTCACAAACAATAACCCAGGCTGGATGAATAACTACAGCAGCTATCCGATTACAAAAGTAGCTCCTGTACTGGCAATTTTAGGGGCAATTATTGCCTTCTTTACAGCATCAAAAGTCAAAGCAGGTTTAAGTTTTGCTGGCACAAGCTTAATGATTGTAGGTGCGATTTTAACTGCGGGTTTTGCACTCTTCCCATTTTTATTGCCATCAAGTGTTAATCCAAACTCTAGCTTAACAATGTGGGATGCCGTATCAAGTCATCGTACTTTAGGGGTTATGACTGTTGCTGTATGCATATTCGTTCCGATCATTTTGATCTACACCAGTTGGTCGTATTACAAAATGTGGGGCGTTATTACTAACAAACATATCGAGTCAAACTCGCATAGCCTGTACTAATAAGGAGAAGCAAATGTGGTATTTCGCATGGATTCTTGGGATTTTGATGGCATGTTTCGCGGGTGTATTGAGCGCTCTTTATATCGAACATCATCAAAATTTAGATGAGGAATAAATCATGGCAACCGCAATGACAGCATCAAATCAACGAAAAGCTCAGGCATTTGCAATGGCCATTTCATTTCTGTTGGCATTGCCGCTTGCTGTAATTTTACTGGTGCATCCTTCCCTCATGTTAGATGCAAACGGACACTACAATCATAGCCAGCTTATGCTGGTGATGGTGGGTATTTCCGGAGGCTTCATTTATGGGGTGGGTTTTGTGCCGCACTTTTGGTTATGGAAATGGTTATTTAGTCCATGGATAGCTTGGCCTCTCATGCTTTTAGGCTATTACATCTGGTTTCTAACCTAAACAAAAAGGACCTCATTTGAGGTCCTTTTTCATTTCGATTAGTTTAATTGGTATAAGTGGTAATCCAACATTTGCGTCAAGCGGATATGGTTCATGGTTACCTGTTTTTATATATCCGCGTCTTTCATAATAAGCAATTAACTCTGAACGCACATTTAAAACATACATGATTGCACTGTCCAATTCAGGTACTTTGTGTAAAGCAAATTGTTCAGCGTACTCCAAAACAGAACGCCCTATTTTCATATTCTGAACATGCGGATCTGTATAAAATGTTCCTATCTCAACTGTATTGCTTTGAAATGTAAGACCAATACATGTAACAACTTTTGAAGAATCTATTTCTCCAATTAATAATACTGAATTAGGTAATTCTAATTGATGTTTCAATTGCTCTTTATTAATACGTTGCCCTTTTACATATTCAACTTCAGTAGTCCAGCTTCTACCTTGTTGTTCTCTATACGACTGATTAATCAACTCTACTAGTGTTGGGATGCCATTAAATTCTGCTAAACGGAAATTTAATTTGATCATAAATATACTTAGGCTATTTAAAATATTCTAAAAATAAAGCCGATATTAAATCGGCTTTATTTTGAATAGCAATTAATTCGACTGCTCAGCTAACCAAGCCATAAACTTTTGGCGCTCTGCTTTAGAAGATTTTTTCCAAATTTCTGCCAAACGCTGATCATTAGTTTGTGCTACACCAGTAGCAGGCATGGTTGTTGCAACAGGCGCAATAGCTTGAGTCGTGGTAGGTTTTGCAGCAGCATACACAGCGTCAGGTTGCTGTTTAGATGATTTAGTCGTGAAATCAGTAACCTTACCTAGCAATCCCGATGCAAACCACGGTCTTGCCTCATTATTGGCACCAGTTTGTTGAACAATTAACTCATTGTTTGAATTATATAAAGCCACTGTAGGTTGCTCAGCATATTTTTTGGCTTGTTCAAATTGTTTTGGAGCATCTACCATTGCAAGCTTATAAGTTTGACCATCTTTGAGCGCTGGAGTTTGAATAGTAACTACTCCTGACTTAACAATATCGTGTTCGCCACTTAAATGCTCAAAATATTCTTGATAACGTACACTTAGGCTTGCCTCACCAGCATCGACTTTATAATTATTTTTAGAAGAACGGAATAATCCAGAGTTGACTTCCTGACCATTCACCGCAAGGATTACGATTTCCTCTGGCGCTGTAATTGTAACTGCTGAAAATACTGAACCGCTGAGTAATAAACCCATCGCAGCGACACTTAATCTTAAAGTCATCTGTTCACGTCTCTGTAATATTTAATAGTTTGTAAAAACATGAGCAATATGCAATATGATTATGACGATTTTATGACAACCTCCTGTTTACAAAGCCGCCGCTCAAGCTTTTAAAATATTTTTTTGAATTCTAATAAACACCTATTTTATTGATCATTAATTTCTAACTAATTTTAAAAGTATAAAAAAAGAGTACCCTCTAGGTACTCTTTTCATCCACTCAATTTAGTTGAATGTTTTAAAACGATCTTCATCGCTAATAAATGCTTTTTCACCAGCTGGTGCTTCAACAGAACCAAATACAAGTTGAGCACGTAATTTCCAAGTTGCTGGAACATCAAATGCTTCAGCAGCATCAGCATCAACAATCGGGTTATAATGCTGTAATGATGCACCTAAACCAAGTTCTGAAAGCGCAGTCCAAGTCGCAAACTGAGCAATTGCACTTGAATGTTCAGACCAAACTGGGAAGTTATCTGCATATAATTCAAATTGCTCTTGCAAGCTTTTAACAACAGCTTGATCTTCATAAAATAGTACTGTACCAACACCAGCAACGAAGCTATCAATCTTTGCATTTGTACCGGCAAAGGCATCTGCAGGAACAATTTTACGTAATGCTTCACGAACTAAATTCCAAAATTTAGCATGTGATTCACCATAAAGAGTAACAACACGTGAAGATTGAGAGTTGAACGCTGATGGGCTATGTTTAACCGCTTCACGAATAGTTTCTTCAATTTTTGTGCGATCTAATGCAACATTTTTACCAATTGCATAAATAGTACGACGGTTTTTAATTTTATCTAAGAAAGTAGACATTTTTTATTTCCTACCTATTTAATTGACCATGGGCCGTTGTTTGGGAATGAATATAGTCTATGGAACTCATTTCTTATAATCAGCATTAAAAATATGACAGTTCGTTTTATTTTCGCAACAATAAAAAAAAGATATGGATATAAAAAAACCTCACTATTTTGTGAGGTTTTTCTTAAGTCTTGGCTAAAAATTATTTTTCAGTTTCAAATAGTGCTGCAACAAACGATTTCGCCGAGAATGGTCTTAAATCATCAATCTTTTCACCCACACCAATGAAACGAATTGGCACATGAGTACGACTAGCAATATTAAATAATACTCCGCCTTTTGCTGTACCATCCAACTTAGTAATAGTAATACCTGTTAAACCAACAGCCTGGTCAAATTCTTGTACTTGGTTGATTGCATTTTGTCCAGTACCCGCATCTACAACCAACATAATTTCATGAGGCGCTGTTGCATCAATTTTTTGCATAACACGCTTAACTTTCTTAAGCTCTTCCATCAAATTACTTTTGTTATGCAAACGGCCCGCAGTATCTGCAATCAGCACATCAATACCTTTAGCTCGCGCACTTTCAAAAGCATCAAAAATAACTGACGCACTATCGGCACCATGACCTTGAGCAACTACAGCAATATCGTTACGCTCACCCCAGATTTGCAATTGTTCAGTAGCAGCAGCACGGAATGTATCACCTGCCGCCAACATCACTTTTTTGCCTTCACCTTGTAAACGCTTCGCTAATTTACCAATTGTTGTCGTTTTTCCAACACCATTTACCCCAACCATTAAAATCACATAAGGTGATTTATTAGGGTCAATATGCAAAGGCTTCACACGTGGAGCAAGCAAAGCAACCAACTCTTCTTGCAAGGCTTTATAAAGTGAATGTGAATAGATCAAATCACCACGAGCAGTACGTTCAGTTAAGTTGGTAATAATCGTTTTTGTTGCATCAACACCAATATCTGCAACTAATAATTGCTCTTCGACTTCTTCAAGCAACTCATCATCAATTTCTTTCCCACCAATTAAGATATTAACCATACCATCGGTGAAATTACGACGAGTTTTGCTCAAGCCTTCTTTCATTCGTCCAAAGAAACCAGATTTTGGTTGCTCAGGTTCTGTAGACGGTGCAGCCTCGACAACTTCTTCAGCTTTTACTTCTTGCTTAACAGGTGACTCAACGATAGGAACATCGATAGCAGGTAAATTAGGCAATGTGACATCGTCATCCCCGATCTCAGCATCTATCAAGAATTTATTTTGCATATTCGATTGTTGTTGCATGCCGATTCCTTGAAAAGCAGCGTGTTAAAAAACGGAAAGTTTAGCATAAATTCAAATTTTTGCCTGCTTCAATAGCGTGCAAAACCTTTTTGAAATAAAGACAATACTTATTGAGTATCTTCTTGCGCTAATGCAGGATATTGCTTGATGTGATCATGTTCAAACTGATAAGCATGCATTAACTTTAAATACTCTGCTCTATGAATTTCTGATTGAGCCATAATCAACTCGGCCATATCTTGAGTTCTTGGATAAGTAGCCTGTCGAGAAAGTTGCACAATTCGTTGATACTGTTCTGAATTCACAGGACGTAGTAATGCCAAATAAGACAGCATAAAAATACAGCCAATGATAATAATCACAACCAGATTAAAACATTGATCTGCCTTTAACTCAGACTTTAATTTAAGAAAATTTTCTTTGAATGTGAGCATGACCTACCTCTAATGAATGTAGTGTAGGGTTCAATGCACTTCAGCACAAGGTCAAAATCCAGTAAGGCTATTATTCTTTAACCTTACTGGATGACAATTGCTAGCCCATTAAGGAACGAATTACAGAGAAGTATAAAATTGCAGCAATAATAACTAATACTAATAGCATAGCAAAAATACTTAAACCTTCTTCTGCATCTGCTGGGTGCAATTCATCTTCATCTGCAATTTTTCTAAGTTCACCATCATAAACTTGATAGAACCAAGCTTTTTGATTAGGGTCTAATTGACGAGCATAGTCGAAAACCCGTTTCCTTTGTGCTAAACAATAATCCCCTAAATGTATTTCTTGATGGAAAATTGCTTCGTCTAATAATTTACGATGGTAATGGGCAAGTTCTATGATTTGCTCCTCTTTAGGAGGATTATCAAAAACAAAGCCATCAATAGTATTTGTCATAGTTATTCTCCTTGTCTTTTATTCTCATATTGATTTTACTCAAAATTATTTGTGAATAATGTTTAATCATGTATCCTAATAGTGAACTAATTGATGCTTCTCAATAGTTGACAAATCCATTAATTTGTAATATTAGTTTAACAATTCTAAGTTAAATTAGTTCAAAGGCAGTGGCCTTTAGAAAAAGTAATCATAATTACAATAAGGAGTTTTATATGATTCAACGTATCTCTCATCATGATTTAGAACATGTATACGCAACTGCGGTTAACACAATTCAATCTCAAATGAATTTCCAAGATGCAGTTGCACAGTTAGAAGAAGTTGCTCGTGCTGGTCACGGTAAAGCTGCTTTGTTCTTAGCAGAACTATATTACCAAGGTTTCCGTGTTGAACGTGATTCCATGAAAGCACAATACTGGCAGAAACTAGCCACGATGCAAGCATAAAGAAACGTCACTTAGGTGGCGTTTTTTTTATACCTATAAAAAGTTCAATATAAATTAACCATAACTATATTTATCTTGCGCTTCGCCAAAGCTTTAGCCGCTTTGTCTTGCTCAGGTGGCGTTTTTTTATGTCTGTAAAAAATTCAATATAAATTAACCATAACTATGTTCATCTTGCGCTTCGCCAAAGCTTTAGCCGCTTTGTCTTGCTCAGGTGGCGTTTTTTTATACCTGTAAAAAGTTCAATACAAATTAACCATAACTTCGTTCATCTTGCGCTTTGCCAAAGCTTTAGCCGCTTTGTCTTGCTCAGGTGGCGTTTTTTTATACCTATACAAAACCAAAATTACCTATTTGCCTAAAGCTTTACTTCGCCACTTCAGTCGTGACTTAGAAAGTACCCCTTATCCAGCATTTATTTGTATAGATATTTCTACTCATCAATATTTGTTTACGATTTGACACCTGTTTAAACTGAAATGTCATGTGGTTCTCTTATAATAAGCAGGACAAGTTGAAAACCTTTAAATTTAAAATGAACAGTTTAAGTAATCTACAACCGGTTTCTAAAGACTTGATGATCAAGATTTATATTTTAAGAACCATGATGTACTGCGGGGTTCTGTGGGGACTATTTGATGAAGGCTGGGCCATTAAATCAGATCAGGAAGATTTTATTTTTCCGTTCTGGCTAAATGGAGTACAAGCACATCGATACGCCAAAACTCACTGGCCCAATTACAAGCCAAGAAAAATTACCCCAAAAGACTTCCATGAATCTTTATTACCTACTTTAACACGGTTAAAAGTCACTCCTGCTTTATTTAACTCATCTCATCGCAAGTTGAAGTTATCTACACAGCAAATGCATCATTTCTTTTTTAATCATCCCAAATGGCAGGTAGCTTAAAGTTTCTTTGAGCTACCCAAGATAGCGTGCTTTTTGAACGCTTAAGTATAAAACTTATATTTGAATGACTAGCAAGTCTTTGCATTTTTCAAAAATCGAGCTAATTTAAATCAAAATGATAAAACAACAGGACAGAAGAAATGACTATCGTTGCACAAGTAATTAAGAACAAATCTGAACAAGCCATTTTTACAATTTCACCCGAAGCAACTGTCCTCGAAGCAATTACGATTATGGCTGAAAAAGGTATTGGTGCTTTAGTCGTAGCAGAAGGTGAACAAGTTGTTGGAATATTATCTGAACGCGATTACACACGAAAAGTAACGCTTATGGAGCGCTCATCTTATAGCACTACAGTTGCTGAAATTATGACAGCAAAAGTGATTACGGTAGGTTTAAATAATACGGTTGAAGAATGTTTACAGCTCATGACCGATCGTCATTTACGTCACTTACCTGTATTAGATAATGGAAAATTGGTTGGTTTCATTTCAATTGGTGACTTGGTTAAAGCCGCAATGGAAGACCAGAAAGTTTTGATTGAACAATTAAAGCAATATATTTCAGGCTAAATACAAAAATAAAAATGGGCGATTAACGCCCATTTTTATTGTTTTTAAACTTAAAGATAATTCGTAATTAATGCGACTAAACGCTCTAGCAAAATATCAGCTTGAGCTTGTGTCATGTTAATTGGCGGTAATAAACGCACCACCGAACCTGCCGTAACGTTAATAATAAGTTTGTATTCATCACGAGCAATCGCAACGAGCTCAGCACAATCTTTAGGTAATTGGATACCAATCATCATACCGAAACCACGTACTTGCACATTCTTATCCGACAATTGGGCACGTAATTGGTCAACAATATAATTACCCACTACTGCTGCATTCTCTACTGCATTTTCCTTCTGGATCGTATCAATTACCGTGTAAACCACACGAGAACCCAATACTGTACCACCATAAGTAGAACCATGACTGCCAGGCCCTAACAAGCCTACTGCTTTACCTTGAGTCATTACAGCACCCACCGGAAAACCATTACCCAAACCTTTTGCTGTGGTCAAAACATCCGGAATAATATTCGTATGTTGATACGCAAAGTATTTACCAGTACGACCATTACCAGTTTGAATTTCATCTAGCATCATTAACCAGTTATGCTGGTTACAAATTTGGCGAACTTCTTCTAAATAGCTAAATCCTTGTGGTGCAGTATTAATACCACCTTCACCTTGAATTGGTTCAATTAAAATAGCAACGATATCTGGATGCTGTAAGGCAGCCTCTTGGATGGCTTCAATATCACCAAATGGCACTCGAATAAAACCTTCCACTAAAGGTGCAAAACCGTCTTGTACTTTCTTGTTACCAGTTGCTGACAGTGTCGCCAAAGTACGACCATGAAATGACTGCTCAGCAACAATAATCTTTGGCAAGCTTATACCTTGTTGAGTACCAAATTTACGAGCAATTTTAATTGCTCCTTCATTTGACTCGGCACCGCTGTTTGAAAAGAAAATTTCCTCCATACCTGAAACTTCAGCAAGCTTTTGAGCAGCCGCAGTTTGCCAAGGAATTTCAAATAAATTACTCGTATGCACAAGTGTAGCAGCTTGCTCTGCAATGGCTTCTGCAATAGCTGGATGAGCGTGCCCTAAACCACATACAGCAATACCAGTGAGTGCATCTAAATATTCTGTACCATCTTTTGTATAAAGATACGCCCCTCGGCCTCGAACAAAACTGATCGCTTGGCGACCATAAGTAGCCATTAAATGTGTTGGTTGATCAGGTTGTACTGGAGCTAGGGTAATATCAGTCATCACGAACTCTGTCTGTATGAGGTTTTAAGAAGGGTTTATATAAACAAAAACTTGCACTGATGAAAAGTCTCATCATTCATTTATCTAAAATTTCGTCTGCTTTTTGCTATCGCTTCGGTTTATACAATAAAATATTGAATATTCTGTGCAACTTTAAGCAACAAGGCGGTTTGCAAAGCGATGTGAACACCCCCTATAATGCTGCAAGATTAGTTGAGGATCTATTTATGACTGAACAAGCACGTGATACTGAAGCGTTAATTCGCGATCAAATTGCGAAGCATCCCGTTTTACTTTACATGAAAGGCACTCCACAGTTTCCACAATGTGGTTTCTCTGCACGTGCAGTAGAGGCGCTCAGTCAAATTGGTCGTCCATTTGCATATGTGAACATCTTAGAAAACCCTGATATTCGTGCAACTTTACCAAAAATTGCAAACTGGCCTACTTTCCCACAATTATGGGTAAACGGCGAGCTTATTGGTGGTAGCGATATCATGCTTGAAATGTTCCAAAATGGCGAATTAAAACCATTAATCGAACAATACAGCGCAGCTCCAGAAGCTTAAGTATAAAAAAGCCAATCGAAAGATTGGCTTTTTTATACTTATAAATTTAACAATCACTTATACCGACATAACGAAATAGTCCATCTACACCAAGATCTGCTTTTAAAATAGTTAAATTTTTATATGGTGTAGTCGTTATCGCATCAAAAATATTCATGTTCGGATCTTCATGTAACTCATCTACGTTTTGATTCATAACTTGTTCAAAACGGTCAGCAACAAATTCAAATCCTAAGTCCATTGCAATAAATACTGTATGTTCACAAGGTTGAACATATTGCTCTTGTGTCCAATCAATAACAGCAAGCTTACAAATCGGGCAAATAATATTAGCGGTTGCGTTCTCTAATTCAACTAACTGGTAAGACATATTATTTAAAAAATCGAGAAAAATATATTTTAGGAGAATTAGCCTATAAGCGCCATATTTGCTTATTAATTTAAGAAAATAAATTACAAAATAATTTCAATGTAATTACAATAAAATTTCAAATTATTTAATACTCTCTTTTAAGGTTTATTTATAAGCTTTTTACAAAAAATTAAAATCAAACTTTATCGTTGCAAAAGTAATAATGTAAAATCTTTAGTGTTGCATAAATAGGATATTTTAATGCTCACAGATCTTGATGATTTTTATTGTTTTGCCCTTGTTGTTGAGCATGGTGGATTTAGTGCCGCCGAACGTGTTACGGATATTCCAAAATCAAAATTAAGTCGTCGTGTTTATAACTTAGAGGAAAATTTAGGGGTTCGCTTAATTCAGCGCAGTTCTCGTCATTTTGCAGTTACCGATATTGGTATGGATATTTATAGACACGCCCAAGTCATGATGAATGCCGCACAAGCAGCTCATGATTTGGTTGATCACTTAAGTATTCAACCAAGAGGTGTAGTCAAAGTAAGCGTTCCTGTAGATATAGCACAAAACCAGCTACCCAAAATTTTGCCAGCATTTTTAAAAAAATATCCTGAAATTCGTTTACAACTTATTGTAAGTAATCGACGCGTTGATGTAATTAATGAAGGGATTGATATTGCTCTACGGGTCAGATCTAAACTAGATGATGACCCTAGTTTGGTATTAAGACAGTTTGCGCTAATAGAACAAAGTCTCTTTGCAAGCCAAGCTTATTTAAATGAGTTTGGTAATATTAAGTCACCTGATGAATTAAGTGATCATCGTATTTTAAGCTTGTCTGAAGAGCATTTAGATCAACAATTTATATTGCATGGCCCAGACAACCAACTGAAGAAAGTGAAAGTTAGTCCAACCATCATGGGAACAAATATTTATATGCTTGCCCAACTTGCAAGTCAAAATTGTGGTATTGCCTTGTTACCTGACACAGCAGCTGAGGATTTTGTAAAATCAGGTCAGCTTGTGCAAATCTTGCCAGATTGGAAAGCAGCCCACGGTATATTCCATGCTGTTTATCCGTCACGAAGAGGCTTACTGCCAGCTGTACGTGTATTTATTGATTATTTAGTGGAACATCTTTCAGAACATCCATAAATCAAAGCCGCATAAAAAAGTTCGATAGATTATCGAACTTTTTATGCATATTAAATTTCTGGATAATTTCCCACACCTTCGGGCCACGGCGTTAATAATTCAAACCCTGTATCTGTAACAGCAACCATATGTTCCCATTGAGCAGATAACGAATGATCTTGGGTAATTACGGTCCAGCCGTCATTTAACTCTTTTACCTGAGGTTTGCCTGCATTAACCATAGGTTCAATTGTAAAGACCATCCCTTTTTTCAAAACAAGACCTTGGCCGCGTTGTCCATAATGCAGAATATTAGGTTGTTCATGATAAACTTTACCAATGCCATGCCCGCAATATTCACGAACAATGCTATATCCTTCGCGATGAGCGACCGATTGAATAGCGTAACCAATATCCCCTAAAGTCGCCCCTGGTTTAACTGCATGTATACCTGCGACCATTGCTTCATAAGTAGTTTCAACTAATT
Organism: Acinetobacter sp. BD54; assembly: GCF_044778325.1. Taxonomy (NCBI): domain Bacteria; kingdom Pseudomonadati; phylum Pseudomonadota; class Gammaproteobacteria; order Moraxellales; family Moraxellaceae; genus Acinetobacter; species Acinetobacter sp. BD54. Next base: position 460,082 of record NZ_JANJEP010000001.1, on the reverse strand, counting down.
TTTTAGCATGTGGATTTACGTTACCGACATAATACATACGGCTCGTATCACCAAAATAGCCGTCTTTAATAATTGCTACATCAATATTAATAATATCGCCATCTTTTAAAATTTTATTTTGAGAAGGGATACCGTGACATACCACTTCATTGACTGAAGTACATATTGTTTTTGTGAATCCATGATAACCCACATTAGCCGGTATAACTTTTAAAGTATTTACGATGTAATCATTACAAATATTGTCTAAATATTCAGTTGTTACACCTGGCTTGACATACTCCCCTATCATTTCTAAAACTTGTGCAGCCAAACGCCCAGAAACTCTTAATTTTTCTAGATCTTGTTCAGTTTTAATTGTAACAGTAGAAGCTCTCATTCAATTTTATCCTCGTAGGCACTGCTTTTACCACGCCTACAAAAATGTTAGTTAATTTAGAATATTTTAGAATGGATATAGGATAGGCGGAAAGCTTTTAATGTCCAAATATTCAACATTCATAATAGAAATTTATATTTTCATTTTTACACAATTTCTTTAAAAAGTCAGACCTAAAAAATGTTTTCTTTATTTCTTTCAATGAGTTTTCAAGTAGATAACTTAACCAGTTGATATTTTTAATATCTCTGGATGATTGATACGGCCTAAAAAAAAGCTTTTTCACATAAAATAGCGCTTGATCATGATCTCTTTTGCTCTAAAATTCTTTCTTTTTTGTTAAATTTAATTTATGCAACAGCTTCGTACCGGAGATATTATTGCCTTAGGTTTTATGACCTTTGCCCTCTTTATTGGGGCTGGTAATATTATCTTTCCTCCCATTGTCGCTCAACAAGCTGGTGATCATGTATGGCTAGCTGCCATAGGTTTTTTGATTACTGCCGTTGGCTTACCTGTAATTACCATTATGGCCCTCTCTCGTATGCAGGGTTCCATCGAAATTATTAGTTCACCGCTAGGTCGTATCGCAAGTCTGATCTTAACTGTAGTTTGTTATCTATCAGTTGGCCCTTTATTTGCTACACCACGCACCGCAACAGTTTCTTATGAAATTGGTTTCTCATCTTATTTTGGAACGTCTAGCAGTAGCCTTTTAATTTACAGTGCAATTTACTTCGCATTTGTAACTGTCGTTTCTTTATATCCGAACAAGCTTTTAGACACAGTTGGACATGTTCTAGCTCCTCTGAAAATTATCGCTTTAGCAATTTTAGGTATTGCAGCGGTTATGATTCCTGCGGGTTATGTTCCTGCTCCAATTAATCATTACGTTAACTCTCCTGTTTCAGAAGGTTTCGTAAATGGTTATCTCACCATGGATACTTTAGGTGCCCTAGTATTTGGTATCGTCATTATTCAAGCGATCTATTCGCGTGGTGTTACTGATAACAAACTAGTGACCAAGTATGCAATTATTGCCAGCCTTATTTCTGGTGTAGGACTCACTTTAGTTTACTTAAGCTTGTTTAAATTAGGTTTGGGTAGCCATGAAGTCGCTCCTAATGCAGCAAATGGTGCTGTAATCCTACATGCATATGTTCAACATGCTTTTGGGAATATGGGTTCACTCTTCTTAACAGGTCTCATTTTCTTAGCATGTATGGTTACTGCAATTGGTTTAACTTGTGCATGTGCTGAATATTTCGCTCAACTTACTAAGTTGCCATATAAGCTTTTAGTTTTCATCTTAGTTGGTTTTTCTTTCATTATTTCCAACCTTGGATTGACTAAGCTAATTGCCGTATCAGTACCAGTTTTAAGTGCAATTTATCCACCTGCAATTGTAGTTATTATGCTCAGTTTCTTCTGGAAATTTTGGCATAAACCATCTTTTATTGTCGGTTCAGTAACAAGCATTGCTTTAATTTTCGGAATTATTGACGGGCTTAAGGTTGCGGGCTTTGGTGATTACCTTCCTAATTTCCTTCAACACTTACCGTTAAATGAACAAAACTTGGCATGGTTGATCCCATCTTTAGTTGTTCTTGTAGTGACTACTCTTATCGACAAAGTTAAACATAAAAGCATTTAATCTGATGTTTTTTTGAAATCGAGTTTTACCCAAACATGATTTTATATATCGAATAAAATGCTGCGTTTACCCAACCAGCATTTTATTTCTAACATCAGCATTTAGTGACAATTCAACTATAGATATAATTAATTTTTACTGTAATATTACACTAAAATAATTTTTAGCTTACTCAGGAAAGAAGAGCATAAATGAAAAGTAAATATTATTTAACATTAGCAGATGCTGAGTTTTTAATGGAAGAAGCTCAGAAATATGCAATTGAACACAACTTTAAAGTTAGTATAGCCATTGTTGATGAAACAAGCTCTTTATTACTTATGAAACGTCTAGATGGCGCTTCTCCTCTCACCACACATCTTTGCTTAGAAAAAGCTAAATGCTCATCAATGAGCGGTCGTCCTTCAAAATTTTACGAAGAGCTTCTTCAAAATGGTCGTCTTGGTTTCTTAAGTATGCCAAGTGCTAAAGGTATGCTAGAAGGCGGAAAAGCGATTATTTATGAAGGCCAGATTTTAGGCGCGATTGGTGTTTCAGGTGTTCAATCTTTTGAAGATGCTGAAATTGCTCAACACGCTATTGATGTTTTTTTAAAAAAACAAAGTAGCTAAAGCAAATTTAAAGAACAGAGAAATTATTACACTTTTCATTTAAATAATTTCTCTTTTCTAAAAAAGTAATTATTTTATACAAAAATGTTTAATATTTACTTTTTTAATACCTTAACCATTTATAAACATAGAAGTTTTTATAAAACTGTTCAAAAAATTTTCTATTGACTATTGAATTAAGCTAAAAATACAAGTACAACATTAAACTTATTCTTGACTAAAACATTCGGTTTTAGCGCAACCACAAGGAGGGATGGAGATGTTATCATTACATTTCAACAAACAAGTCTTCATTAACACTCTGAACAGCAAAGATTCAGTTGTTTATGGAGTAACGACGCTTGCTCTTATGCTGACTTTACTGTTTCAAGGTATGATTAAAGGGAATCTGAAACCCGAATACTTTATGTATGCCATGGTTGTTTCTTTTGTATTTTGTGTATGGGCCTTTGTCGACCACAAAATGCGAAAATTAGCTAAAAGACGACTTAGTCAACAGAAATAAGAATTCTAAAAATGGATGAGCGATCATCCATTTTTATTTGCTTAAAAACAATAAAATTGTCCCCATCACTAAAATAGCAGTTGCTAATAGCTCAGTAATAATTAAAGCGAACATCATAAACGTCATCAACCATGTAGGTAAACTGAAATGCCCTAACCTATGAGGTTGTTTAAACTGATTGGTCGTATCCTGCAAAAATCCGTGGATGATATAAACTAAAATTGAGAAACTAAAAAACAGTATATTTGCCAATACACACCATAAAGCAATATCTTCATTTAAAATCGTGAAATAGCTCAATACAGCCAGAATAAGTGTGGCTGCTGCATAAAGCAAACTGCTTCTATGTGCAATATCTACATAATAATGTGCGCGGCTTAATTTGGAACGGCGAATTTGCCAATATTTCCATACTCCAGTTAACATTCCTATCCATAAAAAGACGCCACTAAAGACAATAGCCAGCTGTACAGCTTTTGATAAATCCATAATTTCCATTATTCGTTTTATTAAAATTTGATGAGCTATATAACATAAATCTTGACTTTATAGTCACAATTTAATCAAGTTCCTTTTCAGAACTCATGTATATTAAGATAAACAATTAGCCAATTAACTTTAAATCTATGGATAAGACTTTTGAATCTTTTTGGATTACCTGTAAAGATGGTTATCAGCTTGCAGCTCAATTTTATCCTGCTCAAGAAAAGAAAGCTGAATACCCTATCTTGATTTGTCCAGCAACAGGTATAACTAAAAACTTTTATCACTCTTTCGCAACATGGTTAAGCCAACAAGGCTATAATGTATTGAGTTTTGACTTCCGTGGTATTGGCGAGTCCCTACATGGAGCTTTAAAACAAAGTACCGCAAGTATTACCGACTGGGGAACACTAGATATTCCTGCTGCAATTGATGCTTTATTAATAAAAACAAAAGCAAATCAAGTTATTCTTATTGGACATAGTGCTGGCGGACAACTACTAGGAGTCGTACCTAACTATAATAAAGTCGCAAAAGTGATAACGGTTGCAGGTTCAACTGGACATATTAAAGGCCTTAAAGGAAAAACCAAGGTTTTAGCGCCAGTTATGTTTAATCTTATCTTCCCTATTTCTAGTTTTGTTAAAGGTTATGGAGCAACTCAATTCATTGGTATGGGAGAAAACCTACCTAAAAAAGTTGCTCAACAATGGCGAGAGTTTTGTAGCCGTCCCGGATATGTAAAAAATGCCATAGGCAAGACAATTTTTCATGATTTTCATTCAGATATTCAATGTCCAATTACTGCTATTTGGGCTGATGATGATGAGATTGCAACCAAACGTAACGTACAAGAATTATTAAGTTTATATCCAAATGCAAATAAAAAAATGATTGAGCTTAGCCCAAAAGATTTAGGCTATAAATCAATTGGCCATATGCTGTTATTTAAAAAATCACATCAAAAACTCTGGTCTATTTTAGAACAAGAAATTAAATATTAATCACTGCTTTTATTTTCGCCTCTAAGTCAGTAATCCGGCTTAGAGGTTTTTTTGTATTAAAAACGAGCAGCTTTTTACTTAAATGCGTCGATATACCGTTAAAGTTCTGCTAAGGTAATTCATCTGAAGCTGTTGTCAAAAAACAGGTATATTTACTTGTTTAATGCAAACAGCTTCTTTTTTTCTGTTTTAGCTAAAGCCAAAGAAATTGTTCAAGGATAATTATGCTAGCACTAGAGCCTCAACATATTCATATGAATCAACATGCTGTTGATAAAACACATGCATTAAAGTGTCTAGTAGATATATTAGAAAAAGATGGGTTAGTTACGCCTGAATATATAACGGGACTCATCAATCGTGAACAACAAAGCGCGACTTATTTAGGCCAAGGCATTGCCATTCCTCACGGTACTCCTCAATCACGTGAATATATTTTAAAAACAGGGATTCGCTTAGCCCATTTCCCCGAAGGTGTGATCTGGGATGGAGAAAATAAAATTTATTTAGCTGTAGTGATTGCAGCAAAATCTGATGAACATTTGCAAGTTTTGCAAATTCTTACTCGTGCATTAATGCATGACGTCAGTGAACAAGTAAAGAATGCTTCTAAACCTGAGCAGATTATCGAATTACTACAAGCTCAGCCATTATCTTTAGCGCTTCATGAAAATCTTATTCAAACCGAAATCGACGCACAAGATATCGAAGATTTATTTTGGGCAGCTTCTCAAACACTCAAAAAACATAATTTTGTAAAATGTGGTTTTCTAAGTTCACTTGATCCAGAACAAGCCATTCAACTGCAAGATCAAATCTGGTCCATTTCTAGCAATCACTTTGTTCAGCAACCAGCTATTAGCATTACTAAACCATCACAGGCTTTAGAGCTAAATGGTAAAAAGCTGAACACCCTCGTTTGTATAGCAGCCAATGACCAACTCGATAATGAAAGATTTAATCGTTTAATTGATATTTTATTTAACCCTGAGCAAGTTGCCGAGCTAGATAAAACTCAAACTCCAAACGAAATTGCAAAAATTATTGGAGCTGACGTTGTTCCTGACTGGCCTCAACGTTCAGTAGTACTGGCAAATGCACACGGTTTACATGCCCGACCAGCTACACACCTTGTCAATCTTACAAAAACCTTTCAAGGCGATATCCAAGTTGCAGTAGACGATGGTAGCTTTGTTTCTGCCAAAAGTTTAACTCGTCTTTTAGCATTAGGTTGTAAGCGTGGCCAAACTCTACGTTTTATCGCTGAGCCAGAAACCGATGCCGTAGAGGCTTTAGATCAAGTTATTTTGGCAGTGCAGCAAGGCTTAGGTGAAGAAGTTGAAGCGCTACCTGTAACCAGTGAAATACCTGACCAGCTCCCTGCCCAAACGGCAATATCAAATGCTACGACATTGGGTAACAATACGGGAATTGCAGCATCAAGTGGCTTAGCTTTTGGACCTGTCCATGTGATTAAACCAAAGGTTTATCAATATGAACGTATGGGTTCAGGCGTAAAAGTCGAGAAAGAAAATTTAGATATTGCCCTACATGCAGTAAAAAACAATATTCACCAAGTCATAGCCAAAGCCGATGCTTCTGAAATTAAACAAATCTTTCGAGCTCACCTAGAAATGCTTGATGATCCTGATTTAATTAATGGTGTATATCAAAAAATTTATCAAAATTTATCAGCACCAGCTGCATGGCATGAACATATTGAAGCTGCAGCTAAAGCACAGGAAGCTCTACCAGATCGTTTACTCGCTGAACGCGCAACAGACCTACGCGACATTGGCGACAGAGTTTTAACCCAATTATGTGGTGAAGTGGTTATTGAAGAGCCTAAAGAGCCTTATATTCTAATCATGCATGACGTTGGGCCAAGTGATGTCGCTCGTCTCAACAAAGACCGTGTCGCAGGTATTTTAACTGCTATAGGCGGTGCAAGTGCGCATAGTGCAATTGTCGCACGTGCTTTAGGCATTCCAGCTATTGTTGGTGCTGGTGAACAAGTCCTAGAAATTGATCCGAAAAGCACTTTACTTATTAATGGTGATACGGGAACTTTTGTTTTAGATCCAGATGCGGCACAAATCGAACAGGCTAAGCAAGAGCGTGAGCAACAGCGTCAAATTCGTGAAGAAGCTGAACGTCATAGCCACGAGCCAGCAATTACCTTAGATCAACACCAAATCGAAATTGCAGCCAATTTGGGTAAAGTTCAAGCGACAGCACAAGCAGTAGAATGTGGTGCTGAAGCAATTGGCCTCCTTAGAACCGAGCTTGTTTTTATGTCTCATAGCAGTGCACCTAACGAGGCTGTTCAAGAAGCTGATTACCGAGTTGTATTAGATGCACTTGCAGGTCGGCCGCTTGTGGTACGTACATTAGATGTAGGCGGTGATAAGCCTTTACCTTACTTACCAATTGCTGAAGAAGAAAATCCATTCTTAGGTTTAAGAGGAATCCGTTTAACTTTAAGACGGCCTGAGCTTTTAAAACAGCAATTAACCGCTCTACTAAAAGCATCTGATAATCGTCCGTTACGAATTATGTTTCCTATGATTGGACGCGTTGAAGAATGGCGTGCAGCCAAAGCAATTCTTGACGAAGTAAGAGCCCAACATCCATGTGACAATTTACAAGTTGGTATTATGATTGAGGTTCCGTCTGCTGCTTTGCTTGCACCGGTTCTTGCACAAGAAGTCGACTTTTTCAGTATCGGCACAAATGACCTGACCCAATATACTTTAGCGATTGACCGAGGCCACCCAATACTCTCAGCGGAAGCAGACGGATTACATCCAAGTATTCTTAATTTGATTGATCAAACAGTGAAAGCTGCCCACAAACATGGCAAATGGGTAGGAATCTGTGGTGAGCTTGCAGCAGACCCTAAAGCTGTACCTATTCTCATGGGATTAGGTGTAGATGAACTGAGTATGTCCCCAAATAGCATTCCTTTAGTAAAAGCTCAAATCCGCACACTAAGCTATAGCCATGCTCAAAAGCTTGCGCAACAAGCTTTACTATGCGATAGCGCCCCTGCTGTGCGCCAGCTATCTGAACAAGACTTATAAGATTGGGAATAGTAATGGCTAAAATTTTAACAATTACTTTAAACCCTGCAATTGATGTAACCATTCAACTGAATGAGTTATTAGTAGGAGAAGTGAACCGACAAGAGTCGGTAGAAATACATGCGGCTGGCAAAGGCCTTAATGTTGCTCAAGTATTAAAAGACTTAGGTCATGATGTAATCGTAACCGGCTTTTTAGGTGAGCATAATCGACAAATTTTCGATACACATTTTGCACAGGCTCAATTTCAACCTGAGTTTATTTATATTGATGGTGAAACACGTCAAAATATAAAAATTGCTGAGCATTCTGGGCGGATGACAGATTTAAATGGCAAAGGTTTCTTTGTTTCTGAAACAGACAAACAAAGCCTATTTAATAAGATTGAAGCTCTGTTACCACAAGTCGAGGTTGTTGCAATAGCTGGTAGCCTCCCGCAAGGTTTTAGTATTGATGAGTTACAACAACTTATTCAACTGATCAAAAAAAATAATAAGAAAGTTGCCCTAGATACCAGTGGTAAAGCATTGGTTGCTGCAATTGAATGTCAACCTTGGATGATCAAACCGAATACCGATGAGTTGGTTGAAAGTTATCAACGTCCAGCAACAAGCTATGCTGAACAAAGAGAACTTTTTGATAGCTTAACCAATATTGAGCATGTGGTTATCTCAATGGGTGAAGATGGCGTAAATTGGTTACACGCCACTCACCCCTTACATGCTCAAGCACCAAAAGTTATCGTAAAAAGTACAGTAGGCGCTGGTGATTCACTCTTAGCCGGCATGATCCATGGGCTTGTTAACCAACTGCCTCCTGAAGAGACCTTAAAAACTGCGACAGCCATTGCAAGCCATGCTGTAACACAAATTGGTTTTCGAATCCCTACTTCTGAGGTTCTAAACCAATTAAAAGCACAAACTATTATCAATTCATTGAGTGAATCTGATGCAAACTGCTAAACATTTATTATTTGTCACTAATGATCCGCAACAGCAAGTCAATGCTTTAATCTTGGCTCGTAAACTTGCTTTAGTCGCAACCCAACATGGCTATAAACATAGTGTCATTTCACTCGATGAATTTGAATCAAGCGATCATTTTGATCATGTCATTATTATTGGACAGCAACCTAAAAATCTAAATATTTTTGGTCAAAACGCTTTATCTTTAGTTTCTATTGAAGATATTAAAGATGATGCAGACAAAGCACTTTTAACGGCACTTGAACACTCAAAACCAGCAAATGAGTGGGAACAAAAACCTAAGCAAGCTTCAAATACCGCAACTCATTTTGTTGCCATTACTGCTTGCCCAACTGGAGTTGCCCATACATTTATGGCAGCTGAAGCGTTACAACAAGGTGCAGAAAGACTTGGGTATCAAATCGATGTAGAAACTCAGGGTTCTGTAGGTGCGAAGAATATTTTATCACCTCAAGCGATTGCTGATGCCGATATTGTTATTCTTGCTACTGACATTGAAGTCAACACTGACCGCTTTGTAGGTAAACGTGTCTATAGATGTAGCACTGGTTTTGCTTTAAAACAAACCGACAAGGCTTTTACTGAGGCAATTGCTAATGCTCAGGTTTTAGAACAAGGTAAACAGCAAGCAACAACGGAAAATAAGGATAAAACTGAAAAAGTTGGTGTATATAAACACTTATTAACTGGTGTTTCTTATATGCTGCCTATGGTGGTTGCGGGTGGCTTGCTAATTGCACTTTCTTTATGTTTTGGCCTAAATGCAGCAGAACAAGCTGGTAGTCTGCCAGCCATATTAAAACAGATTGGCGCAGCAGCATTTACTCTCATGGTACCCATGCTGTCGGGTTATATTGCATATTCCATTGCAGATCGCCCTGGTCTTGCACCCGGTTTAATCGGGGGTTTATTGGCAGCACAGTTACAAGCAGGATTTTTAGGCGGTATTGTTTCTGGCTTCCTGGCAGGTTATATCGCGTTATTTATTGCTAAAAAAGTTAAGCTCCCAACTAGCTTAGAGTCTCTTAAGCCCATTTTGATTATTCCATTATTAGGAACATTATCTGTTGGGTTAATTATGTTCTATGTGGTAGGTCAACCTGTAGCGCATATTTTTGAGTTAATGAAAGATTTCCTCAACAATATGGGCACAACAAATGCTGTATTAATGGGAATTATTCTGGCAAGTATGATGTGTATTGATTTGGGCGGACCAATTAATAAAGCTGCTTATGCTTTTACAGTTGGACTACTTACCACCAATACCTATATGCCAATGGCAGCCACGATGGCAGGCGGTATGGTTCCTGCAATTGGGATGGCAATTGCAACCTTCCTCGCTAGAAATAAATTTAGTACTGGTGAAAAAGATGCAGGTAAAGCTGCGTTTGTGCTTGGTTTATGCTTTATTTCAGAAGGTGCAATTCCATTTGCAGCAAAAGATCCAATGCGCGTTATTCCAACCTGTATTCTAGGTGGCGCAGTAACTGGTGCATTAGTTGCTTTATTTCACTGTGAGCTTGTGACTCCACACGGCGGTGTATTTGTACTACTGATTCCAAATGCAATCAATCATGCGTGGTTGTATCTTGCAGCAATTGCGGCTGGAAGTATCGTAACGGGAGTAAGTTATGCCATCATTAAAAAGAATCAAGAAGAAAAATTATTAACAAACTCATAATTTAAAAAGGGAGAATATAAATTCTCCCTTTTTTATTACTATTTTTTATTTATTAATTTGTACTGCACGGGCCATCATTTGCTCAGGAATATCTTGAGCCAGCATCACTGTTAGCGTGGGCTTTTGCTTAGCTTCTCCTACTAAATTTTGAGCTTCTAATACTGTATTTATATCTTTTGGTGCCAACTTATACATTGCTCCAGTAGCTGGATCCACAATTAAAAGCCCAATTAAACCACCAAAAATAATATTACCTAAATACCAGCCACTAAGAGTACCTGTAACTTCTACCGTTTTAGTTTGATAACCAGGTTTACTGAAAGATACTTGATAACTTTCTGGTTTAAAATAACCGGCACCTTTTTTTAAGCTAACGGTAGCAGGTGTTTGCCCCGTATGGACTTTTACCCCATTACGATTTTTAATCTCAATAGTTGCTGACTCAGGCACACTTGTAAAAGTAAGTGTTTGTGAAGAACCTGTAATGATGCTTGCACAGCCATTTAACCCTATCGTTAAAGCTACCATAGAAGTAATTAGTAATTTTTTCATCATTAATCCAGAAGAATTTATCTATCGTTATTTGAAAATGCACTATATTAAAATAAACAAAAAATAACAATTAACATACAATTCAAAAGATTAACAATTAAACAATTCCTTAATTAAAATACATTCGTAAATCATGATTCTTTTGAACAGTAAAATTAATATTTAAAAATTTAGTAAATTCAATAACATAAATCCATTTATTAGTTAATTTTCTTTAATATTTGATCAATCATGTTAAATGTATGGTAAATTTTCATCTTCAAAAAATCAATTAAACATATGATTAATTTAAACATTTACTTATTGAATGGATTTATTTTTTTAAGTTATGACTTTGTAGACAAAAAATTTTGATAGAAATGTCACGTTCAAAACGAGTTTTTTTTTCTACGATTCTCATGCTAACAAATATCGTTCATTTTACGACCAAGCGAGTAGCCAAGTTCAAATAAACGGTAAGGAATAAGTTTTATTAGAAGAGGAAAATTTATAGTTTGTCCTTGTTAATCAAACAATATAAATTTTGCTCATGACTTAAAGTCCTGATATAACTTGCTTAGTGAAACTATATTTTTCCACTATTAAAATAAGTTTCATAAAATGCGATCCACCAAGGTATGGGGAAAAGTCAATGACAAAGAAGTATGCGCGTTTTTTACCTACAACAGAATCTTTCACTCTTGAAGATTTTCCATATTATTGGATTACTCAGGTCCATGCTCAATATGTACAAAATATTGATAATGCCCTCAAAAAATATGGCCTAGATAATTCACGTCGTCGTATTATGCTTGCGCTAAGTAGTAAACCTCACGCTAGCGTATCAGAGCTATCTGATATGATTATTTCAAAAATGTCGACTACCACTAAAATTGTTTATCGCTTAAAAGATGAAGGCTTAGTTGAAACCTATTCTTGTCAATCAGATGGTCGTATTACACGTGTATATCTTACCGAACGTGGTACAGAAATGATTAATAAAATTAATGATCTAACGAGTGTAGTACTTGAACAATCATTCGAAGGTATCACCCCTCTTCAACTAGAAAAAATGATGGAAAGCTTAAAATTGCTTTTAAAAAATCTTTCTCGATAATTGTTGTTTTCAACATTTTAAAACGATTAATTCTCAAGCTCTCTCATGAGAGCTTTTTTATTATTTTCTCTTATGTTTACAGGAATATAGACTTCATAAAGTAATCAATTAAACACTATGCTTGTTGACTTGTTCCTTCAACTCCAGTAGAAACTCTCTCTTAATATCTCTAACGTAATTTTAGGAAAAAATGGCTAAAAGAAAATATAAGAGTGATAAGTTTCAAGTACGTCGTATTAACCGTCAATGGTGGGTACTTGAAAAAGATTTAGAAACTAACTGTTACAGCAAGCATGAACAGGTAGCTACTAAGACATTAGCTAACAATTATGCTGACGATTATATAGAGCAGTATTATATGAACCTCTACATTCAACAACAGTTGAAAAAACCGGAAACCGTATAAAAAGCCTCCATGGCTTTTTTTATTTATAATTTAATAAGTTAAATAAAATTAAAATAATAAAATTTTGACATAAAAAAAACCTACATCTTGGGGAAAATGTAGGCTATAAAATGCACAAAAAGGAATTATATATCCTTTTTGATGAAAAGAATTCTACGATAATATAAGACCTTATTTTATATTACTTTTGTAAAGTTAATAGTATTTATTGTATTAACCTCTAATAACTTAAATGCTTTTTCTTTATAAATTTTTTCTCATAAATATTTAAATTAATTAACTCTTCACGAGTTAAAATATTTTTGATGTTTGAGTTTTTTATAAAAAACGCTATTTGAATTTTATAAACAACTGTTTTAACAAGTTTTTTACAAAAATACGCATAATTTTTTTCAAGTTAAAATTCTACATTTCATAATCTTTAGGAGATTAAAAGTTAATAAATAACATATGCATAGATGATTAATAAAATTTTTATTTTAAAAAAACCTTTATTCGAGACGAAAAAAACATCAAATATTAATTTTTTATAGCTTTTGTGGTGACGACACAACTATTACAATACAGTTTATAAATAGTTTAACTCTTCAGCAGTTTTAGGCATGTTATGACTTCAATGTCGAACACTACCCAAAAGCATTTTATTGTTGAGCAGTTTCCTTTACCGACTTGGGTCAGTGATGAAAAAGGCTTAATTTTATACTGCAATACGGAGTGTACAAAGTACTGGCGCGATACTTCTCCTCCATTGTTTCAACAATGGCTAGATTTCGTGTACCCTGCCGATTTAGAAGAAGTTAAAAACAAATGGTTAGATGCGATACGACTCCGATCAAGAATTGAATTTAAATGCCGTCTTTTGCATAAAACCCATTATTATCGATGGTGCAAAATTTCTATTCAATTGTCGAAATACCATGAATCTTCTCAAGAAAATGAATGGTTTATTAGTTTTCTAGATATTGACCAAGATATACAAGAGCAGCAAAGCTTACGAAAAGATATCGATATACAAAATCAAATGCTCGATATCAGTGTCGATTGTATTAAGGTTTTAAATACAGATGGCACTGTATCTCATATGAATAAATCAGGATGCCTTGCATTAGGTATACCTGTAGATGAAAAAAAATTTGGCATGAGATGGTTAGATCTTTTACCTCCTCATATTCGTAAACGTGGAAGAGTTGCTTTAAAAAAAGCCCTGCAAGGTAAAGTAGCCCGATTCGCCGGCATGAGTTGTTTACCAAATCAAGAGCCTGAGTATTGGGATAATATGCTCACCCCAATTCAACATACAAACGGCGAAATTATTCAGATATTGTGTGTTTCGCGAAATGTCACTCAACAGTATCTTACCGAAAACCGTCTAAGAGATATTAGCGAGAGAGATGAACTTACAGGATTATTTAATAGACGTTCATTTAAGCTACAACTAAAACGCACCCTAGCCTACTCAAGAGAAACCCAAACCAGTGTAGGGCTACTTTTAATTGATCTAGATCATTTCAAGCATATTAATGACACTATAGGTCATAGTGCTGGTGACCACTTATTAAAAATACTTTCTAAACGTTTTAATCAGTGCGTAGATCCTGAAAGATGTTCAGTTGCCAGATTAGGTGGTGATGAGTTTGCAGTTATTGTTAGCCATTTAGAAAATGAGAATGATGTTCGTGAACTTGCAGAAGTATTGCTTCAACAACTCAATCAACCCATTACATATGCTGGGAATGTGCTCAACGGCGGCATGAGCATCGGCTGCGCCATTTACCCTCAAGATGCAGTTGATCAATCGAGCTTATTAAGTTGTGCCGATATGGCATTACATGACTTAAAAGCCCGTGGTCGTGGCGGCATACGTATGTATAACCCAAGTATGATGCAGTTAACCGAGGCAATCGCCTCTCAACTCAACATTGCTCGCCAACTTATTCGTCATCATACCATTCAGCCCTACTATCAACCCAAAGTCGATCTAAAAACTCATGCTGTAGTGGGCTTTGAAGCATTACTCCGCTGGCATACGACTTCGGCCCAAAGAGGTTTGCCTTCTCAGATTGCTGAAGCTTTTAAAGACTACGATTTAGCCAGTAAAATTGGTGAAATCATGCAACAACAAGTTTTGCATGATATTGCTAAATGGATAAAATTAGGTTTTGTGCCGCTTCCTGTTTCTCTAAATGCCGCACCAGTTGAGTTCTTAAGAGATAATTATGCTGAACGTTTATTAAAAAAGATTAATCAACTTGAAATTCCTACCCATTTAATTGAGATAGAAGTTACTGAACATATGCTGGGTGACCGTGGTTCTGAATATGTGATTCGCGCACTCAATAAACTAAAACAGCATGGAGTACGCATTGCTTTAGATGACTTCGGAACAGGTTTCTCTTCTTTAACACATATAAGAGACTATCCTATTGATTGCTTAAAAGTTGATTGTAGCTTTATACAAAAGATGCAACATGATCCATCCATTTATGCAATTGTTCAGGCAATTGGCTTACTTGCTCCAAATCTCTCACTCGGATTAATTGCAGAAGGTATTGAAACACCAGAACAAGAAGAGTTGCTTCTTCAATTTGGATACAACATAGGGCAAGGTTTTTTATTTGAATCAGCTATTGACGCTAATCAGGTGATCTCTATTCTTAAACAGGGTCAGGCTTATCTAGAAAGTCACTATTCTATGAATTAGTCATTTACCTTACACACTAAAAACAAACAATAAAAATTATAAAATTGGCGATAATATAACCATAACGATAACAAGTTTAGGTTCTTCAACAATAAATATTGTCACAAGACAATAAGGAGCAATATATGAGTTATCACCATATTTTAGTTCCGGTCGATGGTTCTCCTACTTCACTTATTGCTGTTAATCATGCTGCAAGTCTTGCTAAAGCCTTTAGTAGTAAAGTTACTTTGGTATATGCGCTCACTATTGATCCATTTATTTCAGTTGAAATTATTGATAGTACAGAAATTGCGCAAGATTATTTTAATAAAGCGAGAGCTTCGATTCAGAGCATTTTAGATCAAGCTAAAGAACAATTTAGCCAACATGGAATTTCTGTTGAAACCAAAATTGTTGAAGGTCAAACAATTCATACAGAAATCATCAAAGCAGCAACTGAGCTAAAAGCTGATTTATTAGTGATTGGTTCTCATGGGCGAAAAGGTTTTAAAAAGTTCTTCTTAGGAAGTGTAACTCAAGCACTCTTAGGAGAAATTCATGTGCCAGTATTGGTCGTAACTGAATAAATCTAAACCTTTATATAAAAAACCCAGCTATATAGCTGGGTTTTTTGAAATAAGTTACTTACCGTTATATGTAAATTTAATGAGAGAACCGGGATTCTCTAAAGTATGAGTGACTGAACCATCATCTTTTTGTACATTCCCCGCTGTATCAGTCAGCACATATAAGGCATTACCTTCTGGACTAGCGATGACATCACGATAACGGTTATTGCTTTTAAACATTGGGATAGCATCATCCAAAGTCGTGCTATATGTTGGGTCCAATTTAATACGGAAAATCACCCCACGTTTTAAAGATGGGACCAATAATGTATTTTCCCACCCTGGAATCGCTTTTTTGCCTCCCGTATATACATATGCCGATGACGGTGCAACCGTTGGCCAGCAAATATATGCCATCTCACCACAAGTAGGGTCATTATAGTTATAGGTATCTTGTACCGTATATAAAGTTTTCAAAGGTGGCACAAAGTTTTTACCAGTCCATTCAGACTCTTTAGTCACAGGAACACCTGTTGCTACTTTTATCCCGTTTTGAGCTAAATCTTTAATTTGTGATTTATTGGTTGCTGCCGAATAGTTTGCATAGGCATAACCACTGTCATCTTTATAACCAGCTACATTTGGCCAGCCATAGTTACCACCTTTTAATACAAGGTTAATTTCATCATCAGAATTTGGTCCTTGCTCAGATTGTAAAAGCTTTCCATTTGGGGCAAATACTAAACCTTGTGGATTACGGTGCCCTAAAGTGTAGATATGACTCACTACGCCGTTAAAGCTTGGGTTGTCTTTAGGAATACTGCCGTCCAGATTTAAGCGTAATACTTTACCCATATATGTATGGTAGTCTTTACTATTGAGCTCTTGCTGAGTCGGAGTATGCTGTGCCTTATTTGGTAAGAACAGATAAGCTAACTGATTACGACCTTGGTCACCAATCGTATAGTAGATTTTTTGGTCTGAACCAATGACGAGACGACCAGACTGATGGTCTTTCGATGACGGTAAACCTGCAATCAAATCAATAGGCTTTTCAAATGTATCTGTAGTTTTGTTATAGGTATATCTACGAATAATCGTCTGATTAGGTAACTCTTTATCTGTAGATTTTGGATTTTTAAAAGTGCCTGAAATATAGATATAAGGGTTATGTTTAAAGTCAGGATGAAAAGCAAAGCCTAACAAACCATTTTGCCCATCAGCATCACTCACAATTTCAGGAACCTGAAATACTGTTTTTGCGCTACCAGATTCAGGATTTACTCTTAAAATTTTGCCAGTTGCACGTTCGGTTAACCAAATTTGATTATCTGGCCCCCATAACAAAGCATGTGGTTTATTTAAGTTGGACAGAATCACTTTTTTATCAAAATTTTCTGTTTTCGCTTTTGCGAATTGAGCAGGTGTCAGAGGTATATCTGCAAATGCCGTATGAAACGTAAATAGTTGTGCAGCACCTAAAAGAGTGATTTTTGCTAATAAATGTTTATTCATAGTTCCACCTTATAAAGTTTTCTAAAGAGTTACTTAAACCGCTGAAAACATTGGTTTGTATACGTTCTCTATATCTTTTGTATTATGATGATTAGCTCATTTATTAAAATCTAAATTTCTGCAAGGCTCTGTTGCATAAAAGTAGCTATTCAAAACAAATGAATATCTTATAAGTTGCCTTATAAATCATTGATCTCATTTTTAATGATAAATAATTTGAAAGAAAGCTTTAACAAAGTAATTGAAAAGTAAAATTTAATACTCAAATAGACAATTCAATCTATAAAAATATACATATCACATAGTTAAAAGATCCAAGCTAAAGGTTAAGGATCCTTACAAATCGAATTTCGTTATGTGTGCAAATTTTAAACCCCTTAAGAGAGAGCATTCTTATCAATTAGACTTACTTGAACCCACCTTTGATTACAAATCAGATGTCTATCCAAGTGATGATTGCCCAATAATCTTATCTCATCAAAATGAATGGGAATGGCGAAAAGTTAAATTTGGAATGTTGCCACCATATGCGAAAGAAATTTCATTTAAATATGCAACTTATAATGCAAGAACTGAAACGGTTGATCACAAACGTTCATTTAAACATGCCTGGTCAAATGATCAATTTGGCCTAGTTCCTGTTGAAGCTATTTATGAACCGAAATATATCAATGGTAAAGCACATTGGTATGGCATCTTTCGTCAAGATGGGAAGCCATTTACGCTTGCAGCAATTTATGAAGAAACCATAATTGATGAGCAGAAAGTTAGAACAATGTCGCTGTTAACAATCAATGCAGATCGACATTCTTTTATGAAGCAGTTTCATAAACCTGACGATGAAAAACGTTCAATTATTATAATACCTGACCATCTTAGAAACGATTGGTTAAACTGCAAACACACTGACGCTCCTGACTTTTTCTTAGATATGCCATTAAATGAATTTACGTCTCTGCCTAAAGCAGAAATGAACAAATCATAAAATAGTTAGATGCCTAATAAGTGAAAGTAGCAAGCTTAAATGGCTCCCCCTAAAAACTTATGTTATCCTTCGCACTTCTTTAAAACTTCAAATTTTCATTATCCATGACACTTACGCCACCTTAAGTTTATTTACCCTTCTCCTTTGTAAATAACTCATCACTGTCTAGTGATGTGGTGTAGTCGCTTGTGTGTTGGTATATCACATCACTAGCCTTTCTAAAATTTAAAATTCTAGGCTATTTCCATGTTAACGAATCTTCGAGAACAATGGTTCTCTAATGTCCGTGCAGATATTCTTTCTGGGCTTGTTGTTGGTCTGGCTTTAATTCCAGAGGCGATTGCCTTTTCAATTATTGCAGGTGTAGATCCCCAAATCGGTTTATATGCGTCTTTTTGTATTGCGGTTATTATTTCTTTTGTAGGTGGCCGTCCTGCCATGATTTCGGCAGCAACGGGTGCTATGGCCTTAGTCATGACGACCCTAGTGAAAGAACATGGTCTTCAGTATTTATTCGCAGCTACTATTTTGACGGGCGTCATACAAATTATAGTAGGATATCTTAAGCTTGCTAAGCTCATGCGCTTTGTCTCTAAATCGGTTGTAATTGGTTTTGTAAATGCTCTCGCCATACTCATTTTTATGGCCCAGCTTCCAGAACTAGTCAATGTAACTTGGTACGTCTATCTATTAGTCGCTATTGGTTTAGCAATTATTTATCTATTCCCTTATGTACCGAAGCTTGGAAAAATTTTTCCATCTCCCCTTATATGTATTGTTATAGTCACATTACTCGCCCTCTTTTTAGGCCTTGATCTGCGAACAGTTGGCGATATGGGGGCACTACCAAATACTTTACCTATTTTTTTAATTCCGGATATTCCTCTTAATTTAGATACACTTCTTATCATTCTTCCTTATTCATTGGCGTTAGCTGCAGTTGGCTTACTTGAGTCGATGATGACAGCCACAATTGTTGATGAAATGACGGATAGCCCGAGTAATAAATTTAAGGAATGTAAAGGTCAAGGTATTGCTAATATTGCCTCTGGTTTTATGGGTGGGATGGCTGGATGTGCCATGATTGGGCAATCAATGATTAATGTTAAATCAGGTGGTCGCACACGCTTATCTACTTTATGCGCAGGCATATTCTTGCTGATTTTAGTAGTATTTTTAAGTGATTGGTTGAAAGTTATTCCTATGGCTGCGCTTGTTGCTGTCATGATTATGGTATCAATAAGTACTTTTGAGTGGCGTTCGCTTACCCAATTTAAAACTAATCCTAAAAGTAGCAATACCGTTATGATTGCAACGGTTGTTGTAGTTGTAGCTACTCACAATCTAGCATTAGGCGTATTGACGGGTGTACTACTTTCCGCGCTTTTCTTAGCCAATAAACTTGAAAATGATATACAGGTAATAAGTTCATTAGAAGGCAACGCTCGTTTATATGATTTAAGAGGACAAATCTTTTTTAGTTCTTCAGATAGATTCATGCAAGGCTTTAACTTTAAAGAAGACGTAAAAGAAGTCATTATTGATCTGTCTCATTCACATATATGGGATGTCACTTCGGTTGCAATGCTTGATTCAGCAGTAGAAAAGTTCCAAAAGAATGGCATACAAGTTACTGTACGTGGTTTAAATGAAGCCAGTTCAATCATGATTGACAAGTATGGTACACATGCAAAAATTTAAAAAAAGGTCCTTCGGGACCTTTTCAATCATAGAGAATTATATTTTTATTAAGGAGATTTATATAACAAGCGGTTTGGGCTACCTGAAGGGTTTTTTACTACGTTACTGCTCGCTTGATTTAAAAGATTGGTAGAGATCGTTTGAGGTGAAGCCGTAGGTGTACTTTGAAGCATTTCAGCAACTACACCAGCAACATGCGGGGTTGCCATTGAAGTACCATTTAATATCTTGGTAGCTGTATTATTTCCAATCCAAGAAGAATTAATTTGGCTACCCGGTGCAAAAATATCAACACAGCTTCCATAATTAGAATAGCTTGCCCGAGTATCGGTATTATCTGTCGCAGCCACTGTAATGGCCTTACTTACTCTTGCTGGAGAAGATGTACATGCATCTGTATTTGAATTGCCAGCGGCTACGACCATGACATAACCATTATTATATAAATTTTCCACTGCACTATCTAAAGAAGAACTTGTTGCCCCACCTAAAGACATATTTACAACTGCAGGTTTTTTACCATTTTTCAATATCCAGTCTAAACCAGCAATAACATTACTTGAGGCCCCTGACCCATCACATCCCAAAATCCGGATTGGAACTAAATTGACATTTTTGGCAACACCATAGGTCGTACCACCTACTGTTCCAGCAACATGGGTCCCATGCCCATTACAGTCGGTTGTACCATTGCCATCAGATATTGCGGTATAACCGCTTAACACACGTCCTGAAAACTCTTGGTGGCTAGATAATATACCAGTATCCACGATATAAGCCGTAGTACCTGAACCGGTCTGTAAATAAGAATAAGTCGAATTTAATGGTAAAGCTTTCTGGTCTATACGATCTAGTCCCCAATCTGGATTACTTTGAGTAGTTGCATCAATATTTACTATTGTATCGCTTTCTACTGAAAGAACATGAGGGTTCTTTTTCATCGCTTCAATAAAGGCTGCCCCTGCTGTATCCGGTAAATAAATTGCAAAACCTTTAAGAACAGTATCGTAGCTTTGTAAAACTTTACCAGCATGTTGTTTAGCAATATTTTGTGCGAAATCTTTAGAAGGACCTGCATCCTTATTTAATATAACAATATATTGATTTTTAATAATTCCTTTTGCTTGGGAAGAATCATTTACAGGATTTGTAACATTTGAAGCGGCATACACAAAATGAGTAGCTGCTATTGAAAGACAAATAGCAGACACTTGGCGAATATTCATGACTATCTCCATATATTATATTTCAGGTATTTTTATGATAATTAATAACTTTTTACTTCAGGATTAAAATTTTAGATGAGAACTTTGAGGAGTTTTATCTGCTTTTAAACCCCAACCATATTTTCATAATTTTTTAGGTTAAACAATATCAATCCACTTTTTTATAGAAAAATGTGACATCCATCTACTTATAATTTAAATATTTTATTTTTTTATAATTAAAATATCACTCTATTTGGGTTCAATAATATAAAAGAATATAACCATTATGATAAGAACTATAGTAGCCATTGCTAAGTAAGTACCAACAGTATTAAAACTTCTTAAAAACTTCAAAATATCCATAACAATATGATAATTAACAGGTTATAGACAATTATTTCAAAATATAAAAGTCCATACAACTATAAAAAATTAACAATTTCTTTAACTGTGATTAATATGTATAATAAATGTATAAATATATATTCCCTATTTTTTTATTAATCAAGCTTATTAGTAATAAATTAGACAAAACAAATTATTTGAATTTTCTTATTTAACTAAAATAAACCCTTTATATAAAACTTAGCCAGTTTAAAAATATTTTTAATAAAAAATACCCACATATCTTAAAAATATGTGGGTATTAAAAAACAAACAACTTTACAGACGCAGTATATGCATATATAAATATATACCTTTAAAGATATATTTACAATACTTCTTTAAGTTTTTCACTTGAATTGAACCGAATTTACTATTAACTGTCTTTTTAATGCGCGAATCTTTGTACCATTAACGAATTGTACAAAAATAAAAAAGTCCGCATCTTGGGAAGCTACGGACTATAAACTCATCTAAGCAACAGCTAAACAGTTTGTCGATTAGAGAGAAAACACTATCTTTTTAATCTAATCGAGATATTAGTTTAGGTCAACTTAAAATAGTATACAGCAGCAAAAAACTCAAAGAAGTGTGACGCGCTCTACATTTTCTTGTTAATTAAGCAAAAATCAATATATTTATTTAATTTTAATAAAACAATATATCAATTTACATATTGTTCAAATTGGTTATTTATCATACTGATTGCTCTTGTACTGAAATATTTTATTAGCTGAACTTAATATTATAAATAAGATAACTTTTCATGATTTTCCCACCACCTATTGTTTCTATAATATTTAAATCAACTTACCCTATATTTACCAAGGCTAACTCAAACTTAATTTCTCACTTAAATATAAATTTAAAATAGTGCTCTAAAATAGAGTAATGGTTAATCTCAGGAATAATTTCAAAAGAAATCATATCCTCACCTTGACTAAGTCGGTACTCAAAATAATTTTGACTTTGCCATTTTAATTCACTAAGTTCTAACCCACCACACAAAATCGTACAAGGAATATTGATCTGTTCCTGCTGATGAATAGGACTATATTTCAAAATATCCTCTTGCGATAAGTTTAAAGCGTGATTTAAATGTGTCTCTTGTATAGGTAATAAATCATAAATCCCACTTAATAAATTTGCCTTGGATAATAACGGATGGTTTAAACATAAAGCACCAAGATGAGCACCTGCTGAATGGCCGACCAATACTACTTCGTCTGTTTTCCAATTTTGTTCAGCGATAAAATCGAGCGCTTGTTGAGTTTGAGCAACGATTTGTGAAATATGACTTTGAGGAGCCAAGTCATATTCTAAAAGTACACACTGTGCTCCTTTTGCTAATATATACTGCGCTATAAAGGCAAAGTCCGATTTATCACACCACTGCCAATATCCCCCATGTATAAAAATTACGGTTTTATTGGCATGTTCTAAAGGAAAAAAATCCAGCGTTGATCGGTTCTTCGAACCATACTTTATATCTTTTATATGATAATAGGCCTGATAACTCAGCAAGCTTCTGTATTGGAAGCCTGCTAGTATTTCACCTTCATTCTCTACCGTTGTAGCATTGTCATACCTTCTCATATACCAATCACTTCAATGTTTCTTCACTAGAGTTGAGATTTAACTTTACGGTAGAACGTTTCAAATAATAGAAAAATATAAGAACCAGAACTAAAGGTACGCCAAATTGTAAAGTAGACTTAAATTCACTGGTAAACCAGGTAGTCAATGTAATGCTTAAAATCGCAATAAACCCAAACAAAGAGATAAATCGACTAGCAGGAATTTTAAATTTTAGTTGTATATTTTGGTGAACCATATGTCTTCTAAAAAACATATGAGTCAAAAATATACTTCCCCACGTGAACAACGCACCAAACATGGATAGTGCAATCATAATTGGAAATGCGGAAGCTGGATTAACCGTATAAACAATACTAGCAATACCAATCCCTACCGCAGATAACAACAGCGCATTTACCGGTACCCCATTACTACTAATTCGACCAAAGACTTTTGGGGCATCACCTGCACGTGACAAGCTAAACAGCATACGAGTTGAAATATAAAGCATGCTATTCATGGCTGATAAGGCAGCTACAATTACAATAAAGTTTAAAATGCTATCCGCATACGGGATACCGACAATCTTCATGACCATAACAAACGGACTTGTTGCATCTGCTCCGATCAAAACAGTCCACGGCACCAAAGTAACGATTAGGAATAAGGACAATAAATAAAACAAAATGAGTCGAAGTGCTGTGCTTTTGAATGCTTTTTTAACTGCCTTTTCTGGGTCTTTAGCTTCGCCAGCCGCGACAGCAATCATTTCTATACTTAAATAACTAAATATTGAAATAATGACACCAATCCATACCCCACTAAAACCATTTGGAAAAAAGCCCCCATGTCCTGATAAATGAGTTACAACTTGCATCATTCCCTGATTGCTTTGTGTCAAGATACCAATAGACAAAAGAATAAACACGATAATGGCAAAAACTTTAATTGTGGAAAACCAGTATTCCACTAGTCCAAAAGCTTTAACACTATAGGCATTTACAACAAGTAAGGTCAGTGAAAAAAATCCAATCCAGATCCAAGAGCCTACATTCGGGAACCAGAGCTTCATATAATCAGCAACGGCGGTAATCTCTGTACCTACTGCCAGTACAATACAAGCCCAGTAACAGTAGCGAACTAAGAAGCCAGCAAGTGGACTTATATAATGTTCTGCATATGCACCAAATGAGCCCGAAGTAGGATGCTGAACTGTCATTTCAGCCAAACAAGCCATAAGCGCAAAAGCAATTAAACCACCAATCGCATAGCTGACGATGACTGCGGGACCTGCAAAACTAATTGCAAATTTACTTCCCATAAACAATCCGGTTCCAATTGCTCCACCAATGGCAATCATCCCCATCTGTTTTGCAGATAACTTTTTATGCAGCCCAGCTTCTCTATTTTGTATTTCATCAAAACTACTCATAGGCCCTCCTAGCCATTTGTTTTATTTTGATTCCTTAAAATCAGGTCACTTCACCGCGAACTAAATACTGCTTGTTTTTCCATTCACTATTCAGCATGGTTTCTTTTAAGTGCTGTACTGCATTCCAAATATCTTCAAAGCCCAGATACAAAGGTGTAATACCAAATCTCAAGACTGCAGGTTCCCGATAATCACCAATTACACCGCGTGCAATAAGTGCCTGAATAATTTCATAACCGAATTCATGACGATAACTAACATGACTACCACGATGCTTATGATCTAAAGGGGTAATTAACTCAAATCCAAATTCAGAACATTCTTGATGTACCAATTGAATAAATAAATCTGTTAATTTCAACGATTTCTCACGGATTTTTTGCATATCAGCATGCAGGAAAATATCTACTCCGCATTCAATCAGACTCATAGAAATAACCGGCTGAGTCCCACATAAATATCGGCGGATACTATTCGCTGGCTCATAATGCTGTGCCATATCAAATGGTTTTTTATGACTCCACCAACCAGATAAAGGCTGCCAGAACTGATCACGATGCTTTTCATTGACCCAGAGCAATGCAGGAGAACCAGGGCCACCATTTAAATATTTATAGGTACAACCAATCGCAAAATCACTATCAGTTTGATTAAGGTGCATAGGAACCGCACCGACTGAGTGGCATAAATCCCAAATCACCAAAGCATCTTTAGAGTGAATTTGTTCATTAATAGATGCCATATCATAAAAATAACCAGTGCGGTAATTCACATGGGAAAGTACTACTACAGCAACATCTTTCTCTAAAGCACGAGATAAGTCTTCTACGCCATCAATTAATTCAACCTGATAGCCCTTTTGAATTAAGTCAATGAAACCTTCAATAATGTAAATATCTGTTGGAAAAGCATCTTTTTCTGCCACAATAATTTTGTGTTCAGGGAATTTATCAGCCTGAATTTTTACCGCTGCAGATAAAACTTTAAATAAGTTCAGTGTAGTTGAATCTGAAATAACAACTTCACCTTGTTCCGCACCAATCAGTTTAGCGACTTTGTCACCCAGCCGCGTTGGTAGCCCCCACCAATCTGCCTTATTCCAGCTATTGATCAGATCTTCTCCCCATTCTTGGGAAATAATATGCTGAGCGACAGCCAAAGATTTCTTTGGTCTAGCACCTAAAGAGTTACCATCTAAATAAATAACGCCTTCTGGCAATGCAAATTCATCTTTAAATTTTTTGAGTTCATCTTCCTGATCCCAATACAAACACTGTTCACGAGTAATCATTTGGTATTGCACCTATTTCTACATTTCCTTTGTATTTGAATTTTATCACGTCAATTTGTACGATTTATTCGATAATATTTGATCAAAAATAGCTATTTTCGTATAAAATTCTAATTAAAATTAAAAAATATGGATGAAATTCGAAAATGAATGTAGATGCAATCGATCTAAAAATTTTGAAATATTTACAAGACAATGCCCGTTTAAGTAACCAAGAACTTGCTGATCTTATTAATCTTTCAGCATCTGCTTGTCACAGACGCGTCAAAATTTTAGAAACCAACGGAATCATTGAAAAATATCAAGCAAAAGTTAATTATGAAAAATTAGGTATAAAAATTGAGGCGATAGTTGAAATAAAACTTGCTCAAATCACCGAAAATGACCACAACTTTTTTTTAAGCCAAATCAAGAATTTTGATGAAGTCATCAATGCCTATATCATTACAGGTGAATCTAATTATGTACTGCACGTTGCCACTAAAGATCTAAACTCTTTTTCTCATTTTGTTATTAATACACTCAATAAAATTAAAGGTGTGGTAAGCATTAACTCAAAAATTATCTTACAGAAAATTATACAAAAGCCGCTGTAGAATATTTAGCTAAAATTAAAAAACTCTCGTTAAAGAATTTTTACTATGATCGAAACTGAACGTTTAATCTTAAGACAATGGAAAGAGTCTGATTCAGAGCCATTTATCAAAATGGGTTTAGACGAAGATGTTATGCGTTTTTTCCCAAAGCTTTTATCTACTACTGAAAGTATAAGTTTAATTCAAAGAATATCAGCTCTTATTGATGAAAATGGCTGGGGATTTTGGGCGGTAGAATTAAAAGAAACTCAAGAATTTATAGGCTTTATTGGCTTACACAACCAACCAGAACAATTTGATTTTTCTCCCTGCATTGAAATTGGATGGAGAATTGCTACAGAACACTGGAAAAAAGGTTATGCCACTGAAGGAGCAAAAGCAGCATTGGACTATGCCTTTAATATTCTCAATAAAGATAAAGTGGTTTCTTTCACAGCAACAGTAAATAGGCCATCTCAAGCCGTGATGGAAAGACTAGGAATGCGCAAAGTTAAATACTTTAATCATCACAAGCTTCCAGATGAACATGCCTTACAAAAGCATGTTCTTTATGAAATATATCATCCTAAGCTTGAGTTATGATTCAGTTAAATACTAATATAAAAAATATTTCAATAAATTTAAACGGTTACTACTCATCAAAGTCATAACCTACAGAGGTGGAATACTCCCAATACTCATTAATCTTATCCGCAATATCTTCTTTGTCCATGGTAGTTAAAACGTAGAAGAGTTTTGCCTCTTTATTTTTTCTCAAAATTAATAAATTGTAATAGTCATATTCAGGGCCATTTAGCCCTAATGATGGCTGTTCTTCACAATGCTTCTCAGCCTTGTAATGCCATTCAAGTTTATAAGTATCAATACCATTGGCAGCATTGATTACAATGCCATCATTGGCTCCTCCAATAAATCCAATTTTCATCGCCTACTCTAAATTGTTATTCAAATGATTTTTAATATAACTTTAAATAAGTAGAGTTCAATTTATAAAATGTTTGCCAATACGTATCCTATGTAAATCAAAATAACGAGATGATTATTTCATTGTCCGTAAATACTCATAAGCTTCTTTTTCGTTGCTCTCAAGATGAACTTTTGCTTCCGTTTCATCATTTAATGTTTCGTTTATTATTTTGCTCCCTTCATAAGAAATTTGATGACCAATCTGGAAATCTGCTCCTAATGCATCAATCACAATAAACTGCCCAGCCGTGTTTGAAGCAATAAAAAAACTGTTGTTACGATAACCATATCTAATTGTATATAATCCCACTTTTATTCCAACTTTTAATAATATTTAAATAATGATAATTTCATATAAAGTATAGAAACGCAAAAAAGTATCAAAAAACTAATTTACAATTCATATAACTACCTATTTTTAAAAATTTTATCAGTCATTTTTTTATCTACTCTACTTCTATGACCATTTTCAAAAAATTTATTCACATGGCACAATTTAGTAGTGGTATCACAAAATACACCATTAGAAAAAGTAAAAGCAGATGTATCAAAGTCACCTTGTGAAAAAGCTTGTTTTGCTTTTTTTGCACCTAAATATTGATTAGTTAAGGATTTGGAAACGCCCTTTTTATCTGCACAAATATATTTATCACAGACTACACCTCTTTTAGGTGAAAAAACTGCAGCTGTATTTTGTGCCAATGTATTTGCACTAAACGCAAAACAAATAGAACCGATAAAAACAACAAAAAAATTAGAATTTTTCATTTTTTAATTCACTCGTTATCATTAATTATTGAAATAATATATCAAAAGTAAAATATCTTTAGAACTTTAAAATGATGAGATAACAACAAATCAATCTGTTTTTGAGGCTTTAATGTTTATAATCTTAAGCTAATTTCTTCCATGTATATTTAAAGCTGGAGCGTTCGCAACATGAATAAGGTAGTCCTGTTTGACATGGATGGAACTTTACTAGATTTGGCTTTTGATGACTTTATCTGGAACGAATGCTTACCTAAAAGACATTCTGAAACACATCATCTATCTTTAACTGAGAGTCAAGAAATATTAAACCAGTTTTATCGCAGCCATAAACATACGCTTGCTTGGTACTCATCAAATTACTGGACACAAACAACTGGCGTGGATGTTTTAAAGCTCCAGCAAGAATTTCAGCATAAAATTAAAGCGAGACCAGGATGCATGGAGCTGCTCAGCGCTTTAAAAGCACAGGATTATCAATGTTGGCTAGTCACCAATGCTGACTGTGCAAGCCTAAAATTAAAACTTGATAACGTTCCTATCCAAGATTTTTTTGAAGTCATCGTATCTAGCGAACAAATTGGTTACGCAAAAGAAAACATCCGATTCTGGCAAGAGTTGCAACGCTTGCATTATTTTGCGCCAGAAAGCACTATTTTTTTAGATGACACTCTTCCTGTTTTAAAAACTGCAGAAAAATTTGGTATAAGACACTTGTTTACTATCTTACAGCCCTCAAGTCTTAAGAGTATAAGACAGCCACAAGATTTAGAGTATAAAGCTCTAGGTCAGCTTACAGAGCTACTGTCTATTTTGAATCAAATTGATAGAAAGGATAATGATGTCAAAATTGCGTGAAGACGATGCTGTAGAAACCATGCGTGTCGACAAATGGTTGTGGGCAGCACGTTTTTTTAAAACCCGTTCTATTGCTAAAGCTGCAATTGAAGGGGGTAAAGTACATCACAATAATGAACGTGTAAAAGTTTCTAAAGAAATTCGTGTCGGTATGGAGCTCGTTGTTCAACAAGGTTTCGATAAAAAAACAGTTGTTGTTAAAGCGCTCTCCAATACCCGAGGACCGGCCCCTGTTGCACAACAACTTTATGAAGAAACAGAAGTAAGTATTGCAAGACGGGAGTTGATTGCTTCCCAACGAAAATTGCATAATCTAGCACGACCTGACCATAGACCAAGCAAGAAAGATCGGCGACAAATCAATCGGTTTAAACAGGATAATGATCAACATTATGAAGATCACTGGTCTTATAATGATGAATAAAAACGTCGAGTTGTGTCGCACTCACATATACAATATATAGAAGCTAGAGAAAAAATCTGTCACTATTAGCCCTGTGAAACAAGTTGAGATTCAATGCATCCACTTGGGTTAAACGTGATGAACATAGAGTATTGAGGTTTTTGAGATGGATGAGAATAAAAGCAAAGCATTACAAGCCGCTTTGAGCCAAATTGAGAAGCAATTTGGTAAAAATACGGTTATGCGTCTTGGTGATAACACTGTTCAAGCAGTTGAAGCCGTATCTACAGGTTCTTTAACTTTAGACATCGCATTGGGGATTGGTGGTTTACCAAAAGGCCGTATTATCGAAATTTATGGTCCTGAATCTTCTGGTAAAACCACAATGACATTGCAAGCAATTGCTCAATGTCAAAAATCTGGTGGTACATGTGCCTTCATTGATGCTGAGCACGCCCTAGACCCTCAATATGCACGCAAGCTTGGTGTAGATATTGATAACCTACTTGTTTCACAACCCGACAATGGTGAGCAAGCACTTGAAATTGCTGACATGCTTGTCCGTTCAGGCGCAATTGATTTAATCGTTGTGGACTCGGTAGCTGCACTTACCCCTAAAGCAGAAATCGAAGGTGAGATGGGTGACTCTCATATGGGTCTACAAGCACGTCTTATGAGCCAGGCACTTCGTAAAATTACGGGTAATGCTAAACGTTCAAACTGTATGGTTATCTTCATTAACCAGATTCGTATGAAAATTGGTGTTATGTTTGGTAGCCCAGAAACTACCACTGGTGGTAACGCTCTTAAATTCTACGCTTCAGTTCGTTTAGATATTCGTCGTATCGGTCAAGTAAAAGAAGGCGATGAAATTGTTGGTTCAGAAACTAAAGTTAAAGTCGTTAAGAACAAAATGGCTCCTCCGTTTAAAGAAGCTATTTTCCAAATTCTATACGGTAAAGGTACTAACCAACTAGGTGAACTTGTAGATTTAGCTGTACAACAGGATATCGTACAAAAAGCTGGTGCATGGTATTCATATCAAGGCAATAAAATTGGCCAAGGTAAAAACAATGTAATTCGCTATTTTGAAGAAAATACTCAAATAGCTGAAGAAATTGAACGTAATATCCGTGAACAATTGCTGACTACAGGCACAAATGGTGCAGTTCAAATTGAAGATGAAGAAGAGCCAGATCTTTTATTAGAATCGTAATTATACATGAGTCATAAAACGCCCTTCGGGGCGTTTTTTACAAGGAATTTTATATGTTCAAAAGAAACGATGAGCAATCTCAGCAGCGCCCTCCTCTTACTGGCCAACGTTTACGCTCATATGCTTTTGCTTTACTCACTCGCCGAGATTACTCTAAAGCAGAGCTTATCGAGAAATTAGCTCGTTATGCACAAAATATAGAAGAAGTAAAACAACTGGTTGAGGAGTTATCTGAACAAAATTACCAGAGTGATCAACGTGTTGCTGAGCAAATGCTAGCAAGCCAAATTCGTAAAGGTAAAGGACCGAAACGAATTCAACAAGCTTTAAAAACTAAACAAATTGAAAATGATTTAATTGCAGATGAAATTCAAGAAATTGATTGGGTAGAACAGGCTTATCAACTTAAAGTTAAAAAATTTGGAGAAGCTGTAGAGAAAGATCCAAAACTTAAAGCAAAACAGATCAGATTCTTACAATATAGAGGATTTGATTTAGATGTAATTTTAAAAGCAATCCAAAGAAAATTGGATTAAAAGAATGGTGGCAACCCCACTAGCAAAACTTCGGCACATCATAGATCTGCTACCGTTGCTACCTTCCGGTCCTGGCGGGGTTCACAGAGTACAATTGCGAAGCCACCAGCGGGGCTACCATTGCAAAACAAAGTATAGAGATTTTTAAAAGAGTTGCAACCCTTCTCTGCCTTTTTCGGCAAGTTTTTGTTTCGATTGATTAATTCCTCAGCAAAAATAGCTTTAAACCCCAAAAATGTAATTTCTTGAGCTTATGCTCTTTTCTTATTTTGCATAAAATATGCTTGAAGATTGTAAACTATCCTTGCATTTAAACTGTTAACTGCTTTAATTGCATTGATCAATGAAAAACCTTAGATATTTAGAGAATTGTTTTTTATATTCCTGTGTCAAGGTGGCTTTTATATAAAATTATGGATTTATACATATGCAAATGAAGAAGCATTCTTTATTATTTATTGCCTTAATGAGCACCACTTCTCTATACGCAAATATCCCTATCGAGTCTCGTGGTTTAAGTCAAAATGATGGTAGTGCATCCAATACTTCTTCAAGCAATATTTCAGTTCCTACAAATTTAAACTGGGAACTCATGCAAAAAAACCAACAATTAGAAAATGATATTCGTACATTAAGAGGTCAGCTTGAAGAACAAGCTAATGATATTGAGCAATTAAAGAAAGATCTAGCAAACCGATATACCGACTTAGATCAACGTTTAGAATTATTACACCAAAAAGTTGACTCTGACAGTGCTACACAAGATGATAGTTCGAATGCAACATCCGATAACACTACTCCTGCTAGTGCACCAGCCCCTCAAACCACAGAGAGTAATAAAGTAGCTGCAGTACCAGCCACACAAACTTCTGAGCAGCAGCCTAGCGCACCAACAACCACTACTCAACCAGCACCAGCTGCTGCGCAAAACCAGTCAAATTCCCTCGAATTAGAAAAAGCTGCTTATACTGTAGCTTTAGATGCGTATAAACAAGGCGGTGCTAAAAAAGCAATTGCTCCAATGCAAAACTTTATAAAAAACCATCCTAATAGTATCTATACAGGTAATGCTTATTTTTGGTTAGCCGAGTTTCATTTAGCGACAGATCCAGTAAATTATAATGAAGCAAAGAAAAACTATAATGTCGTAGCTAACCAATACCCAAATTCAAGTAAGGCACCTCGAGCATTGTACCAACTTTATAGTATCGCTAAAGATGTTGATAAGAATACTGTGTCAGCAAATCAATACAAGAACAAGTTACTTAGCCAATATCCAAAGTCTGAAGAAGCAAAATTCTTTAACAAATAATTTAGTTATAAAAAAAGACACTGTTAAAACAGTGTCTTTTTTTATGTCTTCTTGATTAGCGCACAATTCCACGCTCTGATTGTTCAAGAGAATCAATCAAGAGTTGAGCTTCTGGAACTGAAGGTAAAATTTCACTTTTAATTTGGTCAATAGCTTGAACAGAAGTTAATCCAGATTTAAATATCAATTTATAAGCTTCTCTTAAGCCTTGAATTGTATTTTTAGACCAACCTTTTCTTCGCATACCTTCAATATTTATACCAAACGCATGTGCAGGGTTACCAGACGCCATCACATAGGCTGGAACATCTTTAAGGATCAAAGAAGCCCCACCAATCATGCTATAAGAATCGATCTTACAGAATTGATGAATTCCAGAATTACCACCCACAATAACGTGATCACCAATATGTACATGTCCAGCGACACCTACATTATTAGCAAAGATATTATGGTCACCTACGATACAATCATGTGCAATATGTGTATTTACCATTAATAGGTTATGACTACCTATCTTGGTTAATGCATTATCTTGCACCGTACCTCTATGTAAGCTGCAATGTTCGCGAATTAGATTATTGTTACCAATTTCAAGCCACGTTTCTTCACCTTTATATTTGAGGTCTTGGCAAACTTCGCCAACACTTGCAAATTGAAAGATTTCGTTATTTTGGCCAATTCTGGTAAAACCACCTACAACCACATGAGAATGTAATTTAGTACCAGCACCAATAGTCACTTGAGGACCAATAATACAATAAGGTCCTATTTGAACATCTGAAGCAATCACTGCAGATGGATCAATAATGGCGGTAGAATGGATTAAATCGTGATTGCTCATGCCTGCTCTGTTTTTTGGTGTGAAATCATAATCTCAGCGGTTGCTGCTACAATGCCGTCAACGCTAGCTGTACAATTGTATTTGTAGATACCGCGCTTCTGCATTACCAACTCAGATTTTAATACAAGTTGATCACCTGCAACTACTTGTTTTTTAAATCTAACTCTTTCTGCACCAGCAAACAGGAATAATGAACCTGGTTTTGGCGTTTCATTGTTCATAATAAAACCAAGAACGCCTGAAACTTGAGCTAATGCTTCAACAATGAGAACACCAGGCATAATTGGATATTCTGGGAAATGCCCTTGTAGGAACTCTTCATTGATAGAAACATTTTTATAACCAACAATACTATTGTCAGTAACTTCAGTCACACGATCAACCAATAAGAATGGGTAACGATGCGGCAAATATTGACGAATCGTTTGAATCTGCATTGGTAATTCAGGGATGGCAAATTTAGGTGTAGTAGACTCGGTCATAATATTCTATTTACGCAAATTAAAAGTTGATTCAAGAGACTCTATTTGAGCTTGTATATGATCAAGTCGTTTAGTGATTTGGGTCAATGGCACATCTGCTAATTGTCGCAAGCGTACAATCGTCTTTTTCCAATGATTATTTTCAAATAATCCGGTTCCCGAAGAGTAAGTTCCAGCTTCAGAAATATTTTTTGTGACCATTGACATTCCAGTCAAAGTCACATTATCAGCAATTGAAAGGTGTCCTGCCACTCCACACGCCCCAGCTAGAATACAGTTTTTGCCAATTTTTGTACTTCCGGCAATACCGCACTTCGCTGCAATAGCAGTATTTGAACCAATATGGACGTTATGTGCAATTTGCACAAGGTTATCAATAATAACCCCATCTTCCAAAATTGTATTATCAAGTGCGCCTCTATCAATACTACAATTTGATCCAATTCGGACATCATTTCCAATTAAAACTGAACCTAATTGAGCAATACGATGCCACTTTCCTTGATATGGAGCAAAACCAAAACCTTCTCCACCAATGACAGTACTTGAATGAATACGCACCCGATCTCGTAATTTAGAACCACCTGTAATAGTGACATGAGAATCAATAAAACAGTCTTTTCCAACTTCTACATTATCATCAAGTTTGGTATGTGACTGAATGACGGTATTATCGCCAACTACACAATTCTCACCAATAACCACATAGTGACCAATATAAGCAGTTTCGGAGATAACAGCAGATGGATGAATTTGGGCAGTGCTTTCTATGCCTGTTGAGCTAATCTTTTTATCAAATACATGGGTAAGGATTGCAAACGCAAGATAGGGATTATCAACAATAATAAAATTATCTTTTTCAGGAAGATGTTCTTTTAAAGCTGCGGTAACAATGTAAGCGCCCGCACAACTTACTTTAGCTTGATCGAGATGTTTCTCACCATTCACAAAAGTAAGATGGTTAACCTCTGCATTTTCCAAACTCGCCAAGTTTGAAAATTGAAGACTACCTTCACCAATTAGCTCACCTTTAACAAGGTGAGCTAATTCATCTAAACGATATTGTTGCACTTTCATTAATTTATTTCATTGAATTAACCTTTTGTATCATTTTATCAGTTAAATCATACTTAGCGTCATAGGCAACAGTCGAATTTTTATTCAAAATAAAGTCAAGATTATTTTCTTTTCGTAATTGCTCAGCAGCTTGCTTAACTCTAGTCTCAAAAGTTGTATTCATACTTTGTAAGCTCGTTTGAACTCTTGACTGTAAGCCTTGCTGTGTTGAATTAAACTCATTTAATTTCGATTGATACTGAGATTGTAATTTTTTAATCTCATCTTCTTTCATTTTTTGGCCTTGAGTCTGCGCTTGACGTTGAAGCCCTTCTAACTCTTTACCTAATTGCTCAAGCTTAGTTGTAGTTGGTTTCACTGACTGGTTTAAGCTTGCATTTTGCTGTTTCAAATAAGTACTACTTTCAACAACTTTAGCTAGATCAATTACCCCATAACCAGCTGCATTAGCTGCTACAGAAGCCACTGTCAGGCCTAACCCTAACATTAATTTATTTAATTTATTCATGTAAATCTCTTTCCTTATTTCGTTATACAAAAAGATCGTACTTAGAAAGTACGACCAATTTCAAACTGAATTTCTTTCGTTTCATCACCCGGTTTATCATTTAACGGGAATGCATAGCTAAGTGACAATGGACCAATCATCGTAATCCAGGTTACACCAACACCCACACTATAACGTAAGTTACTTAAGTCAAACCCGTAATTATCTTCACAGTATTTTCTGACATCCGTAATAGTTTGGCCATTAATGATCATGCCTTTATTACCATAAGCTGAATTATTGATATCACATTTTGTATCAAAAACCTGACCACCTTCAGCAAAAAGAACAGGACGTACTTGGCGAGTCCAGTCACCTTTAAATGGCATTGGTAGAACCAACTCTGTACCAAATTGGAGAAGAGCATTACCACCTACTTCTTCAGGAGAACCATCATTCTTCTGAGTTTCTTGTAGATTTACACTCGCATATTTAGGTCCTAGGGTACTGTTGTCATAGCCACGTACAGAACCGTAACCGCCTGCATAGAAGTTTTTATAGAATGGTAAATCATTACCATAACCTAACTTACCATAACCACGTAGCACAAAGCCTGTACTACCAATAGGGAAGAATGCTTGAGTATCATAAGTTACTTTCTGATAATCAACATCGCTACCCGGTAGACCAATTTCAAGACCTACACGATGAGACATACCTGATGTTGGGAAAATTGGTCTATTCAAAGTGTTATATGACCAACCTAAGTTCAGACTATAAGTGAAGAACTCACCTTCAAAAGCATTATTATATGGGATTGGATCAACAAGGCACTTACCTGTATATGTAACTACTCCTGTAGTTGGATCAACATTTTTTTCTAACTGATCTTCTGGGCAGTAAGTATCCTGACCAGTTGCCTTACCACCATTTGCCAATAAATAATCACGTACATATGTAGAAACATAAGGACCTGTGGTTACTTTAGTGTTATCAACGCCCACCGAAGCACTTAAACTTTGATTTTCGTCAATTGGGTAACCAAAACTTAAACTTCCACCGAAACTATCCGTTACATAGTTGTTAACGTTATAGTCATCATTCAGCTTCGTTTTACGATAATAGACGTTATAACCGCGGCTTACCCCATCAATGGTAAAGTAAGGGTCAGTAACACTTAAGTTGTAATAGTCTTGAGTTTCAGAACGAGATAAGTCAATTGCAACTCGGTTACCTGTACCCATAAAGTTAGTTTGACTAAGTCCTGCTTGGAACGTAATACCACCACTTTGCGAATAACCAACCGCTAATGTAGTAGTACCTGAATGTTGTTCTTCAACATTTACGTTTAAATCAACTTGGTCTGGAGAGTTTGGAATACGAGCAGGTTTAATATCAACGGTTTTAAAGAAACCTGTACGCTCTAAACGAACTTTAGATAAGTCAATTTTTTCATTGCTCGCTAATGCACCTTCCATCTGACGCATTTCACGACGTAATACTTCATCAGAAGTTTTGCTATTACCAGTAAAATTAATACGACGTACGGTAACTTGTTGACCTGGATTCACATAATAATTTAAGTCAACAACGCCAGTTTCATTATTAATCTGCGGCACAATATTTACATCTGCAAAGTAATAACCTGCATTACCATACTTACGTAAAAGTAATTGCTTAACTGCATTTACTTTTTCTTGTGAATAGGTATCACCATCTTTATAAATTTTTAATGCTTGTAATTCTTCAGGCTTATAAAGTGCATCACCTAAGAATTTAGTTTGACCAAATTTAAATTGGCTACCTTCATCAACAGCAACCTCAATAAAGATATGCTTTTTATCTTCACTAATATTGAGTTGGGAATTATTAATATTAAAATTAATATAGCCTTTGTTAAGGTACATGGCACGTAAAGCTTCAAGGCTTGCAGCCATTTTTTCACGTGCATAACGGTCATTACGTGTGACTACAGAAGCCCAACCACTTTCTTTAACTGCAAATGCTTGTTTAATTTCACTGTCTTTAAAAACAGTATTACCAATTACATTAATATCAAAGACTTTTGCCGGCGTTCCTTCATTAAAATTAATTTTTAATTCAACGCGGTTATTTGGACGAGCAACTGTATCAACTGTAACATCAGCATCGTAACGGCCTTGTTGAGTATATTGTTGCTCTAATTCTGTCTCAATGGTTTGCAAAGCAGATTTCTTAAAAACCTCACCCTCAGCAATACCCATTTTTTTAAGGCCTTGTTCTAAAGCCTCTTTAGGAATAAGTTTATTACCCTTAAATTCAAGCTTTGAAATAATTGGGCGCTCAATAACATTAAAAACCAAAGTATCATTTTCTTTTGATGCTTTAATATCATCAAAAAGTCCAGTGGCATACAATGTTCGAATTGCTTCGGCGATCATCGGTTCATTAACGCGATCGCCACTGTTGATTGGCAACATGGTATAAACATTTGCAGGGGTAAGACGGACCAACCCGTTTACACGAATAGCTCTAACAACGAAATCATCAGCTGCATATGCTTGTTGTACCGCTGCCATAGCGCTAACAAGTGCCAAAGGCATTAAAAAATGTGTGTGCCGCATGCCAGTTTTTTCCAGTAAGTTATAAATCCATATACGTTTACAAACGCATAAAGTCATTAAATAAAGCTAAAAGCATCATACTACCGAGCAGTACCATACCAATTTTTAGACCAAACATTTGTATTTGTTCAGAAACAGGCTTCCCACGAATAGCTTCAATAATGTAATACACTAGATGACCACCATCTAACATTGGAATTGGTAATAAGTTTAAAATTCCAAGACTTACACTCATTAAAGCCATAAAAGAGATAAAGGTTTCCCAACCCATTTCTGCACTTTGGCCAGCTACTTTTGCAATGGTAATTGGCCCAGAAAGATTTTCTAATCCAATTAGTCCCTTAACCATTTTTACTATTGAATTCAAAATCATGCTAGAGATTTGGCCAGTTTTATCAAGTGCCATTTCAAAAGCTTGTATTGGAGTATATTGAATTGTTTGCTTATATTCGTCAGGAATTGTAATTTTTCCAGCATCACTTTTTACACCA
Source organism: Acinetobacter sp. BD54 (assembly GCF_044778325.1). Lineage (NCBI taxonomy): Bacteria > Pseudomonadati > Pseudomonadota > Gammaproteobacteria > Moraxellales > Moraxellaceae > Acinetobacter > Acinetobacter sp. BD54. Next base: position 421,657 of record NZ_JANJEP010000001.1, on the reverse strand, counting down.
AGTACTCCATTTACCTGCCCCATGCTATCACGCTTACCTTGTGGCATAACTTGTAAATGTACTAGTTGTTCATGACGTAAGACATCAATCTTAAGTAACTTTTCTGGGGAACGCTGGACAACTTCTACCACGTCGAACCAATCTTTCATAGGCTGGCCATCAATCGCAACAATACGATCGCCCACTTTCATCCCTTGACGAATCGCCGCACCATCTTCCGTTAACTCTGTTACAACAGCAGGAATCACAGGTCGATAAGGTAAGAAACCTAATACGTCCAGTGCAGATTCATTTTGATTTTTTAAAAAATCTTTAATTGGTAATACAAAATTTTTTTCGGAACCAGCACGGTCCACATCAATATTTACAGTACCTGTTTCCCCAACTCGATCAATCAAAGCAAAGTTTAGCTTTTCCCATGTTGTTGTCTCTTTCCCATCAACAGCAATAATTTTGTCACCTACATGTAACTGGGCTGCTGCAGCTGGAGAGTTTGGAATAATTTTGCCAATTTTAGTATTTAATTGTTCTTGGGCTGGTAAAAACAAAATCCAAAAGAGGAGTACGGCAAAAATCAAGTTAATTAATGGTCCAGCAGCAACAATCGCTATACGTTTCCACGGTTTTTGCCGGTTAAAAGCATATGGTAGATCTTGTTCTGCCACATTACCTTCTCGCTCGTCCAACATTTTGACATAGCCGCCTAAAGGTAAGGCAGAAAGCTGATATTTAATACCAGACTTCTTAGACGTCCATTTCAGTAAAGTTGGTCCAAACCCAATTGAGTAAACTAAAACTTTAACACCAAGTTTTCGCGCAACCCAATAATGGCCAAACTCATGGATTGCAATTAGAGGCCCAAGTAAAAGAGCTGCCGCTGCAATCATAAACAGTGCATTCATTTCAGCCTCCAATACTTGATATATATTGCTGAGCTACAGATCGGGCCACTTTATCTTTATCTAAAATGCACTCGATGCTTTCAGCCGCTGCATTCTCTAATTTTTCCAAAGTATGCTCTACCACTTGCGGAATACTTGTAAATCCAATCCTTTCCATTAAGAATGCTTCAACTGCAATTTCATTAGCTGCATTCAAAATGGTTGGTGCCAAACCTCCCGCACGCATTGCTTGTCTAGCCAAATTTAATGCAGGAAATTTTTGGGTATCCGGTGCCTGAAAATTAAGTTGAGAATACTCAAATAAATCTAAAGCAGGAACATTAGTTTGTAAACGCTCAGGCCATGCCAATGCATGTGCAATCGGAGTACACATATCCGGGTTACCCATTTGTGCTAATGTTGAACCATCAACATACTGCACCATAGAGTGAATGATACTTTGTGGATGAACAACAACTGTAACAAAATGTTCAGATATTGAAAATAAATGACAAGCCTCTATTAACTCTAACCCTTTATTCATAAGAGTAGCTGAGTCAACCGAAATTTTTTGTCCCATTGACCAGTTTGGATGTTTACATGCTTGTTGCGGCGTTACATGAGTCAATTGTTCTAAGGAGTGATTTAAAAAGGGACCACCAGATGCTGTAAGCAATATTTTAGATACACCTAGCTGTGGTTGCCCTGTTCTATCTGCTTGTAAATAATTATGAGGTAATGATTGGAAAATTGCATTATGTTCAGAATCAACTGGCAATAACAATGCCTGATGATCACGAGCAGCTTGCATCATGATTTCACCAGACATAACTAATGCTTCTTTATTGGCAAGTAGTACTCGTTTACCTGCCTTAACAGCCGCTAAAGTTGGCAACAGCCCAGCTGCCCCTACAATTGCAGCCATAACAATATCCACATCTGTATGAGATGCGATATCGACTAAACCCTCTTGCCCAGCTAAAACATCAATATCCGATATATTTTGCTGAGCAAATAGTGTTTTTAATTCAGCTATTTTCTGTTCAGGAACAACAACAACTTTAGGTTGAAACTGTTTGCAGATTTCAACAAGTTCAGAAATTCGACTATGCGCCGAAACTGCAAAGACTGAATACTTATCTGGATGTTGACCTAAAATTTTTAAGGTACTTCGTCCAATAGAACCGGTTACACCCAATATGCAAACAGATTGTGTCATCTATAAATCTACACCAATAAGCTTTAATATATACATTCCCGTTGCAAAAATCGGGGCTGCTGCGAGTAAAGAATCAATACGGTCCAATACACCACCATGACCTGGCAAAACACGGCCAGAGTCTTTAATACCAGCACGGCGTTTGATCATTGATTCAAATAAATCACCTAATACTGAACCGAACACTGTAATTAAAGACAAAATCAAGAATAGAAGTTGTTGAACCCAAGTTAGGTTTAAATATTGATATTGCACCACAAGCATTACAATAATTGTAGTGAGAATACCGCCATATAAACCTTCTACTGATTTATTAGGACTTACTGTAGGCGCCAATTTTCTTTTACCGAATTTACGGCCTACAAAGTAAGCTCCACTATCTGCACCCCACACAAGCAAGAACAAATACATCAACCACCATGGTGAGCTTTGCCATACTACAAAGATTGCAGTCACTGCTGCACAGATAAGAATCAAACCAATGACATATAGGGTCGCGTTATACCACCCATCGAATTCAGGAAAAGACTTAACCCAATAAACACTAACGAGCCAAGTTAAAATTGAAGCAGACCATAACAGTAAAGCAATGTCATGAAAGAACAAGGCAACGCCAGAAACAAAGGCAACAAGTAGACCATAACCCCAAGCTTTAGGTTTTACTACTGCACCAACTTCCCTAGGCATTAACTTATACCATTCATACCCCGCAACTCCTGCTGCTACAATCATAAGTACCAACATTGGATAATGTGATTGCGTAGCAAACATACAGCCCAAAACAACTGCAACAAGTACCAATGCGGTAACAATCCGCTCTAACATTATAATTTCTCGATTTTCTCTTGCTGAATTTGTTCAGATGTTTTACCGAAACGACGTTCACGCCCTGAAAAAACATTCAATGCATGGTCGAATTCTTCCACTGTAAATTCCGGCCACAAAGTATCCGTAAAATACAGCTCCGCATAAGCCGCTTGCCATAACAAGAAGTTAGATATACGGAAATCGCCACCTGTACGGATCAACAAGTCCACAGCTGGCAGATCGTTTAGACTGACATATTTTGCGAACAAATCAACATTTATTTGATCAGCGTCAATTTCGCCACGGGAAACTGCTTGAGCAACCTGCTTAGCTGCATTTGCAATATCCCACATACCACCATAGCTTACTGCAATAGTTAATGTCATGGCCTCATGATGTGCTGTTTGTTGCTCTGCATCTTCCATTAAGGCAACTAAATGTGAAGGTAATCGGGAACGATCCCCTATAAAGCGCAAAGCAATATTGAATTTCTTCATGCGAGGTATTTGCTCATGAATCGTTTCTTCAAGAAGTTTCATAAGCAGATCGACTTCATATTGTGGTCGATTCCAATTTTCACTCGAAAATGCAAAAACAGTTAAAGCACGAACGCCAGTTTTAACACAATGTTCAACAATAGGGTCAAGAACATTTTTACCCTCTCTGTGCCCATCGCCTTTTTGCATTTGATTTTTCTTTGCAAAGCGATTGTTGCCATCCATGATGATGGCAACATGCTGAGGAAGATGATACTCTTCTGAATCGGTCATAAAAATTAGACCTTCATCAATTCTGCTTCTTTCGCTGCTAGACGTTTGTCTACTTCTGCAACATATTTATCAGTGATTTTTTGGATATCATCGCCTGCACGACGCTCATCATCTTCAGAAATTTCTTTCTCTTTTAACAATGCCTTGATATCACCTAATACATCACGACGAATATTACGGATAGCAACTTTCGCATTTTCAGCTTCACTGCGAGCGATTTTCTGCATATCACGACGTGTTTCTTCAGTTAAAGCTGGTAAAGGTACACGGATTGAATCAGCAGTAATAGGATTTAAACCTAAATCACTTTCACGAATTGCTTTATCAATTGCAGCAACCATCGTACGTTCAAATGGTTGAACGATAAGCGTACGAGAATCTTCAACACCAACGTTCGCTACTTGGTTTAAAGGCACATCAGAACCATAGTAAGGAACCATTACCCCATTTAAAATTGATGGGTGTGCACGGCCGGTACGAACTTTAGCAAACCCTTGTTCCAAAGACTCAAGAGTTTTTAACATACGCTGTTCGCTGTCTTTTTTCAGATCGTTAATCATATGATCTTCCTTACTTATTTATTCAAGGATGTATATAACAAATTTAATTTAGCGCTAGTATAAAGAGCTTTACGGCACACGTACATTATTTAGTAACGCGTGTACCCTCTTTTTCACCCATTACCACTGACAATAGCGCACCAGATTTATTCATATCAAATACTTGCAATGGAACATTATGGTCACGGCATAAGCAAATTGCCGTTAAATCCATAACACCCAGTTTTTCATCTAACACTTGGTCAAATGTTAAATGGTCATATTTCACTGCATCTTCGTATTTGCTCGGATCTTTATTATAAACACCGTCTACTTTGGTCGCTTTCAAAATTAAATTTGCTTCAATTTCAATACCACGTAAACATGCTGCTGTATCAGTTGTAAAGAATGGATTTCCTGTCCCTGCTACAAAAACACACACTTCGCCTTGGCTTAAATGACGAATCGCATCACGACTTGAGTAAGACTCTACAACAGTACCGATTGGTAGCGCTGACATAAGACGAGTTCTGATATTACGGCGCACCAATGCATCACGCATTGCCAAACCATTCATAACAGTTGCAAGCATCCCCATCTGATCACCTGTTACACGGCCAACCAAACCGTCTTTTTGTAACTGGCTACCACGATATAAGTTACCGCCACCCACAACGATACCTACTTGCACACCCAAGCCAACCAAATGTGCAATAGAAAGTGACATCTGATCTAAAACTTGAGCATCAATACCCATATCTTTATTACCTGATAAAGCTTCACCAGATAATTTTAATAAAATTCGTGAATAACGGGGGCTGATTGTTTCCGCCATGATTTTGCTCCAAGACCTCTTAAACTGAATGCTTTTTGAATCGTGATTCGATTAGACCGATTTAATTTTAATTAACTTTGCAAATAAGTCGTATTCATCCGCATCGGTAATTTCGACTTCCAACATATCGCCTGGTTGAATAGTGCTCTTATCGATATCTTCTACAAAGACATTACCGTCAATTTCCGGAGCATCGGCATAAGAACGTGCAACAGCAACAGGATATTCATCTTCCAAACTATCGACCAATACAGTCATCGTTTGACCAATACGTTTTTGTAATTTGGCAGCAGAGATTTGTTGCTGCACTTGCATAAAGCGCTCGTAACGCTCTTGCTTAATTTCTTCTGGCACATGATCTGGTAAATCATTTGCCGTAGCGCCTTCTACTGGTGAATAGGTAAAGCAGCCTACACGATCAAGTTGAGCTTCAACCAACCAATCGAGCAAAATCTGGAAGTCTTCTTCAGTTTCGCCTGGAAAGCCAACCACGAAAGTAGAACGGATCACAAGATTCGGGCATTTTTCGCGCCATAATTTAATTTTTTCTAATGTATTCTCACTATGCGCCGGACGTTTCATTAATTTAAGAACGCGTGGGCTTGCATGCTGGAATGGAATATCGAGGTATGGCAAGATTTTACCTTGAGCCATTAAATCGATTACTGCATCAACATGTGGATATGGATATACATAATGTAAGCGAACCCAAATTCCAAGCTGACCAAGTGCTTCACACATGTCAAAGAATTTGGTTTTTACGGGCTGTCCATTCCAGAAATCGAGCTTATATTTGGTGTCTACGCCATAAGCTGAGGTATCTTGGGAAATGACCAAGATTTCTTTTACACCTGCACGTTTTAACGCAGCAGCTTCTTCTAATACGCTTCCAACCGGACGTGATACTAAATCACCGCGCATGCTCGGGATAATACAGAAGGTACAACGGTGGTTACAGCCTTCAGATATTTTTAAATAAGCATAATGTTTCGGTGTTAAACGGATACCTTGCTCAGGAACAAGGTCAATAAACGGATTATGTTTAGGCGGTGCTGGGACATATTCATGTACAGCTTCCATAACGTCTTGATAAGCTGCTGCACCAGTAACTTTTAGAACATTAGGGTGCATTTGACGAATTTTATCTTCGTCTTTACCTAAACAGCCTGTCACAATAACTCGGCCATTTTCACTCATGGCTTCGCCAATTGCATCTAAAGATTCTTGTACTGCAGATTCAATAAAACCACAGGTATTAACAACAACTAAATCAGCACCATCATAATCTGATGCAACTTGATAACCTTCAGTCTTTAACTGAGTTAAAATTCGTTCAGAATCTACCAATGCCTTAGGACAACCTAAAGAAACAAAACCGACTTTGGGGGTCTTCATGAATCTGCGCTCCACTTGAATGCGCGTATTGTATGTCTTTTCTCGTCTCAAGCATAGGTGGAAACCCCACTCTTTGTGTAATGCACCAAAATACAACCAATATTTGCACCAAAACTCAATATTGCACCAAGTTGGATCATGATATTATTGGTGTATACATCCATATTTTTGACCAAAAGATATTAAGAACGATTTTAGAGCGCTTTAAATACGCTTAAAACCTTAAAATAAACCATAAACAAAGTTGGCGTATATTTTGCATCAATCATGTTCTATAACGGTGAAAACCGATAACCAATGAAGATGCCATTGCGCCATTTTAAGACAGGAACGATTCGCTAATGGATCAACACACACCTATCGACTATCGCCTATTGGTAGACAATTTAACTACTGCGATTTTATTAATCGATAGTAACTTTAATATTTTTTATTTAAATTCCGCTTGTGAAGCACTTTTTGACATTAGTTTGCTTCGCGCTTCTGGACAACCGGTTTTAAATTTACTTCATGCACCTGATGATACCTTTAATACACATGAAGCCTTATTGAACACATTAAAAACGGGACAACCTTATACACGTCGTGAAGCCATTATTAATGTCAATTTTAAAGATTTACATGTGGATTATACGGTCTCGCAATTAAATGCAGGTAAAAGCTACCACCCGCTGTTACTTATTGAGTTAAATCCTATTGATCGTATGTTGAAAATTTCTAAGGAAGAAAACCTAATTCAACAACATCAAGTGGCTAGACAACTGGTTCGAGGCGTTGCTCACGAAATTAAAAACCCTCTGGCTGGTATTCGGGGGGCAACTCAGTTACTTGCTCGTAGTTTAAATGACGAGAGCTATGCTGAATTTACAGATATCATTATTAATGAAGTAGATCGTCTCACCAATTTGGCCGACACCATGTTGGGCTCAAGACAACTGCCAAGTTATGAAAATGTAAATGTGCATGAACCTCTAGAACGGGTACGCTCTTTAATCGCAAATCAGACCAAGAAAAAAATCAAAATTACGCGTGATTATGATTTGTCTTTACCCGATGTAAAAGCCGATCGCGACCAACTCATTCAAGTCATGCTCAATATTAGCGTTAATGCGATTCAAGCTATTACAGAAAATAAATCATTTTTTACAGATCAAGAGCCTGAATTAATTTTACGTACCCGTATTCAACGTCTAGTCACCATTAATGGAGTACTCAACCGCTCTGCTGTACGAGTCGATATTGAAGACAATGGACCGGGTATTCCCGAAAGCATTTTAGAGTCTGTGTTTTACCCTTTGGTTACAGGACGAGCAAAAGGCACAGGGCTTGGCCTGAGTATTGCACAGAACATCATGCATCAACATAACGGAATGATTGAATGCCAATCAGTTCCTGGAAAAACAATGTTTAGCTTATATTTACCTTGGGAGTCAGACCGTGTCGCGAAATAAAATATGGGTTATTGATGACGATCGCGCCATGCGATGGGTACTTGAAAAGACCTTTAAAGAAGAAGGATTTGACGTCACCAATTTTGAAGAAGCTCAAACAGCACTTGAACGTTTACATCATGATGCGCCCGATGTCATCTTAACTGACATTCGTATGCCAGGTATTGATGGGTTAACTTTCTTATCTAAAGTGAAAAACTCTCACCCCGACTTGCCTGTTATCATTATGACAGCGCATTCGGACTTAGAGTCTGCTGTATCAAGCTATCAGACTGGTGCATTTGAGTATTTACCAAAACCATTCGATATTGATGAAGCTTTAGCTCTAGTCAATCGAGCGATTTTGCATATCAATAAATTGCAGCAGCAAGAAGCGACAAAAACAGCTTCACCACTACAATCAACAGAAATTATTGGCGAATCTCCTGCTATGCAAGAGGTTTTCCGAGCGATTGGTCGTTTATCTCAGTCGCATATTACCGTTTTAATTAATGGTGAATCAGGCACAGGCAAAGAACTGGTTGCGCATGCTTTACATAAACATTCTCCACGACGCGCTAAGCCTTTTATTGCTTTAAACATGGCAGCAATTCCTAAAGATTTAATCGAAACGGAATTATTTGGTCATGAAAAAGGTGCTTTCACGGGTGCAAACACCCAACATCAAGGCCGCTTTGAACAAGCAAATGGCGGAACACTATTCCTGGATGAAATTGGTGACATGCCCTTTGAAACGCAAACTCGACTACTGCGCGTACTCGCTGATGGTGAGTTCTATCGTGTAGGTGGACACATTCCAGTTAAAGTTGATGTCAGAATTGTCGCGGCAACCCATCAAGACCTAGAAAAACTGGTGAATGAAGGTCGTTTTCGTGAAGACTTATATCATCGCTTAAATGTAATTCGCATTCATATTCCTAAGCTTGCACATCGCAGTGAAGACATCCCGATGCTGGCTCAACATTTCTTGGCTCGCGCGGGTAAAGAGCTAGGCGTAAGTCCAAAAATTTTACGCACTGAAACAACGGACTATATGCAACAATTACCATGGCCTGGTAATGTTCGTCAGCTTGAGAATACCTGCCGTTGGTTAACCGTCATGATTACTGGTCGTGAGGTTTATCCGGAAGATTTACCTTCTGAGCTTAAACAGGTTCCACTCCAAAAAAGTAGTGAGACTAGTCAGCCAGCGCCATCTTTTGAACGTATTTCTTTGCACCATTGGGATGAACTACTAAGCCAATGGGCAATTCAAAAACTTAAAAATGGTGAAATGAAGATTTTAGACATTGCTACTCCAATGTTTGAGCGCACCTTAATTAATGCAGCACTACAGCAAACTCGTGGGCGCAAACGTCATGCAGCCGAACTGTTAGGTTGGGGTCGTAACACCCTAACCAGAAAGTTAAAAGAGCTAGGCATGGATTCTGCTGATGACGATGATGAGGACGAACATAAAGCAACTTTGTCAGAAGCTTAAAACCGAAGCAAAAATCAAAAAGCGGCTAATTTAATTTAGCCGCTTTTCTTTATGACTATTTAAATCGGAATTAACTGCCAAACTAAAATGTGAACATACAGTTACATGATCAAAAAATTCTAAAAACCCATATAACTTATTATATTTTATAAATTTTCCACAAACCTACACTCTACTTATTGTTTACCAGATGACCTAAAAACATACCAATGACCATCGTTAAAGATAGATTTGCTATACTAGATAAGCAGTGTTAGCCGTCGTTATTAAATTTTATGCATGATCCAGTCCTTGAGTCACATCATCTCGTATGTGAAAAACCCCAAACACGCCGCGGTATAGAACGTCGTTTAGCTCTATTGCTAAGCGCAACCGAGCTGTTTTTGGAAAAAGGATATGATGCTGTCTCTCTTGACGACATCGTTAATCATGCTGGTGGTTCAAAAACCTCTATTTATAAATACTTTGGTAATAAAGATGGCTTATTTACTGCAATCTGCGATTATCGCCGTGAAATGTTTTTTAAAGATATCTGTATTGCATTTCAACCAGAGCAAACTTCTTTAAAAGATTATTTAATCCAAACTCTCATCCGTTTTTATAAGCACATTATTCAACCTGAACACATTGCCTTTTTACGTTTGGTTATTGAACAAACTCAATGTAATGCAACTTTGAGCCAATACTTATATGAAAAATGTGCTCTGGATGTCCAAAATACAATTGCTCAAGCCTTACTCATATCTCATCAATCAGGTGAAATTACCTGTACATCTCCTGATCATTCCTCTCTTATGTATTTTGGAATTTTACGTGATATTGAATGGCGAATGATTATGGGAATGCCTCTTCCACCCAATGAGACAGAAGTTATTGATTATATTAACTATTGTGTTGATATTTTCTTAAAGGGCCATCATAAAGTCTAATTCTTTTGCATTTTGAAATGCTTATAGTATAGTAGACTTCTTTTTTCCCACTTCCACCCAGCCAACAACAGATAATTGTTGTAATTCAAAACAATTATTATGGAGTAGCTACATGGCTCTAAGACATTTCCTGACTTTACGTGATCTATCCACTCTAGAACTTAATCGCATTTTAGAACGCGCAAGCGAACTTAAGAAAATGCAGCAAAGCAATAAGGTATATCAACCTTTTGTTGGTAAAGTATTGGGAATGATTTTTGAAAAATCGAGCACACGCACTCGTATTTCTTTTGAAGCCGGTATTAATCAATTCGGTGGCAGTGCCATTTTCTTATCACCTCGTGATACGCAATTAGGCCGTGGTGAACCGATTGAAGATTCAGCACGTGTTATTTCAAGCATGCTTGATATCGTAATGATTCGTACTTTTGGTCACGATATTGTTGAACGTTTTGCATCTTATTCAAAAGTTCCTGTTATCAATGGCTTAACTGATGATCATCATCCTTGTCAGTTACTTGCAGATTTACAAACTTATATTGAACATCGCGGCAGTATTGAAGGCAAAACCGTAGCCTGGATTGGTGATGGCAATAATATGTGTAATTCATACATTGAAGCTGCACACATGATGGGTTTCAAACTCAAGATTGCATCACCAAAAGGTTATGAACCTAAACCTGAGTTTTTAGCAGAGTTTGGGCATTGTGTTGAACTTTTTGATAATGCGGAAGATGCGGCTGTAAATGCTGATCTTATCGTTACAGATGTATGGGCAAGCATGGGACAAGAAGAAGAACAGAAGCTTCGTGAAAAAGCCTTTGCTGATTTTCAGGTTAACGAGAAATTAATGGGACTTGCACACCCGGACTGTTTATTCATGCACTGCTTACCTGCTCATCGTGGTGAAGAAATTTCTGAAACCATGCTCGACCATAAAAATGCCGTAGTATGGGACGAAGCAGAAAACCGTCTGCATGCACAAAAAGCTTTAATGGAATTTTTACTCAACGAAAATTTGAAAAAAGCTTAATTTCTAATTCAAAAAACAGCATCATTAAGGTGCTGTTTTTTATTTTTATAAGATCCCTATTATCCTCATTTATTATTTTAAAAATTTTTATGATGTTGCCCAATATATAAACAGTCTATATTTCAACTGTCATACATAATCGTGTATAACATTCTACACAATAAGCCAAGCCTACTCGTGTAGAGTGCGATTATGACAACCCTTGAACAATCATTATCTGAAATCCCTGCATTTTCGATCATTCATGAACATTTATTTAGTTCAGCGCAACCTTCTATCGAACAACTTAAGCTCATTAAAGAGTATGGTTGTAGCACTGTTATAAATTTAGCTTTATCGAATTCACCAGATAGTATTAAAAATGAAGATCAGGTCTGTCTTGAATATGGTTTAAATTATATTCATATTCCAATTGACTGGGAAACACCCTCTTCTGACCAATGCTTATTAGTTTTAGATTTGATTGATCATTTAGTGCAGAATGAAATTGTTTGGATACATTGTGCCAAAAATAAACGCGTAAGTTGTCTTATGTATGTCTACAGACAATTTTATATGAATATGGATATGGCAACCTGTCAGGATTTGCTTCATGAAGTTTGGGAGCCAAATGAAACATGGACAGGACTCATTCATAGTATTACCTTACAGCTTCAAGGCCGTAAGGCTACCTTAGAACTTCAACAGTCTTTGCAACAAACCAATGATTTAGTTTAATGAGATATTAACACCGTCGCTGTTGCTAAAATTCCTTCTTGGCGACCAGTAAATCCAAGTTTTTCGGTTGTGGTCGCTTTGATACTAATTTGATTTAAATCTACATTTAAAACATCTGCAATGCTTTGACGCATTTCCAAATTGTATTTGGCTAATTTAGGACGCTCACAAGCTACCGTAATATCAGCATTATTTAAATGATAACCTCGGTCTAATATTAATTGATAAACATGTTTAATTAGAACACGGCTATCCGCTCCTTTAAATTCTGGATCTGTATCCGGAAAATGCTGACCAATATCACCAAGTGCTAGAGCACCTAGTAAGGCATCACATAATGCATGTAGCACGACATCGCCATCAGAATGTGCTTTCAAGCCATGCGTATGCGGAATTTGAACGCCAGCTAAGGTTACGAATTTACCCTCTTCAAAGGCATGCACATCCATTCCTTGTCCAATACGAATTTGAGCAACCATATAAACTCTTCCCTTCTATTATAAAAGCTTAAGAAATCTTGTATTCAACCGTCGTGTTTCGCTATAGTACACTTAGCAAAGTAGACTGAAAGTATAAGCGATCATGCCGTCGAATACTGATATGAATCAATTGAAAAGATTAAGTTTTGTCGTGACATTGAGTTGTTTATGCTCATCGCTTGTTTTTGCAGAATCTATCGACTGCTCCAACTCAAAAGCAGAGCTAAAAATCTGTTCAAAAACCTTTAGCGAAGCACGAAAGCAGCTCAACAATAAATATCTTTCTGCATACTTGGTCACAGATGCCCCACTGCAGCTTCTACAAGATACTCAAACATTGTGGCTTAGACAAACACAACAATGCAAAACTAATTCATGTATTCAACAACAGTTTGATGTACGTGGTGATGATTTAAATTTTTATGCTTCACTTAAACAAACCCTAACTCAGCATTATCTTAAATTTGAAAATGGACATATTGCATCTCAGCCCGTTCATTTACAAATACATCAACTTGCTAAAGATAAAATCAAAATTGAAGGTTTAGCTTACCGTAATCCGAATAACCGAAAAGAAACCCAAACGGTTTCACTTATGGCTTACAGCTCTCCTGAACAGAAAAGTGAAATTTTAGATAATGAACATAACTGTAAATATAAATTTGACTTTCAGAAAGCACTGCTCATCGTAAAAACCCAGCAAAAAGGTTGTGAGCGCTTCACAGGAATTTATCGCCTGTACGACTAGTGAATATAAAATAAAAAAGCCAGTGCATAGACACTGGCTTTTCTTTTTATGCGGGATACTTTTGTTGAATATCCTGACTCACCAAAACAGCTGTAGCTGCTGACAAAGTCCAGCCTAGATGACCATGTCCCGTATTATAGAAAACTCTAGACTGTTTAGACTGTTTCACAACTGGCAACATATTAGGCATCATTGGTCTTAAACCCGCCCAAGGCACAACATGCTCAGTTGAAATGTCAAAATTGCGGTTTACCCAATTTACCAAAGGTTGAATACGGTCGGCTCGAATATCTCGATTATAACCATTAAACTCGGCCGTACCTGCTACACGTAAACGATCTGGTCCTAAACGAGACGTTACAATTTTAGCGCTCTCATCCAACAAACTCACCCACGGTGCATTTTTTATACTTTTTTCATCTTTTAATTGGACGGTAATTGAATAACCTTTGACCGGATAAACATTTACACGTTCACCAATCATATCAGCCAGCTGATAACTTCCTACACCACCACACACCACCAAAACATCACCTTCTAATTGAAAGCTGTCTGTTTGGGAAAGATGCGGATGCTCAGCACTTGGCTGACAATTCAGTACCACTTTATCTGCATGACACTTAATATCAGTAACTTCCAAACCGAATTTGTACTGAACGCCATATTGTTTAGTCTTTTCAGCTAAAGAGGTTGAATATTTATGGATATCACCGGTTGCATCGCTTGGTGTGTAATAGCCACCAAAGTACTCACCCGTTAAAGAAGGTTCGATTGATTTCATTTCCTCAGGTGAAACCGAGTAACGTTCTAAAGTCCCTTTATTTAAAACATCATTAACTCGCTTGGCGATGTCATAATCATCCTTAGTATGATACATATGAAGAATACCGCGTTTCTCCAAATCAAATTGAAGCTGCTCTTTTTCAGCTACATCAAACAAGCGCTTACGCGCAAGCAATGCCAAGCGAACGGTTTCTATTGTATTGGCTTCATAATTTTTAATATGAGACAAAAACTCAACCAACCAACTATATTTATGTAGGCTAAAGGAAGGATTCAATAATAAAGGAGCATCTTTTTGCCTCATCCATTTAAAACCTTTTATAACGGTCGCTTTCTGGTTCCAGACTTCTGCATTACAAGCAGATAATTGCCCTCCATTTGCAAATGATGTTTCCATGGCTGGATAAAGATGGCGATCAATCACTGTGACTTGGTAACCTAATTGAGATAATTCATAGGCTGAAGTAACCCCTGTGATTCCTGCACCAATCACAATAACATGTGGCATAACAGACTCCTCTGAAATGCAAGAACATTTCATCAGTACAGCCCATCTGTCATTTGTACCTGAGAGTTTCGACCTAAATACTACCTTTTAGTATTTCGATCTTCCCCTTCGGTGAGTTTATGACTTATAAGTTTTTATTCTCCATGCTTATAAATCTTAAGCTGCTCTCCAGATTTTTTAATTATTACAGTCCTTTTGCCTGAGAGTTTCCGGGCCTGTTGCTCCTTCGGCGGGTTCTTAAGAACCTCTCTCCCGCAATAATTTTGTATTTATATAAGCAATGTATCTGCCACTTTTAAAAAAACGCATTCTTTTCTTGTAAACTTTTGTATAACCCACCAACAAAAAATACAAACTTTTGATTTAATTATAAAAAAGGTGAATTATAAGAATTCACCTTTTGATATTCATTAGAGCTTTCCATTAAGCACTTGGTCCGAAACGGTACCTTTCCATTGCTCCCGCAAGGTTGGCAAATAAAATTTCTCGCCTATTGTGAACAGTTCAGCATCAATGAGTGCATGAATTTCGTGCATAAAAATATAATCCAATGCAACTAGAGAAAGTTGATGATTTTTTTGTGCTACTTTTTTACGTTTCGCTTGAGCTTGTTTGATCAACTCGTTTGCAAAATTTTTATCTTTATAAGCGGTAATGGCATTTAAACGAAGCTCAATCACACCCCAACCTGCCAATAACTTTTTGAAGATTTCAAAGTCTTTTGAGGTTGATTCCCAAGTTACATTTTCCAGATCATTATCTTCAGGTAAAACAGGTAATAATAAATCACCAGTACTTGGAAAAATCTTTTTAAGATTTAACAGAAATTTAACAGGCTGATCACTTGGGTAATCATTAAATTGCACATGTTGTTGAGTATCTGTTAAATAAATAGAGAGCATTCAAAAAAATCCTTAACTAAACGACTGTTTTTCATAATTAATTTAAAAATTGCAAGAACGAAAGCAATTAAAAAATAATATAAAAACAGGATAAGGTGGGCATTTTAACAATTATGGCAGCTTATTCAACACCAAGTTGGTTTGATAAAGCTTAATAGGGAATAATTACAACCTAGAAACTTGCAAATAAATCTTATACAACTTTGAAAATTAAAAATATGTATATTTTAAATATATTATTTTTTAGTCCAATGTTAAATTTAGTGTTATAATACAGTGATTTACTCACTTTCATCTGGGCTTCCATAGAAATGAATAGATTACAATTAATTTTATTAGTTTTAAGTACTGCTACTTTTTCTCCTTTTGTATTTTCTGAAACAACTATCTCCCCAACCAAATATGAATTTTATGGACAAGAGTCAAAACGCCATAAGAGTATGCTTGAGGTAAATAATAGTTCAGATCATAAAATTAACGAATCACAACACAATCCTTTCCGCTCTGATTCAAACAAACAAAACGTAGATTTTTTTGAGATTGCAAAACACTACCAAGAAGAGCAACCACAAAACACTTATTCTCACTCTCCCGACCATACTGTAAATATGAGTGATCATGAACGAAGTCTCTATTACATTAGAAATCATGACAATATGGGCATTCAAAGAGATGTTCGTTATCAACAATATAGATCATTAAAACAACAATATGATAAAGGTGTCATTTCTCGTGATGAATATAAAAATAAAGTTTACAAAATCTCAAGATAAGCTTATCTATATTGAAGCCTTCTTTTAAAAAGGAGGCTTCTACAGTTAATTTTGATATAGATTGTTAAAAATATTTTAAATAACAAAGATTCATAGTAAACAAACAATAAAAAGTAAACAGTTTTAGCTTTTAAAACGCGCCACACTACTCAAATCTTCTCTACGAATAAAGGAGATAGCAATGAAGATTCGCGCTTCACGTACCTATTCAACTTATTCAAATAATTATTTTATTTCTAAAGAGTATGAATGCAGTGTTATTCCGGTAAAAGGAATGTGCTTTACTGATCTTGGTTTGACCGAAAATGGTGTGATTCAGCCAGTAGAAATTAATGAGGTCACTATAGATCCAGCATCTAATTCTTATCATATTCTTTTAGCTAAAGACTCACATGAATATACAAAAGAAGAATTAAAAAGAAAGTTTGAAGAGATGAAAGCTAATGGCTGGGAATATATAGAAGATCTATTGGTATAGCTTTTATTTTTAATAAATAACTTAGGGTAAATGAATGGCCCTAACTTTAACATCTTAAGCATAATAGCCATCAGTAGTTAAGGGTTTGTAAAATTGCTACAAAATATACTGCTGATGGCTATTGTTAAATCGCTTATTTACTATTTGGCGAAACCATTTTTTCAGGTTTAACTACTTCATCAAATTGCTCTGCTGTAACAAGTCCTAGCTCTACAGCAACTTGTTTTAAAGTTTTATTCTCTTTATAAGCAGTTTTAGCCACTTTTGCAGAGTTTTCATAACCAATAACCGGATTTAATGCCGTAACTAACATAAGAGAATTATGCAAGAAGTGATCAATTTTCTCACGATTTGGCTCAATCCCTACTGCACAGTGATCATTAAAACTATTACATGCATCACCAAGCAACTGAATAGATTGCAGTAAGTTATAAGCAATTACTGGCATAAATACATTGAGCTCGAAGTTACCAGAAGCACCAGCGACATTAATAGTGGTATCGTTGCCAAGCACTTGGGCAACAACCATAGTCATGGCTTCACTTTGAGTCGGGTTCACTTTACCTGGCATGATACTTGAACCAGGTTCATTTTCAGGAATACGGATTTCGCCGAAGCCACAACGTGGGCCACTTGCTAACCAACGAATATCATTGGCAATCTTGTTCAAGCTTACCGCTAGAGTTTTTAATGCGCCTGATGCAAAAACAGCAGCATCACGTCCTGCAAGTGCTTCAAATTTATTAGGAGCGGTAACAAATGGCAAACCCGTTAAAGCTGCAAGCTGAGCTGCTGCCTTAACAGCATAGTCAGGATGAGCATTTAACCCAGTTCCTACCGCTGTGCCACCTAATGGTAACTCATACAGACCACTTAAAGCTTGCTGTAAACGTACTAAACCATGCTCGAGCTGAGAAACATAACCGCTAAACTCTTGGCCAAGTGTCAGTGGCGTCGCGTCTTGTAAATGGGTACGGCCAATTTTAACAATATCTTGAAATTCGTCCGACTTTTTTTGCAAAGTCGCTTTAAGCTGTTCTACAGCAGGGATCAGTAATTCATTAATTTGCAAACTTGCCGCAACATGAATAGCCGTTGGGAATGAGTCATTAGTAGATTGTGCGCGGTTAACATGGTCGTTTGGATGTACCGGCTTTTGTGCTCCGAGCGCTTGGCCTAGCTTTTGATTTGCAATATTTGCAATCACCTCATTACAGTTCATATTACTTTGCGTACCAGAACCTGTTTGCCAAACCACAAGTGGAAACTGAGAGTCCCATTTCCCTGCAATCACTTCCTCAGCTGCCCCCACAATATATTGGCTCAAATCTTGTGGTAACTGGCCTAACTCTGCATTGGTTATTGCCGCTGCTTTTTTTACCAAGCCCATCGCTCGAATCATGGCACGGGGTAAACGCTCCTGCCCGATTTTAAAGTTCTGTAAGCTACGTTGGGTTTGTGCACCCCACAGCGCTTCATTCGGAACTTCAATCTCACCCATTGTGTCATGTTCAATTCGTGTTTGCATAGAAACCTCGGTTATCTGGTTAAAGAACTCACGGGCTGAAGCAATTTATGCTTTGGCTAGTTAATTTTAGTATCGTACTCAAGCATTCCATTATTGTAAATAAGAATCATTATCTTATCTTCCATTTAATGTATTTTGATAAAATCTCCATTCATCTTCAATCATTTGTTTTAAAGTTCGCTTAGGTGCCCATTGTAATAAAGTTTTTGCTTTTCCTATATTTGCACCAATCTGCGCTAACTCTTCATGCTTATAAATCGCAGATTGTGTCGGAATTTCGGCTTGGGTAACCTGTGAAATTTCATCTAATAATTGACGAATCGAATGCACTTGCTCATGAGCAATATTAAAAGCTTCACAGCAATGGCTTTGATCACGTAACCAATGTAAAGTTGAGCTTACTGCCTCACATACATCTAATACATGTAAAAAGCTACGTTCTACGGTATGGTCCTCGGTAGAAGACTGATCCTGTAACTCAATTAAATCACGTTGCATCGCTGCAACTTGCATGGCAAGCGGTACAATATTTTTAGGGAGCTGGGCTACATACTCGCCTAATACGCCATGCTCAAAAGCACCTACAATATTTGATAGACGTAAAATTGCAATTTTCCATTCATGATCAATTTTGTAAGTATCACGGATGATTTCTTCAATCATCTGTTGCGACTTAATATAAGGGTTAGGATAAGCATAGTTGAAATCATCTGTTTCACTTAACTGTGAACCAGATTTTCCATAGACTGCCAAACTAGATAAATGAATAAAATGACGGACGCCTGTACGTTGCATTGCACGCAATAGGCTCATGATACAACTGACATTATCATTATAATATTCAAGCGGTTTTAAATTAGACTCTTCAATAGATTTAAAACCAGCCGTATGAATGACTGCATCAATTGAGTACTGTTCAAATACTTTGTTCAATGCAGGCGTGTTACGTACATCAAGTTTAACAAACGGAACGTACATACCAGAGATGTATTCTAACCGCTCAAGCGTTTGCAAGGTCGAGTTAGCCAAATTATCGACAAGAACCACTTCTTGGCCTTGAGCCATGAGACTCAATGCAATATGTGAACCGATAAAGCCTAAACCACCTGTCACTAAAATCATTGTATACTTACCTTTCTCTTAATGTATCTACGCCCATTTAGACGTATGACCATAGTGAATTCTCAATGAGTACATTACTACTAATAACCTCTGCTCCTACTTCGATCCATGCTTGGCATGCGCTGGGCCTAGCTCAGGCACTCAAAAGTAAAAATGAAGACTTTCGTGTATTCTTTTACCAAGATGGCGTTCAAGTTGCGAATGATTTTCAGTGGGTTCCTGACGACCAGCGTAATTTAACGCATGAATGGCAAAAGCTCGCGATCAGACTTCCTGTTTGCGTTAGCGCTGCTCTTGCACGCGGGATTACCGATGCAGAAAATGCGAGTCGCCATCAACTTAGTCATCACAACCTAGCGAACAACTTTGAGTTGGTTGGTCTAGGTGAACTTGCTGATGCAGTACAGTCAGCCTCTCGTCTTCTTCAATTTTAAGTTACTTTGTTAACTTAGATTGTTGCTTTTAAAAGGTATATTGTGTGAAAACTGTACTCGTTATTTTGACCCAAGCCAATCTAACCAGCCTACAAGTCAATGAAAGCCTCGCCGCTACTATGGTTTTAGCAACCTTTGGCTCACCAGTCAAAGTATTATTAAAAGATGCGGCTCTTAGTCTTTTACAAAATGAACGTAACTTCGACCAATTGCAGCATGCTTTTAAAATTGCTTCAAACATGGTGGATAGCTTTGAGTTTTATGACTTAAGTCCAATCCTTGTTGAAGCCAAAAACAAACAGCATCCATTTGTTCAAAACAGCGAGCAGGAACTAGAATTTGTTCAGTTAGATACTGAACTCATCCAGTCTTTCGATCATGTCTTATATTGGTAGATAAAGGTGTAATTTTAATGACGCAATCAACTCTTTATCTTGTGCAAGCTTCTTATCACCATACTCCTCGCATTATTGAAGAACTTGCAAAGCTATTTCATAAAGATGATCAAATTGTTTTTATGGGTGACTCAACTGCTCAACTTTCGGTAAATATTTGTCAGCAGTTTGGCTCAGTTTCTTGTTTGTCTCATGAAAAAGATTTAATTGATGCAGAAACCTTGGCTCAGGTTAAGGTATTGAACTATGATCAGTTTGCGGATCTGGTTTTACAATTTAATCGATGCATTTCTTTGAAATAATATAGTTAGGCTCATTTTTATGAATTTAGAATTAGATCAAGATGGTCATTTAGTCGACTATACGATTTGGAATCCCGAAGTAGCACAGGAACTCGCCAAATCTCTCGATCTTGAATTAACAGATTGGCATTTTGAAGTTTTAGCTGCGGTTCGCCAATTTTATCAGCAATTTGGGCATTCTCCTGCAACACGTCCTTTGATTAAGTTTTTAATGAAAACCGTCAGTCCAGATATTAATAATGCTGTTTTACAGCAAAAATTTAATACCGGTTTAGTTGCTCGCCATCTCAGTCGCTTGGCAGGTATTCCTAAACCGGCAAATTGTTTATAGATTTTTATGCGAATTTTTTAGCGGCAGCGACACATAAAATTGTTACTGCCGTTACCATTAACATCGACCAACTTACGTGTTCATGTAATAAAAGTGCGGCAATCGCAAGTCCCATTAAAGGCTGTAAAAGCTGTAGCTGGCTAATTGCAGCAATACCACCTTGTGCAAGCCCTTTGTACCAAAAAAAGAACCCGATGAGCATACTAAATAAAGATACGTAAACCAGCCCTGCTACCGCTGATGGAGATACATCTTGAAAGGAAACGGGCATATAAAAAAGAGTAGCAAGCAGCATAATCGGTAAAGCTAAAATAAGCGCCCAACAGATCACCTGCCATCCACCTATTTTTTTCGAAAGTACTCCGCCTTCGGCATAGCCAAATCCACACAAAATAATTGCAATAAGCATGTATAAATCGCCGATGCCAAAAGAAGCTTCACCCGATAAGAAAAACATATAGGTAAAAACAACCAGACTGCCTAAAATTGCAAATATCCAAAAAAATAAATTTGGTTTTTCTCCACCTCTCACTACTGCAAATATGGCTGTAGCTAATGGCAGAAGACTAACAAAGACAATCGAGTGGGCTGCGTTCATATACTGTAGAGCAAGCGCAGTAAATAAGGGAAACCCAACTACAACGCCTAAAGCCACAATAGCGAGTGGCCACCAATCTTGTTTAGCAGGCTTTTTTTCCTTAAGCAAAAAGATAAGAATTAAACCCAAAACTCCTGCAATGACAGCTCTTGCTGCTGTTAGAAAACCAGGCTCAAAACCTGTTACCGCAATACGGGTAGCCGGTAATGAACCGGCAAAAATTGCCACCCCAATAAAACCATTCACCCAACCGTTTATAAACTTTTGCATATTATTCTCCGCAACTATACGAAGAATTTAAGCTGTGATATGGTGTCAAAACCAGATACAAATCAGTACAATTTTAAAAAACTGTTATGTATAAACAAACAGTACAGTTAGAGATAATTAGTGTGAACCAGACCAAAACAAAAATCGAGTTTGTTATTTCACAGATTGAACAACAAATTAAGAATCGTTCTTTAACTCCAGGAACTCGACTTCCCTCTGTACGTAAATTAGCCAAAGATTTAGGTTTTTCTGTTTCTACTATTGTCGAAGCTTATGAGCGATTAATTGCCCTAGGTAAAATTGAATCACGTAGTGGTTCCGGCTTTTATGTAGTAGCACCCCTTGCACCTTTAGCCTTAAGTGAATTAGGACCCAAATTAGATCGCTCTATAGATCCGTTATGGATTTCACGTCAGTCTTTAGAAGCAGAACCTAATGCGTTTAAACCCGGTTGTGGTTGGTTACCAAATGATTGGATGCCACTTGAAAGTATCCGCAAAGCATTAAGGTCAGCCACACGTAGCGAAGACGATAGTTTATTGGGTTATTCTTCACCGTTGGGGCTGCCCGCATTAAGAGATCTACTGGCTAGACGGGCACAAAGTAAAGGTATAGAGGCAAACCTTAATCAAGTTCTTCTAACCGATTCAGGCACTCAAGCTATTGATCTGGTTTGTCGTTTTTTACTTAAACCAGATGATGTGGTTCTAATTGATGACCCTTGCTACTTTAACTTTCATGCTCTACTTAAAGTTCATCAAGTTAAAGTTGTTGGTATTCCCTACACTCCAAATGGCCCGGACTTAGAGGCATTTAAAGAAGCTATCGAGAGCTATAACCCTCGGCTTTATATTACAAATTCCGGAATACACAACCCAACTGGTGCAACACTCTCACTCTCGACAGCTCATCAATTATTAAAGTTGATTGATCAGTCTAATTTAATTGTGATTGAAGACGATATCTTCTCAGATTTTGAATATACTCCCGCTCCACGACTTGCAGCCCTAGACAACCTTTCACGCGTGATTTTTATTGGAAGTTTTTCTAAAACGCTCTCTGCTTCTATTCGCTGCGGCTATATTGTTGCGAAACCAGAATGGATTGATCAGATTGCCGATTTAAAAATAGCCACCAGTTTTTCTCACAATGGACTCTCAGCCAAGATTTTACACACAGCTTTAACCGATGGTTCATATCGTAAGCATCTAGATTTATTAAAAGTTCGTTTAGCTCAAGCCATGCAAGAAACAATCGCGAAGCTTAAATCGATTGGGATAGAACCGTGGATTGAGCCCAAGGCCGGAATTTTTGTGTGGTGTCGTCTACCGGAAGGTGTAGATGCAGCGAAGATTGCTCAGTTTTGCCTGAATCGGCAAGTGATTCTCGCCCCGGGTAATGCCTTTAGCCAAGCACAATCGGCAGGTCAATTTATCCGTTTTAATATTACACAATCAAATCATGATTATATTTATAAGACTCTTGCAGAAGCGCTTCTACAAGAGTCATTAGAGAAACAAGTTTAAGCCTGTTTTTGCTTTTGTTCCATATAAGCAAAATAGCCCGGCCCAGCAGAAACCTGAACTTGTTTTGCATGTAATGGTTCACGACATACTGAACACACCATAACAGGTTCAAATTTATGTCCACATGCTTTGTGACGATATTCCAAAGGTTTACCTAAACCTTGGTCCATCCATTTATCTGCCCAGTTCGCCATAGATAAGATAATTGGATAAAGCTCAAAGCCTTTATCCGTGAGACGATATTCAAAGCGTTCCTGACGGTCAAAATAAGGCGCTTTCACTAAAATTTCGTATTCAACCAACCGTTTTAAGCGATCAGAAAGGACATGACGAGTGACACCTAATGATTTTTGAAAGTCATCAAAACGACGAATTCCCATAAAAGCATTACGTAATATTAGCATCGTCCATCGATCACCAATCACTGATAGCATACGGGCAACAGAACAAGGCTGATCACCGATGTCATCCCATTTCATCTTTATGCTTTCCTCAATATAAAACTGGCCTACTTGCCTTATTATTTATACCCTAAACCACTTAATATGTTATATGCAATATTCAGCTTAGAAATAAGTTTTTAGTATATTTATAAAGGTTATTTTTTAAAATAACAGTCACTAAAAATAGTTATAAAATATAATTAATCCATCAGTATGGATTAATTATATACAGCTTATTTATAAGTTAATTTGAAATAAAGAGTCCCTTTAGCACAGTTCCTGATGCTAGTTTTGTATTCGCAGGAATACGGACTAAACTATTGGCTTGCATAAGGTTACTCAGCATATGGGACTGCTGCTTGGCCAAACTTTTTACTTTAAGTTGCCCTGCATCAAAATAAGCATACATTCGTAAAAAACGCTCACGTGCATCTTCTTTTAAATCATGCTCTAAAATTGCGGTAAACCATTCTGGTCCCTGTCTATTGCCCTGCAAGGCATCCAATAAAGATTTACCATAAACTTGCATTGCAACATATACCGCAGCCGGATTGCCCGGTAAGCCTAACAAATAACAGGAATGGCGGGTTTGTGAATTATGGTATTCGGCAAAGAATAAAGGTTTACCCGGTTTTTGTTTAACTTTCCAAAAGATTTGTTCAAATCCAACTTCGAAAGCACAGGGCCGAACAAAGTCATAGTCTCCTACCGAAACTCCGCCAGTCGTTATAACAACATCATGGCTGTCTTTTAGCTGGTTAAAGTAATGGGTGACCTGCTCTGCTTCATCTGCCACATGAATGAGTTCGATATCTAAACCATAATCTTCAAACCAAGCTTTTAGTAATGGACCATTTGCATCAAAGACTTTTCCATCGATTAAATCTTCTGCCGTTTGAGCAACTTCATCACCTGTGACTAAAACTGCAACTTTTGGTCTGCAGTAAACAGTAAGCTCTTGCACTCCCGCCATACTTAAAGCAGCCAAACTTCCAATATTTAGAAACTGTCCTACTTGAGCAAGCAACTGCCCCTGCTGGATTTCTTCACCAGTAAAACGGATATCAGCTTGAGGGCGTATATGTTCCGTTAAACAAATTTCTTGGGCCGAAATAACCGATACGATTTCTTGCCGTGCTACATGCGTTGTCCCTTCAGGAATTTTACCACCCGTAAATATACGAATCGCCTGACCTTCACCGAGTATATCGTGACTCTCACTTCCGGCACGAATTTCACCTGTGACTTGGAACTTTTGATTATTTAAATCTTCTGTATGGCTACAAAGTGCATAACCGTCTACCGCACTTTGAGAGAAACTTGGTAAATTAATTTCAGAGTAAATATCTTTGGCAAGATAACTACTTAGGCTATTTGTTAGAGTCTTTTGAATAGAGCTTAAGTTTTTAGGCTTATTAATAACTAAATCTAGCGCTTCATCTATACTGATTAATCCACGCTCAGCACCACAACCTGACATTATTCATAGCCTCCTGGATGTGGTAAATCACGGCAAACATCAAAAATATGGACTAATGCGGGTAAAATAGCGGCCATTGATTCGCTTGCTCCACCACGGCTTCCTGGTAACGTCACTACTAACGAACGGTCAATAAACCCTGCTACTCCGCGTGACATAGCAGCGTATGGCGTGCGTTTTTGTCCAAATGAGCGAGCAGCTTCCATTAAGCCATCTAATTTACGTTCTAAAAGAGGCTCTAGCGTATCAACTGTAATGTCACGCTTACCAATTCCTGTCCCACCCACGGTCATAATACAAGCATACGATTTGGTGAGTTCTAGAACCAATTCTTTGAGATCATCTGCTTCATCAGGCAAAATTTGGTAATGGATCGGATCAAATCCAGCTTCAGTTAAAGTTTCAACTACAGATTTTCCGGCCGTATCCGGCTTTCTACCCGCTGCTACGGTATCTGACAATACAATAACCGCAGCCGAAACAGGCTGACGCAATACCCGTTTAAAATGGGATTTTCCGCCTTTTTTCTTAAGTAGTTTACATTGATCCATCCAGAGTTCTTCTGGTTCACAATGAGGCTTTAACATATCGTAAATAGTTAAACCTGCAAGGCTTGCCGCCGTCAAAGCTTCCATTTCTACACCAGTTGGTCCAATGGTCTCAACGACAGCAATAATTTTTACAAAGTCATGTTCCAATTCATATTCTACATCTGCCCGATAAATCGGTAGTGGATGACATAGTGGAATCAGCTCATCAGTTCGTTTTGCTGCCAAAATTCCTGCAACACGTGCTGTTTTTAATGCATCACCTTTTTCCGTGTTTCCTTGTCTTAATAGTTCAATACAGTGCGGTGGTGCATATAAAATCGCTTGTGCTTCAGCAACACGATAACTTTCCGGCTTCATTCCTACGTTTTTCATTATTTATCCTAGTATTACATATTTCAGTGTGAGTGCTCATGGCCGGCATGATGATGGTGATGTTTGTGGTCGTGCGGTGCATCCTTACGAATACAACAGCCCTCTACATAATGACTTGTGCCATCTGTAAAAAACTCTTCTTTAAAGACAGGTACTTCATGCTTTACCCGTTCGACCGCTTCCTCACATGCCTGAAAAGCTTCACGGCGATGGGCTGCATACGCAATCGCAATAATGGCTGTTTCACCGACATCCAGATATCCAATTCGATGAACCACTCGCACATAAGATACCTGATACTTTTTCTCAATTTCTAGTTCAATTTCACGTATCATTTTTTCTGCAAGCGGTTTATACGATGTATATTTCAGCGCCTTTACCGCTTTACCTTCGTGGTGATTACGAACCGTACCCATAAAAATATCGATACCGCCACATTCAGGAAAAGACTGAATCGGATCAAAAGTATCCAAGCTTAAAGCCTGCTCTTGTATTCTTGCGAACTCTTTCATGACTCATCCTCCGGCAACGGGTGATAATAAAACCAAAGTGCATGGCTCACTTAAGACAGTTTGTCTGGTTATGACATTGTCACCAATCGCACATGCACATTTTTCCATGGCTTTTGTAGATTCCGGATGTAATAAAACAATTTCATCTAATACATCTTTAACCAGACTATGGTTAGGACAAACTAGCAAAAGATTTTCAGGAAGCAATTTTTCAATTGCACCAAATGCTTCGACTTTAATTTGGATAGATTGTTGCATTTATCCCCCAAGCATATGCATGCTGATTTTACGGGTTTGTTGATGTTGTAAGGCATGGAAACCTTTGGCTTTATGCCAGATATAAGGATGAACCAAATTCTTTAAATTTTGGATATATATACCGTATTCTGGAGTATGTTGTTTGCTTACCAGCGTTTGAAGCTGAGGTTTAATATTTAAGCCTTGCGGCGCAAATAAACAGCTATATAGTTCGCCTTTTGCGGTAAGCCGTATACGGTCACATTGGTGGCAAAATGAATGCGTAATTGTGGAAATAATTCCTAAATGGTAGCTACCGTTAATTAGATATTGACGCGCTGGCTCATGTAGCTGCTCGATGACTTGTACCGAATAATACGGTTGCAATACCTGTAAAATTTCAGCCTCACTTACCACATCTTTATTTGACCAAAGTGCATCACCATCAAGCGGCATAAACTCGATAAAACGCAAAGGAATATGATGAGCAATTGACCATTTCACCATAGGTAAGATTTGATCATCATTTCTATCTTTCATTAACACGCAGTTAATTTTAAAAGGTAATCCTACTTCTTTTGCAGCTTGTATCCCCTCTAAAACAGGCTCCAATTTTTTCTTGGTCAACTCTTTAAACTGAACAGGATCTAAACTATCTAAACTAATGTTTAAATCATCTAATCCAGCGTCTTTTAGCTGCTTGGCATGTTTAGCAAGGTAATGACCATTGGTAGTCATCGATATACGTTTTAAACCTAAACTTTTTAAAGACTGTAGATCTCGAATGAAATGAACAATACCTTGACGCATTAATGGTTCACCACCCGTAATGCGAATACTTTCGATACCTTGCTGCACCATAAAATGACAAAATTGAAAGAGCGCTTCAAAACTAAGCAAATCTTGTTTATTTAACCATTCTGGATGCTCAGGCATGCAATATACACACTTAAAATTACAGCGATCAGTTACAGAAATTCGTAACTTACGCTTGATACGCCCATATTGATCTTGCAGAAGGCTTGGCGCAGTTTCAGAGTGATATTGTTTCATCATTTGCACTCATATCGAGAACAGTTCAAATATTGCGAGCACCGATTATGAACAATCAAATACAAAAAATTGCGCCTAAATAGTGCTTTGCTTTTTATGCAAAATTTGTTCCAGCTCTACTTATCTTCCATAATATTTAACTTTTTATCGGTTTTTCACCGCGCCTTCTCGAGAACAATTTAAAAATAAATCTCGAGTTAGCGCGGTAAAATCTATGTTTTACTTGATTCTATTTCTAACACTTTTCTAAACGGATGGGTACATATTTATGG
The DNA here is from genome assembly GCF_044778325.1 of Acinetobacter sp. BD54. NCBI lineage: Bacteria > Pseudomonadati > Pseudomonadota > Gammaproteobacteria > Moraxellales > Moraxellaceae > Acinetobacter > Acinetobacter sp. BD54. The sequence continues at coordinate 393,504 of NZ_JANJEP010000001.1, read as the reverse complement.
TACGGCGTTTTCGACAATGGATCACAATGTTCAGCAGAAATAAGTAAGTTTAATTGTGGTCCAATTGGTTCACCATTTTGAAATCGCATACCATAGCCATGTGGAAGTGATACGACACCTCTTCTCATCCCATCATCCAACTCAATAGCTACCTGAATTTCTCCATGCGCTGAGATACATTTAAGCTGCCCTCCTGCATCTACATTTAAGTGTCTTGCATCTTCAGGATGAATACGCAGTGCACCTTCTGCATCTACTTTTCGCCAAGCAGGGTCACGGTAAATTTGGTTGGCATTGTAACTACGGCGTTCACCTGACAAAAGGATGAAAGGAAACTCTTCAACATTAACGTTATGGCTTTTCAAGCTTGCGAGTTCACTTAACATCTCGGGAATTGCAAGACGTATTTTCTTATCTTTATAAGCTACCAGTTTCCAGACTTCGTCATATTCATGTTGCGATAAAACCATACCTGAACGTTGCTTTAATATCTGCTCAAATAGTTTGACACCTTGTGTTAATGGATTACCTTTATAACCCGCACGGCGTACCGCTTTGGTATGTAAAACAGCATATTGAATAGAGAGCGGCAATAAAAAAGCAACTGAATCTGCTGAATTTCCAAGTCGTTTGCCAAGAGTTCGATAAATGATAGAGGCAGCAAAAGGGATATATTTTTTATGGCGTGCCAAGGTAAGTCCTAGCGCCGACAAGTAGGGTAAATAGGCTGTTTTTTTCGAGTCGACCGCAGCTATTTTTTCTAGAATTGGAAAATTCTTCGGAATAGCATTCATAGCTTCCAGTAATCGAGTATAAATTTCGGCTTCCGGTAAAGTGTTTGCTTGAGCAGCCAATACGGGATGACGCAGGTGAAAACCATTCTTAGGAAATTCCAAGTTAAAACCAGTAAATTCCCATTTTTCAAACTGAGTATGAGCAGGCAAAATATAGTCGGCGAGTCTCGCGGTTTCTGTCATCGCAACATCAACTACCACCAGCAAATCTAAGGCTTTAAAGGCTTCCTCAAAGGCAGGTGTGTCAGGGTAAGTTAATAGTGGATTACAACTATCTACAAACACAGCACGAATTCGCTTTTCCCCTGCTTTTAGGATTTCATCGGGTAAAATATTAGGCGGAAAAAACCCGGAAATCGGGAACATTTTATGATAAACGCTACGTCGATATTTTGGTTTTCTTTCATCCGTATCGGTCAAAATTGGAATAAACATGGTATGCAAATTATTGGTACCCTGTTTTCCAAAGTTTCCTGTCAGTAAGTATAAAAGCTTTTCTAAATAACCATTTAATGTTGTATTCAAAGTATGTTGAATACCTAAATCGATACGTACACAGCCTCTTTTTGCCTTGGCAAAATCTCGAACCACTTGATAAATCAAATCGATAGGTACATCAGCTTTAGCAATATAGTCTTCAATCGGGACATGGTTAAATGCAGCTTTTACTTCTTCAAACCCATGTGTGTGCTGCTCAATAAATGCTGCATCATAAAGCTTTTCTTTAATAATGATCGCAATCATGGCTGACATTAAAAAAGCATCTGTTCCCGGTTTTAGCTGCACGTGAATGTCTGCTTGTTTTGCCGTTTCGGTAACACGCGGGTCGAACACTACCATGGTTCGGTTCGGATCTTTCTTAATATGTTTTAGCGTGTCTCGTGCGTTGGGAATACCATGTGCCTGAAACGGGTTCGTTCCAATAAAAAGTACGTAATCTGCATGTTCAACATCTTCTGTAGTATGGCAGGCCTGACTACCGAACAGGCGGCCATTGAGCCAAAAATCACCTGTTTTTTCTTGGGCAAGTGAGTTATATGCATAATAACTTTTCATAGCCAATAAAAGTTGTCGGCCATAAGCTGCACCGAGGTGGTTACCCTGTCCACCGCCCCCAACCGAAGCAAAAGCAGTGCCGCCAAATTTATCTCTAATCTGAACCAATTGATCGGCAATTTCTTGTATCGCTACATCCCAACTAATTTCTTGAAATGAACCATCTGGTTGGCGTTTTAAAGGTGCGGTCAAACGGTCTGCATGTTTCTGGTAATGCTGTAATCTTGCGGCTTTTTGGCAAATGTAACCTTGAGAAAATGGATGCTCAGGATTACCTTTAATTTTGACAAATTGGTTATCTTTAATTTCTACGCTCAAACCGCAGTTTCTTGAACATAAAATACATGCGGTCACATCTGTTTTACTTTGCTGAGCTGCGTCCATCATTTTTCTGGCTCCGTTTATTTTTATACATCTGGCTAGAATGAAAATAACAAGTTCCAAAATAGAACTTAAATTCTAAACAGTCAATAACTCAAAATTTAAAAAATGATTTCAGATTATCAATGTAAATTTTAAATCGATATGATTGAAGTTCTAATTTGTCGAAAAAATCTCTTTAAATGCTTTAATTTGTTTGTATTGTTGAAGTTCATCTAAAGAATTAATGCTATGGAAAAATAAGTTCTGCTTTTGAAAAATGGCTACTTGTGCATGTAAAAGTTTAAAGCAATTTTTTAAACTCAATTGTTGCTTATCAATTTGCTGCTCTAAAACTTCTAGACTTTCACGTTTTAACAAACAAAATGGGTATAAAGCATCTCCGTTAATTGAAACGTAAGCTGCCTGAGCCTGTTTATTTTTGCGAAGTGCGCTGTGTAATTTCGCAACGACTTGCGTAGGTATGTAGGTCACATCACAAGGAATAAACAAAACATAATCTGCTCGTACATGAGACCATGTGCTTTTCATCCCCATAAGCGGACCAAAAAAACCAGAAGCATCATCTTGAAAACATTTAATATCTGGCACAATACTTTGATAGATTGAATAGTCTCGATGACTATTCACCCAAATTTCAGATACTGAAGATTTTAGCTTTTGGTGAATCTTAAGAAGTTGCGTATCGCCATCGAATTGCTGCAACAGCTTATTTAAACCATTCATACGGCGGGCTTGTCCACCCGCCAGAATGACCAGATCAGTTATGGGATATCCCTTATTCACACTTCTACCTCTTGCTGGCAAGCTTTAATTAAGCCACGGATTTCAGGTAAACATGATCCACAATTGCCACCAGCTTTTAAACAAGCAGTGACCTGTTTTTCATGGGTAATGTTTTGTGTTTTTATTGCTTCGATAATTTTATTCTTACCTACTTTAAAACAACTACACACCAAAGGCCCATCATTATTGGTAGCCGACATTGGCATACCTGCTAGTAAAGCTTTACGGTGCAAGGCGCTCAAACGTTCTCGTTTAAACAGACTTGCTACCCAGTCACGGTCTGGCAATAAATCTGGCGGTGCAATATATAGACTTGCAATTACAATGCCATCTTTCAAAATAACGCTATGGCTCAGCTGTGAAGAAATATCTTCTATGCTTAACCATTCAAAGGTTTCATCAGCAAATGGCAAAAATCTTTTCAGATTCTTTTGAGTATCATGAAAAGTTTGGCGGTCTGCAAGTTCATAGCGATTGGTTTTCACCATTTTGACTTTAGTCCACCATGCACAGTGATGTAGCGATTCTTGAATGTGCGAATCGTATCCTTCACGAATATAGAGCACGCCTTGCCAAGTGGTATAGAACGGCTGAATAGTTACAGGCGTATGTTTGAACTCGGGCTCACCTGAAATTGCATCAACTTCCGGATTCACGACTTTACCAATACGGGCGTCGGATGCGACCTGTTCAGTCCAGTGAATCGGTGCAAAAATTTGCCCACGACGGACACCTGATGAGAATGTCACGCGCAGTACACAACTGCCCCATTTCGAACGAACTTCTACCAAACCTTGATCACGTACACCAAACTTCAATGCATCACTTGGATGAATCTCACAGAATGGTTCAGCACGGTGACTGGTTAAATTTGGCGACAAACCAGTACGGGTCATGGTATGCCATTGATCACGAATACGCCCCGTATTCAAAATGAGCGGATAATCTTCTGAAATTGCATGTACCGGATTAATAGCAACAGTCGGAATCAATTTTGCCTTAGCATTTTTATGGCTAAACTGGCCCTTGCCAAACAGTTGTTGAACGGCTTTAGCGTCTTGTTTTTTATCCCATACTGGCCATTGCACTGGTTGTAGAGCATCATACTCAGCAGTACTTAGGTTCATTAAACCTTTTAAGTTGAAATAACGGAACGTATAAGTTTGCTCACGTGCTTCAATGTCCGCATTATCTTGTGCTGACAAAGCCGCATGTTCATTAAAAATATCAACAGCACTATTAAAGTCAAAACCTTTAAAGCCTAATTTTTTCGCAACTTGACTCACTGACCACCAATCCGCCTTTGCTTCACCCGGCGCAGGTAAAAAAGCACGTTGACGTGAAATACGGCGTTCGGAGTTGGTTACTGTACCGTCCTTTTCACCCCAACCTAAAGCTGGAAGTAACACATCAGCGTAAGCCGTAGTATCCGTATCGGCACAGATATCTGACACAACGACCAATTCGCATTTCTCTAAAGCACGTTTCACCTGATCGGCATCTGGTAAACTTACCACCGGATTGGTTGCCATAATCCAGATGGCTTTAATTTTTCCAGCTTCAACAGCACGGAACAAATCAACAGCTTTTAAGCCAGCTTGAGTTGCAATAAATGGGCTGTCCCAAAAGGTTTGCACTACTTTTTGATGTAAAGGGCTATCTAAGTCCATGTGTGCCGCTAGCATGTTGGCTAAGCCACCCACTTCTCGACCACCCATAGCATTGGGCTGGCCTGTCATTGAAAATGGTGCAGCACCGAGCTTTCCAATTTTACCTGTTAGTAAGTGGCAATTAATAATGCTGTTGGCCTTATTCACACCCTGACTTGATTGGTTCACACCCATTGAAAATAGCGTGATTACCTTTTCAGTCTGCGCAAATTTCTTAAAGAACTGTTGCATCTTATCGAGTGCAATTCCTGTACGCTTTGCCACATATTCCACATTAGCTTCTGGCTCGCTGCTTGCCAAAACCTCTTGCAAACCTTCAGTATAGGCATCCACAAAGGCCTGATCGGCATGACCATTTTGATATAGATATTGGAATAGTCCGTTAAACAATGCGACATCTTGGCCCGGTAAAATCGGTAAATGTAAATCCGCTTGCTCACAAGTACTGGTAAAACGTGGGTCAATCACCACAACAAACATATCTGGATTGTGGCTTTTAGCCTGCATAATCCGCTGATACAGCACAGGATGGCACCATGCGGTATTGGAACCAACCAAAACCACCATATCTGCATGTTCAAAATCTTCATAACTTGCAGGCACAATATCTTCACCGAAACTACGTTTGTGACCTGCCACTGCAGATGACATGCAAAGGCGTGAGTTGGTATCGATATTTGCAGTGCCCAAATAGCCTTTTACAAACTTGTTCACCACATAATAGTCTTCAGTCAAAAGCTGACCTGAAACATAAAATGCAATGCTGTCACGACCATATTTGTCGATACAAGACTGGAATTTATCGGCAATTTTATTGATTGCTGCATCCCATGTGGTTACAGTCCGAAGTGGCTTACGACCAAACATCGGTTGAAGTAGACGTGTTTCTAACCCCAAAGTATCCGCAAGTCGGCTACCTTTAATGCATAAGCGCCCAAAGTTGGAAGGATGCTCAGCATCCCCCTCAACTTGCACCACAGGTCCTTGAGGTTTTTGTTGAACGTTTACACTAACACCACAACCTACACCGCAATATGGACATGTTGTTTTAGTTGTTTTTGCAACATGGTCGGAGCTATCGATTTCAACGCTTGGAATACTATTCATAACTGCTCCTTTCCCTATTTAGCCTGCATTTTTTAATGCAAAATCTCGACCAAATAGCAGCTTATTTCTAAATGAAGAAACAGGAGTTTGATCTGCAATTAACTCTGCATACCACATGCCATCTTCAGTATCACCGAACAGTACTGCACCGATTACCCGATCGTTTTGAATGATAATGCGTTTATAAATCTGGCGTTTTTCATCGTTCAGAATAATGTCTTCATAATCATCTTTCGGTTCAAAATTGCCCGCCGAGAATACATCGACTCCACTGACTTTTAACTGAGTCGGTACGGTCGGTGCTTTAAAAGTTAAGCTGCCGTGCTCTGCTAAATGGGTCGCGCAAATAAAAGCTTGCCCCCATAGTGGCTCAACTAAACCAAAGGTCTGTCCACGATGTTCGATACACTCACCCACCGCATAAATACTTGGGTCAAATGTTTGCATGGTGTCATTCACCAACACCCCTCGATTGCAACGTAGACCAGCACTTTGCGCCAAAGCAATATTCGGACGGATACCTACAGCAAACACCACAAGGTCAGCATCTAACACTGTGCCATCTTTCAAACGGATTTGTTTGACATGACCATTTTCATCACCGATTAACGCTTCGGTATTGGCTTCGGTAATAATTTGAATGCCTTTTTGCTCAATACTATGACGAAGTAATTGACTCGCACGCCCATCAAGTTGGCGTTCCATAATACGGTCCATTAAATGCAATACCGTGACGTTCATACCACGTTGCTTTAAACCATAGGCAGCTTCTAAACCCAGCAAACCGCCGCCAATCACGACTGCATTAGTTTTTGAACCACAGTATTCAATCATGGTGTTAACATCATAAATATCGCGGAAAGTTAACACCCCTTTTAGGTCAACACCTTGAACTGGTGGAATAAATGGTGCCGAGCCTGTTGCCAGAATCAAACGGTCATAATCAACTGTCTGGCCTTTTTCGGTGTAAACCACTTTACGCGGACGATCAATTTTTACGGCTTTATCACCAGCAATAAATTTAATGCCTTTATCGTCGTACCACTTCGGTGGATGCAACATAATGTCTTCAATGGTTTTCTCACCCGATAAAACCGGAGACAACATAATACGGTTATAGTTACCCCATGGTTCTTCACCAATCACCGTAACTTCATAACGGTCTGGGGCCATATCAAGCAAATCTTCCAGACAACGCATCCCTGCCAAACCATTCCCGATCAGCACCAGTCTAAGTTTGTCTTGTGATACACCTGTATTGGTAATATAAGTTTTTTGCGGCACCGCATTGACCCAAACACGACCATCAACAATTTTGCTCGGATAAACCGCCAATTTTTGGTCTTTATCTTCTAAACAACGGCCCGTAGCTAAACTGAAATGTTGTTTATAAATTGGTGATGCAACGACGCGTTCGCCTTGTAAATCACCAATAATCCCGCGGCTCATCACATTCGCTTGGCTAAACGGATCTTTATTGCTCAGTACATAAACACGTTTTTCATGCCCCACACGGAAGATTGCAACCGCTTGACCGCCCACTAGCGCTCCTGCACCCGTGTTTGGGGTTAAATCATCGAGGGCACAAACGTCAATCCATTGATCATCAGGAAGCATATTTTTGTCTTGTACAATATTCATATAAGTTCTCCTTTATGCTTCAACCATTGGAATGCGGTCTTCTGAACGTTCAGCTTCAGTTAATGGGCGGATTTGACCACGTTCAGTTGTAAATTGAATGTGCGGATCAGCTTGTTCATTCGCTCCTGCATTGATATAGGTCTGGAAGCGTTTACGAACTTCTGGGTTTTCGACAGCTGTACGCCACTCGTCTTGATATGTACCAATAATGTGTTCCATACGGCGCTCAAGCTCGGCAGCTAAACCAAGAGAATCATCAACGATCACAGATTTAAGGTAGTCTAGACCGCCTTCCATGTTGTCACGCCATACACTGGTACGTTGTAAACGGTCTGCCGTTTGAATGTAGAACATAAAGAAACGGTCGATATAACGAATGAGTGTTTCTTTATCGAGGTCAGATGCGAGTAATTCTGCATGACGTGGTTTCATACCACCGTTACCACATACATAAAGGTTCCAACCCTTTTCAGTGGCAATCACGCCTACATCTTTACCTTGCGCTTCCGCACACTCACGTGTACAGCCAGACACTGCCATTTTCAATTTATGCGGTGAACGCAAACCTTTGTAGCGGTTTTCAAGTTCAATCGCTAAACCAACCGAGTTATCTACCCCGTAACGGCACCAAGTGCTACCCACACAAGATTTCACTGTACGTAACGACTTACCATAGGCATGACCAGACTCGAAGCCCGCAGCATTTAACTCTTCCCAAATAAATGGAAGTTCATGAACTTGCGCACCAAACATATCAACACGTTGACCACCAGTAATTTTGGTGTACAAGTTATATTTCTTCGCAATTTGACCAATCGCAATTAAGCCATCCGGAGTGACTTCCCCGCCTGCCATACGCGGTACAATTGAGTAAGAGCCATCTTTTTGAATGTTACCTAGGTAGTAGTCGTTACTGTCTTGCAGGCCTGCATGACTTGGCTTAAGTACGAAATCATTCCAGCAAGAGGCCAAAATATTTGCTGCCGCCGGTTTACAAATATCACAACCTAAACCATGACCATGTTGATGAATCAAATCATCAAATGTCTTGATTTCATTGACACGAACCAAGTGATACAACTCTTGACGCGAGTACGGGAAGTGTTCGCAAATGTGATTGTTAACAGTCACACCTTGACGTTGTAACTCTGACTTCAATACTTGAGTCACTAATGGTGCACAACCACCACATGCTGTTGCTGCTTTGGTGCATTTCTTTAATGCACCTAAAGAGGTCGAACCATCACTAATTGCTTGGCAGATGTCTGCTTTTGATACGTTGTTACATGAACAAATAGTCGCGCTGTCTGGCAGCAAATCGACTCCGCTGCCACCAGATTTTGCTGCTGATTGCTCAAAACCCGGCATGATTAAACTTTCAGGCACTTCCGGTAAAGCCAGACCATTCAACATCATTTGTAAAAGGTCGTTGTATTCTTTGGCATCACCCACTAAAACCGCGCCAAGCAATTTGGTTTTGTCGGCATTTACAACAATCTTTTTATAAACCAGTGCATGTTCATCTGCATAGAAATAGCTTAATGCACCTGGGGTCATGGCATGTGCATCACCAACAGAAGCAACATCAACGCCCATCAACTTCAACTTGGTGCTCATGTCTGCGCCAGCGAAGCAATGACACTCTTCATCTAAAATGTGTTTTGCTGCAATACGCGCCATGTCATAGCCCGGTGCAACCAAGCCATAAATTTTATTTTGCCAAAGCGCACATTCACCAATGGCATAAATGTTTTGATCTGATGTTTGGCAATAATCATTAATTACAATACCGCCACGCTCACCAATCGCAAGTCCGCTATTACGCGCTAATTCATCCCGTGGGCGGATCCCCGCAGAGAATAAGATCACATCAGTTTCGAGTTCACTACCGTCGGCAAACTTCATCACATGAGTGGTATTTACCCCAGACTCAATAGACTGAGTCGCTTTTTGTGTATGGACTTTTACACCTAAATCTTCAATTTTACGGCGTAAAACCTTGCCCCCTAAGTCATCAATTTGAACTGCCATCAAACGTGGTGCAAACTCAACAACGTGTGTTTCTAAATCTAAATCACGTAATGCTTTGGCTGCCTCAAGTCCAAGTAAACCACCGCCAATTACTACGCCTGTTTTAGCCTTTAAACTTGCTGCACGAATGGCATCTAGATCTTCAATGGTACGGTAAACAAAACAGTTCTCGCGGTCATTACCCGGAATTGGCGGAACAAATGCATATGAACCGGTCGCCAGCACCAACTTGTCATAGCTAATCACATCACCATGATTGGTTGTTACGGTTTGTGCAGCTGTATCAATCGCCACTGCTTTAGTATTTAAACGCAGGTCAATGCCATACGCATCAGCAAAATCAAAGCGTGCTAAAGATAAATCTTTTGCCGATTTCCCTGAGAAGTATTCAGTCAAATGCACGCGGTCATATGCGATACGAGGTTCTTCTGCAAGAATCGTGATTTCCAGTTCATCATCTGCTTTTTCTAAAATGGCTTCGATGAATTTGTGGCCCACCATACCATGACCAATCATTACCAATTTCATAGTGTTTCTCCTCAAATCACGTTGCTTTTAAGCTGCGTTCTTGCGTTCTCAAATAGACATTGTTGTTTTGCCTTGTGCTCTACCGAGAAACGTATCAACATCACAAAGCGTATAGCTGCTTGGAACCCATTTTTTCCACTCGTTGACGACACCCAATGCATAGCAAAGTCATAAAAACAAATAAAAAAAGCGAGCCCCCTCATACGGAAAGCTCGCATCGCTGAAACTGAAAAATTAGTTAATTCAGATGTAACTTTTTTATGCAATAAAAATAAAGACATAACCTTCACTCCGACTGAACGTAAATTTTCTGTGTGTACAGTTGCACTCACAAATTCGATCAGAACGGACATCGTTGGCCGTCTTTAAAACTTATGGTCGTCTTCGACCTGTAATTAACTAAGCATTTTGCATGCCAATTCTTTTTAAAATTAATATTAATAATTTTTTATTTTTATTTTCAAATACTTAATACAAAACCCATTTTTATCCAAAAAGAATATTTAATTTTCCCTGCACTATTGCTGCTCGTCTATATGGTTTAAACAAAAATAAGTCTTGCCACAAAATGAATCGCTTTTTTGCACCAATATTGATCAAAACAATGCATTAGCATAGTAAAGGACCACTCATGCCTAATTTTTTGTTTAATTTTGGATGGCACTAATCTTGCTTAAAAATTGATAACAAAAAACGCGTCGAATTGGCGCATTTTCTTAGCCTGATTTTCTGAACTTATGCCAAAACTCAAAATAGCTCTTATCGATGATGATCATGCGCGGGCCGACTATATAAAAAATAGTCTGCTTGAAAATGACTTTGAAGTGGTTGCCTGCCTTACTTTGGACCACTTAAATATTTTTCGTCTTGAAGATTTACAAGCCGATGTCATCTTGCTCGATATGGATCATCCCCATCGTGACATTATTGAAAGTTGTGTGAGTAGCTATGACCTACCAACTGTTCTATTCACTAAAAATTCAGATAAAGACACCATCAAACAAGCTATAGATGCAGGCGTAACGGCTTATATTGTAGATGGCATAGACCCCGCCCGCTTACATACCATTTTAGAGATTTCAATTGAGCAATATAAAAAACATAAAAAGCTCGAAGGTGACTTAAAAGAAGCTCAAACCAAACTGGCCGATCGTAAAGATGTTGAAAAGGCCAAAGTGCTACTCATGCAACTGCATGGCTTACCTGAAGACACAGCTTTTCAATTACTCAGAAAAAATGCCATGAGTCACCGTATAACGATTGGAGAAATGGCACGGCGTTTACTTGACGCTCAAAAATTACTAAATGATCAACTAAAGGATGAATAAATGAGCAAATTAGAAAAGACTCAATTGCAACTCGGCTATATTCCTTTACTTGATTGCATCGCTTTACTTTGGGCAAAGCAGCAAGGTTTCTTCGAAGAAGTCGATTTAGATGTTACTTTAGTCAAAGAAGCATCATGGGCAAGTCTACGCGACCGTTTAGCTTTTGGTTTATTAGATGCTGCACATTGTTTATCTGCAATGCTCCCTGCAGCAGCAATGGGTGCAGATCAAATTGGTATTGCACTGCAAACCCCGCTCGTTTTAAGTAAAAACCGTGCTTTTATCAGCTTAAGCCAAAAATTAATTCATCAATTGGCTATTCAAGAAAACGATAATGCACAAACTACCGCCCAAAAAGTTACTCAATACATTGAGCAAGATCATACTCTTTCTCTAGCCCATGTATTTAAACATTCAATCCATCATTATTGTTTAAGAGAATGGCTTGCGTTGGCAGACTCTAGAATAGCTCAAATGCTCAAACTCAAAGCACTTCCGCCACCGTATATGGTCGAAGCTTTAGATAACCATGTGATTGATGGTTTTTGTGTGGGAGAGCCTTGGAATACTCAAGGAGAACTTTTAGGCTTAAGTAAAATCGTCTGCTCAAGTCAAGACATTATTCCCAATGTGGCAGATAAAGTTCTCGCAGTAACTCAAGAATGGGCTGAACAACATCCTCAAACCTTAGTTGCCCTTACAACGGCAATTATGAAAGCTCAAAAAGAATTGAGTAATTTAAAAGATTTTGCACCTGTCTTAAAGTTATTGGTCGAGTTTGGGATTGTCCGATTTCACTGTTCTGAAGAAGTACATGTCGATAAATATTATATGATTCAAAATATTGTAAAGTACTTGGTTAAAGAAAATGCGGCTCCCCAACCTGAAGATTTCCATTGGTTATTTCAGCAAATGCAAAAATGGGAAAAACTTCAATTAGCCCCTGATCAAATCATAGAACTGAGTGCACAATGCATTAATCTCGAGTGCTACAATCAAGCCAAACTCTAAAAAATACTTAAACACATTATAAAAAAAAGCTGTCTTTATTAACAAAGACAGCTTGAAAGACCCATAAGACAAATGCGTTATACGCATTACTACATTTAAAAGACTCAACTCATCGATTAAATATAGCTCTTATGTTTCCGATCATAACCAATTAAAACTTATCATTTTCAGACATTTCCATATCAATAACTGACATTTCATAGATTTTATCTCCTATCTATAATTTCGACGAACAACTGAAACTCCCCTAGATATCAGCCCGTAATTTTGTTAACTTGATTATGTTACAAATTCAAAATGCAGATTTCAGTTAATGAGTAAGGGAATGAAATCATGAAAGATATCTCACACCGTGAAGTTTATGCACTGGTTGATATTAATAATTGCTATGTCAGCTGTGAGCGTCTTTTCAACCCTAAACTCAATGATAAACCTGTAGTTGTTTTATCTAATAACGATGGATGTGTGGTCTCACGTAGTGAAGAGGCAAAACTTTTAGGAATAAAAATGGGAGTACCTTGGTTCCAAATTGAAAAAGATGCTTTACAAGCAGGCGTTCAAGTCTATTCAAGCAACTACACTTTATATGCCGAGATGTCCCGCCGTTTTTTTGCTGTTCTCGGTGAGTTTTTCTCTCCAGATGATTTAGAAGCCTACTCTATAGATGAATGCTTTATTCATCTCACCCCTTACCTCCAATCTATCGATATCTCTGACTACTGCAATAAAGTGAGAAGCACTCTCCTAAAATGGTTAGGCTTACCTTGTTGCATTGGAATTGGATATTCAAAGACACAAGCAAAACTTGCCAATCACTATGCTAAGAAAATTAAAAGTTTTAAAGGAGTATGTAATTTCATCACCTTAGATCCATTAATTATGGAAGACCTCATGCAACAGACATCAGTCAAAGAGGTATGGGGAATCGGCTATCAATTAGTCAAACAGCTACAAAGTTATGAGGTGTACACATGCCTAGACTTAACTTTTGCCAATGAACACCATATGGCAAAGGCATTTTCTGTGGTCATGGCACGCACTATTCGTGAGCTAAAAGGCCAATCATGTATTGAACTTGATGATCCAGCTATTCCAACGAAACGGATTTTAGCATCACGAAGTTTTGCTCAAGCTTTATCCAGTATTGAGATTATTAAACAAGCACTTATCTTTCACCTTAACCGGGCACATCGCCGTTTAATGAAACAAGAACAACTTTGTGCCTGTGTTCAAGTTATGCTTTATGAAAAAACCGACAAACCGCCCTATAAAAAAGCCACATCTCAAGCAATTGGTCTTCATTATGCAACAGATGATTTATGCATACTTACTAAAGCAGCTATGCAGCAAATTGATGTTTTATATAAAGAAAATAAAAGTTACATAAAAATTGGAGTATTATTTTGTGCTCTACACGCACGTCAGCAACATATTGATGATTTATGGCAGCCTCTGGAACTTATTCATCAAAGACGACAATTGATGGAAACTTTAGGTACAGTCCGTAAGCGCTTTGGTAGCCACTATTTACAAGTTGGATATCACTCACGTAATCCATCTTGGCAAATGAAACAATGTCATCGCTCAAAAAATTACCTAACACGCTGGAATGAAATGTTAACGATTGAAGATGCTTATACCCCCGTTACACAAAATACATGAACTGTTTTTGTCAATTCGGTTTAAAATAAGCTCCGTTAAATTACTTGAAATTTTGTCATTTTTTAACATTGCTAATTCGTCGCAAAATTTACAATATATAAGCCGAATTTGGTGTACCCTTTCTGCGACAATTAAAAGAAATTATAAAAAACTTGTAGAAACATATGCCATAATAAGCAAACTTTGCAGACATCTTGCAAAGATTATTTGCAACTTTAGAGCTGGAGCAATCTGAATGAGTTCGACCATTTTGGTAATTCATGGACCGAATTTGAATTTGCTGGGAAAACGCGAACCAGAAGTATATGGTCATCTTACCCTAGACAATATCAACCAACAACTTATTGCTCAAGCTGAACAAGCCTCAATTACACTAGATACTTTTCAAAGCAACTGGGAAGGTGCCATTGTTGACCGTATTCATCAGGCACAAACAGAAGGCGTAAAACTGATTATTATTAACCCTGCTGCCCTCACTCACACTTCAGTTGCTTTACGCGATGCCTTACTTGGCGTTGCCATTCCCTTTATTGAAGTACATTTATCAAATGTTCACGCACGTGAAACTTTCAGACATCACTCTTATTTATCAGACAAAGCAATTGGCGTGATTTGTGGTCTAGGCGCAAAAGGTTATAGCTTTGCACTCGATTACGCTATTGAAAAAATTCAACCATCTAACCCAAACTAGTTCAGGAATAGTCGCCCATGGATATCCGCAAAATTAAGAAACTCATCGATTTAATGATTGAGTCTGACTTGCAAGCGATTGAAGTTAAAGAAGGTGATCAATCGATCGCTTTAACTCGTCGCAATCCTGTCGTTGCTGCGGCTGGTGTAGCACTTCCGGCAGCTCCTGTTGCTGAAGCACCTGTTGCAAAAACACCACGTGGAGCAGTTGAAACTTCTCCTATGGTTGGTGTGTTCTATGCTGCTCCAAGCCCAGGCGAAGCACCATTTGTTAAAGTAGGTCAAACAGTATCTGCTGGTGAGACTTTGGGTATTATTGAAGCAATGAAAATCATGAACCCGATTGAAGCAACTCAAAGCGGTGTGATTGAAGAAATTTTAGTGAAAAATGGTGAAGTGATCCAATTCGGTCAACCTTTATTCCGTTATCGCGCGTAATACCCCGGGGACATCTATGTTGCAAAAAGTTTTAATTGCAAACCGTGGTGAAATCGCTTTACGAATTACCCGGGCTTGCAAAACATTAGGAATCAAAACTGTTGGTATCTATTCAGATGCCGATAAAGATTTGATGCATTTACGTTTCGTTGATGAAGCAGTATGTATTGGTCCGGGTGCAAGTAGTGATAGCTATTTAAACATCCCGGCAATTATTACTGCTGCAGAAATTACTGGTGCCGATGCAATTCATCCAGGTTATGGCTTCCTTTCGGAAAATGCCGAGTTTGCTGAAATTGTAGAAAGCTCAGGTTTCACATTTATTGGCCCTCGCCCAGAACATATTCGTTTAATGGGTAACAAGGTTTCTGCAATTGTTGCAATGAAAAAAGCTGGCGTACCTACGGTACCTGGCTGCGACCATGCTGTAACTATCCATAACGCATTAGCTGAAGCGAAAGAAATCGGTTTCCCGCTTATTGTTAAAGCGGCAGCTGGTGGTGGTGGCCGTGGTATGCGTATTGTTGAACGTGTAGACACACTACTTGAGTCAGTTCAAGCGGCTCAACGTGATGCAGAAATGTGGTTCGGCGATGATACCGTGTATATGGAACGCTTCTTACAAAAACCTCGCCATGTCGAAGTTCAAGTTTTGGGTGATGGTAATGGCCACGCGATTCATTTATATGACCGTGACTGTTCATTACAACGTCGTCACCAAAAAGTGTTAGAAGAAGCTCCTGCTCCAAATCTACCGGAACAAGCACGTGCTGATATTTTACAAGCCTGTGTACACGCATGTCAGTTAATGCAATATCGTGGTGCTGGTACGTTTGAATTCTTATTTGAAGATGGTGAATTCTTCTTCATTGAAATGAATACTCGTGTTCAGGTTGAGCACCCTGTAACTGAAATGGTAACTGGGGTTGACATTATTGAACAGCAATTACGTATTGCAGCTGGTTTAGGCTTAGAGCTTCAACAAGAAGATATTGAAGTTCGTGGTCATGCCATTGAATGTCGTATCAATGCCGAAGATCCAACAACATTCTTACCTTCACCAGGTAAAATTGAAAGTTTCTATGCACCAGGTGGTGCGGGTATTCGTTTAGATTCTCATATCTATCCTGGATATAGCATTCCGCCATATTACGATTCAATGATTGCAAAATTGATTGCTCATGGTAAAGATCGTGAAACTTCACTTGCCCGCATGCGTCAAGCGTTAGATGAAATGATTCTTACAGGAATTAAAACCAATATTCCTTTACATAAAGATCTTATTTTGCAGGATAAAAACTTCTGTTCTCAAGCAATGGACATCCATTACCTTGAAAAACACTTGTTAAAGCAAGTGGAAGAAGAAAAGAAAGCTGAAACTGCTTAATCTGCTTCATATAAAAAAGCCTCTTAAATAAGAGGCTTTTTTATATCTACTTGTTTATGGCAACATACGGCGTAAAGTTGCGAAACATTGCTCACCCTTAGCCGTTGAGCAGAAATTAATAGTATGGTCATTTTTCCATTGCACGAAATATTGAGAAATATCACCTGTCTGATCTTGCTTCTGACCAGAACAATCTACTTTATTATTATCAAACTTAATTTGCATTACTAAAGCCGATAGCTGCTCTTTAGGGTCATCAGATGGCTGATATTCATAAATACCGTATGACCACTCTTCACCACTTTTAATCACCACATCGTTACTACTGCGGAAATTATAATACTCTACACATTTTTTATTATTTGGAATCTCCATTCCCCATAATCCCATAATTTCAGGACGCGTAACAATACGTATAGCATTAGGATTACTTGCAGTGCGAACAGGTTGTTCTGTTGGCTGTTGAGTCACTGTCTCAGCCATAGCAAAACCAGAACAAGCCAATAATAATCCCATAATATAAATATTTTTCATAGATTTATTAATCATTAAACGCATGGGTTTAAGTTAGCACATTTTTTTAGAAAAACATTGTTTCATAACCATATAAAAACAATATTTTTCAACCGTAACGAACCGATACTTCTCATCAAACAATTTCTATCTTTAACTCTGTATTCCTAACAATTTTTATCACTATTTAATCTAAGAAACTGACTTTTCGATTTGTTTAGGTAACCAATAGACAAAGCACATACCAAATAGAACCACTAAAGCAGCGATCATAAAAATATGCTCGCCCGTAAGAATTTTCCAGTAATGACCAGCCAAAATGCTCCCAAACGCCACTCCAAGCCCCCACATGGTGCTATAAAAAGCCTGACCTCGACCTTGTTGCCCTATTGAAAAGTTTTGAAAGATAAGCCTCATTGCGATGAGATGAAATAAGCCAAAACTAAAAGCGTGTAGGCACTGTGCAAATAACTGACCTATGAAATAGTGAGAGAAAATAGCAACTAATAACCAGCGTATACTTGTCAAAATCAAACATACTGCTACAAGGCTACGCCAAGAAAAATATTTAAAAAACGTAGTTGCATATGCAAACATCACAATTTCAGAAACCACGCCCATAGCCCATAAAAAACCAATTTCCGTCGTACTAAAATTTAACGATTTCAGAAAATTGCTATAGAAGCTATAAAAAGGTGCATGTGAAAAAAGAAGAATAAACTCAATTGTGAAAAAAGCAGCAACTTCAGGACGTTTCAGCACGGGCAATAAAGGTTCTAAATGCTTTTGTGAAGTTGGGGCCCCTTCTGGTTCACGTATCGTAAATGCCCAAATAAATGCTAATGAGGCAATGATAAGCAATAATATAGGCAACATTGAAATCGGAATGATTTCTAAAATTGCCCCTATTGTAAATACACCTACAATAAACCCAACTGATCCCCATTTTCGAATCTTGCCATAAAGTTTCGCCCTTTGGTCTCCTAACCAAAATAAAGTTACTCCTTCAAATTGAGCTAAAATAGCGTTTTGGAAAAAACTAAAAATAAGCATCAGTAAAGCGACGGACTGAAAGGTATTAGGAATTATAAAAATAGCCAACCATATACATGCCTCCATCCATGTGGCAATCCGCACTAATAGCATTCTTTTACCGGATTTATCGGCGATCCAGCCCCAAACCAAAGGGGCAAAGAAGCGCGTCACAATAGCAATAGAAGATAAAATACCTATCTCTTGATAATCAAATCCCTGATCTTGGAGATATAAGTTCCAATACGGCATAAATGTGCCAACAATGGAATAATAAAAGAAGTAGAATCCGCCTAATCTGGTTTGGATTGTAAATGGTGGGAACAAGACGTAAACCTTTGTACTTTCAATAGGTTAAAAATTTTAGATAGCTGTATATGAATGTATTCATTTGCTCACACTTATAGGATGCATGTTTTTAAGCCCCATACATATCAACTTACTGACTTTCGTAATTCTATCATTTCCCACAGATGCAAATAATGTATTAAATGAAATACTTCAGGTTATTAGTTTATAGATGGGCTGGATTTAAAGTATTAAAAAAGCCTATTCATATGTGAATAGGCTTTTTAGTTTTTATCAATTATTCGTCTTACTATGAATACAAGTTATGCTAACTTCTTTGCTTCTAAGTAGTGAATATCAGCAATTTGTGCATCCCAAAACTCATTCCATAAAGCACAATAATCCATACAAAGCGTTGTTAAGCTTTCATAGTCTTCTTTAGTTATTGCTTGCGCTAACGCAAACCAGAGATCATCTTCATGATCATCATCTGCTGCTTCTGAGGTTTCGTCAGTAGATACCCCATGAACATGGTAATAGCCGCCACCTTCAACATCTACACCAATGGCTTTAGTCGCTTCACGAAGTGGTGGGCTAAAAAGAATCACTTCTTCTTCCGCCACTGCAAGTAAAGCAACTACTTTAATATAACTATCATAAGATGATTCTAGAAAATTTCTTACCTGATCTGCAATTTTTGAAGGTTGATACTCTCTACGGTCCTTCTCACTCAAACCATAATCATTTAATAAATCTTCATATAAAGGATAATGTGCATACTCCGGATTACCTAGATAATAATTGTCTGGGTCTGTTCCTGGTCTAAAACCAAATTCATCAAGTACATTTAAACTTAATAAAACACGTGGAAACATTTTAGCTCCAGAATGGAGTTTAGGCTCCAATTGTTTTGTCTGGAACTGGGCCATTAATAAGGCATCAGTAAAGATCTGAACAATCGCATGACGATATTCTAAATGAATTCTTGTTAAAGTGAATTTATCAAGCAATCCATTATTTAAAACTTCGATCGCCGGATGTTTACATACTGGTAATTCAGCAATTCTCGCTCTTAATTGTTTGAGAAATTTTAGATTTTCTTCCCACTGTTCTGTAGGAATACTATTCTTCATCCCCAGTAATGCCTTTTGTCTTGGATTATCGAAATCTTCAAATTTTTTTGACATAATCATTCTCAATAACAAATTAATTCTTATAGTTAGGTTATGAGTTCCCCATTATTTTAATCGTGCATTCATTTGCTACTAAATAAAATTGTATACTCATCCCTAAACAATTTGATATTAGGTTTATTATTACTACAAATCAATGGATAATTTAATGAATTTTTTTAATGAATCAAATAACAATTAATATCGAAAAATACTATTTTTTTAGGCTCTCACATGTTGTATTACATTAGCGTTTTCAATATGATTAAACTGACTTTTGCCAGAGCACTAGCCTTAAAAAAGAAACGGATTTCAAAAGATTTACTACGGGGAAATCGATGTCAAAAAGAGACACTATTATAAAAACAGCAACTGCCCTTTTTAATGAAAAAAGCTATAACTCTATTGGAGTGGACAGAATTATTGCTGAATCCAATGTTGCAAAGATGACATTCTACAAGTATTTTCCTTCAAAGGAAAAGCTAATAGAATCATGCCTTTACAAAAGGAATTCTGATATACAGTCTGCTATATTAGAAAGAATCAATACCAATGACCTACCTTTAGTTCAACTCAGAAGCTTATTTAATTGGTATATTGACTGGATTTACACAGAAGACTTTAATGGATGCTTATTTAAAAAGGCAACTATGGAAGTAGTACAACTTTACCCATCCGTTAAAAATCCTATTAATGAATATAGAGAATGGCTCTATGAGCTTGTTTTTTCTATTTTAATTAAAATTCAGGTAGAAGACGCCGCTGCATTAACCAATCTATTTCTTAATATCCTCGATGGAGTTATTAATGATGGAACAATTGATAAAAATTTAATTAATGCTGAAAAAACTTGGTCTTATATTAAAAAAATAATCGATCTTGAGAAAATTGAGGAATTAGTCGCTATTTAATTTAATAACATTGAAATACTAGACTAAAAAACAAGAGTGTATACTTTTGTTTTTTAGTCTAAAAGCTTCATTTAAAAATTTTATTAAGCAGTAAATATTATAAAAATTAATAAGATAATTTTTCTTAAAATATTAACCAATAGAATTAGTAACAATATAAAACTCTCTCAAAAAGCTTAGACATAAACCATTAATATCCATAAAAGAGTTCTTACTCATTAGCTGTATTCACTCAAACCAACATCATAAATCTATTGGTACTAGAATAAATTAAGAAATTATAATTATTAAGAAATAAATCATAGGCTATTTAGTTTCTCTAGATAAATTAAAAGAATAATATTTAAAACAAACTTAACAATAAAAATTTTTCTATAAAGTGCTTTTTCATAAATATCTATACTAAATATTGTATTGATCATATGAGCTGTGTATTCAGAGAGCAAAATTTACGAGATATTTCATAACACCAAGCACCAGCATTGCTAGCAATTTAGCACAATGATACTTTAGAAAATCTACAATCAAGCTGGCCAATGAAAAGTGCAATTTCAAAATACAATTTAAAGTAGATATACTTCACGACAAAGTTTGCTCGATATCACTTTAAAATGTCCCCTACTTCTAGCTTTTGGCGTAGTCTGTTCCGTCTCATACATATTTATGCTGGTATTTTTATTGCCCCATTTATATTTGTTGCCGCATTTACTGGCTTACTATATGCAATTACGCCTCAGCTAGAGCAATTCATCTATAAAGATGTATTATACGTTCAGCCTTTAAATAAGGAGATACACCCTCTAAGCCAGCAGATTGAAAGCGCAAGAGAGGTCATGCCTGCAACTGCAAAAATTACAGAAGTCAGACCATCACCAAGCCCTGTGCAAACTACGCGGGTTATTTTTTCCGATCATACACACCATCTAAATAATGAAGCCATTTTTATTGATCCTTATACGCTTTCTGTAAAAGGACAACTTGCTGTGTATGGAACCAGTGGCGTATTACCGTTACGTACATTCTTAGATCAATTACACAGCAATTTATTATTAGGAAAATGGGGACGTTTTTATAGTGAACTTGCTGCAAGTTGGCTTGGTTTTTTAACTTTAAGTGGGCTATACAGTTGGTGGAAGCGTCGCTCAAACTTCAAAAACAGACAAACAAATAAAAATCACTTATTAAAATGGCATAGTTCTATTGGGTTAGCTTTACTACCACTTTTATTGTTCATTGCGATTACTGGTCTTACATGGTCTCAATGGGCTGGTGATAATATTCGTATTGCCCGTCAATGGTTAAACTGGCAAACACCAACATTGACCACCTCACTAAATCAGATTTCATTGCCAGAAATGGCTCATCATGAACATCACGAAATGATCATGAAAACGCCAAATTTAGACATCATGCCAGCTGAATTCGATTCTGTATTAGCAATTGCTCGAGCAAATGGGATTAATTCAACAGAAATACAAATCAAACCGCCAGTTGCTGAGAACCAAGCTTGGACTGTTGCGGAAATACAGCGTAAATGGCCCACACAAGCAGATAGTATTGCGATTGATATGCATGAACACAAGGTAATCGATAAACTCGCTTTTAAAGATTATTCATTAGTTGCAAAACTTACACGCTGGGGAGTTGATGCACATATTGGGGTACTATTCGGTTGGGTCAATCAATTAATTCTGGTTCTGTATGTGCTCGGGCTATGTGTAATGATTGTTTATGCGTATAAAGCTTGGTTTAAAACCTCCAATGTAAAACTTACGACCCATCATTTTATTAACCAAACTTTGTTCGTATGGAAACATGCAACTACACAACAAAGAATAATTACGACATTAATGCTTGCTATTCTAGGGCTGAGTTTACCTATTTTTGGATTTAGCTTAGTCATCACCTTATTTATTTTGCTCATAAAAAAACAGCTCCCTCTTAAAGCTTAATAAAGCTCTGGTCTTTGCCAACTCATCAGCTTCTCGTATTAGAGAGATGATCAGTTGGTAAAAGATTAAATGAATAAAATACCGGTTAAACAATTCCCTACTTGTAGTTTTGGCTGCTTCTTGGCAAGGTATGTGCCAGTAAAACATTAGGAATTTGTTCACATATGGCGAGTCCGGCACAAATCATTCGACATAAATTTCTCAATACATTCTTTTCACGCCACTCTATTTGGTTCTTGTGTATTTTTACTGCACTCACAATCACGTGGTTTAGAACCGTATATACACCTCATAGTATTTATTATTTTATTTCGGATACTTTACTCAACGGTTTATGGGTCGTCAGTAGCGCATTAAGCTTATTAGGTCTATATGATGTCCTACAAAATAGACATTCAATCTTAAGAAATTACCCGATTATGGGCCATTTCCGTTTTTTATTTGAAGATATACGCCCTGAAATTCGCCAATACTTTATTGAAGCGGATCAAGATGCCCTTCCTTTCTCGCGTATGCAAAGAAGTTTGGTTTATCAACGTGCTAAAAATGAGAATGCAGATAAACCTTTTGGATCAATTATTGATGTCTACCAAGAAGATTATCGCTTTATTGTTCATTCCATTAGTCCATGTCCACCAGCGGATCCTAAGAGTTTCCGTATCCAAATTGGTAATGCCCAATGCCTTCAACCTTATAGTGCATCCATTATGAATATCTCTGCCATGAGCTTTGGTAGTTTAAGTGCGAATGCAATACGTGCATTAAACAAAGGAGCACAATTAGGCGGTTTTTATCACGATACCGGTGAAGGTAGTCTCAGCCCTTATCATTTAGAAAATGGTGGTGATATTGTTTGGCAAATTGCCAGTGGATATTTTGGCTGCCGAACTTTAGACGGAAAATTTGATGAACAGAAGTTTGCTAAGCAGTCTCAATTGCCACAAATCAAAATGATTGAGCTTAAGCTTTCGCAAGGGGCTAAACCGGGCCATGGCGGTATTTTACCTAAACATAAGATTACTGCTGAAATTGCCGAGATCCGTGGTGTTTCCCGTGACCATGATTGTATCTCTCCTGCGAAGCATTCAAGCTTTTCGACACCAATTGAAATGATGCATTTCTTACAGAAGTTACGAACTTTATCTGGTGGTAAACCGGTAGGTTTCAAACTGTGTATTGGTCAACCTTGGCAGTTTATGAGTATTGTAAAAGCAATGCTTGAAACAAAAATTGTGCCTGATTTTATTGTAGTTGATGGTTCTGAAGGTGGCACTGGCGCAGCCCCTATTGAGTTTAGTGACTATATCGGAACACCATTACGTGAAGGCCTACGTTTTGTGCATAACACACTTGTAGGTGCTGGCCTAAGAGATCAAGTTAAAATTGGTGCAAGCGGTAAAATTATTAGTGCATTTGATATTGCCAGCACATTTGCACTCGGTGCAGATTGGGTGAACTCAGCACGTGGCTTTATGTTTGCAGTTGGATGTATTCAAGCGCAAAGTTGCCATACAAACCAATGTCCTGTAGGCGTTGCAACCCAAGATAAAGATCGCCAGAAAGCACTCCATGTACCGACCAAAGCAGAACGCGTATTTAATTTCCACAAAAATACATTACATGCATTATCAGAAATGATTGCTGCGGCAGGTTTACGTCATCCATCGGATATTAAAGCTCATCATTTAGCTCAACGGATTAATGACCGTGAAATTAAAAACTATGCTCAATTACACTTCTTCTTAGAAGAAGGTGAGCTTTTACAATCTGAACTGAAAAATGATGATGATAATTTCTATTATCGTATGTGGAATATGGCTGACGCCAATCATTTTTAAATAGTTAAAACTGAAGCTGCCTCTATAGGCAGCTTCAAACTTTAATAATAAAAATGTTTCGGCTTTGCATGTAAAAAGGCTGGAATTAAACCTGTTAAAGCCGCACGAATATCTGCACGTTCGTTAATTAATTGATGGGAACCCTCTTCCAGCATCAATAAGGTTTGAAGCCTAAACTTACGGCGAATAAACTCGATGTTGTAACGCCAGTCTACTGTTTGATCTAATGCCCCTTGTGCAAGCCAGACAGGAATACGACAAGCAGGTCGCTCTTCCATTTCCTGCATCCATTTTGACATTGCCAAAATCCAGTCCATGCCCATCATGCGTGGCTGCAATGGATCTTTTAAACGAATAAATCTTAAAAATTCAGGATTATGGTTATTCCGTCTAAAGTGTCGAGGCACTTGACGCTTAATACGACGAATAATGCCTAGACCTACCGGATTATGCCACCATGCTGTTTTAGCAGGTCGAATTAATGGTGAAAGCAATAAAACCCTATCGACGATTGGGTCTTGTCTTTTTTCTGCATACTCAAGCAAGTGATGCATCCAGATTGCCCCACCCGTACTTTGACCAATACCTACCCATGGTTTCGGTAATTGATCAGCATGTTTGACATATTGATAAACCGCCATCAAAACTTGTTGATAATGGTCAAAATTTTGAATACTTGCAGGTGAACCATTACTCAAACCATGACCAGGTAAGTCGTAGGTAATAACACTAAAGCCTTGTTCAAGTATTTCGCGAATAATGGGCTGATAAATTCCGCTATGCTCCAGATAACCATGCAATAAACATACGGTTCCTTGGATTTTGTCTAATTTAGGTTTAAAAACTTGGACATGCAGACGAAATAAAGGCATTTGGACATAGCCTTGCCAATGCTCACAGTCCAGTAAATGTAAACCGTATAATTTACGGTATGCTAAAAGCTCACGAGAAGGTTCTTCTAAGGTATTTAAATTGAGTGGGCTTAAAACTTGCGGAGTGAGTTCACGGTTCGGAACCGGTAAATCTAATTGTTTTAATACGGCAGGATTGAGAAATGGAATCTCAGACATTAAGGCACCTCTCGACAATCACTTGAACCAAATAACATGTCACGAATTGTCGCAAGTAATTCATAATTTGCACGACGACTATGATCGTAGTTTTGTGTACTCGGTTGCCAACGTGTAAGCGGGGTTGGCATTGGAGCGGTAACAGGAATAGTTTCTATCCCATTTAAAGCAAATAAACGGCGCGTACGTGGCATATGATATTCATCTGTGACCAACATAACTGTAGGCGCACCACCTTTCTTTTGAAGTAACAATGAACTAAAGCGAGTATTCTCACAGGTATTCATACTGCGCTTTTCTAATAATTTTGCATCTACTCCACGTGCTTTCAACCATGCTTGCATATAAGGGGCTTCAACTCCACTTAATACGATAGGTAGATGGTTTTTCTTTTCAACTTCTAAGGTTTTTTCTAGTCTTAACCGCGTATAGCTGTTAACTACAATATCTTTGCCATTTTTATCTAAAGTTAAACCACCGCCCAATACTACAATCGCATAAGGCTCTGATAACTTTTTAGGTTGAGCAGGCAGAGGGTTTTTACGAACATATTCAACTTTCTGCTCAGGCTCACTCGCCGCTTTTTGATGCTCTGGCACTACAGGTTTTCTTGCTAAAAACTCCGTATATTGTTCTGTAAGGGCTTTATTTTCAGAACTATTAATAGAAAGTGCTGCATCAATAGGGCTACTTGCTTCATCGGCCGCATCAATTTCTGAGTTTTTCGCAACCAAAGGAACACTCACAGCCGTCGTTTCTTTCTCTTCCTGTAGTTCTTGTTCTTTTTCTTCTAAAAGAATAATTTGCTGCAAAGCCTTATAGTTTTCTTGTATGTAACCCAAATCTGCTGTCTTATTTTCACGTAAAGCATCTTCTGTTAACTTCAAATAAGCCTGACGAGCAATCCATAAATTTGACCCCGGCTCTAAGTTATCATGTTCACTTAATGCTGCTTTTCGCTGGCTTTCCGCAGCCACCTCATTAACATCTACCGGAACAAAATAGTTAAGTCCAGCTACAATAAGTTTTGAATAAAACGGCGAATACAAAAAAATCACGAAACAGCCTAATAGTACAAATAGTACAGTAACTACTTGTACAAAACGTACCATCAAGTGTACTTTTGGCATAAAACTATTCCGTATGATTTTCAATTAAACCTAAATTGTTATAAAGCACAGGCTCTGGTTCTAACATAATTTGGAAACGCTGTTCAACATCATGTTGTACAGCTTGATAAGTTTTCTTTACATCCGCAAGAGATGCATTGGCATAATTCACCAAAACCAAGGCTTGCTTATGGAACATTCCCACTACACCGAGCTGTTTACCTTTCCATCCAGCCTGATCAATTAACCAACCAGCAGCAATTTTAACGTTACCATTAGCCTGAGGATAATGTGGAATTGTTGAGAATTGTGCGATTAATCGTTCAAATTCTTGAGTATTTACAATCGGATTTTTAAAGAAACTTCCTACATTCGGATATTCTTTTGGATCAGGTAATTTACTTTGACGAATATGAATGACCTGATTTTGTAAATTTTCAGCAGTCAGGTTATCTCCTACTGCCTGTTTTAAATCGCCGTAATTTAGCTTTAGGTTGGCTTGTTTAAGCAGCTTAAAGGTGACATGAGTAATGATGTAACGAGCTGGGTCATCTTTAAAAATGCTATGTCGATAAGAAAAATGACAATCTGCTGCCGAAATTGATCCGGTTTGTTTTAATAGACGGTCATAGACTTGTACCGACTCAATAAACTCACCAACCTCAACACCATAAGCACCAATATTTTGCACTGGTGAAGCACCAACCAAGCCCGGAATAAGTGCCAAGTTCTGTAAGCCAAACCAATTTTGTTTTGTAGTATATAAAACGAAATCGTGCCAAACCTGTCCTGCACCGACTTTAACTCGAATAAAATCCTGATCTTCAGATAAAACGTCTATGCCCTGAATATCAAGATGAATAACTAAAGCATTAATTTGTTGCGGTAATAGCATGTTACTACCGCCAGATAATACAAGTACATTTAGCTCATGCTCTTTAGCAAAAGCTAAAGCTTCTTCAATATCTTCAATAGATTTGACCTTAGTGTAATGAGAAGCTGTAACATCTAAACTTAAAGTATTGAATGGCTTAAGCTGTACTTGATTTTGAATTTGCATTGTATTGAAAAACCTGTTTTTAAACATTTAATTGTTTTTTTAGGATATTAATCCACGCCAACGCACTTGATTCACATTGGTCGAGTACACGTTCAAAGCCCTCATCTCCACCATAGTAAGGGTCAGGCAGAGCTTGTTGTGGATATTGAGGATCATGTTCACTCATTAATGCCACTTTTGCCCGAATTTGATGACTGCCAAATTGGAAGATAGCTCTTTGTAGCAAGTCGTGAATATCATCAAAGTTTTGATGATCCATTGCCAAAATCAAATCAAAATCTAAAAAGTCTTGAGTTGAAAGTTGTCTTGCCCGCAAAGAAGATAAGTCATAGCCTCTTTTTTTTGCATGCAATTGGCTACGCTGATCAGGTGCTTTATTTGGATGATAGTTACTTGTTCCAGCTGAATCGACAATGATATTGAGTTGATGCTGATCACAATAATGTCTAAAAACCACTTCAGCCGTGGGAGAACGGCAAATATTTCCTAAACAGACACATAACACCTTATACTGTGCTTCCATTAGAAATTTATTCCAACCACTTAAACTAAAAAATAAATAAGTATTTTACACGCAAAAATCTGCAAAAACCCGACAAAATTATTCATTATTATCAGGTTTGAATTGACCATTGTGACAAGCCCTCATTTTCTCAAAACTCACGCGGCTTGAAAAGTAAAATGAGAAATTTTAAAGGAATTTTCTATGTGCTCAATCCTCAACTCAATCTTGATTGTCTTTCAAGATTGAGTATCTGTAGCAATGAACACTGAAAAATGTAATAGCTTATAAATATTGCAGGATCAGTGTGAGAAAAAATTATTAAAAGAATTTGATATCAGTTGGAGTCGATATTTTAGCTGCATCGCCTAAAGGTTTTAATGAGCCATTTTTGGTATCAAAACGGAATAAACTAATGTTATTACTATAAACATTCGTCACATACAGATATTTACCTGACTCATCAAATGAAAAAGCACGTGGTTCAATACCATTGGCCTTATAAACTTGTGGTTGACCTAAAAGCCCATTCTGTTGGATTTTAAATACCAAAAGTTTGTTGTCCGCACCACGATTTGCAGCGATCACATACTTACCATTTGGACTAAGAATAATTCCACTTGCACTCTTGAATTCAGGTGTTTTGTCTTCGTGAACCAGTTTTAGCTCAGCGACTTTTTTCAAATGGCCATCTTGTACGTTAAACGTCACAATTTCACTTCGCATTTCCGCGGTAATGTATGCCTGTTTACCATTTGGTGAAAAGACCATATGACGTGGACCAGAACCATGCTTAAAACTCACATCTCGGCTCTTGTCCGCTTCAAGTGGTTGAGGCTTACTTGGGTTGTAACGAAAAGCATAGACTTTGTCATTTCCAAGATCACTTGCATATAAATACTTACCATCTGGGCTAAAAGTTGTCGAATGGGCATGGCCACTATCCTGACGCCCTTTAACATGACCAGAACCCTCCGAAAAAACAATATTTTGTACCATTTCACCCAAATGTCCATTTGGTAAAATTGGCAAAACAGCGACACCGCCACGTCCTTTATCAAATGCAGAATAATTCGACACAAATAGGAATTTACCATCTAAACTGATGGATGCATGTGTTGGATGCCCGCCATGACTATTTACCGTATTCAATACCTCTACCTTTCCATTTTGAACCGATAATGCCGTTACCGCCCCTTCATTTTCTTCATTAGTGGTATATGCAAAACGGCCATCTTTCGATTTTACAACCCAAGATGGACTTTTCATTTGCAATACCTTAACAGGAGTTAAGGTCCCGTCAGCATTAACTTGTAGCTGGTACAAACCTTCACTGGCTTTTTCTGGTTTTTGCACAAGCGGTGCATCTGGGATAGATGTCCAGGTTCCTACTAAAGCGATTTGTTGTTGTGCTGCGTTTACTGTAGAGCCCCATCCAAATGACAAAAGCGTCAATGATAATGTTGCTGTTAATCTTTGAATTAGCTCACGATACTTAATATTTGCATATCCATTTTTGTCGGTATCCTTGCCGTATCCAGTTTTGACATCAGTATCTATTTTCACATGCATATCCTTAAAAAAATTTACCTTATTTGCATTTACCAATAAGGTATTCACAATCTAATTTCATTTAATGATTTTGAAAATTAGTTTATAAAATGCCAATTTTCAAGTGAATTTTCTTTAACTAAATGCAGCTTAAAAGCACAGCTACTTTTAAGAGAATTTGCAGAATGAATCCTATAGAATGCATCTATAATAATTTTCAAAAATAAGGAAATAATGTATATGAGCCATTTTCAGTTTCAGACCGTTCCCAACATTATTTCAGGACTCGGTTCTATACAAGAATTACAGAATGTGTTGGCATCAAAAACTTACCGCAAGTTATTACTGGTAACAGATGCAGGTATGATTAAAAATCAGTTACACCGGCCTATTCTTCAAATTTTAGATACTCTTAAAATTGAACATGTCATTTATGCTGATGTTCAGGCCGACCCACCAGAGCAAGTGGTATTAGATGCAGCGAATTATGCTAAACAGCAAAATGTAGATGTTATTGTCGGCTTTGGAGGCGGAAGTTCTTTAGATGTAGCCAAAGTGATTGCCTTACTCGCACATCCTAACCAAACTCAAAACCTACAAGAAATGTATGGGGTAAATCAGGTCAAAACAGCCCGACTTCCACTTATTTTAATTCCCACTACAGCCGGTACTGGCTCGGAAGTGACGCCCATATCAATAGTGACTACAGGTGAAACGACAAAAATGGGAATTGTCTCTCCGGTACTCTATGCCGATACAGCAATTCTTGATGCAACTTTTACTCAAAATCTACCTGCCCATATTACGGCTGCTACAGGTATTGATGCGATGGTCCATGCCATTGAGGCATATACCTCTAAACATAAGAAAAATATTTATACCGATATTTTAGCGAAACACGCTTTGAAGCTGCTGAACCATAACTTACCGAAAGTTCTTAAAAACGGTAATGATTTAGAGGCACGTCAGAACATGCTGTTCGGCTCAATGCTTGCGGGTCAGGCATTTGCAAACTCACCTGTTGCTGCCGTGCATGCTTTAGCCTATCCATTGGGTGGACATTTTCATTTGTCGCATGGACATACCAATGCTTTGGTGCTCGTTGAAGTACTGAAATTTAATACTCCCTATGCCAAACAATACTATGCAGAACTTATGCAATGGCTAGACCCATATAGTAACGGTAGCACCGATGGGTTATGTGATCTGTTTATTGACCATATGCAAAATCACTTAGACCGTAGTGGTTTGACTTTAAAACTTAGTGAGTTAGGTATTGAAGAGTCTAGCTTACCAATACTTGCTCAAGATGCCATGTTGCAAACTCGATTACTACAAAATAATCCACGTGACATGACAGAAGCAGCTGCTTTAGCAATTTATCAGGCGATTTATTAATGACTAAACCCGTTTTAAAAACTCGTGATCAATTTAAATTCTTTTTAGATATTCAAACTCGCTGGGCAGATAACGATATTTACGGTCATGTGAATAATGTGACCTACTATAGCTATTTTGATACGGCAGCCAATGCATTGCTCATCCAGAAAACAGGTTTTGATATTCATGAAGCAAAATCAATTGGTTTAGTCGTCGACTCAGCTTGTAGCTTTTTTCAAGAGTTATCATTTCCAGAAGTTATTCAGGTAGGCGTTGCGATTGGTAAAATTGGTACAACATCTTTACGCTATGAATTGGCAATCTTTAAACAAGGTCAAAACCAAGCGTCAGCTCAAGGACATTTTGTGCATGTGTTTGTTGATCGCGAAACACGCAAGACTGTTCCAATATCCGAGTCAGTCCGTGAAGTTTTAGAGAATTTCTTATTATAAAAATGAGGCAAAAAGAGAATAAGTTCCTCTTTTTGCCTCATCCTAACTTAGATCATTGCAGGATCACTAAAGGAGTCCTCACCTGTTTCGACTCGGCCAGCAAAACGTCGGTAATAATACGGATCACTCTGGCTCGTAACTTCAAAATCATACCAATGCCCAACATCAGCCAACGACCAATGTTGCTTAACAACTTGTCCCGCTTTTATGGTCAGTTGCAATGGCGCATCATGTCGATATGCACAAGGTTTTATTGTCAATATTGTATCCTTGGTTCCCTCATTCATGAGTTCGACATAAACATCACCATTAGCAATGTCATAGCACACTCGAATTTCAGGTTTAACACCACTATCGATAATACGTTGAGTATCCCCTTTAAAATGACGATGGTAGCCATTTGGACCAAGTACCCATAGGTCATAACGGCCTAAGTTATTGTTTAAAGCATCCCACTCATCATCTAAAGTTTTATTCGGCTCGACAATATAACGCTTTGGAATACGGTCTAAATTGAGCTTGTCATATACGTGGAAAACCGCTGCCTGCTTACCCGTATTAGAAAAAATCAATTGCACCTTACCATCTGCTTTACAACGCGCACTGGTATGCAACTCATAAGGTAGCGCCCGTGATAGACGGATCCCACTTTGCTGAATTGGTAATTTTACATCTGTAGGTACAGGAACAGCTGGCAAAGCTTCTTGGTTTTCCCTTAGCGCATCTGCCTGCACACGTGTTTGTTTACCACTCAGCTGCGGTAAAACACCTGCATTTGGTGTTTTAAAGTTAAATGCACTGGTTAAATCACCACATACTGCACGGCGGTATGGACTGATATTCGGCTCTTTTACACCAAAACGTTTTTCTAAAAACATGAGCACGGAAGTATGATCAAAAACTTGTGAGTTGACCCAACCGCCACGACTCCATGGAGAAATCACATATAAAGGAACACGAGGACCCGGACCATAAACTCGTCCATCAGGTGTAGGCTGTGAATGGCTCCCCTCAGGTGCAGCATGATCAAAATATTCATCTTGCATATCAGCATTGCTTAGTGTCGATTTACCTGCGTACTGGCCGTTTTTGAGTCGAGATGGTGCTGATGGCGATGGCATATGGTCAAAGTAACCATCATTTTCATCAAAGTTGATGAGCAGAGCCGTTTTACTCCACACCTCTGGTACAGCAGTTAATGCATCAATAATTTCTTGAATAAACCAAGCTCCTTGAACTGGGCTTGAAGGGTCTGGATGTTCGCAGTATATCGATGGCGCGTTAATCCAAGAAACTTGAGGTAACTTCCCTTCACGAATGTCTCTTTTAAAAGTGTCGAGATATTCTTCTGGTTTATTGCCCGGTAGCGTATTTGCAATGCCTTTATAGAGTGGATTTTTGGTATTATCAGTAGCCGCATCATAGGCTTTATACGGTAGTTTTTGACCCGTATCGGCATATGGTTTATTCGGCTCCCCACCGCTTGAAACGGGATAACCGGATGCAATGTTGGCCTTTCTAAAAGAACGGAATGCACCCAACATATTATCGCCCCATTCATCTGGCATATTCTGATAACAAATCCAGCTTATCCCTGCTTCTTCTAATCTTTCGGCATAGGTTTTCCAAGTGTAACCACGGTCTGCCGTCGCTGGGTTACCATCAATCCAGTCCCATTCATTATTTACAAATGAACGCTTAGTCGGTGTTGCACCATTGGTACCAGTTAAATGAAAAGAGCGGTTCGCATCTGTTCCGGTGTGCATGGAACAATGGTAAGCATCACAAATCGTAAAGGCATTGGCAAGTGCAAACTGATATGGGATTTCTTTTTCTTTAAAATAGCCCATAGATATATCGGTTTTATGAGTTGGCCAGTTTGCCATACGTCCATTGTCCCACGCCAACTGACTGTCATCCCACGTATGAGGCGTACCATCTGCACGCTGTGCATTATTGGCTGTTCCATCTAAGTGAAATGGGGTTAAAACCTGACCATTACTTCTCAGCTGTTCCCATACACGGCGACCATTTGGCAGAGGGATCGTAAAACGGTCAGCAAAACCTCGAACACCCTTTAACGTACCAAAATAATGGTCAAAAGATCGGTTTTCCTGCATTAAGATGATGACATGTTCAACATCCTGAATAGTGCCCGTTTTATTATTTGCAGGAATTGCTAGAGCTTTTTGAATACTCGATGGGAAAGCCGCCAACGCTGCAGCGCCAAAGCCCATATTTAAAGAGTAATTTAAAAATTTACGACGTGTAATCATGATCAAATTCTTTTTATTATTGTAAGTTTATGGAGCACAGCGCATGACAGGCTTTTTACCTGTGTCAGGTGTATTCGAATTATCATTTGCCGAGTCGTTACAACCACTCAGCAGAATGGCACCGATTAATAAAAAATAAGAATATTTAAAGGAAATTGTTCCTGTGTATTGCCTTTTCATGACGATATATAGTCCATTTAAAATCTAAAATGGCTAACATAGAAAAGTACAATGACAGTGGCGTGACCTGAATATTTCAATCCAGTGAAAACTATGAAAATTCTATTTTTTCAAGTTTCTCACCAGATCAAAACTCAATTGAACTTAAGGCTTTAATTGAATATTTTGCAGCTCACCATCAAAAGTCTCTATGAGGCTTTTAATAACGGGTTGTTGCTGTAATAGTTCTGTAGCCCGATGGAAAGCTTTTTCTTTACGAACGCTTTGCATAACATACGGTGTAGCAGTATTGACTGCACCATACTCGACCGTAAATTGTGTATTTGGCCACTGCTGCTTTAAAGCTTCAATTAAGGCTTGTTGTAGCTGAGTCAACATATTTTCATATTCTTGAGGAATATGGAAAACCGTGTTGCCACCAATTTCCCCAGTCATCACACCATGTTGAGCAAGTTCTTGAACGGCTGGAGAAAGCTGGCTATTTCTAAACCAAAACTCCCACTTTTCAAGTGTCCACTCACCTTCCAAAGTTTGTGATGGCAACTTTAAAATATCTTGTGGCATCAGTTGGCTGTTATCTGTTGCGTTAGGCTCTTTTACCACCGCAACTGTTTCAACAATTTCAGCTTGCACCAATGACTGTTGCTCAATAACAGATTCAGAAACCAAGTCATAAGCTGACATATCTTGAGCAAGTGAAAATTCAGCACTCGATGCTTCAAATAAACCTATAGGCTCAGCAGTAGAAGCTGGTTCAGGTTCGATTTGTTTGACTTGGGTTTCAGCCTGAACTTGTACTAACTTTTGTTCTGGTACCGGAATGAAATCTTCCTCAAGAACACTAACAGTATCTTGAACAACAGCTGACTCAAGTCCAATCAACTCATGATGATTTGGGTCAAATACCATTAAGTCCTGATTAGGCCGAGGTTCAGGTTCAGGTTCAGGTTCAGGTTCAACCATAGCGGGTTGGCTAATAACTTCAACAGGCTGAACAGCACTTACAGGAGTAATCTCTTGGGCTGTTTGAGCTTGTGAATTTAGGCCTACTTCTGCTTGCCCATTTTGTTGAACAGGTTCTGAAACTAAAATTTCATTTGGTGCTAAAGGACGGAATGCCAATAATCGTAAAACGCACATTTCAAAACCTTGCTCTTGCGTTACGGCAAGCTGCAAGTCTGAACGGCCTTTACATGCGATTTGGTAGTAAAGCTGCAAATCTTGAGCAGAAATCAGTTTAGAAAGCTGAAGAATTTTGGCATTAATTTCTTCACTATACTTTAAGCCGAGCTCTGGTAAATATTGTAATAAAGCCAACTCATGCAATGTTGAAATGAGCTGATCCAGTACTAACGAGACATCTAAGGCTTGATATCTAAATTGGAGTAATAACTGGCTCACTTTTTCACGTTGGTTTTGATGAACCGCTAAAATCAAATCATATATGATCGTACGGTCAATCAGGCCAAGCATTTCTTTAACATCTTGATGATGTACAGCACCTTGCCCATAAGCAATGGCTTGGTCAGTTAAAGATAATGCATCACGTAATGAACCTTGAGCAGATTCGGCAATTTGCCAAATTGCATCTTGGTCAGCAGCAATCTGTTCTTTTTCAAGAATAGCACCGAGGTGCTTGGTAATTTCATCGACAGCTAAAGGTCGTAGAGTAAATTGCAAACAACGTGAAATAACCGTAATCGGTAGCTTTTGTGGGTCTGTCGTAGCAAACAAAAACTTAACGTGTTCTGGTGGTTCTTCTAGTGTTTTTAATAACGCATTAAAAGAATGCGTAGAGAGCATATGTACTTCATCAATCAGGTAAACTTTAAAACGGCCTTGCGTTGGTGCATAAGGAACGTTGTCTAAAAGTTCACGCGTATCTTCTACTTTTGTTCTTGAAGCAGCATCGATTTCGATTAGGTCAATAAAACGGCCTTCATTTACCGCCTTACAAGTGGCACAAACTTCACATGGCGTAGAAGTTACACCTGTTTCACAGTTCAAACACTTGGCTAAAATACGTGCAATTGTAGTTTTACCTACACCACGCGTTCCTGTAAATAAATAAGCATGGTGAAGACGACCGCGTTCCAATGCACTACTTAATGCACGAGAAACATGGTTTTGTCCCACTAACTCATTGAAATTACGTGGACGGTATTTTCTAGCAAGTACTTGATACATGTATGCTCCTTGTTACAGGCATAAGCATACTTTGTTTTTAAAAGAGTGTGAACGTATAAAGCTCATATCCGTACAGATAAACTGCGAACTACATCATTTGTCTGGACTATCAGTGAATTTTAAAGTTTCGAAGAAAAGGTTCTCTACCGAAACTTTAAATACTGTGAAAAATATTAATTTACTTTCTTCGGAAAACTAAACCAGACAAATACAGTTAAAAGGAAGAAACAGATCGCTGAGAGGGTAAGTACCCAACTATGGGCATAGCTAAAAGCTTGCTGCGCCACTACAATTAATTGCCCTCCTAAAGGATTTTCAAGGTTAGAGGCTAATTGCATGGTTTCTCCAATCGAGATACTCGCTTTTTCAATTAAGTTTGACGGAAGCTCGGCTGGCAAAATAATTGAGCGGCTATAAAACCAAGACAACATTAAACCAAAAATAGCGACACCTAAGCCAGCGCCAAGTTCATAGGCCATTCCCTCAATGGCACCTGCTGCACTCGCCTTTTGAGGGGGCACAGATGACATAATGGCAGCAGTTGAGGCCAGTAAGGCAATCTCAATACTAAAGCCCAAAAAGACCATACACGTCCATGCTAAAAAGTGGTCGGTTGAAAAGTTGAGCTGAGCAAGCCCCCATAAACTGAGCGCGCTCACTAAAATACCTAGGCTCGATACTCTACGTAAACCCCATTTATTTAAACAAATACCTGCTAATGGACCACCTAAACTAATTGCAATCATAAATGGAATAATAAACATCGCCGCCTGTAATGGAGAAAACCCGTGTACAAATTGCAACTCCTGAGACAGTAATAATTCAAAGCCAACCAAAGCAATCATGGACACAACTGCCATAACAATACTGGTAGAAATCACTGGATGTTTAAATAATTCCAGATCAATCATTGGTGTCATAGCTCTTTTTTGGCTTCGAATGAAGTGAATTAATGTGCTTATACCCACCACAAACATCACAACCGTGAGCACCGAGAAGTTATACATAGCCGATTTAATTGAATAGATGAGGCTTAAAATTGCTACAACCAAAACTAAAGCTTGCCCTAAGTTAATTGGCTGATCAGTTTTCTCTTGTTGTTTAGGAATGATCATCACGATCATAACTAGAACGACTAAAATGATCGGGATATTAATGAGGAATACAGCTCCCCAATGGAAATGCTCTAATACAAAACCACCGACTAATGGACCAAAAGCTGCTCCACCTCCACCTACTGTAGACCAAAGACCAAGTGCAAAATTTCTCTGCTTTTCTTCGGTAAAGGCATTACGGATACCGGATAAAGTGGCAGGAATAAGCATAGCTGCCCCTAGACCTAAGACAGCACGAGAAGCAATTAAGGCATAGGCTGTTGGAGAAAAAGCCGCAGCTAAAGAACCAACACCAAAAACTGCGGTTCCAATAAATAATAATTTTTTAAAGCCGATACGATCACCGAGTGCACCCATCGGCAAAATCAAACCCGCCATAATCAGTGAATAAATATCAATGACCCATAAAAGCTGATTGGCAGTTAAATTCAATGCTGCACTTAAAGATGGTGTTGCAACATGCATCACCGTTGCATCAATCGTAACAGGTAAATAAATGAGGACGATAATTGTCAGGATTAACCATTTTTTTTGCATAACGCTCTTCAATATCCAAAACTTGGACATGTGTTCAAATCATGGTTATTATATACACAATTGGACACTTGTCCAACTTTTAGTTTTAATGTAATTTGTGTCGAATTCAGTCAGGTGAAAAAACATGGCCTATCTTAATCGCGATCAACGCAGAGAAATGATTCTGCAAGCTGCCATGCAAATTGCTTTGGCTGAAGGTTTTACAGCCATGACGGTACGCCGAATCGCAACAGAAGCACAAACATCAACCGGACAAGTTCACCACCACTTTTCTTCGGCATCTCATTTAAAAGCTGAAGCTTTTTTAAAGCTGATGGAACAGCTTGATGAAATTGAACAAACTCTCAAAACAACTAGCCAATTTCAAAGACTCTTCATTTTATTAGGTGCAGAAAACATAGACAGACTTCAGCCCTACTTAAGATTATGGAATGAAGCTGAACTCTTAATTGAACAAGATATTGAAATACAAAAAGCGTATAACCTCGCCATGCAAAGTTGGCACCAAGCTATTGTGCAATCGATTGAATGCGGTCAAAAAGAAGGCGAATTTAAAAATAGGTCTAATTCCACAGATATTGCGTGGCGACTCATTGCCTTTGTGTGTGGATTAGAAGGGATTTATAAACTTGGTTTACAAGGTTTAGTTGAAGAAGATTTTAAGCGTCATACCGAAGCAATTATTCGCCTAGAATTATTATAAATGTTGAGCTGGCATTGCTTAAAAATACCAGCTTTAAAATACTAATATTAGAACCAGCCTTTACGGCCTTTTAAAATTTGGTCGGTGCAACGTAAAGCTTCTTGAGTCAGCCCCCACAAACGATAATCGCCTGTAATTGAACCAATCTGGAAGTTATGGGCATAGGCAAAGCTGAGGTCACGCTCAGGATCACACCACGCTCCTGAACCATTGTAACCAATATGCCCAAATCCATTTTTAGCTCGTTTACCCATGGTAATAATGCGGTGATAGCCTAAACGCCAATTCATCGGTATTGGCATGACACGATCACGTGCATAACTTTGAATAGTACTAAGTTCTTTAAATATTTCTGGGCGAATCAATTGCTGTCCATCCCATTCACCTTGATTTGCTAGCATCGCATAAATTTTAGCAAGGCTATTTGCAGTAAATGTCCCGTTCGCTGCCGGAATGACTGCTTGCAGTCCCTCATCACTAAAGAAACTAAAATTTTTCATTCCTTTTGGAATCATGGCATCCTGAAAATCTTGCGGGTCTTGACCCGTCCATGTAATCACTTTTTCAGAGAGTGAACTCTTACGCGTCTGTGGCTTTTTAGGTTTTTCAACTTGAGTAGATGCTG
This sequence comes from Acinetobacter sp. BD54, assembly GCF_044778325.1. Classification (NCBI taxonomy): domain Bacteria; kingdom Pseudomonadati; phylum Pseudomonadota; class Gammaproteobacteria; order Moraxellales; family Moraxellaceae; genus Acinetobacter; species Acinetobacter sp. BD54. The sequence continues at coordinate 354,541 of NZ_JANJEP010000001.1, read as the reverse complement.
GTTTTTCTGGTTTTGGTTGAATAATTAAACGTGCTACACGATCCAACTCACTTGCAGGCGTTCCAAAATAGGCACCATCTAACTGTAATGGCTCAACAAGATATTTTTGCATGAGCTGATCTAGAGATTGACCAGTTGCTTTTTCAAGTACGCCACCGACTAGCCAACCGAATGTTAAAGCTTGATAAGCATTGCCCTCTCCTGCAAGGAATCTTGGCTTAGTCGCCGCGACCACCTCTAACATATGTGACCAGTCGAGCATTTCTCTCGCACTTTCGATGATATTTCGAACATCAAACATGCCGCTTTGATGGCTTAGCACATGACGTAAAGTCATTTGCTCTTTTCCATTTTGAGCAAACTCAGGCCAATAGGTCGCAATCGGTTTGTCGTATTCTAAAAACCCTTCACTTACCAAAATATGCGCTAAAGTTGCAAGTACACCTTTACCCGTAGAGTAGCAAACTGCCAATGTGTCAGGTTGCCAAGCTTCAGTTTGTGATTTTAGACCGGTGTAGATATCTACAACTTTTTGGCCTCTAAAATAAACCGCTAAAGCAGCTCCACCTTGTCCGGTTCTAGCATCTTGAAGACGGCTAAACTGGTGAGCTAAATCAATAAAACGTTCATCCAAAATACCATGATAGTTATGGGTATCGGCCAGTAAAATCTCTTTAATCACATGAAGTTCCTTGCATTTTTTGTTATTTTGCTCAAAAGCAGCCCAAACCTCTGTTCAGGCTGCTGATATTTTTATAACGCTTTTACAGTTCCTGCAACATGCGGTTTTTGTGATTTGGCATTACGAATCAAGAAATCAGTCTTTTTATCTGCATTTGCAGTTAAAAACTCAACTTTTGACGGTAAGAACATTGGCAGCTTAAACCATACATCTGCTTCATAAGCATTTGGTAATTCAAGGTTTGCTAATGCTTTAGCTTTGCTCCACATACCATGCGCAATTGCTTGCTTAAAACCAAATGCTTTTGCAGTAATGGCATGAATATGAATTAAGTTAAAATCACCAGACACTTTCGCATAACGGCGACCAGTGTTTTCTAAAATATTCCACTCTGCCTTTGGAACATAAGCTGGTGCTTGTTCTTCTTTGGCTTTCTCACCCACTCTTTTCTCGACTTTTTGGCGAGATAAATAAGTCGTTAAGCCTTCCATCACCACTTCATTGCCAACTTTAGCCGTGGTAATAAAGTCAAACTGAACACCTTTATCATGCGGTTTTAGTTCCCCAAATTTGCATGACAAAGTAAGTTTTTCAGTTACACCAATTGGTCTGGTTTGTTTAATCTGGTTACGGATATGAACTAAACCTAAAATTGGAAATGGAAATGCTTCTGCCGTCATCATATGCATTTGCAGGCTTTGAGAAAGTACCGCTAGATAAATTGCTGGTACAAAGCCATTATTTTGAAAGCCACATACTTCGTTATAAGCCTTCAAATGATTCTGATCAATTTCTAGGGTATCTACCACATATTCAACTTGCGGTAAGATTTTTGGGCCTTTCGGTTTTTTAAAAATTAAACCTTGCACTACTTTTGGATAAGCCAATGCCGCTTTTGGTAGCTGGCTAAAATGACGAGTATTCATACCTAACCTTTTATAATTTATAGATTTTTGAATAAAAAAGGGATGCACAAGCACCCCTATTTAGCTAAAAGTGCTTAAGCGCCTAACAAGCTTTGACCGCACACGCGTACAACGTTGCCATTTACACCTGTAGAAGCAGTTGATGCAAACCATGCAATTGTTTCTGCTACATCAACAGGTAAACCGCCTTGTTGCATTGAGTTCATACGGCGACCAGCTTCACGAATTGCAAATGGAATCGCAGCAGTCATTTGAGTCTCAATAAAGCCAGGTGCTACTGCGTTAATGGTAATACCATTTTTTAGAATAGGCGCAGTAAATTTCACTAGACCAATTACACCTGCTTTAGATGCAGCATAGTTGGTTTGACCAAGGTTACCAGCAATACCACTAATTGATGATACACAAACAATGCGGCCATTTGCATTTAGACCATCGTTTTCTAACAAGTAGTCGTTTACGCGTTCAGCAGCAGACAAGTTAATGTTAATGACCAAGTCCCAAAGCTCTGGCTTCATGTTTGCCAAAGTTTTGTCACGTGTAATACCTGCGTTATGAACGATAATATCTAAACCACCTTGTTTTGCCGCAGCAGCTTTAATTTTTTCGCCCGCATCAGCAGCTGTAATGTCAATTGCCAATGTAGAACCGCCAATGTCAGCTGCTACACGGTCAAGATCAGCTTGTTGTTGTGGTACATCTAGACAAATAACATGCGCGCCGTCACGTGCCAATACATGTGCAATTGCCTCACCAATACCACGGCTTGCGCCAGTTACTAATGCAGTTTTTCCAGCAAGCGGTTTTGCCCAATCAACATCAACCACCTCTGCTTTAGAAACACGAATCACTTGACCAGATACATAAGCTGAACGTGGAGAAAGCAAGAAACGTAATGTTGATTCAAGGTTTGCAGCAGCACCTTCGTCTACATACACAACTTGAGCAGTAATACCCTTTTTAAATTCTTTACCTACAGATTTGATAAAACCTTCAAGTGCACGCTGAGCAATCGCCTGTTTCACAGTTTTCGCAGTTTCAGGCGTTGTACCAATAACAATCACTCGACCAGAAGTCGCAACTTGACGTGCAATCGGATTAAAGAATTTATAAAGTTCGTTTAACTGTTCTGAGTTTTGAATACCAGATGCATCAAATACAACTGCTTTGAATTTTGATTCTTTATCGCCTGCATTGAATGGACGTAAATTTAAACCAACTTTTGCAGCTTCTTGTTGTAACGCAACATTATTGCCTACATAGCTATCTGCATGAATATTGCTAAGTACTTGTGCAATCGCACCAGACAATACACTTGACGGCGCTGCGCCAACCAATACTGCACCATTCACTACTGGCTGAGCACTTTCAAAACGCTCTAATACAACTGGCGATGGTAAACCCAGATTTTTAACAACGAATTTACCAATAGGAGATTGTGTAAATGCTTGGTATTGATCAGTCATGATTATTATCTCTCAAAGAAATGAATTTTCTACGACAGGCTTCATTATGTTATGAGATGGATAGAAACAATATGAAAGCAGTCGTTCATTAGAGTTACTCCAAATCATACTTGAGTTCATCTTTGGATGTCTTGACCTGAATGCTATCTACAATGTCATTCTAGTCAATACAGGTCTATTTGAATTGTGTTAAGGTAGCTAACAAGAATATCGTTATTATGCTTGGAAAAGCCTTATGAGCAAAACAACTCAAGAAAATCCAGCAGTCGAGAATTCTGCTCAGGAAAAAGTGTCAAATACATCAAAGTCGGCCTCTAACACGGCTAAGCGTAACAACACTACTCCTAAAGCAGCAACTAATACACCAAAAACGACACGTACTCGTTCAACGACTGCACCTGCACGTAGCCCTCGTAGTAAGAGCGCTGCTTCAGCAACCCCGTCTACATCTTCAAATGTAGCTGCAGCACCAAAAGCAACAAAAACCAAAACTTCTGTTCAACAGGATAAAACCATGAGTCAAAACACTGTTCGCCGCGTTGCAATCCTTGGTGGCAACCGTATTCCATTTGCACGTTCAAATACTGCTTATTTTAAAGCGTCTAATTCTGACATGCTGACAGCAGCATTGAATGGTTTGGTTGAGCGCTTTAACTTACAAGGTAAGCGTATTGGCGAAGTTGTTGCGGGCGCTGTTTTAAAACATAGCCGTGATTTCAACATGACTCGTGAAGTTGTATTGAGCACAGATCTTGCTCCTGAAACTCCTGCCTACGACATCCAAATTGCATGTGGTACAGGTTTACAAGCAGCATTTGTTGTTGCTAACAAAATTGCGCTTGGTCAAATCGACGTAGGTATTGCAGGTGGCGTAGATACAACTTCTGACGCACCGATTGCTGTAGGTGATGGTTTACGTAAAGTTTTACTTGAGCTTAATGTTGCTAAAACAGGTAAAGACCGTCTTAAAGCTCTAACAAAGATTGATTTTAAAAAGCTTCTTGATGCTCCAAGCAATGGTGAACCACGTACTGGCCTTTCAATGGGTGAGCACCAAGCAATCACTGCTTTAGAATGGGGTATCACTCGTGAAGCACAAGACGAGCTAGCTGCAAGCAGCCATCAAAAACTTGCTGCTGCTTATGAGCGTGGTTTCTTTGATGACTTAATGACTCCATTCTTAGGTCTTAACCGTGACAACAACTTACGTCCTGACAGTACAGTTGAAAAACTTGCTAAGTTAAAACCAGTTTTCGGTAAAGGCGAAACTGCAACAATGACAGCGGGTAACTCAACTCCGTTGACTGATGGTGCTTCTGTGGTATTGCTTGCTTCTGAAGAATGGGCAAAAGAAAACGGACATGAAGTTTTAGCTTATCTTTCTTTCTCTGAAACAGCAGCTGTTGACTTCATTGGCAAGAACGGTCCTAAAGAAGGCTTATTGATGGCTCCTGCTTATGCAGTACCTCGTATGCTTAAGCGTGCTAACCTTAAGCTTCAAGACTTCGATTTCTACGAAATCCATGAAGCATTTGCATCTCAAGTACTCTCTACCCTAAAAGCTTGGGAAGATGAAAAATTCTGTAAAGAACGTCTTGGCTTAGATGCACCTTTAGGTTCAATTGACCGCTCTAAACTGAACGTAAATGGTTCATCTTTAGGTGCGGGCCACCCATTTGCTGCCACTGGTGGTCGTATCTTGGCTACTGCAGCTAAATTAATTAATGAAAAAGGTTCAGGCCGCGCATTAATCTCGATCTGTACAGCAGGTGGTGAAGGTGTGGTTGCGATTGTAGAAAAATAATTTCTATTTATCGACCTAACAAAATAAGCACCCATCTGGGTGCTTATTTCATTTCAATCTATGTGAATTAATGAAGTGATGCTGCTTTAGCATTTGGGAAAAACTTATCTTCAATATGGTCATAGCACCACTGGAAAATAAAGGTATAAACCAAAATACATAAGGTCAAACCTATATCTAAAATAAATGCATCAATCAGTGTCATCTGCATCATATATGCAATCATTGGAACAGTCGCAATCAGCAAACCACCCTCAAAACCAATCGCATGTAAAATCCGCACAGGGATCGTTCTTTCCCAATTAAATTTATGTTCTACTTTTTCGAAATAGTGGTTAAAAATCATATTCCAGAAAACTGAAACCACTGCCATAAACACACCAAGTGTTCCGGTCACTTCCATCGGCATGTCAAAAATAAAACTTAATGCAATCGCAATGATGACCAACAAAATTCCTTCATAACTGATTGCATGAATGAGTCTTCTCTTGGAAATCAACATTTTTAAATACTCAATAATAACTTGGATAATGTGCATTTTATTTTTATAATTTTGATTAATCCAATCAGGTTCTTTCAATTTTTTTGACAGATGAATATTAATCAAGAACAGCTTCTCATGTTCCAAGCCGTTATGGAAACAGGTTCATTTTCAGCAGCAGCAAGGAAACTCGGTAAAGTCCCCTCTGCTGTAAGTATGTCGATTGCTAATTTAGAAATTGATCTGAATCTGACTTTATTTGAACGTAAAGGCCGCGAACCTACTCCTACAGCCGAAGCACGAGTGCTATATGAAAAAACGGCGCAACTATTGATTGAAATGAATCAATGGAAACAGCACGCGCATGCATTAAGTACTGGGCTGGAACCTAATCTTACTATTGTTGTGGTGTCTGAGCTGCTACATACCAATTGGACCGACTATGTTTGCCTGCTAGAAAGTCGCTTTCCCGATCTACAAATTAATATTGTGTCTGCCCCTCAAGAAGATGCGCTTCAAATGTTGTTAGATGGATCCGCCCAACTGGCCCTTATGTTTGAACGTGAGCATTTAGACAATAGAGAACAGTTTGTTGAACTCAAACGTGAAGCCTTAATTCCAGTTATTTCAAAAACCCATCCGCTCGCAAGCCAAGAGCATGTTTCATATGAGCAGATTTTAGGTACAAGACAAATTGTGGTGGCAAGTCGAGATGAAACATTAAAACCCGAATTATTATTTTCAAAACATTACTGGCGTACAGATAACCACCACTCTGCTTGCTTAATGATTTTACGTAATTTAGGTTGGGGTGTACTGCCACAAGAGATGTTTAAAGAAAATCCTGAGTTAAACAACAAGCTTAAAGCATTAGATGTATTTGATTTTACGCCTCGATTTGAATATTACGTTGATTTGGTCTGGAGCCGCGAAAGTGAACTCGGTGCTGCTGCACGGTTTTTGATTGACTATATTCGTAATAAGCGAATGCAACCGGCTCCGTAAAATCATTTCAATTTAGATGCAGAACCTAAACGTTTTTCTTTGAAACATAACAATTGATATATCGACAGTATGGATAGAGTTTGTGCTATAAAGAAAACATAAGATTTTTTATTGAAGATGTTGAATATCAATGACTCATACAGCACTTGACCAATTAAAAACATTAACGACCGTTGTTGCTGACAGTAGCGACCTTGAAGCAATTCGTAAATTTCGTCCCTTAGATGCTACAACGAATCCTTCGTTAATTACCGCTGCGGCAGAACAACCAGAAAGTAAAGAGCTCATTGAAGATGCTTATTATCAAGCCAAAGAAGAAGGCTATAAAAATGATGAACTGATTGAAAGAACCATTGATATTTTAACCGTAAAATTTGGTGTAGAAATTTTAAAACTTATTGAAGGCCGTGTTTCTACAGAAGTCGATGCTGCACTTTCATATGACACCGAAGCGACCATTCAAAAAGCGCATGAATTATGTGAGCTTTATAAAGGTTATGGGATTGATCAGTCACGTATTCTGATTAAAATTGCATCGACTTGGGAAGGTATTCAAGCGGCTAAAGTGTTAGAAGCTGAAGGTATTGCTTGTAACCTCACTCTCCTTTTCGGTTTACATCAAGCCCAAGCGTGTGCAGATGCCAAAGTTACTTTAATCTCACCTTTTGTAGGCCGTATTTTAGACTGGTACAAAAAAGCTGAAGGTGTAGATTCTTACCCAATCGAGAAAGATCCAGGGGTGGTTTCAGTTAAGAAAATCTACACTTACTACAAGCAGCAAAATATTCCAACTCAAGTCATGGGTGCGAGCTTCCGTAGCATCGACCAAGTGCTAGGCCTTGCAGGATGTGATTTGCTTACGATCTCTCCAAGCTTGCTAACGCAGCTTGAGCAAGATACGCGTACAGTCGATGCAGCACTTGATGCAAACAAAGCAAAACAGGCAGAAGCGATTGTTAGACCAGCTCAAAATGAGCAAAGTTTTAAAGATGAACTTAACCATGACTTAATGGCATTCCAACTTTTACAAGGTGGTGTTGATGGCTTTATTAAAGCGCGGGATCAATTAAGTCTTTTATTACGTCAATCTTTTGGAATTGATGCAGAAATTAAATCTTAAAAACTGCACTTTTCATACAAAATTACCGATTTTTGTTATCATGACAAAAATCGGTTTTTTATTGGGTTTCTCGTGTTCGGCATAACAGACTTAACAACATATATTATTGGTACATTCCTAATTGTGTTATTGCCAGGACCCAATTCTCTTTATGTGATGTCTATTGCTTCACGCTATGGTATTAAAACCGGATATATGGGTGCACTTGGTATTTTTACCGGTGACTTAATTTTAATGCTCTGTACTGTACTTGGTGCAGCTTCTTTATTAAAAGCATTCCCTTGGGTTTTTATCGTACTCAAACTCGTCGGCGCACTTTACTTGTCTTATTTAGGTTTTAAGCTTTTACAAGGCAGCATTCAACGCTGGAAATTACGGAATCAACCCCAAGCAGAAATGGCTGATTTACCTGCTTTAGATAAAGTTCACCCTTATAAAACAGCCTTAAGTATTAGTTTACTCAACCCTAAAGCGATTTTATTTTTCCTGTCTTTCTTTGTGCAGTTTGTTGAACCGGATTATGCCTATCCAGCTTTAAGCTTTTTAATTTTAGCGGTGATTTTGCAAATTATTAGCTTTAGTTATTTAACTGCGCTTATTTTCTCTGGAATTAAACTTTCAACTTTTTTCAAACAAAACCATAAAATTGCAGCAAGCGGAATTTTCTTAGTTGGCATTTTATTTTTCGGATTTGGCTTAAAGCTGGCAACTTCAACAATGTAAGCTGCCGAGTCAAGGAAGTCAGAATTTATTAAGTTGTTAAAATGCCAGCATGCCATCTGTTTTAACTTCATTGAGCACAAAAAATGTCCTCACCTGTCTTACCCCAGGTAAGGCAATAATTTTTTCACTATGAAAACGGTTAAAAGCAGCCAAATCTTTAACACGAATTTTTAGAAAGTAATCGACTTCTCCGGCAACCAAGTAACATTCTAGAACATTCTCCAAATCACCTGCTGCTTGTTCAAACGCCTGAAAGCTATCAGGTGTCGAGCGATCCAGCACTACTCCGACCAAAACAATAGTCTCACGTTGCACCATACCCGGATTGATTCGAGCACGTACATCCAAGATGGCCCCAATCTTAAAAAGACGCTGAGTATGGTTCCAACATGACGAAGTACTAATGCCAACAAGTTTTGCCAGTTCAGCATTACTTAAACGTCCATTCTCTTGTAAACAGCGCATAATTTTCAATTCAAGAGGTGTTAAATTTTCAGCCTGCTCATCCATAAAACAATATCCCAAATTCACCGTTTGTTATGAAATAAATAATATCATTAATGGCTATTTAAAAAATATTCTTTCATTTTAAAGTCAAAAATAGAAAGCACCTTCTTAAAAAAAATTGTTAGATTTACCTAGCTGAAAACATAGGCAGAAACATATTAATTTTTCAGGGACTTAGAACATTTAGCTATGCAAAAGATTCTTCAAGATTTCTCAATACCAGCCGTATTTGCTGGTTTTATTACCTTTCTTATTGGTATTAGTGTTTCAGCTATTTTAGTGATTCAGGCTGCTCAAGCTTTAGGTGCGTCATCTGAACAAATCACCTCATGGTTTTGGGCTTTAGGCTTAGGTATTGGTTTATCAGGACTCATCCTTTCTTGGAAATTTAAATATCCCGTAGCAACAGCTTGGTCAACTGCGGGCCTCGCTTTAATTATGGCAACAGGTAGTGGCTATAGTTTAAATGAAGCAATTGGCGCTTTTTTAGTAGGTGGTTTACTTACTGCGATTTTAGGCTTTTCAGGTATATTCCAAAAAGCGCTTTCCTATATACCACAAAGCTTAACCAGTGCCATGCTTGCCGGAGTTTTGCTTAAGTTTGGGATTTCGCTTTTCGCGAGCTTGCAAAATGATTGGATATTTGTTTTATCTTTACTCGCTATTTATGTCATTACAAAAAGATTATGGCCGCGTTACAGCATTGTATTTACCGCCTTGGCAGGTATTGCCCTCTGCCCTGTCTTTTTAAACTTTCATATGCCTACTCTTGAGTGGTCCTTGGCTAAACCCGTTTGGATTAGTCCTGAATTTAGCTGGTCAGCACTTTTAGGCTTAGCATTACCACTTTTTGTGATTAGCATGGCATCGCAATATCTACCCGGTATAGCCATGATCAAGAGTTATGGCTATAAACCGCATGTTAATCAACTGATTGGCTGGACAGGTCTAACCCAAGTTGTGCTTGCACCTTTTGGATGTTACAGCGTTAATATTGCTGCGATAAGTGCTGCCGTAAGCTTAGACGACCAAGTTCATCCTGACCCAAGCAAACGTTATATTGCGAGTATAAGCTGTGGCTTTTTTTATGTGTTGATGGGGCTATTTGCTGCAACCCTCACAAGCTTACTGATGTCTTTTCCTCATATTTTTATTGTAGCGTTAGCAGGCATTGCCTTACTTGGTACGATTAGTCACAACATTGCGCTTGCGTTTGGTCCAGTTGAAGACCGCGAAGCGGCATTATTTACCTTTTTATGTAGTGCGTCAGGTATCCAATTTTTCGGTGTTGGTTCAGCTTTCTGGGGACTGGTTGTCGGTATTGTTGTATTTATAGTCCTTAAATTTAAAGCTAAAAAATAAGGCTTAAACGAAAGAGTTTCCGCTTCATCATTTAGAGAAATTCATAAAAAATTAAGCGTAAACTCTCGTTAAATTAATTAATTGTGTTTTTATCCCAAAATGCTTGCCGTATTTGCGGCATTGCATTTAAGTGATTAATGATGTGTTGTGCTTCTTCTGCTTCAATTGAAGTTGCAATTAGCGTTACTTCTATCTCAACCTCTTTTTCTCCAAAAGGTGTGACATCAATATCTTTAGCAGGATAATTATGATGCTTTAAGGTTAGGTTTAATTCATCCATAACAACCTTGCTCTGACTTCGGTCACATATAATGTAGATTACATGTAAAACTTCTGTGTCATCGTCTAACGGACGACGGTCAATAATATGGACAATCGGCCTTAATAGCGTATTGGCAGATAAAATAAAGGCTGTCGCCAATATTGCTTCAATAATTAAATCAGCACCCGCGGCAGCACCTACTGCCGCAGAACACCATAAAGTCGCTGCGGTATTTAAACCGTGGATGTTGCCTTCTTGGCGCATAATGACACCCGCACCCAAAAAACCAATACCCGAAACAACATAGGCAATTACCCGAACAGCTCCATCTGCTCCAGTAAGATTAATTGCAATATCTACAAAAATTGCTGCACCTACCGCAACTAGAACATTTGTTCGAAGACCAGCTGTACGTTGCCTATACTGACGTTCGAACCCAATTAACGCCCCTAAAATAAAAGCAGCCGAGAGACTAATTAAAGTATCAATAATATTTGATAAGTCTGTATGTTGTAGAAATTGCAATTTCATTTTGCACCTATTGTTTTATTGCCAGCCATAACGGCGGATATAGATTTTCTTTACCCATTGAGTAACACACATATAAGCACCTAAAATTACAGGTAAATATAAAAAATAACTTAAAGGTAAAGCTTGTAGTTTTAAATAGCTTGCTAAAGGGCCCATTGGTAAGAAAATCCCGATACACATAATCCCCGCTGTCATTATTAATAATGGAGTCGCGGCACGACTCTGAATAAATGGAATTTGAGCTGTGCGGATCATATGGACAATTAATGTCTGGGTAAGTAAACCCACCACAAACCAGCCTGATTGGAATAGCGTCTGATGTTCAGGAGTGTTTGCTGAAAATACAAACCACATTAACCCAAAGGTAATCATGTCAAAAATGGAGCTAATCGGTCCAAACACCACCATAAAGCGGCCAACTTCTTCAGGTTGCCAACGCTGTGGTTTTGCAATTAACTCTTCATCCACATTGTCAAAAGGAATCACAATTTGTGAAACATCATAAAGTAAGTTTTGAATGAGTAAGTGAATAGGCAGCATTGGTAAAAATGGAATAAAAGCACTCGCAATAAGTACCGAAAAAACGTTACCAAAATTTGAACTCGCCGTCATTTTGATATATTTCAGCATATTGGCAAAAGTTCTACGGCCTTCAATCACACCTTTTTCAAGAACCATCAGGCTTTTTTCAAGCAAGATTAAATCTGCAGACTCTTTAGCGATATCTACTGCGGTATCTACTGAAATACCAATATCGGCAGCACGTATAGCAGCGGCATCGTTAATACCGTCTCCTAAAAAACCAACCACGTGACCATTTACTTTTAACTGCTCAACAATACGTTCTTTGTGAACCGGACTTAATTTCGCAAAAATGTGGTATTGCTCTACTGCTCTTTTGAGTTGTTGATCAGTTAAGGTTTCAATTACACCGCCCAATAAAACTTGATCATAATTCAGGCCAATTTCTCGGCACACTTTTTGGGTGACAAACTCATTATCCCCAGTCAGCACTTTTACCGTTACGCCATGGGCCTGTAAACTCTGTACAGCTTCTTTGGCAGACTCTTTAGGTGGATCAAGAAAAGTAATATAACCTATTAAAATCAGATCACTTTCGTCAACAACTGAATAATTTTCCTGATGATTTTTAAACTCACGATACGCTACTGCCACCACTCTTAAACCATCTCGGTTATAGCGTTGAGTTAATGCCTCAATTGCCACTTCACGTTGCTTTGTTAAAGGCTCTACTTTGCCATTTACCTCGACATAACGGCAAACCTTTAACATTTCCTCAACTGCGCCTTTGGTAATCATACGGGCTTTTTGTTGAGGCGTTTGTACCACGACTGACATACGGCGGCGATCAAAATCAAAAGGAACTTCATCTAACTTCTTGTAACGTAACTTCTGTATTTTGATCTGATCATCAACAGCTTCTAAAACAGCCACATCAAGCAAATTTTTTAGGCCTGTTTGATAATAACTATTTAAAAATGCCTGCATGAGTACAAAGTCTGATTTCCCGCCTTGAACATCAATATGTTGGGATAAAAAGATTTTGTCTTGAGTCAGAGTTCCAGTTTTATCGGTACATAGAACATCCATGGCACCAAAGTTTTGGATCGCATCTAGACGTTTAACAATCACTTTCTTTTTAGATAAGAAAACCGCGCCCTTTGCCAAAGTTGAAGTCACAATCATCGGTAGCATTTCTGGAGTAAGACCGACAGCTACAGATAATGCGAATAAAAATGCTTCAGCCCAATCGCCTCTGGTGAAGCCATTAATGAAAAGTACAACAGGTGCCATCACCAACATAAAGCGAATGAGCAACCAACTTACTTTGTTGACACCCATTTGAAATGCAGTCGTGCTCCGATCAGTAGCCGTAACTCGATGAGCCAATGCACCGAAATATGTTTGAATACCCGTACTTAAAACCACTGCCTGAGCTGAACCAGAAACAATATTGGTCCCCATGAATACAATATTATCTAGCTCTAAAGCGCTGGTTTCTTCAAGATTTTTCTGCAACGGAAATTTCTCGACAGGCATTGATTCACCAGTCATTGCAGCTTGAGAGACAAACAAATCTTTAGCAGACAAAATTCTACAATCCGCAGGAATCATGTCACCCGCAGATAATAAAATCACATCACCCGGCACTAAATACTGAATTGGTATTTCAAATTGGTGAGTGGTTTGATTTTTAGTATCAATGCCATAACGCTCATGTATAAGTTCTAAATCTTCTGCACTGACTTGATGGCGCAATACTGTAGCAGTATTACTCACCATTGCCTTTAAGGCATCCGCAGCTTGATTTGACTTTGCTTCTTGCCAGTAACGAAGTAGTGTTGAAAGAATTACCATCACACTAATAATGGTTGAACCCGTTAGATCATCGGTAAAGAAAGCAATCAATGCCAAAAGGCTAAGTAAAATATTGAACGGATTACGGTAGCAATACCAAAGGTGTTGCCACCAAGTTAATGGCTTTTCATGAGTAACTTCATTAAGCCCCACCGTCATTTGTTGGGTATACGCTTGCTCTTCTGTAAGCCCCGTCAAATGAGTATCGAATTGTTTTAATAGATCATTCGTTTGAACCCTTGATGCATTAAGCAAACGCTTAGATAAATTTTTGCTAATTTCTTGAGCATAACTAGATTGATGTAGCTCTTTAAAAGATCGATTACGACCGAAAAAACGCATCAAATGAAATCTTTTTAAAAATGCTGTGAAGAGTCGTTGCCAGAATTTCATCACGAAATCCTCCATTTTTTAGGCGTACAAAGCTCTCGACCTTATTGAAAATAAAGCCTTTTAAATTTTTTAATTTAGAAAGAAATAGGAGATCGTAGACTTACGATGAAGAAGAGAAAATTAGCCCAAAGCCAGACCAACGTTGACGGAATGTCACATAACTGCACATGGTCCGAATGCTTTGAATCGCATGAGACGAATTGTTTACCAAGATTAAAATCTGGTAGATATAACGGTCGTGTATGGAAGCGTATAAAAACATTGGCTTCTCCCCATTTCTAGCGAGAAACTAAACAGATAAATGCTGAAGTGAATGATTACAAATCAAGTAATTTGTATAGGTTTAATCTAATTTTTAACAAAGCTATCTCATTGCAAGATAGCCTCTCCTAAAGGTTACCTTGCTCAGTATTGGCTTTGGTTTAATTGATAATTAAACTCGAACCTCGAACAACTACCCATTTAGGATCTCCGTTAAATAAACTCGCGGCAAGTATAGGTTTTACTCTACAAGGCACAAGATTTTTTTTGTAATTTTTTATTAATTCATCAGTGACTATAACTCATAGTTCTCTAACCACCACTGTTTTCGCCATCTTGTCATGCCATCCTTGTTTTTTAGCATCAAATGCGACCCAAATAAGACCAATACAAAACACTAAAATAGATGGAATATATCCGATATAGCGAATGAGAGATTGTATGAAAGTTAACTTATTACCTGTCTTTTCATCGAGAACTTTTAAACGCATTAGACGTTTTCCTGGTGTCCCTGCAAAGTAGATCCAACACAAAACAGTATATAAAAATGGAAATGCATAATTTACGATCATATCAAACCAATAGTTTTGCGGTTTACTACTCATACCTGTAGCAAATATGAGATCGTAATCTCCATGATAAAAGATCCATGCGGCTGGAATAATTGCTAAAAAAAGAATAAGAGTATCAATGATCATTGCGCCAAATCTTAACCAAAACCCTGCATATTCATATTTATAGGTCATGTGTTCACCTCGCTTTTGTTATTTTTTACCTAATACCACAGTAACTAATTTATTCGTCTTTCATCGTAATTGAAATCTTTTTATTTTTAAATACTTAATGTATTTTTTAATTTCCGGTTCTATTTAGAATTGTAATAAGATTTTTGAAAATAAAAGCCAGATCAATTTAAGTTTAAATAATATATATCACATTAAAATATTTAAATTACACCTCATTTGTATGAGGTGAAAGCTAATTATATTTATTAATTGGATCATTTCTAACCAATGATTATTTCCAGAATAAAACATCAATTTTAAATTCTTTTTTTAGCAAAAAAGCTGCACAAATAAGCCCAATACCGATGATGATTAAAAACATGCTTAAACTTAATAATCCTCCCACAGCAGAGCAAAAGCCTAAAATAGCTAAAATATAAAATAAAATTACACTAATACTTGGCATTCAATTTATTCCACTACTTAAAAATAAAAGCAATTTATTCTATCGAGTCTGTAAAGGAATGCTGTTTTCAAATGTTGATTACACCCCATATTTGTATCAACTTAAAAACAATATGTTAATAATTCCTACTAAATGTAAACAACAAAAATATAAATGTGATAAATATCACATTTATATTTTATTTAACTTCAAAATAATGTTTTTCAGTAATAAGCTTTATTTTTAGATTTTTATATAATCGATCTTTTGAGTTTTCTAACGAAGGAACAACTTTTTCTGCAAACTTATCATCTGCCATGAGTCTTGCATAAGTTTTATATCCAATCACTAGCTTTTCTGGCTCTTTACCAGTTTGGCGAAATTCCTCGATAAGTTTACTGACTTTCTTTGCTGTTAAATCGGCCATATCTTACTACTTCCCCCTTACATATGATTTGGTTATACGATTTCTGTGTGACAAAAATATGAAAGGTAATTTATTGTAAAGTTCTTCTAAAAAATTAAATTTGGCATAGTCTCAACTCCCTCTTTATTAACCTCTAATAAAATCATTAAAAATCAAATATATAATTAAATACCATTTAATTTAACTACAAGTGAATTGAATTGATTTCTACCTTTAAACAAATGTGTTAATCTTTAAGTAAGAAAAGCTTCATACATATAACAACTTGTAAATAAGAGGAATAACATTATGAATTACCGACATATTATTGTACCTGTAGATGGTTCTGAGATTTCTTTGGCAGCAGCACGACAAGCGGCCCATATCGCTAAAGCTTTTGGTAGTAAACTTACAGCAATTAGTCTGGTTGCAGTGGACCCGTTTAGTGGTGTTGATTTCTATTACATCTCTCCTGTTGTAAAAGATTATTTTGTTGAAGCGCGTGCTAATGCAGAAAAAACACTTGCGAAAGTAAAAGCCCTATGCGCTGAAGAAGGTGTTGATATTGAAACACAAATTATTCAAGGTGAAATCTCATCTGATGGCATTCTTAAAGCTGTAGAAGAGTTGGGTTCAGACCTGATTGTTATTGGTTCACATGGTCGTAAAGGTTTCCAAAAACTTATTTTGGGTAGTTTTGCGCAAGATGTTCTAAACAGCACTAAAATCCAAGTTTTGGTGGTAAAAGAATAATTGCTGAGTCGACTAAAAGCCTAATCCATTGATTAGGCTTTTTATCATAAAAAATGCATAAGTTTTACACAGCTTAAAAACCGTTATACACTATTGCTCTCTTACCCTCTATTTTGTGAGTCACGCCAATGAAGTAAGTCTTTTTTCTCATCAATTTTCTCTTTTTTGATGTGCAAAATAGACTATTCTTTAGTGACTTAGCGTCTTTATTTAAAGCTTTACATTCCTATTTTGTACATCCTGTATTTATGAGGTTCTTATGACTCAGCAGGCATGTGTAATATCACAACTCACTTTGGAGTTTCCTTCAAAAGTGATGTTTAAAGAATTGAATTTCTCACTTGAGCATCATCAAGTATCAGCCTTAATTGGCCGCAATGGTCAAGGTAAGTCTTTACTTATGCAATTGCTTCACAAGATTTCACCCACTACAGAAATGCATATAAGTGGTCAAATAAACTGGCAAACAAACCATGCATATTTATCTCAGCTCACTCGTCTCCAATCAGACACAATTGTAGAAGCTTTAGAGGTCAACCATCTTTACAACGCTTTTCAAAGAGTGGAACAAGGCGAAGCTGAATACGATGATTATGATTTGTTAGAAGGACATTGGGATCTTCCTAATATTTGGGAGGCTTTACTACGGTCTGCTCAGCTACCAACCGATTTAGACTTTCCTGTTAAGCAGCTAAGCGAAGGCCAAAAAACCAAGTTAGCCTTATCCGCATTATTTTTAAAAACTGATCATTACCTATTACTTGATGAGCCAAGCAACCATCTCGATCAAGAAGCTAGACAGTGGTTAATTGCTCAGTTAAAGAAACATCCAGCAGGCGCTTTTATTATTAGTCATGATCTGACTTTGTTAAATGAAGTCGACCATACTTATCACTTAAATGAGCATGGCCTACAGCACACTACAGGAAATTATGAAAAATTTTATGAGCAATATCAGTCCCAAATCGAGGCTTTAGAACAGTCAGTACATCTGCATCAACGTGAAGTTAAGCACATGAAGCAAAAGCAGCATGAAGTTTTAATGAAAGCCCAAAAACGTGAACGTGCTGGCAACAAACTTCGTGACTCAAACTCGCAAGCTAAAATTTTGCTCGATTTTAAAAAAGAACAGGCTGGGCAAAGCCTAGGAGCAATTCATTCTCAACATCAGCGTCAAATCGATCAAAGCCAGCAAGACTTGAAGAGTAAAAAAGTACTTCTAGAAACTGTTAAGCCCCAACAATTTATATTCCCCTCTTTTAACAAAAGAACAGGAGAAATTCTTAGAATTGATAACTTAAAACTCAACTATGGGACACAACAACCAATTCATCTCGCCTTAAGAGCTTGTCAAAAGATTCATTTGGTTGGCCGAAATGGTATTGGGAAATCAACTTTGCTGAAACAGATTGATCAATCAGCTGTAACTGCTACAGATGAAATTAAACTGTTTGCAAATTGCTTCTATCTCGATCAGAACTTTAGCTTTTTATTAGACCATCTCTCTGCTGTTGAAAACTTAAGAAATATTAACCCAAATATTACTGAGTTAGAGTGGAGAAATTTATTAGGTCAGCTTCGGATTCGTGGTGATAAAAGCACATATCCCTTAGCTCAACTCAGTGGTGGTGAGAAGTTAAAAGTTGCTTTACTAGGTTTGAGCCATGCTCAGCCTATGCCTGAACTTTTACTACTTGATGAACCAGAAAACCACTTAGATATCGAGTCAAGAGAGTTATTTGCAAATGCTATTTCTAGTTATGAAGGTGCTGTGCTATTAGTTTCACATGATCTAAGTTTTGTTGAAAAATGCGGGATTGTTGATTCAATTTATTTAAATTAACACTACGCTATTTTTATGCCTATATAAAAGCTCTAACTATTAGAGCTTTTATATAAATCTTTTAATTATCATTTTATTTTTTATTATCTAATATTTGTAGATCTAGATTAAAAGAAACTGCTCTATTTCTTTGTGCGCTTTTTTTCATTTGATAAACTTGAACAATATAATCACCATCAACAGGTAGCGTTACTTCACCTGAAAAACCTACAGTCGAACCCACGAATAATGGCTTATCTTTACCAGGCTTTTGACCTGGAGCGAAAATATTAATATAAGCTAAATTACCATAACTATTAATATTAAATTTTAAAATCTGTCCACTTTTTGCAAAAACTCGATATCTTACATCATCATAACCTTGAAAATTTCCGGTTAATGTAGTTTGAGAAGAACCTTTTAAAAAGCTTACTTTAGTCTCAATATTTTTAGCAACTACAGATAATGGTATAGATGAAATCAAACTAGATAATAATAAAATTTTAATGATTTTTTTCATTTTTAGCCCTCAAAATTATTTTTAAATTATTATATGAAAGATAATTTTTATTAAATTTAACTTTATGTATAGATTTGATGAGTAGCGTTTGGATTTGTAAGTTATTTCATCGCTATTCAAAAGTGAGTGTCATTAAAATTAACTTATCAGCCCTTTAAATTTTACAAACGAAATTTATGGTAATGGCCATAATGAGTCATTTTATAAAAGTGGCTTAAGTACATGCCATATAAAAACCGTATTTAATTCAATGCAAGTTATGGAAACCAACTGGCACATATAAAAGAAGATTCATATTTTTTCTGTAGGGCTGTCTTATTAACGCAAGATTAGTTTGATCCCTAACAATAGCTAGGAATAGCAAGACACAGCAAAGTTATTTTAAAGCCCATCTAACGATAGGCTTTAAAATTATAAAAATTAGGAGTCTTTATCCATTGAGTGTGGAGTCGTGGTTTTATCTTGCTGTTTAGTATCATTCTCACCTTGGCAAGCCGCTACAGAAAGCGAAATGATTGCTGCTAAACCTAGGGTAGCGATAATTTTAGACATATCTCACCTCATACAGTTTTAATTGATTAGCTTATAAATACTGGCTATCAATATTACGATCAGCATAGATTTATAGACTTTTTTGTAGTGTTCACAAAGAAATGTAAAATGAGAAAGTATCCCAAAGATTTTAGTTTATTGAATTCTTCTTCAGGATACTGCTTCAAATGATTAAAAAATTAAAATCTGTAGCCCACCCCTAAATATGTAATGATCGGGTCAATATCAACTTTAGTTGACCCATGAATTAAGCGAGCGCCCGTATTTTGGTTAATGACATCAATTTGTGTTCGATTATTTAGTTTTGCATAAGATACTGAGGCAACTGTATACCAAGAATCATTAAAATCATAAGTAAAACCGGCAGTAAATATAGGCGCAATCGCATCATCTGCATCTACTTTAACCACCATATTTCCACTAGACTCTTTACGATCCAAGGCAGCCCCAGCCTTACCATCTAATACATTTTGAATCATATGACCTGCAGAGATCAGGTCAGAACGAATTTCGTCATTCAGCTTAATATCATTAAAATGAGCATACATTAAACCCACCCCTAAATAAGGTCTAAACTTGTTCACCCCACTCTTCCCAAATTGATATTGTGCTTCAATTGCAGGGGTCCAAGCACGAACACTAGCTGCTTTAGGTTTATTGCCTAAATTGGTAATCGGGACTGCTTGACCTAAGGTAATGCCGTTCGGAAAAAGAATTTTAACTAATTCATTTGGTGACAACGCGACACCGCTTAATGGTGCCAAGATTTCACCTTGGCCTTTAATATCGACTTTAGGGGGAATGCCTCCAATAAATTGTAAAGACACATTGTCATTGAGGTAATAGTTAAACATAAGCCCTAATGTGTCTGTGTCATCTACTTCAAGGCCGGCATCATTTTGATGCCACTGCTCTAACCCTTGAATCGTTGCCTCACCTGCTACCTCAGGTTTTATATTGCCTTCTTCATCAAGTAAGAGCCCTTTTAAAAAGTCATCATTTAAAGCGAGTTCAAGAAACTCTTTTTGATTAAAAGGTTCACCGCCTACATCTACCTCTGTAGCATTAGGATCAACGGAGTTTAAGAAACTGGTCGGCGAAATGCTTCCAACTTTAGCAACTGTTCCATTTTTAACACTTGTATTGATATTAAATGGATTAGCTTTACCTTGAGGCATTACATGTAACCAACCTGCCGAGACAGAAAACCGTTTTACTCCCTCTGCATAACTCATATTTGCAAATATCAATAATGAGCTGGCTATTACTATTTTCGATAATTTTATTTTCATTTTTATTCCATCCTAGAAATGCATATTGCTAACTCTGCAATATGTTCTTGGAATATAGCCAAGTTATATTTTTTATCAATTAGTATAATTTTTAAGCAAATGAATTTAAGTTAAATCCATCACATTTTCATATATAAATTCATGACTTAGTTATCTTAATTAGCAGACGAACGGTAAAATTCTAGTTAAAAATAATTTTATCAAATGGTAAAAAATAGAGGTGAAAACCAGTGCTATTTTGATACTTAGCTCTTTTTTAGAATTATAAAAAAAGCACCCTTAGGTGCTTTAAAAAAATAACTTCATTAAAACTTATATTGTAGTGTTAGTGCAGCATTTCGAGGGGCACCTAAAGTAATTTGGCCATATGCCGGGAAAACACCGTAATATTTTTTATCAAATACGTTGTTAATATTAAGCTGAGCCGAAAAATCTTTTGTAATTTGATAACGAGCCATAAGGTTTACAAGTGCATAATCTCCTTGCTCAACTTTCTCAATAACTTCTTTGGGATTTTCGGCATTAATATAGGTACTGCTTTGCCAATTTACCCCGCCACCCACGGTTATGTTTTCTAATTTGCCCGGTAATTTATAGGTGGTAAATGTCTGAATCATCTTGCGAGGAAGTTGGGTATTAACATCGGCATCATTTGCATCTTTGGCAGAGAACTGGCTATAACCTGCTGTAATATTCCAGCCTGGTGTGATTTGTCCACTTACTTCAACTTCAAAACCTTCACTCGTCGCACCTTTTGCTGCCCGATAATAGATTTCTTTTACCCCGTTACGAGTGACGTCCCCTGCTTCCTGAGCTAAATTATCTTGCTTAATATGATAAAGCGCTAAAGTACCATTCAAACGTCCATCAAACCATGCGGATTTTAGGCCTACTTCAGTACTGTTTCCTTCAACCGGGTCTAAATAGTTACCATCAAAGTCTTTTTTATCTTGGGGCTGAAAAATACTGGTATAACTTGCATAAGCAGTATAGACATCATTGAAATCATAGATAACCCCTGCATAAGGAACAAATTCGTGATCATATTTTATGGATGAACTACGACCATATATATTCTTTTCATAATTTGTAAAACGTCCACCTAAAATAAATTTTAGAGGCTCAGTCGGATTTAAATAAGTCGCAGCGAATAGTGCATTTTGTTCAATATTATATTTTTCATTGAGTTTAGGCGCATTCCATACTGGTTCAGGCATACTGCCGTTCCATTCAAAGAAATTGCCAATATCCATTTTTGTACCAGTTGAACGAGCATATGCTGTAAAGTCCTGATTGGAATATTGATAACCCAAAACAACCTTTTGCTCTAAGCCCCACAAATCAAAACTACCATTGAGCTGCAAAGAAGCATTATCTTGCTCTACCTCAAGGTCATACGCTGATGCATAAGGAGATAGCCCTAGACCATTATTTTTATCTACACTACCTGAAACATATAAAAGTTTAGAATTAGCATCACGCTTACCATGAGAATAAGACAGTTTAGCTGACCAGTTATCATTAAATTTATGAGTTAAATCTGCAAATAGGTTGGTATATTTAACATTCCAGCGTGTCCAGTCAGCACTTGTAGTGGTATTTTTAGACCAGTTCGTTTTTGTGCCATCACTAAACCAGACAGGTAAACCTCCCCACATTGGTCCACGCGGATCATCTTCCTGATAAGTTACCCCGCCCGATAAAAGGGTATTTTCAGATAAATCTGCTTCAGCACTTAACAGTAAAGATAGCTTTTCTTTAGATAACAAGTCGGTATAGCTGTCGCCTTGTTCATATTGGGCCACTGCTCGTCCACGTACTGTCCCTGATTGATTAAGGGAGTTGGCAATATCACCCATAACACGGTAATTATCCCAACTCCCTGCACTCACTTCTACGTTAGCAGTTGGCTCTGTACTCGTAGCACGCTTACGAACCATATTAATTGCAGCAGATGGGTTTCCAGCACCAAATGTAAGACCTGTTGCCCCTCGAACTACATCAATATGATCATATAAGGCCATACTTGAGAAAATTTCACCTGAAGACCAAGGCAAGCTATATGTGGTGGGAATACCATCAATAATATAGTTATCTACTACAAAACCACGTGAATAGATTCCACCTCGGTTGGTTTCATAACGGTTGACACTTACCCCTGTAACATTTTCGGCGACCTCAACCAAAGTTGACAATTGCTGGTCTTGTAAACGCTGTTGAGTAATGACAGAAACAGATTGTGGAACCTCACGAACAGATAAACCCAGTGGAACCGCTGTATCTGTTTTCCCTGCTATATAACTTTTTTCATTTTCTTGGCCACTTCCAGCTTTTACTTTAATGGTAGGAAGAGTTCCATATTCCGAAGTCTGCTGATCAGTCTCTGCATGCGCTGAAATTGTGCTCATTGCTATAGCAAGTGCTAATGCATTAATTTGAAAGTGTTTCGTAGTCCTTTGCATAATCTTTAAGTAGCTTTAAAAAATTACATGAATAATACAAAGAATAATTATCATTTGATACTAATTATCAATATTACTTTCATTTATTTTATTTATGAATTATACAAGTTTTTATGATTGAAATTTATTCCTAACTAAGCCGATTGATGCTAAAAATAAAAGAGTAGATGAGAAAAACGGATCAAACTTAAGATGAATATTTTTATCCGCGATGAGCGAGAAGAAGATATTAAAGAAATTGAAGAATTGACTAAAGCGGCATTTCTAAATGCTGAACATACGAGCCATACTGAACACTTTATTGTTAATAGTTTAAGAAAGCATAAACAACTTACAGTCTCTTTAGTTGCGGTTGAAGATAATACTATTGTTGGGCATGTGGCAATTTCACCAGTGCAAATTTCATCAGGTGAAAAGAATTGGTATGGCTTAGGACCTATTTCTGTCGCGCCGAATAAGCAAGGACAAGGCATTGGATCATTGCTTATGAATAGCTCTTTAGAAAAATTAAAAAAATCAGGCGCAAAAGGTTGTGTTTTATTAGGTGATCCAAAGTATTACAGTCGCTTTGGTTTTAAGGCATATCCTGACCTAAAACTATCTGGTGTGCCCCCTGAATACTTCCAAGCCTTAAGTTTTCAAAATTATGTTCCTAAAGGTGATGTAAGCTACCATGAAGCATTTAATGCCCAAGACTAATTTAGAATTTTCTTTATTAAAAATAGATTTTATTAATTATAAGAAATACAAAAGTCTAATTTATCAATTGGTTGCTTAAAACAGGTCCATGAATCTTTTTCCGGTTTTTCAATAATTTTTTTAGTTTTTAAATCACGATAATAAATAGTCGCATCTTTTAAATTGGACAAATTACTTCCTACAGAAACACATGAATCGTTATTTGAACAAATATTTGATTCTTTAATAAAAACTTTTGTATTAGCAAAAGTTAATCTTTCAAAGTTAGATGTCGAGTTATTTGTAGAAGAAAGTAAGCAAGGCTCAGTAATATTTCTACCATTCACTACAAAACAACTTTTACTGACTTCGAATGGCACTTGAGCAAAGGAGCTTGTAGCATAAGCTAATAGAAATAATATAATAAGGCGCTTCATGTTCTTTCTCTCTATCTAATCAACATCTAGTCTAAAACTGCCTATAAATATTTAGACTATATTTTCAGTTAGCTATTTATAATACCTGTATTAAGATAAGTTAAATATTTACTATTCGATAAATTTTACAAAATATTAAAGCATTAGCTTATAGGCTACCTAACAATCGCAAAGTTATTCATTAAGTACTTTCCAATCGGTTCCAATTTGCGCCAAAGCTGGTAGCTCATCACTATTAAAAACATTGTAATTAGCATCTACAGCGAATCGATAGAGTGGTATTGAATCTGCCTCTGTTTTCTTAAAAAAACTAAAATCTTCAGTGATATATATTAAGTCTTCTGCCCTATTATCTATTCCCAATTTGTTTCCACTGGCACCTGACGGTATATGTATATAACTTTCACAAGTTAATTCGACTATATTTCCATCTAGATCTTGATATGAACATTTCATGTTTAAACCCTTCCGTAATTTTTATAGATGTGTAGAAAAACTTAACATGCTATACAGATAAGTTATGGAATTTTTTATGATGTAATTGTTTAAGTATGTATATGGCAAAAGAAAACCGCCCCAGAAGGCGGTTGCTGAAATTTTCCAGCGATTATAAAAGTGCGGTGGACACACACTTTTATATGGTTTTAAACCAGATTTATTTTTTTATTATTTTTCTGATATTCTTCAGAATTAAAATAATTCACAATCATCTTTGCATTTTCTTCCGATACTGCTTTTTTATTTTCATCTACCGTCTGAGCTTCTTTTTTTACGTTAAAGTCGGCTGGCACAATACTTGAAAGTGGTGGTAATTTTGGCTGCCCGCCAACCGTGATTCTTTCAATAAAGCTCGCTAGCCACATAATATATTCACCCTTATTCTTATATTTAGGCATTAAACTCATGTCGAGTTTAATCGTGCATTCACTTAAGGGTTTACTTAGGCATTCTTCAAAATCGATAAAATTGTATTTGAGTTTACAGGGAGTTCCCTTTATCTCTTTACGAATAATACTGACCAAGTTATTTAGTTGTTCGATCAGGTTATCTGAAAACAATTTATCTTCTTCTAGTTTTTTATAAACCTTCTCGGCAATTATTAGAAATTTTGGCATATTTCCTTCCCTCTTATATTGACCATCGCGATTGATCAGACTTTTAGGGAAGTATGATGAATATATTATTACAATATGTAAGTGTTGAAATACCAAATGTAATCTATAAGAGTGTTCTGAAACTGACTTCCATAACGAACCACAGCAATGAATAAAAATGTAAAATACATCACATTTTCAATCCGAAAAATTTTTATAGTTAGTAATAATTTTCTAAAAAAATTAAGCTCATCAATAATATTATTTGACCGGTATTTTTTGGTTTTTTTGAGTAAAAAATAGAATATAGAAATATTTGAATTATTTTTATTTTACTGCCTTGCTGAATAACCAAGTTGCCTAGTCGAGGGGCTAGAACGTTAACCGTGTCTTCAGCAAGGTCTTTTATGATTATGTTTTAGTTTGATGCTGCTCACGCACCGCTTAAAGCTGCTTCAAACATTTCAATAATTGCTTTGGCTCCTTCTGCCTTTTGCCTTGCGTCCTGATCGTCAAAGATAACCGTTTCATCATTTAGTTCACTCACATATCGCCGGGCTTCGTCTAGAGCTCTCCTTATTTTTTGTACTTTATGTTTGTTTACGTCTTTGGCAATGGTTGGCGCATATCCTCCACGTTTAGCGTTTTTAAGTTGTCTAGCTCTGTTCTCAATTGCTGTAGCCATTCAAACACTCCAACTCACCTAACAAATCTTAGTAAAGCAACTTTATTGTTTGTTATTCTTAAACATTTAGTATTTTCTTTGTTCAAAGTGTCAAATTTGTTACTTAAGCCTTACTCCTGCAAGTTTTAGATTGAGTTTGCTTAAAATCTTTTAAGCTACAATGTGCATGTAGCTTTCAAAGTCAACTTATACAGCTATTTAATAATAATTTTCTAAGAATAGTTATAAATTAATGTATAAAATTATTAAAAAGATGCTATCTATTTGAAAATAAAATAGATAGCACGCTAACAGTTGTTTATTCTACTGTTAATTTCTGAAAATCATGGCCTGAAGGTGCCTGATACACTCTTAAGCCAAACTCAGGCAAAATCGCAATCAGATGATCAAAAATATCTGACTGAATTGCTTCATAAGAAACCCATGCGGTGGTATTGGTAAATGCATAGATTTCTAATGGTAGACCTTCACTCGTTGGTTGTAGTTGGCGAACAATAAGCGTTTGATTTTGAGCAATACCCTTATGCTGGCGCAAATAGAATTCAACATATGCTCTAAATGTTCCAATATTGGTTAAGCGTCTTTTGTTATAACGTGACTGACTACCTAAATGCTTATTAAATTCGTCAATCTCAGATTGCTTGGCATTGAGGTATTGATCTAGCAATAAAAAATCTTTGAGTTTTTGTTGCTCTTCTTCGGTCATGAAGTGCACGCTAGTTTGATCGATATAAAGAGAACGCTTCATACGGCGACAGCCCGCATTACTCATACCACGCCAGTTTTTAAAAGTGTCTGTCACTAGTTTATTGGTTGGAATCGTGGTGTATGTTTTATCAAAGTTTTGAACGGTCACCGTGTGCAATGAAATATCAATGACATCACCATCAGCATTGAGCGATGGCATTTCAATCCAGTCCCCAATACGTACCATGTCATAAGAGGCAATTTGTACACTCGCGACCAATGACAAAATCGTATTTTGGAAAACTAACATTAATACGGCTGCCATTGCGCCGAAGCCAGCCAACAACGTAAATACATCCTTTTTCAGGAATGTACCCAAAATCATTAATCCGCAAACAACAAAAATAATGAGTTTAACGAGTTGCAAGTAACCTTTAATCGGCTTGTTTCTAGATTTTGGATTACGCTGATAGATTAAATTAAATATATTTAATAATTCACTAATGGTGAGCGCAATCGTAAGGAAAATAAATGCCTGTGCGCCCATCTGTACCAAAGCAACCGCTTTTTCCGACAAATGCGGAACGGTGGTAATACCATTCATAATAACAATGGCCGGCACAATATTGGCAAATCGCTTAATGACACTATGCTGGGCAAAAACTGACTGGTTGAGTGACTTAATTTTAGTCACTAAATGACGTATTCCCCGAACAATAATTCGTTTAGCAATGAAATTTGCTAATGCAGCAAAAAGGATCAAAAGTGTGAGCGAAACTAGCATTTCTAGCCAAGGATAGTTGCTTAACTCAGCTTGAAGATCACGATAAAAATTAAAAAAATCCAAAACCTACACCTTAAAACTTTATTTTCAATAATTTTAAAGTGTTCATGTGTTATAGATTAAGGCTTGTTTACATATGTCGTCATAAATACAACAAGGAAGTAATATTCAATCGTAAATTTAGATAAAAGCTGATCACTACTATTCGACTAGACAATAAATAGATTAACAAGTATGGAATAGGTGGAAAGATATTGATCTCAAGTCACTGCTTCTCTTTGTACCTATATAAAAAAAGATTTTGACTCCTTAAGAATGCTGCATATGAAAAAATTTAAGGCTTTTCAAATATATTAAATTAATCAAAACTCTTAACTCTCTTAGAAGATCTTTGTTATTTATGTTTATTTAAGAGCCACAAATACTTCTATTATATAGATTAATAATATTATTAATTAAAATCATTCTCATTTATAATTCGACGAATTTACAATCACTCTCAGGGCGAGAAAATGGGAAATAAGATAAAAAGTAATAAACTTTTTACTAGGAAGTCTGAAGCAAAAAATATCATTCCACTTCTATCACTTGGTGGAGCCATCTTTCTCTCAAACTCGGCCTTTGCAGCCTCACCTTCTGAGACAACAGATGCTGAAAAAAAACCTGAAGCACTCCCTACAATTACAATCACCGCTTCACGTGCAGATGAACTTTCTACATCTGCCAAACAAGTAACCAAGCTAGATGAAAAACAAATTGAACTTTTAAGAAATGGTTCATCTGGGAATATTGCAACTGTTTTAGCTAAAGCCGTACCGGGCCTTTCCGACTCAAGCCGAACCATTACCGATTATGGTCAAACTTTACGTGGTCGTAATGCCCTCATCTTGGTCGATGGGGTTCCAATGAACCTGACACGTGACACATCAAGAGGTCTTTCAGCTATCGACCCTGAAAGTATTGCTAACATTGAAGTCATTCGCGGTAGTAACGCAATTTATGGTGGTGGCGCTTCTGGCGGTATTATTTCAATTACCACGAAAGCGGCTGGTGGCGAACCTACCGCCAAAACAGTCGTTGGGCTACAAACACCTTTAACAAATTTCCGTTCTAATGCTTTAAGTGGCGATATTCATCAATATTTCACAGGCAGCTTTAACGCTTTTGACTATGCACTCGACTTTGGTTACCAACGTATTGGTAGTCCGTACGATGCAAGTGGTGACCGTGTTGCTCCAGAACCAAGTCAGGGTGATTTATATGATTCTGATGGCTATAGCATCGGCGGTAAGCTTGGTTATCATATTGATGACAACCAATATGTCCAGTTTGCTGCAAACTACTATAATGCCGAGCAAGATTCAGATTATGCATCTGACCCAAGTGTGAAGAATGCCCCTGCCGGAACAGTGCCAGCGAAAGCAATTAAAGGCTTAAAGCTAAAAGACCAAAATAAAAACGAAAACCAGATATACAATTTAACCTATAACCATAAAGACTTTTTTGGCAATAAGGTTGATGCTCAAATTTATTACCGCGACTTCTTTACTCGTTTTTCACCATTTGATGCACGAAAAAATGCAAATCGTGGTGGACAAGTCGATCAGATCTATCAAGAAAATAATGTACTCGGTAGCCGCTTAACTGTGACTACACCACTTGAGTTTTTAGGTGACACCTCATTGGTTTGGGGTGGTGACTTTAGCCGCGAAAAAAGCGAAATGCCTTTAGATATTTTTGATCAAAAAATTTATGACCAATCTGGTGGCCTAGAGTTTGTAAAAATTGGCAAACTTATTTATTTACCGGAACTCACCACACAAAGTATTGGTGGTTTTTTACAGTTAAAGCATCGATTTAATGACCAATGGTCGGCAGAAGCTGGTACGCGTTATGAAGACAGCTATGCCCAAATTGATAGCTTTGTTCCATTATCACAATTAGGCAAAACTAACCCTTACACCGTTCAGGGCGGAAAAGTGAAAGCTGATGCATGGTTGTACAATGCTAATGTGACTTTCTCTCCAAACGACCAACATTCAATTTATGCATCGTTTAACCAAGGTTTTCAATTACCTGATGTAGGTTTAATTATTCGTAATGCTGGTGAAGGTTTTAACCTTGGTTCGTCATTCTTAGAACCTGTAAAAGTCGATAATTATGAGTTGGGCTGGAAAGGAAATTTCAATAATTTTTCTTCAAGCTTAGCGGTCTTCCACTCTACTTCTGACCTTGGTGCTGTACAATCATTCAACAATGGTTTAGTCCTCGCTAGAACTAAAGAAAAAGTCACTGGTGTTGAAGCAACTTTTGACTATCTGGACGATGCCAATGTTTGGGGAACTGGTGGTAGTGTTACATGGATGAAAGGCCGTGAAAAACCGCAAAACGGTGCTGAGCAAGACATGACAGGCTTCCGTATTCCGCCATTAAAACTCACAGGTTATATTTCTTATAGCCCAACAGAAACTTGGACAAACCGTTTACAAGCCACTTACTTCGGTTCAGAAGATTACCGCCTAAACGGCAAGAATAGTTTTGGTCGCTACGATGTAAAATCTTATACAACAGCAGATTTAATCAGTAGCTTTGCACTTAATAAAAAAGACACCATGACGATTGGTTTAGAGAATATGTTTAACCGCAAGTACTATCCTCTATATAGCCAATTATTAAGAACAAGCGATAATACCAGTCACTTAGTTGCAAATGGTGTAACGTTAAAAGTGACTTATAGCCATAAGTGGTAATTGAGATTTTAGTTAGTAACTAACATTATAAAAGCCCCATTATCGGGGCTTTTATTTTTAGTCTAGGACATCATTATTAAAAAATAATCTAATAATTTATCTCGTTCATCTATTCTATCTTTACTCAAAAGCTGGACCATTGCCCCATCAATCACAAACAAAAACATATAGGCATCTTCGAGTGTAGCTGCGGCTTTAATGGTTAAAAGTAATTGATGTATTTGGGTCACCAACCAGTTTCTATAATCAACCACCACCTTGTAGGCAGTTGGATAAAACTTTTCAATTTCAAAAATGGCCTGCAAAGGTAAACGGTACAGCCCTTCGAGGTTGGCATGCAGAAAAAAGATTTTCTTGAGCTTATCAAATACCATAAGTTCACGGTATGAATAAATAATAGAAAATACTTCTTCTTTTAACCCGTCCTTTTGAAAGGTTAAGCACATTTCAATGAGTCTTTCTTTAGAGTGGAAATAGTTGTAAAAGGTGGCTTTGGTAATTTTGGACTCAGCAATAATTCGGTCGACACCAACCTTGTGAAATCCGTATTGTTTAAATAAATCTCTTGCTGTGTGAAGCACTCTAAGTGCTCTAAAGGAAGCTTCTAAATTTGGCATAGTTATACCGCTTAAAATAATTTTTTGTTGTATATAAAAGAGATAGACATGCCGTCACTCTTAAATTGAGTGCTAAAAACAGACATGCAAAAGCCGCACAATAAAGATGTGCTCGCCTATCTCGGGTTTATTGTTGCTATGATTTTTTAGTCGTAACAATGTTTAGGTGAAAAAACCTAGAGTCGATTCAACCGCTTTATAGACTGTTTAAGTGGTATAGACAGAAAGACTTTGGCAAAAACCAATAAATGAGAAGAATTAGTACGCATAGCGAACTCCTTTGGCTATAAAGAAGTTCCACCACATTACTGCTAAATAATGGTGGCGAAACGAAAGAGGGTTAGCAGACTGGAGCCAAAGAATCCAGCACACCCGAAGGTGTCCCCCTCCCGTTCCGCCGCAGAGGGGGCACGCAAGGATTCCCACAAAAAAGTGATTACTTTTTCGTGTTCTTTGGCTAATGGTCTGCTAAAACCAACTGGCAATGTAGGCCAGCAGGCAAAGGATAATCGGAGGGGTTTTAGGTGTCAATGTGATATTGGCTAGAAATAAAGCTTTAAAAACTCTATAAAATAACTTTACTTAAGATTTAATCATCCATTCTAGAATCTTTTATTTTTGAAATTTAAAAATATAAGTAAACTTAAAATGTACTCCGCTATATTAATTAAGACTTTGAATGCCGACTGATGCTTATTTTTCCTCCATAATACATAACGAACGGCTAATCCAAGGAAGGAAATGTTATTTTTATGGTTACAATAAGGGATTCAAACTAAAAAATGATTGTTGTTAGATCTAAAACAAGGTGAAGTTTTATATTAGCTAATTTTTTAAGAATTATTCTCTAATTTAACTAGTAAATTTATAGACCGATAAAATGAATAATTAAATCCATCTTATCGGCTTGCTAGAAGAGGTTTTTAAAACCTTATTTTTTTATTGTTTAATATATTTTGGAAATTCTTTTAAAACCTTATGACAAAAGTGGCCTTGTGTATCCTCTTTCTTCCGCTCTTCAAATTCCTTCATCCCAAATTTCATAACCTCTCTACCATATTTTTCGCCGAGATCATGTTTAGTACATTTTGCGGCAGCCTCTTTTAACTCTTCTGAATAATAGTGATAGTTACAATCAAGTTGAGCTCGGCTTAAAAAACCATGAAGCTCTACTGCTTTCTCACATTGTGTTTGCTCTAGAAGATTTTTAGATTCTTGACTCGCATAAATTGATGTTCCTACTAATAAAGTGAAAATTGTTACTAAAAAATTACGCATTATTTCCCCGACAAAGTTATTAAAAGTATTAGTCATAATATTGCGGGCGTATTAAATAATAATTATCTCTAAGTGTCTATTAATAATAAAGAAAACAGGATAACCTTCTTCTCTTTCGAATATTTAATCACCTTATTAAAATTAGGTGATTAAGTTTTAACAAATTAATAATCTTTATTATACTCGCTTATTTAATTGTTAAATTAGTACTTTGGTTAGGGATTAAAGTATGTGCTTTTATGAATTTCAATAATAATATTTAGCTATTTAGGATATTTAATAAGATTCTTGGAAAGATGAGCGCTATGACCAATAAGAATATATTTATTATTGAACCAGTATTTAATGATTCTAAAGTATGAATCAAAAATTCCTGATATTTGATTTTTGGGTAAGATCCGCAAAGAGCACTGTTTAGTCACCCTTACTGAAACAGTGCTCTTTGCTTCATCACAACTCCTATCCAGTAGAGTCCGATGCATAGAAATAGTGTATGGCTGTGTCGCTCAAAATGTTTACTGAATTTTCAGTTTTTTTAAATGATATCAGCATAAAAATCACGTATATTTAAAATTAACAGAAGAATCTTCTTTGGTTTATATTTTGAACAGCACAGAATACATACTAGATCGCATAGATCGGAAAATATTATCTGCCCTACGTAGAAATGGCCGTTTAACGGTTGCACAGCTCGCCGAAGAAGTCGGGCTTTCATCTTCGCCTTGCTGGACTCGACTCAAACGTTTAGAAAGTCTAAAAATTATTGAAGGCTATACCGTAAACGTAAACCCCAAAGCGATTGGCATTCATGAGTTGTTTTTTATCGAAATTACCCTAGAACGCCACGACGATGAAATGCTAGAAAACTTTAGCGAGGCTTTAGCAGACATTCCAGAAGTGGTCGAAGCGCATTTAGTTACGGGCGACTATGATTATTTGGTGAAAGTGGCCGTAAAAGATGCCGAGCATTACGAACGTTTTTTACGTAAAAAGCTCTACTCGATTAAAGGAATCCGCCACACGCGTTCAACCTTTGCTTTACGACCACTTAAATCTGCCAATACTGCCGATTTAATGTTGATTGAATAATTTACTTATAGGGAGGGCTTTGGGTGGTTCATTGTTT
Organism: Acinetobacter sp. BD54; assembly: GCF_044778325.1. Lineage (NCBI taxonomy): Bacteria > Pseudomonadati > Pseudomonadota > Gammaproteobacteria > Moraxellales > Moraxellaceae > Acinetobacter > Acinetobacter sp. BD54. The sequence continues at coordinate 321,526 of NZ_JANJEP010000001.1, read as the reverse complement.
TAATTTGATTTTATTCAATGTTACACATAAAGCCCTCTTGTCAGCTTCTTTAAGTTGAGGATGCTGAACAGGCCACATATAGCTACAGCCATGAGGCGCTTTGTTATTATTTTTCTTAAGTTCATAGGCGATATTTTTTAGCAGCTCTGTGTTTAAAGCGCTAATTTTTAAGCGTACTTCGCTTAAGTTTTGAGGCTTCCAGTTGGTTTCCGGGCTCGACAACCAGTCGGCGCGATAACGGTACTGGATTGCTTTAGCCACATCCATTTGCGCTACTATAAATGGCTTTACTGTTTCGCTGTTAAGCCCAAAAGAGTCGGCTTCAGAAAGCGATTGATCGAGTACTTTCTTTTCTTGTGTTAAATCTTCAATCGGTAAATGCTGCTCTGCCTTATAGCCTGCAACATCTTTCATATAAGATAAGCGTTCATTAATTAAACGCGCGGTTTGCTCATATTGATATGCTTGTGCCAGTGAAGAAAAGCACATCAAAGCTGCCATTGTAGTTGCTACTTTAACCGTTTGTTGAATATTCTTAATATTTAACATTTAAGTACCTTCAAAATTATTGTTCTGTTGTCATTCCAAAGCAGTACTCTATTTTAAGAACACTCGAAAGTAAAATCTCAAGACACGCTAAGCTCTTGGCTCCATGCAGAATTTGGCTGCTGATAGATATGCTGACAGACTTGTTTAACAGATGAAATAAAGTGCTGGTTTTGCCCATCCCATTTTTCCACCATGCAATATGTCACGTGTATTCCTTTGGGCTGAAACTCTCTTGCCAATGACTGTGATAACGCTCGAATACTCGCAAACATGCTTTGACTTAACACATCGTAGTGAGTGGAGTTATTAGATGGCGCTCCAAGAAAAATAACAGTGCCTCGCTGCTGCTTTAGCATTGGTTTAATCACTGCTTGTGACACGCTCACTGCGCTTAAACCCGTTGTTTGCCAACTGTGCTCAATTTCTTCTAAAGATAAAGCTTCAATATTTGGCGCAGATGAAAAATTTGGCTGAAACACGCATAACTCAATGTTATGACTATGGCTGGCAATATATTTGAGTAAGCTTTTTAAATGCTCAGTATTCACCAAGTTTAAACGGACACTCGTTATGCCATCATTTACACGGTTTACTTGTATATTCTGAACGCTAGAATCATGCACAGCTTGATAGACATGCAATGGAGATTGCTCATTTTTGTCTAAAATTACAAAGTTCTGGTCAAGTAGTTCTATATCATGACCTGCAATAACTACACAGCCCTGCTTTTTTTGAAACTTCTGAAATATTGTTTTTAGCATATGAGTCTCTCAAAATTTTTCTTGGTATGGACGTAAATCTAGCTCGTGTGTCCAAAGCTCGGGGCTTTGCTGGTAGAGCATCCAATAGTTGTCGGCTATGGCATTAATATTGAGTCCACCTGTCCCCCGTGTGAGACGAATGAAACGTCCTAGACCAAATAAAGCTTTATTAATTCTGTCGCCATCCACCATTCCATCAATAATGACATGAGCAATATGAATGCCTTGAGTTTTATAAATTTGAGCTAAGTTTAATGCATAAGTCCGCAAGGCAGATTTCCCCATAGTGAAAGCTGCGAAAAAAGGCTTTCCACGCAATGAAGCACTGGCTCCGGTAAAAATAAGCGTACCGTGGTTTTGTTCTTTAAATATTTTTAAACAGCTTTGAGAAACTAAATAGGCTGATAAAAAAGTGGATTGCCACATTTGAGTAAAAAATGATAACGGACTGCGTAAAAAAATTGAGGGAATATTTCCCCCAACATTATGAATAACTGCAGTAATGCGTTCATTCTGACTTATGATGGTGTCAAATAATGCCTGTACTTGATTGATATCTTCTGCATCTAGACGAAATGCCACAGCTTCACCTGCATTGGCATGGATTTCGGCAGCTACTGCCTCAATTTTTTGGAAAGTACGTCCAGCAACGTAAACTTTTAAGCCCTCTTTTGCAAAGCGATGACAGACAGCAGCACCGATGCCCTGTGATGCCCCAACGCCAATAACAACTGCACAATCTCGTATTTTATCTGGTGTTGCTGATGCCATAGTCGTCTCAACCTGTTTGTTTTTTATACCATGCTGCCATAAATGGACGATCCAAGATTTCCTTACCAAACTTCTTACTTGTACGAATGACTTCACCAAGTTGAGCAACTACAGCTATGTCTGCAATCGTTTGATTCTCACCTACTAACCATTCACTTTGTGATAAAACCTGCTCAACACGGTCGAGGTGTCGTATAAATTCTTCTTCAACATTTTCAGCTTTCATTCTGCCCAAGCCTTGAAAGAAAAGCTGTGTTTTGAGTTCAGCTAAAATAAAACCCTTCACCATAGGTTTTTCATATGCAGGGCGGCCAATACTGCTAATACGAATTGCTTCTTCTAAAGCTTCCGAATCATTTACTCTTAAATATACTTCATAAAAATAGAGTGATTCATCTGCCCAGTCTTCCCAAAGTTCTGCAAGTGCCTTTTGATTTGCGTCTTCGGGATAAAGTCGAGGTGTATCCGGAAAGGTTTCGTCTAGGTAGCGAGCGATACGGGTACTGTCTTGTATACGCTGCCCTTTATGGTCAATAACAGGTACTTTGCCCACTTTACTGAGCAAAGGAACTTTCGCTCCAAGAATGCCGTTGTAATTAATCGTTTCGTATGGAATTCCCTTAAATTTCAAAGCTCTTGCAATTTTTTGGCAAAATGGAGAAATTTCCCATTGATGCAAAATAATATCCGACATTTATTCACCTTTATTTTTAATTGCCTGTTTTGCTATTCAGTTCCTTTTTGGAACTAATTATTAAATATACAGAATGTCTTTTTAAGTCAAACTGTTTTTGATGACGACCAAGTTTCAAAAACTAAGAATATTTTAACTTTCTCTTTTTATACTCAAACTATTGTGGACAATATCAAAGGTATTACGCGGATCTATTGAAATAAAAGCTCCACGTATAGTTTTAAAATTAATAAGTCACTGTCACAACAACACTATCAGAATAGTTTCCCGGTTTAGTTGAGATGGAAGTACCTTGCGGAATTTTTCCATAAACGGGTGTACTTTGGGCGCTACCTGTACCAGTTTTTGAGACTCCACCTGAACCACCAACATTGGTTACACCTCCTGTAGCATCCCATACCGTACTATAGTTAGAATCTTTATATAGCTGATAGGGAATATAATCATTATTGTCATGAATCATACGCCTAAAACCACCAGCTATGCGGTGGTTTCCATCCCCTAAATAAATGCTATAAGGTGTTCCATAGTTGCAGGTAGTATTCACTGCTCCTTGAGCTGTGTAATCACGCTTAGTCGTACCAATATCATTAATATTGCCGAAATCTACAGTTGAAGTTGAGTTTAATTGGCACAGACTTGGGACCACAAAGTTTGCTGTTAGTAATGTATCACCAGAATCCCAGCCACCAAGTAAATCGCCACATGACAAACCCAAAAGATCCATATCCCAATACAACCGAACCGAAGCCGTATAGGTTCCTTTAGGATATGCAATGAGAGACCCTGTTCGAGCTGGTACTTTTATATTTACCGAGTAACTCACAATATTATTTGATGCGACTGTTGCTACTGGACCATACCACACATTGGAGGTTTGGTTGGTAGTAGAAGAGCCAGCCCCGCCTACAGTTGCAGTAACTGTATAGGGTAAAGTCACACTATTATTCGCAGTGGTTGCTCCTGTAAATACGGTTTTCATACACATAAAATTAGAAATCTGGGGAAGTCCTAAATTCGTACAAGTAATTGTTCCTGAAAGGTTTACGGTTGCATCACTATTAATATTTGCTGCAGTGTAATTAAAAGTACTATTTGTAGTCCCGCTTACCGTGCAAGCAGCTTGTGCAGGACTAAAAAATGCATAAACGAGATAAAATAAGCAAATGCCTATGAAGTATTTTAAAGACCGTGGAAGTTTTTTATAGCTCTCTATTTGAGCCTTATTCATAAAATTTAATGACATACATAAGGTCCCAATTTTTTAGTTGAGTACTGATTACTGTTATAGGTAAAGTCAACTTGGCATGAGCCATGATCAAGAAGATCGACTACAAGTTTGTTTTGTTTTAATAAGTTTGAAATAAACACTTCACCGTCATAGCCAACCACTCCATCTTGCTGTCCATTAATTTGAACGCTATACCCCGGTAATAACGGTGAGTTATTTTTATCAACAAGTTTCACTAATCCTGAGATGACCTGATGTGCGCCAAAATCAATCATTGTTCCTTGGCGATAACCTACAACAGTTTTTTGTTCAGTGGAGTTAACGCTCCAATTTAGAGGCAAGAATGAAGGATCTAAATAAATATGGTTCTCTTGATATGGCATGAGACTAGGAATCAAAAATCTCCCTGATTTATCCGTAAAGCCTAAATTTACTCCACCATTTAAGATTTGGCTTTGCGGGCCTGCATTAGTGACAACAGCATATCCATCTCCAATTTCATTGGCCGCAAAGAGCCGTCCTGCTGCAGCTACCAAAGATCCCGTTGCCGAAAGAGCAACCTGATCGTTATCTCCAATTCAGTTATAGCGACCTGCCAAATAAGCAGCACGGGCACGGTAAGAGGCATAGATCGATGCATTGTTGTCATGGTTATCCTGATCTCGCTCAACATAGCCTCCCCATCCAAATGACCCAATTTGCGGGTCCGACAAACCGAAAATTTCTTGTCGATAACTCAATCTACCGCTGTCGCTAGAAACACTAGTAATGGCATTGAATTTATTCGAAGGTGTATATCGCAGCGCAAAGTAAATACCGTAGTCCTTGTGATTTTCATAATCTTTATAGGCAGAGGTATAAAATCCCCAGTTTTTGTTCAGACTCCCACTTAAATTGGCCGATAGCAGTTTATATTGGTTATCACTATATTTAATCTGGTTATACCCCAGATAGGCCCCATAACCTGCATAAAAGTTATAATTAATTCCTGCCCTAAAAATTTCATCTGCCAACGCACTGTAGTTAAGGTAGTTTTGTGACTCAGCATCACTCTGATTATCTTTTAAATATCGAACCTGAGATACTCGTGCCAAATCAAAATAGTTATCGAATATTTTGCGGTAACTGGTGTTAAAAGAAATATTTTTACTAATCCGACCTTCTAAACCCAACAAGGCAGAATAACCGTTTTCATCTTTATACTGGCTTGCTGCAATATCAGCATTAATCACCCCAATACCGAACAGGTTCTTGGCAAAGCCTGTTCCAATGTTAGACAAACCATCTGTTGAAGCCTCTACCCCACCGCTTAAGGTTAATGAGTTGCTGTAACCATATCGAATTGCCCCTGATGCAAAGGTAGCATCGTCATAATCGTTTGAGTATAGGCCATAGTTATAGCGCGGAACCCCAACATCCACTGAAAACTCATTAATACCTTTTGCCAGAATCTTGGATGAAAAATAGTAAGGCTTTTTGGTAATGCTCTGCCGACCAGTAGCATCCGTAGTTACAAGTGTGACCTCATTTCCGGAAATAAAAGGGAGCTGTTTAATATCAAAAGGGCCTGACGGGACAAGTCCTGAATAAATCTTTTGCTGGTTAACGTATAAATCCAGTGTTGAAGGCAGTGCGGCTGAACCAGAGAATTGTGGCAGTGCCGAAGTGACAATATCGCCACGTTGAGTATAGGCACTCGACCATTGAAAGCCTGCAAGGCGGACGCTGCTGCCCCAATCCGAACTATTGGAGATAAAGTCCCCTAGGGTATATATCCTGATCTTTTCAGGGTCTACATATTGCCATTTACTTTCCAGACGTACCCATTTTTCGTGGCTATAACTATTTTCATCATTTCCGTTATATAACACACCAGACGAAAAGTTACCGATCGCACTGTTGAAAATTCCCTCTGCCGAACCGGAGAAAACATTCTCATCATTAGTTATGGTGTGATACAGGCTATAGTTCAGGATTGCAGCGTTTAAAGGCTTTATTTTAAGTAGCTGCGGACTGGTGATCTGCTGCCCTTTTAAGTCAACCGAATAGCCTGTCATCATGTGAGGAGGTACTTGTAAGTTTAAAGACTGCTCATTCTCCAAGTATTTAAACCGGATATCTTTAAGCTCATTAAGACAAATCCACTGGCTATCAGAAATGGAATCATCCATTTTTAGTCTTAAAGTTTTTAAGCCACGGGCACGGATATATAATTTTTTATCTTGATCTTGTCTTACGGCTACTAAATCCTCAGAAGGGTTGGAATTAATAGAAATATTTAAAAAAAGCTGTGCAACGTTATTATCTTGCTCCTGTTCATTTATCTTTATCTGCGTGTTTTTACTTTTGCTGTCAATCGTGTCCGGAATACTTGGAACCGGCACATTCGTATTGTCCTGTAACTGTTCAGCAAAAGCATATGCAGGAAGATATGTAACACATAAGACACCTATAATATATTTCATATAAGCCTCTTATAGCGTGACTTTCTTACCATTAACTGTTAAGGAAATACTGTATTTATGGCCGGGCTGATATGAAAAATTACTAATCGGATAGCTTCGTGATTGTTCTGCAAGAATATAACCATTCACTGTATTTACTTTAATGGAGTAGCTCTTATTTTCTGTTAGATCTACAAGTTTTAAGTCATTTAAAAGTGCATGCCTATTTCCAATATTGCTGATATTTAAAGAAGTGGTTTTTTGACTATTATCAATTTTCCAATTTAATTGAGTAATCGCATCTTTATTCACTACGAATACAGGTAATGATGAGCGAAGTAAGACATTTACACCTTGACTAACTTTGCGGCTATCCATAGGTTTTGGTAGCTCATCAATAATAATACGATAAGTTTTTTCACCAGAAACTGGCGTTGGATTAACCCTCACTACACGTAAATTATAAGAGTCATTAGGTTGTAATTTTAAAAAAGGTGGACTAACCGCAATTTCATCCGTAGGGGTTAATTGATCCTGTCCATTGTTTTGACTCCACTCAAATACACGCACCTGTAAATCGGTACTTTCATTTGACTGGTTATATAAACTAATCGAAGAAGCACTTTGATTACTTAAAATTTCCACCGTTACAGGCGAAAGACGAATTGTAGCGGCATAAATAGTGCTCGATAAAGATAAGAATAATCCCGTAATAATAAAAATGTTTTTTTTCATAATTTACCCAAGTATATCTTTCTAAAGTATTAGCCCTTTTAAAGGGCTAACTATATTTATAATTTATAAAATTTAATAAGTTACTGTGACTGTCACAGTGTCAACATAGCTACCTGCACTTGGTAAAGTTGTACCAGCAGGGATACGGCCATACACGTTAACTGTCTGGACATTACCCGTGCCTGTTCCACTATAAGCAGTTGTTGCAACTCCAATAGCCGTAGCACGTCCTGTGTCAGAGTAAAGGTTATAAGGAATATATTCTGTAGTAGACGCGCCACCAATCATACGACGTTGAGTTGATAGAACATTTTGTCCACCATCAAATGACAAAGTCCATGGCACTGTGTTGTTACACAACACCCTAATTGGAGTACCACCAGTAGTCGTAGTATCTGCGTCTACATTACCAGCCAGAGAACTTAAGGTGCCAAAGTCTAGAACTGCATTAGCTGTCGTACCAGTAGCTGAGGTATTCAGGACACAGCTATTTGTTACTGTAGCTCTAACCGTCAAGGTACCTGTTGCTGTAGCGGCATTGGCTGCATTGAGAGAAGATAATCCTACAGCAAATGCTGATAAATAAAAAAAAGTCTTTTTCATGGTTAAAACCTTTTTACATTAAATTGTTGGAATTAATAGATGTAAAAAAATTAATCTTCACCATTACAATCACTTTTATTCGACTGCTCTTTTAAAGCTTATATTTTTTACTCTATTTTTGGCATCATACATAAAAAAATTTAAATTGTATGAGTATGTTTTTATTTCAATTTTCAATTAATAAAATACAATTACCCATTCTAACCCTCCATTAACAATTCATTAACAATACAAAAAACAAATAATTGATTTTTATTAATTTAATTTAATACCAATAAAATAATTTAGAAAAAATTTAAATAAATATTTCAATATTTTTAGCAAAAAATATAAGAATAAAAATAAAATTTATAGAATAATTTAAAATATTTTTCTAATTAATCGATATGCTAGTCTCTATTTTTAAGAATAATTAAAAGATATATTTAAAATAAATCATTAAGTATTAATTGAGATATAATTCCTATTTCTTTATATTTTTTTTGATTTAGTTAATTATATAAAAAAATAAAGGCCCCTCAAGAGGCCTCTATTCAATATGCTTAAATATTATTAAACGCTCAGCATACTATTTAAAGTTTCAGAAACGTTTTTAGATTTCACTTTAGGCTGCAACGCTTGTAAAGCCTGTTGCACTTGAGTGCGCTGAGGTTCGGCAAGCGTGTACCAGCGAGATAACACCTGTAATAAGCGTGAACCTAAAATCGGGTTTTTCTCGTCCAGATATTCTGCAAGATTAATAAAGTGAGCTACACCAAAGCCCCATGTATTTTCAGGGTTATTTGACAAACCACCACTCACGGCGCGAATACGGTTTGGTGTGGTTAAGTCATAATCAGGATGCTGAGTTAGATATTCAATTGTCTCAACTGTGGCATTTGGGTTTGCTGCCTGAATCATAAACCATTGGTCTAAAGACAATGCTTCGTCTTTAAAGCGGTTATAGAAATCAGCTAGGGCTTCTTGTGCTTGAGGCGCACTTTGCCACACTAGTACACGCAGGGCACCTAAACGTTCAGACATATTCCCCGTGCTTTGATATTGATCGTAAGCTAATTCAAATGCACTTTGATCACCCTGACGCGCCATCATCATGAGCATAATGTTCTTTAATGCACGTACACCCATCGCTAAAGAAAATTCTTTTTGCAAGTCAGGGTCCAGTGTAAGGTACGTATCTTTCCAGAACGAACCCAGCTCTTGAGCCAAACGATTGAGTAAGGCTTCACGTTTTACATGAATATCGGCTGGTGCATAGTTTTGATCAATACGGCTACCTAAATAACCTTCAGTTGGTACATCAAACAAACGCGATGCTAAAAGTGGATCACGACCAACTAATTCAGGCAATGTGCTTTGAATAGCTTGAATATAGGTATCCGCAGAGTGATCTTCTAACAAAATACGTTCAAGCAAGGTTTGTGTTGCTTGCCATTGGTTAAAACCATTTGTTTCATGTTGAATTAAGAATGCTAATTCTTCATCACTGTAATCAAATACCAGATTTACAGGTGCAGAGAAATTACGTAGTAGTGAAACAACAGGTTGCTCAGTTACCCCTGTAAACTCAATAGTTGCCTCGTCTTGGTCAAATAAATACACGCCATCTTTAACACCATTTACAAATAGGCTTTCGTTTTGGAGCGTATATTGTTCACCTGTTTTCGCATTAAATAATGCCAACGCTACAGGAATTGGGACAGCTTTTAAATTTGGATATTTCGGATGCGCTTTTAGGCTTTGTTTAAAGCTTAAACGATAAGTTTGCGCTGCTGCATCATATTCACCTTTCGCTTCAAGCTTTGGTGTACCTGGTTGATTATACCAAGTTAAGAATGCAGATAAATCAACACCTGAACCTGCAGAGAGTGCAGCAACCCAGTCTTCAACAGTTACGGCTTGTCCATCATGACGGCGGAAATATTCATCCGTTCCCTGACGGAATTTTTCTTTACCCAGTAATGTCGACATCATGCGGTTAATTTCCGCACCTTTTTCATAAACAGTCGCTGTATAGAAGTTATTAATTTCTACAAAGTGGTCTGGGCGTGGTGGGTGCGACAATGGACCTGCATCTTCTGGGAATTGATGTGATTTAAGAACAGCGACATCGTCAATACGTTGAACCGCAGCAGATTGTAAATCTTCCGAGAAAGATTGATCACGGAATACAGTTAGACCCTCTTTTAAGCACAACTGGAACCAGTCACGACAAGTAATACGGTTCCCTGTCCAGTTATGGAAATATTCATGGGCAATCACAGACTGTACACGCATAATCGCTGCGTCAGTGGTGTATTCTTCATCGGCAAGTACGCATGAGGTGTTAAAGATATTTAAACCTTTATTTTCCATGGCACCCATGTTGAACTGGCTCACCGCAACAATCATATAGTTGTCGAGATCATAGGCACGGCCATAGTGCTCTTCATCCCAGCGCATAGAATGCTTTAAAGCTTCCATTGCGATATGGCATTTTGGAATGTCTTTCTCAATGGCATAGATTTCTAAAGCGACATCACGTCCTTCCGAAGTCGTATAGCGGTCTTTCAATACAGCTAAATCACCAATCACACAAGCAAACAAATAGCTTGGCTTTTTAGTCGGGTCTTGCCAGATCGCAAAGTGACGGTTTTCACCAACTTCACCTGTTTCAAGCAAGTTACCATTCGCAAGTAAAACCGGATATTTTTTGTCTGCTTCTACACGTGTAGTAAAAACTGAAAGTACGTCTGGACGGTCTGGATAGAACGTAATTTTACGGAAACCTTCAGGTTCATTTTGCGTTACAAACAAGTCACCAGCTTTATATAAACCTTCAAGCTGAGTGTTGGTTTCAGGGTGAATAATCACTTGAGTTTGTAAAATGACTTCATCTGGTGCATCAGTGATCACCAGTTGTTCACTATCGAGTGAATATTGTGCAGGAGTAAGATCTTGGCCATTGAGCTGAATAGATTGCAACTCAAGATCACGGCCCAGTAGCACCAAGTCTCCAGCAGTTTGACGCTTCATGACTAATGTTGAATCAACAATTGTTTTATCGTCATAGACTTGAATATCAAGATTAATTGATTCAACCAAGAACGCAGGTTTTTGATAATCTTTTAAATAAACTGTTTGATCTGCCTGAACTGGAGGCTGCGCCGCAATATTCATCTTTATTCCTTATATACTTTTGGAAACCGTAGTACGAATTTTATGAACTTGATCATACACATTCATACATACTATGTTTGTTTACCTTTATAAAATTAATGGGACTTCATTTATACATTTCAAATTAGAATCGTCTTTTATTAGCACAGATTAGACCAAAATTACGATAATCGCTGCTTATATAATCAATCTATACAATAAAAATAAAACTCCTTTCGCTTTTAACATTTTTGAGGAGCTGCTTACATTTTGGGCATGGTTCTTGCCTTATCCAATATACCAGTATAAGTATTTCAATCAGAACAAGAGGAACTCACTATGGAATTAAAAGCTTATTTACATCGAATAGAAAACATTAAAGCGATTCATGATCTAGATGCAGCAGGACTCGACCATTATGTGATTGCCGTGTTCTTGTCTGCCGAAGGTATTTCAATGACAGCTCAGGAGGTAACCACTATCGTTAATACGTATGACGCCTTAGGTAAAGTGAAATTACCAAGTAAAAAAGTGCAGGCACTGATCAATGCCAAAAAACTTGGACAAAATGATGAGACCTTGCCGTGCCCTGTTTAATCTTAACTTTTAACCTCTTATGAAAACCTAAAGTCAAAACAAAGACTTTAGGTTTTCTATTTTTGCATCAAACAAAAAGACAATCTCATCTATCGGCAATGCGGCTGTGTATAATAGGTCAGTCATGATTAATTTAAACGTTCGGAGCGAAATGGCCTTACAAATTCTACAAAAACAGCTAGATGAAAGTAGCCATTGCCCTCTCTGCCAAGCGTCGATGTACTGGGTAGATGCCGAACAATTTGAGCAAGACGTTCAATTTCATGAATGTAGCCATTGCCAACACCGTGTATTTAAAGACACAAAAATGACGTGTCATTGCGACCAATGCACTAAACAAAGAAAAAAGCTTTTACAGCAGACCAGATTACAAGAACAACGCCAGTTTAAGTCAAAAGATCAGCCACAACGCAGTTTGGAACAACTGAGTTTTTTACATAAACTTTTTTTACTGAGCCTACTTGATGACTATGCTCGTGATGACGTTGCACATGACGAATACATTCACTGGGACCAGATAAAATATCAGCCGATTACCCCCAACTGGATGTTCCAAAGCCATCTGATTAAACAGCTTCATAAAGATGGGATTTTAAATGCACAGGATCAATCTGACGAACCACAATGCTTTTATTTAAACATTCGTTTAGATGGTTATAGTGACCCAAGCTTATTTAGTGTAGCCCAGCAGCTACGTCACTGGTTTTATGAAAACTTAAGTCTTGGTATTCCATTTCGTAGTGCCGATGAAGTGAAAGACGTGCTGTTTCAGGTGCTCTATCAAGAAATTATTCAGTTCACTCAGTTCTATTGCCGAACTTGGGGTATCCAAATTGCAGGAAGCTCTAATTTTCAAGCCTTTTGCTACCGTTTAATGGACTCATTGGCCATTGGTCAAATTTATTATCTTATTCAGACTGCACTTGAATATCTTTATAAGCAAAAAGCTCTACAGCCACGTAATGAAAAGTTTATTAATACTAATTTATTAAAGAAAACTTTAGAGCAATATCGGGAACGAGCTTTGGCTGAAAAGTGGGAAACTTCGATGTTGCCCCGCCCTTACAATATTCCTTACAGTAAAATGAGCCATATATTATTTAACCGCTTTTTAGGTTATGACGAACAGATATTTGTACAACCTGTATGGAAAGCATGGCGAAAAATCGAACCTCGTTTAAACTTTTACTCGGTTAAACGTTGTATGTACTGTGGTTCAAATGATCTAAGCGTGGACTATGATGCAGCAGATTATGTGTCGTTGATTTGCCAAAATTGCAAACATCAAGATCACTATTTTACCCGTTAACTTTCTTATCTCTGGCTTAATAAGGATTATCAGATGACTTCGACATCCAACCTCATTGAACAGGTGATTGAAGCTTGGCAAAACATGCAGGCAAAAACGCCGCTGGTACAATGTATTACCAACAGCGTTGCTGCCAACTACACAGCCAATGTATTACTTGCTTCTGGTGCTTCACCTGCCATGATTGATAATCCTTATGAAGCAGAAAGTTTTACCAAAATTTCATCGGCTTTAAGCATTAATTTAGGCACACCGACTTCAGAGCAAATGCAAGCCATGCAAATCTCTGCCAAGACCGCACAGCTCAATAACATTCCGTGGGTACTCGATCCGGTGGGATATGGGCCAATATTAGCTTGGCGTAGTCAAATGACAGACGAGCTTTTACAGTTCAAACCAAGCGTTATTCGTGGTAATGCCTCAGAAATCAGTACGCTAGCAGGCAACCAAGTTCAATCTAAAGGTGTGGATAGTACCTTAAGTAGTGATCAGGCCTATCAACAGGCTTATGCACTATTAGCACATGCGGACTGTATCGCTATTTCAGGTGAGTCAGATTATATTTTATCTAGAGAATTAGATGCTGTGATCCAAGTAAACGGCGGAAGCCCGTTACAACCCAAAATTACTGCAACTGGCTGCGCTTTGGGTGCATTAATTGCTGCATATAGCGCCGTGACGACACCAACCATTGCAGCTCTTTCAGCCCATATTCATTTTGCAATTGCAGGTAAACTTGCTGCAAATCAAGCTCAAACGATGGGTAGTTTTAGTAGCATATTTATGGATTATATCCATATGTTAGATGCTAATCTGATTGAGCAATACGCAGATATCAAACTTTTAAATAAACAGGCATAACCTAAACTATGCCTGAATTACACTAGACTCACTTTAAAAGTAACTAGATGTCGGTAATAAGATCAGACTACTTTTACATAGTGCTCATTGCTATTCTTGATCGAAATTGCGCTTTTTAGAGTTATACAACTTGCTTAAAATAATCGTCTCTTGGCATGTCGATAAGCTCAACACACAATTGAATTTCTTTATTAAACTCTTGTGGTAGATATTTTTTGTTGCTGAGCGCCGCTAATAATTGCTCACCCACAAGCTGTTTTTGTTCAGCAGTTCTTCCCGACAAAATATAGGCTTTTACATGGATATAGGCTTGATCAACCCCTAAGCCAATCAGAAAAACCTCATCTCTACGTGCACGACTTTTAATGTCTTCTGGACTAAATAGCTCTGTTTCAATGAGCGTGGTATTAATTTCTTCAAGTAATTGTTTTGCATTTAGTCCAGTTAAGTTATCTGAATAATCAACTACAACGTGCGGCATAGCCACCTCAATTTATATAATAAGTCATTAAGCCCATTAAACTTTATTCAATAAATAATAAAGCTAATCGAACCTGATCATATCCCATTCGAGGGCTGGTTGCCTCAACAATTGGTCTTAGTTTGATCGAACCATCATCAGAAAAATGATCCGGATTTTGGCGTTTTTTCAACTTCTTATAAATTTTACGCACTTCTTCGACCACTTCTTCACCAGGATGGGCAACCGAAATATCTAGCTTTTGTTCTTTATGCAGTCGAGCCAAGTGATTAATAATGGTTGCAGGTGTTAGACCACGTTCATGTGCAATATCTTCAATTTCGTAGCCTTCTTCAAACAATGCACGAGTTTCGTCCAAAGTCGCTGAGGCGTAATTTTGCTTCTCGCCTCTCGCTAGTTTTTTCTCATTTCTTGAAATTTCAGTTTCATTTAAGGTTCCACCACAATGACGAATAAAGGCTTTATGTTGAGCCGTTAAATCGACATTAGCAAAATTATCTTCGGCTTCTTTAGAAAGTTCTTGAAAACGGCGATCAGCTTTTACAGCCAGACTATCTAACTCCAAAGCTTGTTCATTAAAACCTAATAATTTTAACCCTGTTAAAGACTTCAAACGTGAGAGCGCAACATAACCTTGCCCTTTTTCAAAGGTATGCATCAGGTTAATTTCGGCAGCTTCCAAAGTCATACCTTGGCTTTTATGAATGGTAATCGCCCATGCCAAACGAAGTGGAATTTGCTGGAAACTTGCAATGACTTTTCCTGCTTCATTTTCAATTGACCATGTTTCAGGCGCTACCAGCAAAGTTGTACCATCGGTTAATTTTACCTTTGGCAATAACCCATTTTCGTCATCTTCTTCAAAACCGATCACCTCACCTAAGCTTCCGTTGATATAGCCCATATCAAAGTTGTTTTTTACAAACATGACTTTGGCATGCTTTTTAAGTGTGAGTTCTTCCGGAGCACGGACTGAAGATTTTAAGGTTTCTAATAACTTTTCATTACCGTCTAAAACAGCGTTGAATTGATGTCCTTCATTATCAATTTCATTTAAGTGCTGATAATTAATATTGTCGACATCCATGTTATGCGTATAAAGACGAGTAAAGGTTTCGCCAATGTCATGAGTACGGGATTGATGCAAAGCTTGCAAATGCTCGGTTTGAATACTTTGCGCACGAATCGCATTTAATATCTGATTCAGAATTTCATCATCTTGGCGGTGTTGTTCTGTTAAATAACATACCCGAAATTTGGCTTCGACCCATGCATCAGACATAAAACAGAATTTGTCACGGTTGGCTTCACCATTACGGCCTACGGGTGGCAACTGGAAGAAATCTCCAGCTACAATCACTTGAATGCCACCGAATGCTTCATCACTTTCTTTAAAATATTTTAAAACCTGATTGACCAGATTAAGCTGCTTCGCATGGAGCATTGAGATTTCATCGATGACAAGAACTTGCGCGTTTTCAAGGTGTTCCTTGAGATATTTACGCTCTTTCATGCGTTTCAAGTCATCGTCAGTTAGATGATCTTTGATGCCAATACCAGCCCATGTATGAATGGTCATGCCATTCATATGCGTTGCAGCAATACCGGTAGATGCTGTAATCGCTACAGGTACTTTACGCGCTTTTAAATAATGGATGTACTGATTGAGTGTATAGGTTTTCCCTGCACCAGCCGAACCGGTTAAAAAGACATTTTCACCTGCTTTTAGCAGTTTAAGTGCAGTTTCCTGTTTCATAATCTCATATGTACATCTTCAACAGCCCATAGCTTAACGATTTTCCCGAAAAATTTAAATGAATGAGCCAAATTTTCTATAAAAACAATATAAATCAATAACTAATATCAAGTTAGTATTTGGTAGGTTTTTGGTAGGTAGGAAAATAATCTACACATCACAATACTAAGGCCATGGTGAGGCTCACCTGTAATAACAAACAATGGATTTATGGAAAAAGGAATCACTCCATGGCTTTTAAAAATATTGCAGATCAAACAAACGGTTTTTATATTCCTTGCGTATCACTCTTTGGACCAGGATGTGCCAAAGAAATTGGAACAAAGGCGCAGAACCTCGGCGCAAAAAAAGCATTAATTGTGACCGATGAAGGGCTATTTAAATTTGGCGTTGCAGATCTTATCGCAAGCTATTTAACCGAAGCAGGCGTAGCGAGCCATATTTTCCCGGGCGCGGAACCTAACCCAACCGATATTAATGTCCACAACGGTGTGAATGCCTATAACGAAAATGGCTGTGACTTTATTGTGTCGTTAGGCGGTGGCTCATCTCATGACTGTGCAAAAGGGATTGGCTTAGTGACTGCGGGTGGTGGTCATATTCGTGACTACGAAGGCATCGATAAAAGTAAAGTCCCAATGACGCCATTAATTGCAGTCAATACAACGGCTGGTACGGCATCTGAAATGACTCGTTTCTGTATTATTACCAATACAGATACTCATGTAAAAATGGCTATTGTGGACTGGCGTTGTACTCCACTTATTGCGATCGATGACCCGAAACTCATGATTGCAAAACCGGCTGGTTTAACCGCTGCAACAGGTATGGATGCACTAACCCATGCAGTTGAAGCATATGTATCTACGGCGGCAAACCCAATTACTGATGCGTGTGCAGAAAAAGCAATCACCATGATTAGTCAATGGTTACAACCCGCTGTCGCAAATGGCGAAAACATCGAAGCGCGTGATGCTATGAGCTATGCGCAGTACTTGGCTGGTATGGCATTTAACAATGCATCTTTAGGTTATGTTCATGCAATGGCACACCAGTTGGGCGGGTTCTACAACCTACCTCATGGTGTATGTAACGCAATCTTGCTACCACATGTTTGTGAATTTAACTTAATTGCTTGTCCAGATCGTTATGCAAAAATCGCAGAATTAATGGGTGTAAATACCCACGGTCTCACCATAACAGAAGCTGCATATGCTGCAATTGATGCCATCCGTAAACTGTCTTCTTCAATTGGTATCCCATCTGGCTTAACAGAACTTGGCGTAAAAACTGAGGACCTCGCGGTGATGGCCGAAAATGCTCAAAAAGACGCATGTATGCTCACCAACCCACGTAAAGCAAACCATGCACAAGTTGTGGAGATTTTCAAAGCAGCACTTTAATACTGATGTAACGCTATGTTCCTGTAGTAAGTCAAATCCCTCCGACCGTTGACTTACTTTTTGGGGAATACTTAGCTCCAGCGGTATTCCCTTTTTTTAAAACCTATACTCCAACCTTCTCTAAACCTAATTGACAATTTGCCCATTTCATTGAAGGATACTCAACATGACTTAATGACAATAGCTCGATAAAAATGAATACATCTACAGCTAAACACAATTACGCCCCAGATATTTTAGGTGCCGGCTATGAACAGCTAACGCTCAACTTTCCAGATGATTATGAAGGTAAAGTTGTAGCCACCTTAGTTCGTAAAAAAGCCACTCAACCGACTCAAAAAGCCGTACTTTATATTCATGGTTTTTTAGATTATTTCTTTCAAACCGAAATGGCCGAGCAATTTAATGCCCATGGTTATGACTTCTATGCACTCGATTTAAGAAAATATGGCCGCTCAAAACTGCCTCATCAAATTTTCTATAATGTGCTCGATTTAAATGAATATGATGCCGAAATTACTCAAGCATTAGAGATTATTGGTCAAGAAAAACATACACAAGTTTTACTTGCAGGTCACTCAACAGGCGGCTTAACGGCAACGCTTTATGCTGCGCATCATCCTGATCATCCCCTCATTAAAGCACTCTGGGCGAATAGTCCGTTTTACGATTTTAATTTAAGCTTAGTCGAAAAGAAGTTTGGTATTCCCATGCTCAGTCGAGTAGGAAAATATCTGCCAAAAGTTAAATTTCCAAGCCAACTGAACAAATGGTACACCACCAGTCTTCATAAGCAGCTTAAAGGTGAATGGGATTTCAACCTCGATTGGAAACCAACCTCTGCCCCTACAGTTCAACTCAGCTTTGTACATGCAATTCATACTGCGCAAAAAGAAATTCACCGCGGGGTTAAACTGAATGTTCCCGCACTGATTATGCATTCGCACCAAACTAAAAACCCACGTAAATGGGGACCCGATGCAACTCAAAGCGATGTCATTTTAGACGTTAAAGACATTGCTAAATTTGGGAAAAAAATGAAAGGCGACGTCTGGGTTGTCTCTATTCACAATGGTTTACACGATTTAGTCCTTTCGGCCCAGCCAGTACGGGAACAAGTCTATCAGCAACTATTCCAGTGGCTGGATCAAAAAGTCACCTAACTTAGCTTAGGTGACTCAATATATTTCACTAGCAATTGATGCGCAGGATGTTCACTCGGTAATAACTCCATAAGACGTTCTACCGCATCGATTGCTTCAGGGAAATGAGCTAAATGCTTAAGTAATAAATCTGTTTCTTGTGTTTTAAAAATCGCATCACTTAAACGCGACTCAAGGCAGTCACGCCATGCACATAGAAACGGACTTTCGGTTTTTGCCAGAAATACGCCCGTATAAAGCTGCAATGCAGAGGCGACATATCCAGCATCAAGCGCTTGTTCAGCTTGTAAAAAATCGGCCTCAACATGCACAAGTAACCGATATGGACGTGAACCAAGCAAACCTCCCAATATATCTCGCAATTGAGACATTTCAGCTTTAAGCGTACCCATGCTTACTTTACGCTCACCATAAAGTGCCTGATAGAGATGCTCTAAGGTTAAACCATGTGGACATAGTGCCAATATCGTTAAAATTTCAATTTGACGCGGCGTCAATAATAAACTTTTGCCGTTAAATTTAACTTGCGGCGTCGAAAATGCCCGGATGTGTAAGTGCTGGCGCTGTTGTTCTAACAAGGCAGATTGAATAATGGAGGCACAACGCTCAGCAGCCAATATGCCCAAGGTATTATGGTTTTTCCATGTAGTTGATAAATCTACCACGCCCAAGGTTTGTTTTGAGTATGGATCGATAATGGGTGCCGCATAACAAACCCAATCGTGAATCGACTCCATATAATGTTCATTGGAAAAAACACAACTTGATTGTTGAGTTTTTAAAGATAACGCTAATGCATTCGTACCTACAAATTCTTCACGCCATTGACCACCTTGTACAAAATGTACACGTTCAGCGGCACTCTGCATTTGAGCACTTGAGGCTGTCCAGATAATGGTACTACCGATGTCACCCACAGCAATGACCATAGAAGATTGCTCTGCAATATGACGTAAGTCATCAGCACACTGGCTTAGTGCCAGATCCAAAGCATTTTGTGAAGCAGATTTTCTTTCAAGTAGAGGTGCTGCAAATCGTTCTTTAGGAATCGCAGCAGAAGCTGATCGTTCCCACGAGCTTGCAATACTTTGGCCGAGTTTGGCAGCGTTCTGAGGAGAGAGACTATTTTGCGTGCGCAGTTGATCAATCAACATCCGTTGCTGCAATAAATCCTTTTTTGTGAACATTTGTAAATTCCTTATATATTCACATTTCTATTCCAACCTTTCTCCAACCTTCTTCTTTATATCCTAATTATACAAAGTACGAAAGTACTTACTGACAGGGTTCTTGTTAGTCTTTAGTCCTAAAAAAGCAAAGGAATATTTATATGCGCTATATCGATCCAAATCAACCAGGCTCAAAAGTTCAATTTAAATCACAATATGAAAATTTTATTGGCGGTGAATGGGTTGCACCTCTAAAGGGTGAATATTTTGATAATGTATCACCAGTGGATGGAAAAGCTTTCACACGCATTCCACGCTCTAGTGCTGAAGATATTGAACTTGCTTTAGATGCAGCACACAAAGCGAAAGCTTCATGGAATAAATCTTCACCGACTACACGTTCTAATATACTTTTAAAAATTGCTGATCGTTTAGAAGCAAATCTTGAAATGCTTGCGGTTGCAGAAACTTGGGATAACGGTAAAGCAGTTCGTGAAACTTTGGCAGCTGACCTTCCACTTGCAATCGACCATTTCCGTTATTTCGCAGGATGTATTCGTGCTCAAGAAGGCGGCATCTCTGAAATTGATGAAGATACCATTGCCTACCATTTCCATGAACCACTAGGTGTGGTTGGTCAAATCATTCCATGGAACTTCCCGATTTTAATGGCTGCATGGAAGCTCGCTCCCGCTTTGGCGGCTGGTAACTGTGTGGTGATTAAGCCAGCTGAGCAAACTCCGGTAGGTATTTTGTTAGTTGCCGAACTCATCCAAGATATCTTACCGCCGGGCGTACTTAATATTGTGAATGGTTTCGGCGCAGAAGTTGGTCGCCCGTTAGCAACAAGCCCACGTATTGCCAAAATCGCGTTTACCGGTTCAACACAAACTGGGCAAATGGTGATGCAATATGCGACCGAAAATATTATTCCAGTCACGCTAGAGCTTGGTGGCAAGTCACCGAACCTTTTCTTTGAAGACATCATGGATAAAGAAGATGACTTCTTAGAAAAAACGCTGGAAGGTTTTGCCATGTTTGCCTTAAACCAAGGTGAAGTATGTACTTGCCCTTCTCGTGCTTTAGTACAAGAAAGTATTGCTGATCAATTTTTAGAGTTGGCTGTTGAACGTGTAAAACGTATTAAAACTGGTCATCCTCTCGATACTGAAACCATGATTGGTGCTCAAGCATCTTTGCAACAACAAGAGAAAATCTTACGTTGTATTAATACGGGCCGAGAAGAAGGTGCAGAACTCTTACTGGGCGGTAGTGGCCGTAAAGAAGTAGGTGATGGTTTCTATGTTGATCCGACTATTTTTAAAGGCCACAACAGCATGCAAGTTTTCCAAGAAGAAATTTTTGGTCCTGTATTGGCTGTGACAACATTTAAAGACTTTGACGATGCAATCAAAATTGCCAACGACACCATGTATGGTTTAGGTGCAGGTGTTTGGTCACGTTCAGCCCATATTTCTTACCGTGCTGGTCGTGCTATTGAGGCGGGTCGTGTCTGGACAAACTGCTATAACATCTACCCTGCGCATGCTGCATTTGGTGGTTACAAGAAGTCTGGTATTGGTCGTGAAAACCATAAGATGATGCTGGATCACTATCAACAAACCAAAAACTTGTTGGTGAGTTATTCAACCAAACCAATGGGCTTCTTCTAAGTTTCGCACCAAGTTGATACCAAGCTATCAATGCTAGAAGGAAGCAAGATCATTAATTGTATAAAAAGCCGGTAATTTAAATTGCTGGCTTTTTTATTTAGTACAGTCAGCTCTCAGATTTTTACTATCTGGAATAAAAAAGTATCATCTAATATTTAAAGCACATCATTTAGGCATTGCTTTTGCATTCATTCATACAAACCAACTCGCAGGAGTATTGTATGAATCAACCAGAAACAGCTTCCGTTATTTCTTCAAGTGCAGAAGTCTCATCAGCAGAATATTTTGCTCAGCGCCAACTTAAACAAGGTACCGTGGGTTGGTTACTCCTGATTGGTTTAGGCGTAGCTTATGTGATATCAGGTGATTTTGCCGGCTGGAACTTCGGTATTGCCCAAGGTGGTTGGGGTGGTATGTTTATTGCCACTGCTCTTGCTGCGCTTATGTACTTATGTCTATGTCTTTCTATGTCAGAAATGTCCACCATGATGCCGACAGCAGGTGGCGGTTATAGTTTTGCACGTGCTGCCTTTGGTCCTTTCGGAGGCTACTTAACAGGTACAGCGATTTTAATTGAATACGCAATTGCGCCTGCCGCTATTGCCGTATTTATTGGTGGTTATTGCGAATCTCTATTTGGTATTAATGGCTGGATGATTTACCTCGCCTGTTATGCCATTTTTATGGGTATACATCTCAAAGGTGCCGGCGAAGCTTTAAAAATCATGTTTGCGATTACACTTGTCGCCGCTGTTGCCCTTGTCGTGTTTATTGGGGCAATGATTCCACACTTTAATGCACAAAATTTATTTGATATTCCAGTTAGTACAGGTGTTGGCACAAGTCTTTTTTTACCTCATGGCTACTTGGGCATCTGGGCCGCGGTTCCTTTTGCTATCTGGTTTTTTCTTGCAGTAGAAGGTGTTCCTTTAGCAGCAGAAGAAGCAAAAGATCCAGCCAAATCTCTGCCACGCGGTTTAATCGGTGCAATGCTCATCTTAACAGCATTTGCCATGCTTATTTTGTTCTTGGGTGCAGGTGCAGCAGGTGCAAGTACTTTACAAAACTCAGGCGCTCCTCTGGTAGATGCTTTGGTTAAAGTTTATGGCACCAACACTTGGCTTGCGACATTCGTAAACTTTGTGGGTTTAGCTGGTTTAATCGCAAGTTTCTTCTCAATTATCTATGCCTATTCGCGTCAAATCTTTGCATTGTCACGAGCTGGTTACTTACCTACTTCACTCTCTTTAACCAATAAAAATAAAGCCCCTTATCTTGCAATTATTATTCCGGGCATTATCGGGTTCTTACTTTCACTTACCAAAGAAGGCGACTCACTGATTTTAATCGCGGTTTTTGGCGCAACTATTTCTTATGTGCTGATTCTTTTATCCCACATCAAACTGCGCTTATCTAAACCCGACATGCCTCGTCCTTATAAAACTCCAGGAGGAGTCATCACTTCAAGCATTGCACTAGTTTTAGCAGTCGCTGCTGTGGTCGCAGGTTTTGTTGTTAATCCGAAAGTGTGGTTTATTGCTGCCGGTATCTATGTCGTATTTATTGCTTACTTCTTGTTCTACAGCCGCTATCATTTAGTGAAAGGAACACCAGAAGAAGAGTTTGCAAATATTAAAGCCGCAGAACAAGAACTATAAATAAAAGGATGTAACTATGAGTTATCGCAATATTGTCGCCAATCAACAGTATCACTTTGCTGACCTAAAAACGTTAATGGCCAAAGCTACACCGTTACGTTCAGGCGATGAGTTAGCAGGTGTAGCTGCCAGAGATGCAACCGAACATGTTGCGGCACAAATGACTTTGGCTGATGTGCCATTAAAAACCTTTTTAAATGAAGTTGTAATCGATTATGAAACTGATGAAATTACACGACTGATTATTGATGAACATGATCTGGCAGCCTTTACCCCTATTTCACACTTTACAGTAGGCGATTTTCGAAATTGGTTACTTGGAGAAGATGCCACTGCCCAAAGCTTAAAAGCTTTAGCATCAGGTTTAACTCCAGAAATGGTGGCTGCTGTCAGCAAAATTATGCGCAATCAAGATTTGATTTATATCGCCAGCAAATGTGAAGTGGTCACCCAATTTCGCAACACAATTGGTTTAAAAGGACATCTTTCTACCCGTTTACAACCCAACCACCCTACCGATGATGTGCTCGGTATTTCAGCCAGTATTTTAGATGGGTTGATGTATGGCAATGGCGATGCCGTAATTGGCATTAACCCTGCCACGGATAACCTGCATAATTTGTCAGAGCTACTGAAATTGCTTGATCACGTCATTCAGGAATATCAAATTCCAACGCAATCTTGTGTACTTACGCATATCAGCTCAGGCATTCAACTGGCTGAAAAAAATGTACCGATTGATTTAATGTTCCAATCAATTGCCGGCACCCAACTGGCTAATGAAGGTTTTGGAATTTCACTTGATTTACTACAAGAAGGATATGAAGCCACCCTCTCACTCAAGCGCGGAACCATTGGACAAAACGTCATGTACTTTGAAACGGGACAAGGTAGTGCCCTATCAAGCAATGCTCATCACGGAGTAGATCAACAAACATTAGAAACTCGTGCCTATGCAGTGGCCCGTAAATACAATCCGCTTTTAGTGAATACAGTCGTTGGTTTTATTGGCCCCGAATATCTCTTTAACGGTAAACAAATTATACGTGCGGGACTGGAAGATCACTTCTGCGGTAAGTTACTTGGCGTGCCAATGGGTTGCGATATTTGTTATACCAACCATGCCGATGCCGACCAAAATGATATGGATGTACTTCTTACTCTATTTGGCGCCGCAGGCATTAACTTTATTATGGGGATTCCGGGTTCAGACGATGTCATGCTCAACTATCAAACCACTTCCTTTCATGATGCCCTCTATTTAAGACAACTCTTAGGTTTAAAACCCGCTCCTGAGTTCTCCGCTTGGCTTGAACAACAAGGGATTTTTAAACAGCAAAACTCTCAAATATGTTGGGCAGACCATATGCCTGACCAATTCTCTCGTCTGCTCATGAACTAGGGAGAACACTATGAAACTTAATCGTGATATTCAATATCCGTCCTCTACCCATCAGGATCAGTGGGAAAAGCTCAAACAGTTTACCGATGCCCGTATTGCTCTGGGTCGTGCAGGTTGCAGTATCCCAACACGCGCTTTACTTGAGTTTCAGTTGTCTCATGCACAAGCAAAAGATGCAGTTTATCAAGAGATGGATGTTTCCTATCTCTTGGAGCAATTAGCACAGCAGCAGCTGCAAAGTTTTCATATACAAAGTAATGCACCTAATAAAGAAATTTATCTTAAACGTCCGGATTTAGGTCGTCAGCTTTCAAACCCATCAAAAGATACCTTAATTAAGAAGTATGCAGAAAACCCGCAACAGTATGATGTTTGTATTGTGGTCGGTGATGGACTCTCTGCAAGAGCGATTGAAGCAAATGCCATCGTATTTATTGCAGCGCTAAGTGAACAAATTCAGCAAGAAAATTGGAGCCTTGCCCCGATTGTACTTGCAACAGGAAGCAGAGTTGCTTTAGGCGATGAAGTTGCAGAAATTTTTAAAGCATCCATGTTAGTCATGCTGATTGGAGAACGCCCTGGTTTAAGCTCTCCTGACAGTATGGGAATTTACTACACATGGAATGCATATTCAGGCTGTCTCGATTCCAAACGCAACTGTATTTCAAATGTTCGCTCAGCAGGTTTAAGTATTCCGGTTGCTGTACAACGTTTAATGGCATTAATGAGAAAATCGAAACAGCTTGGCTTTTCAGGAGTGAATTTAAAAGATGAACATCAACTTTCAAATATCGACCATAATGAAAACGCAAAGCTTTTATTTTAAATAGCAGGTTACGCGTAGATATTTCTTCCCTACAGAATATTTATGCGTAACAAGATTATCTTAACGAAAAATAGCAATTTTCAGGTATTGACGATTTGTATGGATATTTTCTTCTTTATATTTATCGCTATACTCCACCTATTGGTCCTCTCTGAATCATTTGTATGAACACAACAAACGCCTTTCCTAAAACTATTTATGCCATTCAGCATCTTGCTTTCGAAGACCTAGGTTCATTAGAAGATGTTTTTTATCAACTTGGGTTTCGTGTCCGCTATTTTGAAGCAGGTGTGGATGATTTAACACCAGCTTTTACACATGATGGTTTAACTATTATTTTAGGCGGCCCAATCGGAGTTTATGAAACCGAAGATTATCCATTTTTAAAAGATGAAATCGCTTTACTTAAACAACGCTTGGCAGCAGATAAACCTACACTTGGTATTTGCCTAGGCGCACAGCTTATTGCGCATGCACTTGGCGCCAAAGTATATGCAGGCCATCAAAAAGAAATTGGCTGGGGAGCCTTAAGCTTAAGTTTACGTCCTAATCAGGTATTATCGCCTTTGCTTAATAATGTGCATGTTTTACACTGGCATGGCGACACTTTTGACCTGCCTGAAAACGCAGTGTTATTAGCTAGTTCAGAGATTTATACTAATCAGGCATTTGAAGTTGGAAATAATATTCTTGCTTTGCAGTTTCATATTGAAACAACAGAAGAAAATTTTGAGAAATGGTTAATTGGCCATACATGTGAACTTCGTAATGCCAAAATTTCAATTCCGAAACTACGAGAAGAAAACTTACAATATGCTCAAGCACTTGAACATGCTGCATTTGAAGTTATTCAAAAGTTTCTAAAACGAATCGGATATAGTGGTTAAATTAGAAATTTTCTAATATCTACAAAGGTTAGAGTTTACCATTTGGTATTAATTGTTTATTTTTCAAGCAAAGGAAAGTTTATATTCTATCTTTGGAAACATTTCTTAAAATTTTCAGTGTATTATTAATTTGTAACATAAAATATACGCTGAATTACTATGGATATCTGGAAATTTATTAAAAGCTTTAATACGGTCAATACTTATTTATTGCTTTCATGCGTTCTCCTCATCATCTTAGTTCTTTATTTTTATGTGATTAACCCGGCCTAAGCTACTTTGCCAAGGACGTTAATCATAAAGAAAAAGAAAATATGAGAAGACACCTGAATAAAAAGCCCAACTTTACAGTTGGGCTTTTTATATCTTCTGTTTACTCACCACATGATATTCGTCTTGCGAAAAAGTAAGAGATAAGCAATCTCTTACTTTTTCTCAGGTTTGAAGCTGTCTTTTAAGTCAAGAACACGGTTAAACACAGGCTTCTCAGGAGTATGATCGTATTGATCAGCAACGAAATAACCTTCGCGTTCAAACTGGAAGCGATCTTCTGGCTTCGCTTGAGCTAAAGCAGGTTCGATTACAGCTTGAACCACTTTCAAAGAATCTGGATTTAAGTTTGCTAAGAAATCATCACCAGTTTCAGGGTCCGCTTCTGTAAACAATCGATCATAAATACGTACCTCAGCAGGAATACCTTTAGTTGCAGATACCCAGTGAATTACGCCTTTTACTTTGCGACCTTCAGGATTTTTACCTAAAGTATCCGGATCGATTGAACACTTCAGCTCAACGACTTCACCATTTGCATCTTTAATGACTTCATCACACTTAATCACATATGCATGGCGTAAACGAACTTCACCATCAGGAATTAAACGTTTAAAGCCTTTTGGCGGTACTTCTTCGAAATCTTTACGGTCAATATAGATTTCTTTAGTCAATGGAATAACGCGCTCACCCATATCGACATTAGGATGACGAGCATGGGTAAGGTCTAAATCTTCCGGTAAGTTCGTAAGTGTTACTTTTAATGGATTTAACACTGCCATACCGCGCGCTGCCGTATTCTCTAAAGATTGACGAATACAGAACTCAAGCATTGCGACATCCACAATACCGTCAGTTTTAGACACACCTACACGTTTACAGAAATCACGTAGGCCTTCTGGTGTGAAACCACGGCGACGCATACCGACAACCGTTGGCATACGAGGATCATCCCATCCATTCACATAACCGCCTTCAACCAATTTACGTAATTTACGTTTAGACGTAATGGTGTAATCTACGTTTAAACGAGAAGATTCGTACTGATGCGGCACAGCTTTAGACTTAACTTTTTCAACAATCCAGTCATAAAACGGACGGTGGTCTTGGAACTCTAATGTACAAAGTGAATGTGTGATTCCTTCGATCGCATCAGACAATGGATGAGCATAGTCATACATTGGGTAGATTTTCCACTTATCGCCTGTTTGGTGATGTTCTGAATGTAAAACACGATACAAAATTGGGTCACGCATATGTACATTCGGGCTTGCCATATCAATTTTGGCACGTAAAACAGCTTCACCTTCTTTAAGTTCACCATTGCGCATTTTTTCAAAACGAGCAAGGTTTTCTTCAACAGAAGCATCACGATATGGCGAATTTTTACCTGGCTCAACAAAGCTACCACGATTTAATTTGATTTCTTCTGGAGACTGCAAATCAACATATGCATCACCTTGTTCAATCAACTGAATTGCCCAAGCATAAAGCTGATCAAAATAACCAGAAGCATAACGTGGTTCGCCATTCCAGCTAAATCCAAGCCATTTCACATCATTGGCGATCCCATCAACATACTCTTGTTCTTCCGCATCGGGGTTAGTATCGTCAAAACGTAAATTACAAAGACCATTAAACTCTTCAGCAACGCCAAAGTTGAGGCAAATTGCTTTTACGTGACCAATATGTAAATAACCATTTGGTTCTGGCGGGAAACGCGTTACGATTTGTTTGGCACGTCCGGCAGCTAAATCATCGGTAATGACTTGGCGAACAAAATCTAATCCAGCCTGTTGTTCTTGCTGCGCAGAATCGACAGAGGCATGAGTATTCGGTGTCGGGTTGTTTGGCAGGTTCGAGACAACATCATTAGGCTTCATAGTGTATCAATCACTTCTTTGTAGATAAAATTTCGAAAAAATAAACGCTATCTTCATTTTTCACAAAGATTTTAACGTTTTTTACTTGCCTTGTAGTTTACAGTTTGCTTATGCTTCTCTCAACCAAAAACCCATGGTCAATTTGCCCATGTTTAGGAGATTAATGTAATGAGTTTTCCTCAAGTCGAATTAAACACCAACAAAGGTCGTATTGTTCTTGAGCTTAACACTGAAAAAGCACCGAAAACGGCTGCTAATTTTCTAGAATACGTACGTGACGGTTTCTATGATGGCGTGATTTTCCACCGCGTTATTGACGGTTTCATGATCCAAGGTGGTGGCTTTGACGAAAACTTCAAAGAAAAAGCAACTCGTGATGCGATTGAAAATGAAGCTGACAACGGTTTAAGCAACGATGTAGGTACCATTGCAATGGCACGTACTCAAGCTCCACACTCTGCTTCTGCACAATTCTTCATCAACGTAAAAAACAACTCTTTCCTGAACCATACTTCAAAAACTGCACAAGGTTGGGGTTATGCTGTATTCGGTAAAGTTGTTGAAGGTATGGACGTTGTAGAAGCAATCAAAGGCGTACGTACAGGTAACCGTGGTTATCACGCTGACGTTCCTTTAGAAAACGTTGTTATCGAATCTGCTAAAATTATTTCTGAATAATTTTAGGATAAAGCTGTGACTTATCTGTTTATTTCAGATTTACACTTGTCACCTGAACACCCTCGACTCGTTCGAGGGTTTTTAGATTTGTTGGTATATTATCAAAATAAACAAACACAGCTTTATATTTTAGGTGATTGGTTTAATGCTTGGATTGGTGATGACTATTCAGCGCCTTGGCTCGATGAAATTGTCGAGGCTTTAAAAGTATTTAACCAAAAAGGCAATCGCGTTTATTTCCAAGTGGGTAACCGAGACTTTGCTTTAAATCAGGTTTTCCTAGATAAGTTTAATGGTGTATTACTTCCTGATATTTATTATCTCAACATTGCAGGTCACCAATACCGTTTGGAACATGGCGATGCGTTATGTACTGATGATATTTCCTATCAAAGATTTAAAAAAATTATCCGAAATCCCTTCCTAGTTGCTTTTTTACGCCGCACCCCCTTGAGTTTCCGTACAAAACTGGTCAAGGGTTTTCGCAAAAGAAGCCATTCAGACAAACAGCAAAAAAGTTATGAAATTATGGATGTAAATGAACAAGCTGTTCTCTCTGCCCTCACAGATGTAGATATACTTATTCATGGACACACTCACCGTCCAGCAATTCATCAATTACAACATAAACAGCGGATTGTTCTTGGCGATTGGCGTGAAGATCATGCACAAATTTTAGAAATTGATCCCTCTTCACATCTGCAGCAAATCAAACTAACTGATTGGTATTATTAATTAATATTCAGTTATTTTTCAAATGCTTAGCTTGTTTATTTAAATCAAAATCCCAAATCATACATAGACAGGTAATAAATACAAATTTCCAGTTTATATGTGCATACTTTTGATATTCGATATATAAAATTAAAAGACACAATACAAATGCAAAAATCAGAAAGGCTTTAATAATTCTAATTTCTCGCAGCTTACTTTTTCGATTAATTGGTATTAATTCAAACATTTTCAATAAATTAGTAAAAAATTTATATAAGTATTATATTTCTTTATCACATTAAAATGCAGATGTTTTTCTCTAAAATCGCGTATGATGCCAAAGATTAGAACCCTTCCATTGTAATAAGATTGATATGGAGTAAAGTATGGATTTATTAAATACGGTTAAAAGTCGCTACACTACCAAAGCGTACGATCCCGAGAAAAAAATTCCTCAAGAAAAATTCAATAAGTTATTAGAAATTTTACGCTTTACCCCTTCTTCAGTGAATATTCAACCTTGGCATTTCTTGGTTGCAGACAATCCTACTGCTAAAGAACGCATTGCCAAAGCCTTAACAGGACGATATGCCTACAATGCCCCCAAGGTTCTTGAGTCATCACATACTCTTGTATTTTGTACGAGAACAGATATTTCATCCGAATATTTAAACCAGTTACTTGAACAAGATGATTTAAGTGGTCGTTTTAAAGATGAGAAAGCCAAACTTGGTCAAAAGGATACTCGTCATGGCTATGTTGAGTTTTACCGCAATGAGCAAAAGAATTTATTCGGCTGGATGGAAAATCAAACTTTTATCGCTTTAGGACAACTACTGTTTGCAGCTGGTCTTGAAGGCATAGATGCAACCCCAATGGGTGGCTTTGACGAAAATGTTTTAAATGAAGAATTTGGCTTAAAAGAAAAAGGCCTGCGTAGCTCTGTAATTGTTTCACTGGGTTATAGAAGCGAAAATGACTTCAATGCGCAATTGCCAAAATCTCGTCTGCCGGATGAAGTTATTTTTACACATTTATAAGAATTCAGTGGAGTTCAAAAGAACAGTCTTTTGAACTCCTATTTCATAGCTAAGGCTAAACTCACCAGTCCGCTTATTCCTAAAATAATTCCTACGATGGTTGGTAATTTTAATTTTTCTTTATATAAAACTACGCCACAAACTATTCCAAGTAACACGACCAAAATATTCATACTCGCAAAGACAATGGCCGGAGAATCTTTGAGTAAAATATGCGCTTTAACGTATAGGGCAATGTTTGAAAAATTTAGTACACCTAGCATTAGCCCAGCAAAAGTATTTTTAAAATGCCATGCTGAATTTTTTTGAAATATTAAATAAATAATCGATAAAACAAAGGCCGTTATAAAAATTAGATTTAAAGTCAAAGTAAACTGTAGGCCTAAGCTACTCGTATATTTTAACAAGATATCTACAGCGGCATATCCAAACCAGACACTCATCAAAGCAAAAATTGCTTTTTTTGACTGAGATCCGGAAGACTCGTTGAAATGACCTAATAAAATTAAGAGAACAGCAAAAATTCCCAAAGCTATCCCTAATAATTTAAGAGAATTAAACTGCTCTTGGAAAAAGAAATAAGCCGCCAATAAAGAAAGTACCACGGACAGCCGCTGAGCAATTTCGGTTTTGACAATACCTGCGTACTCTAAAGATTTAGCAAGGCATAAAAAAATACTCGGTAGAATGACGCCTAACGCCACAATTAGCCACCAAGGTGTATGTTGTATAGAAATATGCTGAATATCTGGCTTAAACCACAGATAACATAGCAAGCTGGCACTTGCGTAATTCCATGCAATCATTTGCATGGGTTGATATCCCTTTTTCTTTAAATTTTTAAGTAGTACAGAAACCAGAACACTGCACAATGCTGCAGCAAATATTAATACCATTTGCAAAGAACCTATTAATCTAAATTTTAAGAAACAGAGATGGACCGCAGGTAGCTTTAATATGCTTTTTTATATTTTTAAAGCCATAAAAAAACCAGTCATCACTGACTGGTTTTTTTCAAGCTAATCAATTAACGATTGTTTTCGTCGTCTTGACCATCTTCAAATTTAGAATCGTTATCAAAACCGCCTTGATGTCCGCCGAAGCCGCCTTGACCACCGAAGCCGCCTTGACCACCGAAGCCACCTTGACCACCGAAGCCACCTTGACCACCGAAGCCGCCTTGACCACCGAAGCCGCCTTGACCACCGAAGCCACCTTGACCACCGAAGCCGCCTTGGCCACCGAAGCCAGCACCTTGAGCACCACCAAAGCCAGCGCCTTGACCACCGAAGCCACCTTGACTACCACCCTGAGCTGGGAAACCTGCACCTTGTGCACCTGCTGGACGTGGGTTACGAGCTGGAACAACTGTAGAAATTGCGTGTTTGTAAACCATTTGACTTACAGTATTTTTTAATAAAACAACATATTGGTCAAAAGATTCAATATGACCTTGTAATTTAATACCGTTAACAAGGAAAATAGAAACTGGGATGCGTTCTTTACGGAGAGAATTTAAGAACGGATCTTGTAAAGTTTGACCTTTAGACATTTTTAACTCCAAAAAAAAATTTTTAAATCAGCGCAAAAAAACTATCTTTATTTTTCAACTAAAAATTATAAAAAGACAGTGTGCAAATTTTGCTTTATCCATAAGAGTTTCGCAAGTCTTCTTTCGCCTGCTTTATCGTCAAGTAAGTTTTAAAATCGTGTATTTCTTGCAAAGAACGTAACCACGTATATTGACGTTTGGCAAGTTGTCGTGTTGCAAATAAGGCTTTATCCTCCATTTCCTGCTTTTTTTTGAGACTCATATCACTTTTTAATAGAAATTCTAGAGCTTGTCGATAACCAACAGAACGCATAGAGGGTAAATTTTCATCTAAATCGTATTTTTCAATTAGAGACTCGACTTCACTCAAAAAACCGATATCCCACATTTTGCTTAATCTTTGCTCAATGCGTTGATGTAATTCTAACCGATCTGGAAGTAAAGCGTAGTTATGAAATGTGTATCGATATGGTACATTTTTTGGTTGTTCTGCCTGCAATTTGGTAATTGGTTGACCTGTAATACGGTAAACTTCCAACGCCCGAATAATTCTTTGTTTATCAGAAACCTTAAACTTCACTCCAGCCGCCGGATCTACTGCCACCAGCTCATCATAAACAGCTTGCCACCCTTCATTTGCTGCTTTTTCTTCAATTGCTGCGCGAACATTTGCATCTGCACTTGGCAAGTTACTTGATAATCCTTCTAAGAGAGCTTTGAAATACAGCATGGTTCCTCCTACCAAAATAGGAGTTTTGCCACGTGAATGCATCTCATCAATTAAAGCACAAGCATCTTCAACAAACTGAGCAGCCGAATAGACCTCAAGTGGAGTAATAATATCAATTAAATGATGTGGATATAGCTCCTGCTCTTCACGTGTTGGCTTAGCCGTACCAATATCCATATCTTTATATACAAGTGCAGAATCAACTGAAATTAATTCAAAATTTCCACGTTCATAGAGTTCACATGCCAAAGCGGTTTTTCCGCTTGCAGTCGGTCCCATTAAATTGATGACGGGCAATTGGTTTGACATGTAAAACTACTCTCCTCGAGCAAATAATTTATCTAGTTGAGATAATGGAAATGCACGCCAAGTTGGGCGACCATGGTTACATTGGCTCGCAAATTCGGTTTGTTCCATTTGGCGAAGTAAAGCATTCATTTCTGAGAGACTAAGTTGTCGATGAGCACGTACTGCACCATGACACGCCATACCTGCTAACAGTTCATCACGCTTTTGCAATAAACCTTGTGCTTCATCGTTTGGATCTAAGTCATTGAGAAGTTCGGGAATAAGATTTTCAAAATCCGCTTTTTGCAAAATAGCCGGCACACCACGCACAATGACTTGCTCATCGCCATATAAATCAATCTCTAACCCTAAGCGTTCAAGCTGAGGTTTTAAGTCCTCAACACGAACAGCTTGCATACGACTAATTGAGATCACTTTAGGGATAAGCAACTGTTGAGATGTCCAAAACTCAGGTTTATCCCAAGCATTTTTCATTTGTTGCAACAAAATACGCTCATGTGCTGCATGCATATCAACAATAATCAAGCCTTCAGTATTTTGCGCCAAAATATAAATTCCATGAAGCTGGGCAATTGCGATACCTAATGGAAATTCATCTACCTTAGCGACAGGCTCAATATTTTCATCAACTGAAAAATTAGCAGGTTGATCACGTAATGGAGCCAAGTAAGTCTTTAATGCATTATTTAACTGCGCAGAACCATTATATTTTGGAGTTTGTTCCGCATAATGAACAGCTTGGGGACCACTATTATCAAAATCAGTTAAAAGCTCAGTAGAAGGCTGATAACCATTTGGTTTGTCTACTGCTGTATCAGCGGCTTGCGCTGTACGGTGCAATGTAAATTGTTCTTGGTATTTAGGCTGAGGTTGTACCGAAAGATTTTGAGTATCGTCCACTTTCATGGCTTGTGCTAAATCAGCACTAGCTGTCTGAAATTGTGCTAGCGTTTCTTTAGCATAATGTCTTACAAACTCATGTACTTCACGTTGATTTAGAAAACGAATCTCATGTTTCGTCGGGTGAACGTTAACATCAATATTTTCAGGATCGACTTCTAAGAAAAGTAAATAAGATGAATGCTGATGGCCATGTAAAATACCGTCATATGCCATTCTTAAAGCATGTGAAATGGTTTTATCTTTCACAATCCGGCCATTTACATACACATATTGTAAGTCTGCTTGGGCACGTGCATCTGAAGGATGCCCTAGCCAACCTGACAAACGCATATTAATACTTTCGGCATCGATCCAGTAAGCATTTTGAACAAACTGTTGACCCAATAATTGCTGTACACGCTGAAATCTTAATTCACCACTATCTGCTATTGGTAAATTAATTCGAATATTATCGTTATGCTCAAGTACAAAACGTATATCAAAATGCGTTAAAGCCAAACGGCGTACAATTTCTTCAATATGCCCAAATTCAGTGGTTGGCTTTTTTAAAAATTTACGGCGAGCAGGTACATTAAAAAACAAGTCCTGAACTCGAATATGGGTGCCTTTTTGTGCAGCAACAGCTTGGACTTGTTGATGATCAAAGGCGGTACCATTCACCTCAACCTGATGACCAATTCCGCTTTCATCTTGGCTACTGGTTAAAGTCAATCGTGAAACTGCTGCAATAGAAGCAAGCGCTTCACCACGGAAACCTAAGCTAACAATGGCATGTAAATCTTCTGCTGTTTTAATTTTACTGGTTGCATGGCGCATCACTGCCAATGGTAAATCATCAGGATGAATCCCATGTCCATTGTCAATAATCTCGATTAATGTTGAGCCGCCTTGTGCAATCCGCACAATTAACTCGGTTGCACCTGCATCAATTGAGTTTTCTAATAATTCTTTTACGACCGATGAAGGACGTTCAATCACCTCACCGGCAGCAATCTGGTTGGCTAACGCGGCGTCTAATGTATGAATACGACGTTGTGTTAGCTTTTCATCAGTCATGAAGCTGTTCCTGCAAAGTCTGGTACAAATGCTCTGTTGGTAAAGTTAAGGTCACGAAACGATTGAGTTCATCATCTGATTTTTGAATATCAATGACGATATCTGCTTCAGGGATTTCGTCTCCACCTTTCGATGGCCACTCAAATAAAAATAGTGCATCCTGAATATCTAGATAATCACGGATTCCCATTAATTCAAGTTCGTACGGATCATTGAGACGATATAAGTCAAAATGAAAAATTTCTTTATTATTGATTTTATATGGTTCAACCAACGTATACGTCGGACTTTTAACCGAGCCTTTATGCCCTAGAGCTTGCAAAAAATAACGGGTCAATGTCGTTTTACCGGCGCCCAAATCTCCAATCAGATAAATCACACCAGCTTGAACATGCTGCGCCAATGCCTGAGCTAAATGCTGGGTATCTTCTTCATGATTTAAGACCATTTTCAATGAATACGACATAACACACATAACATGATTCAAAATAATCGATATGATACCATTGCCCTGCTTTAAAGCCTACTTAAGTGCTTAAAGTTGGCTTTTTTTACATCACATTTATTAAATATTGACACACTTTTATGTCTAGTCCGATTGAATTTTTCCCACCTATGATTGATGGCGTAAGCGCAAGCCAAGTCTATCTTCCTCCACAAACGACAGCACAAACCATCTATCAATTTCTTTGCGAAAATTTTCCTCATATAAAATCAACAGAGTGGCAGCAGCGTTTTCAAGATGGGCTTATTTACGCGGCAAATGGTGAAAAATTAACATTAAACAGCCCTTATATAGCAAACACACATATTTTTTATTACCGATTCCTTGCTAACGAAGTACATGTTCCCTTTGAGCATCAGATTTTATTTGAAAATGATGACTTGCTTGTTGTAGATAAACCCCATTTTTTAACGATTAGCCCAACAGGGCAATATGTACAAGAAACATTATTAGTCCGATTAAAAAAGCAAACTGGTAATGAGTTTTTAACCCCGATCCACCGATTAGACCGTGAAACTGCCGGTGTCGTTTTATTTTGCAAACGACCACAGTCACGTGGAATTTACCAACAGTTATTTGCAGATCGTCAAGTCAATAAGATTTACCATGCAATCGCTGCATATAAAGCTGAATTAAAATTTCCTCAGAATTTAAAATTGTATTTAGATAAAGGTACTCCCTTTTATACAATGCAGGTGATTGCACATACAAAAACCAATACCGAAACTAAAATTGAGTTGATTGAACATAATTACTCATGGGCTAAATATTGTTTAACGCCAACCACCGGAAAACAGCATCAACTCCGCGTCCATTTAAATCATTTGGGAATTCCGATTAAAAATGATCCGTTTTATCCAATAGTTCAACATAAAGCCGATGATGATTTTTCTCAGCCCTTACAGCTTCTAGCTAAGCAAATTTCTTTTATAGACCCGCTAACAAAACAGGAAATGGTTTTCAATTCTCAGCTTGAATTGACACTGTAATCTCATCGTAATGACAAAAAGATTATTTTTTATGCTGAAAGACATTGAAATTACATTCCGATGGTTTAAAATAAATCCCTAAAAATTAAAAATCATTTGGTTTTGTTATTCATGCGAAAAACAGAAGTTTATCAGGTTCGACTTGACTCCCAAGAGAAAAAACAGGCTTTTGCTGTTTTTAAACAATTGGGGATTACCCCTGCCCAAGCAGTACGACTGTTCTTTAAACAAGTCGTCTTAACCAAATCTATTCCTTTTGCGATCGAAAACCAGAATATTAATATGGAACAATTATTAAAACTGAGAAAAGCAAAAGCATCTTCATTAAATCAAAACGCTTCAACTTTAAATGAAGATGATGACCACGAAGATTTATTTGAAGAGTTAAATGCACTATTAGGTGAAAGTGACAAAACTTAACGGTGTTGCATTTTTAAACAACTTTTAACGTCAATTCGCTTCTTTTTTAGTTATGCTCTCTTTGTAAAAATATAAACATAAATACAAGGAGCGCCTAATGATTGTAAGACGAGCGACCTATGAAGACCTAAGCCAACTCGCTGTCCTATTTGATGAATACCGTCAATTTTATGGTGCATCTTCTAATCTAGAAGAATCTCATCATTTTTTAAAACAACGTTTTGAGAATAAAGAGAGCGTCTTTTTTATCCATATTAAGGACGAAAAAATTACTGGGTTCGTATTGCTTTATTTAGGTTTTTCTTCAGTTGCTTGTTCAACTTACTACATCTTAGATGATGTATATGTCACTCCCCCTTTCCGTCGTCAAGGCTCGGCAAAACAGCTCATTGATACAGCGATTTTATTTGCAAAACAAGAAAACGCCTTACGTATTAGTCTAGAAACTCAATCGAATAATCACGAATCTCACCGCCTCTATGAAAAAATGGGGTTTATTAGAGACAGTGAGTTTCAGACATTTCATTGTTTTCTTAAATAATATTTTGAGCGAGTTGTTTTTCCTGCTCCGACAAATATACCCAGCCCCCTTCCTCAATTTCAGGTAAAACCAATTGACCAATTTGATGTCGATGTAACTTCTCGACTTTATTGCCTACGGCTGCAATCATTCTTTTAACTTGATGATAAACACCTTGATGAATAGTCATCGTTAATTGATGAGTTCCTAGTAGTGCTACATCTGTGGCAGCAAATACCCCCTTTTCTTGGTGTAAATTAACACCTTGAGTAAGCATTTCAATTTGCTCAGGGGTTACGGGGTCGTAAGTTGTAACGTGATAAACCTTTGGTACATGTTTACGAGGATGAGTTAAAGCTTGTAGATATTTACCATCATCAGTAAGTAAAAGCAGACCCGTTGTGTCTTGATCCAAGCGTCCAACCGCCTGCACACCACGATGAATCATGGTCTCAGGCAGTAGGCTAAAAACACTTTGATGATGCTGAGGATGATGAGAACACTCAAAACCTTGAGGTTTTCTTAGAGCAATATAAATTTTTTCTCTATATTGATAATTTTGACCAAAAACGGAAAACTCAAAATTTTCTGGGGAGAACTGCTTTTTGAGATCACTCACAACCTCCCCATCAATACTTACTGAACCATTTTTTATTAACTGCTGACAATATTTACGTGAACCAAACCCTTGTGATTGTAAAATTTTTTCCAGCAGCATAAAGCTTTCTCTTTAAAACGAAACCATTATTTTAACGTAATTTTAGTGTTTTATTACCTTCTGCTTTATCATCTTCGCATTTAACTTCATTAACTTCGAATTATTCTTCAATGACACGATAAATTTTTTCGTTTTGTTCACTTTCAAATAGCAATTCTGTAGTGGGTAAGATCACCTCATTATCTACAATAATATGTTCGATACGCTGACTTAGCTTTAAAGGCTCATTTTCATGTTCAACTAAATTCTTCTTTAATTGAGCTTTCGCGTCATGAATTTGATCAAATTGATCTTTGATCTTGATATCTATAATATCCATAAGATTAATCCTGTACTCATGAGTAGTGATTATTTTTATATCACACTCTCTCAAAAGAATAATTTTTAAGTTGTTAATTTATATAACATTGTTTCCAAGCGTAACCACAGATAAAACTCTTTATCATTGAGTCATATACAAGAAAATTTCCACTAAAAAGACTTTGTTTGATCTTTTTTAACCTTAAAAGCTCTGACATTTTGGCTCTCAATTATTATACAATTCAAATTATTTGCTTTTCTTGCCGCTTCCCATGCTTGCCCAATTTGATGTTAATTTAGTTGTTTTATTAGTTTTACTTATCTGCGGTTTACTAAGTCAAAATGCAGCTGTAACTATCGCAGCAGGTATTTTAATCGTCATAAAAATCACGCCATTAAATCAATTTTTTCCTTATATTCAGGCCCATGGCCTAAACTTAGGCATACTTATTCTAACAATTGGCGTACTCACCCCTATTGCAAGTGGCAAGCTTAGTGGAGAGAGTATTTTAAAATCCTTTATTAGTTTTAAATCTTTGGTCGCTATTGCAATTGGTCTGCTCGTCGCGTGGCTAGGTGGTCGTGGTGTAAAACTTATGTCGAGCCAACCTGATGTTGTGGCAGGCTTACTTATTGGTACGGTTGCAGGTGTAGCGTTACTCCGTGGTGTACCTGTTGGCCCGCTGATTGCAGCAGGTCTATTATCTTTGTTTATAGGTAAATAAAAGGCACCCGAAGGTACCTTTTAATAAATGCTTAGGCTAAATAAGTACTTTTAGCCTGAATAGTAAGAAGTGCGTTTTAAAGAAAACTTTTCTAGCTGCTTTAAGAAACCTTCAAAGTAGCTCTTCTCTTTTTCTTCAGTTCGATAACCTGCATACAATGTACGTCTTAAACCTGCTGGAGAAACACAATCTAGACGACGGCTAGTCACCCAACCCTTTTGTTCGTATTCATTGACTACCCAATCTGGCAAAGCAGCAATACCTCGGCCACTCGCAACAAGTTGAATAAGCATTTGCGTTAAGTCTGTTGTTCGGATTTGTTTTGGTTGAATATTTGCAGGTATAAACAGTTTCGACATGATATCTAAACGGTGCTTATCAACGGGGTAAGTAATAAGAACCTCTTCTGCGAGATCCTGAACAGTAATATTTTCAACACGAACCAATCGATGAGTATTTGATAAAACCAAACGCGACTCATATTCAAAAATCGGGAAGTATTCGATTCCTTTTAGCGCAATCGGATCGGCTGTAATAAGTAAATCAAACTCAGCATTTTGTAAAAGTTCATGTGGATTCGCTTCAAACCCCGAAGCAAAGTCTAAATCGACGTCTGGATATTGCTGACGGTACTGATTGAGTAAAGGCATTAGCCAGTCAAAACAGCTATGACATTCAGATGAAAAAATAATTCTGCCCGTTTGTCCGTGCACAATACGTGTAATGTCACTCTGAGTAATCTGAATTTGCGGCAATACATCATCAGCTAACTTAAGTAGGCGTTGTCCTACATTAGAAAAACTAACAGGTCGACTGCGGCGATTAACCACCTCTACCCCATACCAATGATCTAATTCTTTTAATTGGTGAGAAATAGCCGAGGGCGTTAAGCATAGGTCATTAGCTGCAGCGACCAGTGAACCATGTTCACGTAAAGCAACTAAAGTTTTAAGGTGTCGAATTTCTAACATGGGCACAAGCCTGAATACATAAATTTATCTATAAATTTTCAAGTTATCTCTTGTTTATTACTAAACAGAGTTAACGGAGATAAATCATCACCAATGAATACCATTCATCTTATCACAAAATTAATTAATTTGTCTCAACATAAGTTTTTGTTAATTACATATGGACTTTACTAACAAATAAAAAATAGACCCATTCAGATCTATTTTTATAAAATGAAATATTCTTACTCGTTCACTTGTAAGCTAACAATCGTATAATTTTGATTTTTAGGCTTTAACTTTAAATCCACTGGAGCTGTGACTTCCATTACATATTCTCCAGCTTTTGGAAATTTAAGTTCAACTTGTCCTTTATCATCAGCTTTAAAATGTAGTACTTGTTTATCAGTTGCACCTTTTTCTCTTAAATTAATTTCAGCATAAGATAGGTTCTGGCCTTTTTCACTTATGGTTAGCTGAACTGCTTGGGTAACTTTAAGCTGGTTAGGATGAACAGAAAAATTAACTTTAACTGGTGTATTTGGAAGTCGAATATCTGAAACTTTACCTTTTGAAAGATAACTTTGTAATACCCATTCTCTTGTTACTTCCTCTGTTTTAATCTTTTTAGTTTTAAGATCAGCAGGAATTAGATAGTCACGCTCTTTTTTTGGCGGAGCTTTATCTGCTGGTAAATCAAAAAATAAATGCCACTCCTTTTGATCATATACATATTTTAAAGGGTAACTCGCCTGAGTTTGAAGAATATATGTACCGTCTTCCGGTAAAGCAACATCGAAAACAGTTACAGATTTATGTAGAGCTTCAGCATTAATAACTTTAGGATCTTGTTTAGGGGTAATGACGGTAAGCTTGGCATCTTTTAAAGCGTATTCACTATTTAGTGCTTCTTCAG
Organism: Acinetobacter sp. BD54; assembly: GCF_044778325.1. Lineage (NCBI taxonomy): Bacteria > Pseudomonadati > Pseudomonadota > Gammaproteobacteria > Moraxellales > Moraxellaceae > Acinetobacter > Acinetobacter sp. BD54. Next base: position 280,237 of record NZ_JANJEP010000001.1, on the reverse strand, counting down.
CATAACCAGCTACTACCGGTACTTGTGTCTGCTCAGTTTTATACGCTAATGGCGCAACATAAGGTTCATGAGCAAAGGTGTAACTACATACAAAAATAAGTGATGTTACTAATAATCTATTCATTATTTCTCGATCCTTATTAGGAAAATTTAAATTTTTACAGACAAATCATAAGCAAATGTATTATACACAAATAAAAATAATTCTTATTATCATTAAAAAATTTAAGTTAAAGATTTTTATATAAAAAGAAAAAGGCCAAGTGGCCTCTTTCATTACCTCATTGTTCTTTTACTTTTGGAAAAGCTTGATTAAAGTCAATGAGCTTATAACTTTTTACTAAATCATCTTCACCATAAGTCACTTCATAAGTTGTTTCTTTACCATTAAAGTATGCTTCAGCTGGAGTTCCAAATACTTCCCATAAACCTATTGAGGCAACATCTGCAACCCCATGCCCAAATGCACGACCTACTTTCACCCACTTTGAATAACCTTGCTGGAATGTATAGATAAAATATTCCGGTTTTAAATATGCAAACTTCCTCTCGAGATTCTAGTTTTTTATTATTTTGGTCTCTTTTCCCTTATACTTTCTTTTTTGAGTTTCCTTTTATTAATTTATTATGGCGTCACCCCAATCCCCTTCTTCTTCCCCTCGACATTACTCACTCTTCTTGGCAATTTTTTCTCTCGCAGTAGGCGGTTTCTGTATTGGCACTACAGAATTTGTCGCAATGGGTCTTATTCAGGAAATTGCACACAATTTAAAGATTACAGTACCTGAAGCTGGGCATTTTATTAGTGCTTATGCATTAGGTGTTGTTATTGGTGCCCCTATTATTGCCATTTTGGGTGCCAAAGTGCCTAGAAAGACCCTATTGCTTTGCCTCATGCTGTTTTATGGTATTGCCAATGCATGTACAGCTTTAGCACATACCCCAGAAACCGTTTTAGTCTCTCGTTTTATTGCAGGTTTACCTCATGGCGCATATTTTGGTGTCGGCGCTTTAGTCGCGGCTGAACTCGCAGGCCCTTCACGAAGAGCTTCAGCAGTTGCGCAAATGATGATGGGACTAACCGTTGCTACCGTTATTGGCGTACCCTTAGCAACATGGTTAGGTCAACATTTTGGCTGGAGAGCAGGTTTTGAATTTTCAGCAACGATCGCATTCTTTACTTTAATTGCTGTAGCTTGCTTTGTACCGAATATTCCAGTTCAAGCTACTGCCAGCATAAAAACAGAATTAGCGGGGCTTAAAAATATAAATATGTGGTTAACCCTTGCAGTCGGCGCAATTGGTTTTGGGGGCATGTTCTCGGTATATAGCTATGTCTCACCAATTCTCACTGAATACACCAAAGTTAATATCCAGATTGTTCCTATTGCATTAGCGCTGTGGGGCATCGGGATGGTGATTGGTGGTTTAGCTGCGGGTTGGCTTGCAGATAAAAACCTCAATAAAACTATTGTGGGCGTACTCATCAGCTCAGCGATCGCATTTGTAGTCGCAAGCTTTCTAATGAGTAATATCTATAGCGCAATTGGCTCTTTATTCTTAATTGGCCTAACCGTTATGGGTTTAGGTGGGGCTTTACAGACACGCCTCATGGATGTTGCAGGTGATGCACAAACGCTAGCAGCTTCACTTAACCACTCCGCCTTTAATCTTGCTAATGCATTAGGCGCTTTTTTAGGTGGTTGGGTACTTAGCCATCAGATGGGTTGGATTGCACCAATCTGGGTAGGTTTTGTACTGAGCCTTGGTGGCCTTATTATCTTACTCATTGCATTTGCTGTAGAAAAAGCAACTCAAAAAGCCTGAGTATGATCAGGCTTTCGTTGAGTCTCTAATCTGTTAACTTTTCACCACAGTGCGGGCAATAACATTTCTTCTCTCTAACAGCTTCTTTCTCTTCTAATACTTTTTCGCGCATAATTTGGATAATCAGGTTATGCGCTTGTTCTTTTGGTAACCCTACTTTTTGTCGAATACGTTCTATTTCAACTTCATCATGCATGATATCAATACCACGCACTTGAAGTAACTCTCGGAACTCTTGTTCAAGGCGCTGATTACGCTGGTTAAGTTCATTGGCCAAACCAGAAGCTAAAATACCAGCCGGTAAAGCAGCAATCCCTACCCCTAGAATTGTAATTAAGGCTCCCAATAATTTTCCTAGACTAGTTACTGGTGTGACATCGCCGTATCCGACTGTAGTTAAAGTCACAACCGCCCACCACATTGCTTTAGGAATAGAGCTAAAAGCTTCCGGTTGCGCTTTATTCTCAACAACATAAATACCAGAGGCAGTCATAATAATCATAATGATTAAAATAAAAATCACTGCCTGAAAGGAACCTTTTTCTCGCTTAATCACACATAGCAATATTTGTAGTGAGATGAAATAACGAGTTAATTTTAATAATCGAAGTAACCGTAAAATTCTTAACATACGAAGATCTATTCGTACAAAGAAATTTAGATACGCAGGCAAAATTGCCATGAGGTCAATCAGTGCTTCACCACTTTTCATCCATGCTAAACGTTGCTTCCATGCAGCTTGTGTCGGATCACGCTCGACTATACTCCAGAGCCGTAAGAGATATTCAATACTGAAAATTGCAATTGAGACATTTTCAAAGTAGTCAAACCATATACGGTAGCTGTAATACAGATCATTTACTGTTTCTAGTAATACAGCAACTACATTCCCAATAATTAAGAAAACTAAAAAGTAGTTAATACATCTACTTACTGTCGTTTCGTAATCATGATTATGAAGGTTGTTATAGAAGAACCGACGTACTGTCTTCCATGCTAAAATTCGCATACGGATCTGAACCACGTTATATTGAACATATATTAAGCTCACATACGTAAATTCACCACTATAGCAGCCAATAAAATATTTTATTAATTGTATTAGCTAAACAATCATAAATAATATTTCATATTTACTAATTATATTTTAATGCGCTGCAACATATCTAAACTCATTTTCCTCCCACCATTGCACATCATATATACCGGCATGGGACTTCAAAATGACATTAATATAATTTTGTAGCAACATAATATGGTGAGTAATATCTAACTTTCTAAAAAGAAATCTTCTTAAAATTGGTGTATTTGGTGAAATGAATATTGCAAAACCATTACTGTATTCTTCATAAACGCTAATACCGATATACATCGTAATCTCAGGTAATGGCACTTCTATTTCCCAGCCCCAACGCTCAGCATTTAACTCAATATTTAAGTGATATCTATTTTTTAATATACTATAAATATATTGTGCAATATCTTCAGTTTTCTGTACTAAAGTATTCCCGTCTTCTGCTGATAAATTTTGATCATATAGCTGATAATCATCAAATTTAAATTCAACAATTGTCTTTAGCATTTTTAAATTCCATATATAAAATACCCATGTTCTTTTTAATTATTTTTAAGTTCATACAAATATTTTAAAACAAAATCTTCTTTAATATCTAGCGTTATATTTATTTTTACATTTTATTAGAATAAAACATGATTAATTTATTATTTTAATAATTAAAATATGTACCAATTCTCATTAAAATAAAAAGGAGCTGAATAATCAGCTCCTTTTTTGTACTAAATCGACCTATTAAGTCAACTGAGCAGCAGCAATTTTCTTAGTATCTACTTTATCAGCAGCATTTGTATATTCGCCCATTTGGTCGAAATTCAAATATTTGTAGATGTCAGCAGACATACTGTCAATTTGAGCTGCATATTGTTGGTATTCTTCCGGAGTTGGTAATTTACCAAGTACAGCAGCAACAGATGCAAGCTCAGCAGACGCTAAGTAAACGTTAGAACCTTGGCCTAAACGGTTAGGGAAGTTACGTGTAGAAGTCGAAACAACAGTTGTGTTCGGCGCAACACGTGCTTGGTTACCCATACATAATGAACAACCAGGCATTTCTGTACGCGCACCAGCACGGCCATAAGTGTTATAGAAGCCTTCTTCCATTAACTGATGTTCGTCCATACGTGTTGGTGGAGCCAACCATAAACGAGTTGTTAATGAACCGCTTGGTACTTTCTCAAGTAACTGACCAGCAGCACGGAAGTGACCAATGTTAGTCATACAAGAACCGATGAATACTTCATCAATTTTGTCGCCTTGAACGTCAGAAAGAAGTTTCGCATCATCTGGATCGTTCGGGCAGCAAAGGATAGGTTCTTTGATTTCTGACAAGTCAATTTCATACACTTTAGTGTATTCAGCATCAGCATCAGCTTTAAGTAAGCTTGGGTTTGCTAACCATTTTTCCATGTTTTCAACACGGCGAGCCATCGTACGTGCATCACCATAGCCTTGTGAAATCATCCACTTAAGCATTGTGATGTTAGAACGTAAGTACTCAGCAACTTTCTCTTCTGAAAGTGTGATTGCACAACCAGCAGCTGAACGTTCAGCAGAAGCATCAGAAAGTTCGAATGCTTGCTCAACTGTTAAGTCAGTTTCCATTTCTGTTAAGTCGATTTCTAAGATACGACCAGAGAAGATGTTTTTCTTACCTTTTTTCTCAACAGTAAGATCGCCTTCTTTGATTGCATAGTAAGGAATCGCATGTACAAGGTCACGTAAAGTGATACCAGGCTGCATTTTACCTTTGAACTTAACAAGAACTGATTCAGGCATATCAAGTGGCATTACACCAGTTGCAGCAGCGAAAGCTACAAGGCCAGAACCTGCTGGGAATGAAATACCAATTGGGAAACGAGTATGCGAGTCACCACCAGTACCTACTGTATCTGGAAGAAGCATACGGTTTAACCAAGAGTGGATAATACCGTCACCTGGACGTAAAGATACACCACCACGGTTCATGATGAAGTCTGGAAGTGTATGTTGCATTTGTACGTCAACTGGCTTTGGATAAGCAGCAGTATGACAGAAAGACTGCATTACTAAGTCAGCAGAGAAGCCCAAGCAAGCTAGGTCTTTTAACTCATCACGAGTCATAGGACCAGTTGTATCTTGAGAACCAACTGTAGTCATCTTAGGTTCACAGTAAGTACCTGGACGGATACCTTGACCTTCTGGTAGACCACATGCACGACCAACCATCTTCTGAGCTAAAGTGAAACCTTTACCAGTGTCAGCCGGTTGTACTGGAGTACGGAATAATGTAGATGGAGCTAAACCTAAAGCTTCACGTGCTTTAGCAGTTAAGCCACGACCAATGATCAAGTTAATACGACCACCAGCACGTACTTCATCTAAAAGTACTGGAGTTTTAAGTTCAGACTCAGCGATTTGTTCGCCATTTTTGAACGCAGTTACTTTTGCAGCAGCATGATCGATTTTAAGAGTAACTTCGTCACCCATGTTCATGTTAGAAACATCGATTTCTACTGGTAACGCACCAGCATCTTCCATTGTGTTAAAGAAGATCGGAGCAATTTTACCGCCTAAGCACACACCACCGTCTTTTTTGTTTGGAATGTGAGCGATTTCATCACCAAAGAACCAAAGAACAGAGTTTGTTGCAGATTTACGAGATGAACCTGTACCAACAACGTCACCAACATAAGCAACTTGATTGCCTTTAGCAATGAGTTCTTTAATTTGGCTTAATGGACCAACTTCACCTGGTTTTTCAGGGTTGATACCATCACGCTCATTTTTCAACATTGCATTTGCATGCAATGGGATGTCTGGACGGCTCCATGCGTCTTGAGCAGGAGACAAGTCATCAGTGTTTGTTTCACCTGTTACTTTGAACACAGTGATTTTGATTTCTTCTGGTACATCTTTACGACTAGTGAACCATTCAGCATCAGCCCAAGATTGTAAAACAGCTTTTGCATTTGCATTGCCAGCTTTAGCTTTATCAGCTACGTCATGGAACGCATCAAATACAAGTAATGTTTTTTTCAAAGCTTCAGCAGCTAAGCTACCTAATTCAGCATCATCCAGAAGCTCAACTAAAGGCGCTACGTTATAGCCACCAAGCATCGTACCTAGTAAATAAACTGCACGTTCTTTAGAAACTAGCGGAGATGTCGCTTCGCCTTTTGCAATCGCTGCCAAGAAAGCTGCTTTTACGTAAGCTGCTTGGTCAACACCTGCAGGAACACGGTTTTCAAGCAAATCAACCAAGAATGCTTCTTCACCTGCCGGTGGGTTTTTTAATAACTCAACAAGTTGAGCAGTTTGAGCATCATCAAGTGGCTTCGGTGGGACTCCGAGTGCGGCACGTTCAGCAACGTGTTGGCGGTAAGCTTCTAGCACGGTGTTCATTCCTCTTTTTTTAAAAAATTACTTGTAAATTCCAGCTTTCACAAAGCTTCACAAGTAATATGGACTACAAAATTTTACTAGAGTTCAAGCCAAAAGTTAATGAGCGCGGGGTGTTTCTCCGTGATGCCCATTATTTTGTAACTAAATACCCGTGTATAAATAATGATCTTAATGACTGACTTATCATGCGGTATTTTAAGTTAAAAGAACACTCCACCTTAGTGGAGTGTTTGACGATGTCTTATACACTTAGAATTTTTTGTAGTTTGGCATTTTGTCATGTGGGGTAACCAAACACTCATCTGTCATTTGTTTTCTAATCTTTTCTTGTAAGGCTTCTGGATTCGTTTTTAATTCGTCTTGTGGAATGGCGTAAACTTTTTCAATAATATTAAAGATGAATTTTTTCGTAATTTCGTCTTCAATTTTATTAGCATGCTCAATGGCTTGAGACTTCTCAATTGCTTGCTGACGGTCAAACAGAATACTTCTTGCTGCATTTCCCACACTTGTACAATAGCCATGCCATTGCTCTTCAGGTGTTAAAGGCTTTTTTTCTGTACAGCCGACTAATAACATGCCCATTAAAACAAATAAAACTTTTTTCATCATTACTCTACACAGACTATGCTGCCCACATCATACTGAATCTGACAGACTTTGCAAAAATTCTACTTAATATGTCTTTATTTTTGCCCATCCTTCAATAAAAAACCGAGATGTTTTCATCTCGGTTTTTAGTGTTCTTAAAGCATTTAGAATCGCCAATTGTAGAATAAATCTATTGCTCGTTCTAAAGATTGACTTGCTTCCAAATACAAACGGCGGTTCATTTGATAACGCAACGTCAGTTTATTGACTGGAGTAAACACACCCACACCATATCGAATAAATAAATCAGGTGTAATGTAACCAGTTAAGCTTACTTGAGTATCATCCCCTGTACCTTGAGCATCTAATGCAAGACCACTCAGACCAAAAGTACGTCCAATTTGATTCGTTAAAGCACGAGTACCACCCAAGCCCATACTAATACCAGCAGCAGCAATTGTATTGTTCACATCAGATTTAAAGCCTTCTGCATTACTTAAACCACTTGCACCTTCATTAATACGCCCTGTCACGAGTGCATTTAATGCCTCTTGCTCAGAAAGGCCTGCATCATTATAAACTTGAATGTTTGGTGATGAAGCAGTACCAGTGACACGAACCCCAACCATACTACCCTGAACATTTTTATTCGCATCAATATCTAACGTCGGGTTTGCTAATGGACCATTAAAACGGGCAATTGCACGATTTAAATCCAGGCTTTGACCATAGGCCTCAATTTTCACTTTTTGACTTACACCAATAGCACCCATTGCTCGCATTGCCGTTTCATAACCGCGTTGGGTTAAATTCAAACGACCCACTAAAGGAATATTACTATTAAAGCCTTGGAAGATGACTTGATTGCCAATATTTACTGAGATATCTGCACGGATATCCCACGGTTTTGCCGCACGTAAAATTGCAAGTGGGTCCTGACCTTGGCGAACAATACGAACATCTGAAGATGTGTTAACCACTGGTGCAGTTGTTTCAGGCATTGAAATACGTGCACGAGGAACATCTACTGATCCTTTCAAGCTTAAACGCTTATCAAAAGGATACATATCAAGTGTCAAATTCGGATTTGCAATAGCTGTAATTAATGGAGCTTGACGTACAAGTAAGTTATCACCTTTTAAGTTTAACTGTAGACGCGGCGCATTTTTCCAGTCAAAACTACCTTTAAGTAACCCTACACCTTGTCCACTATTGAATGCACCATCAATTGTTGCCATGTCCTGACGAATAGATGAATACACCTGTACATTGGTTAAATTAACCGGCAGGGAAATCATACTGATCGCCCCGTTTTTCAAACGCATTTCGCCCGTAAACTGTGGCTGGGTCAAAGTACCATTCACTTTGCCAGCTAAGGCTAAGGTACCACTCATTGAACGTACATCTTGAATGAATGGTTTTAACACTTTTAACTGTACATCGTTAAAAGCTACCTCTCCATGCATCGGCATAGATGATTGGTATGGATTAATAATAACATTCGCATATCCTGTACCAATATCAGGTGTTTTTACATCGACACGGAACAATAAGCCTTCTGAAATACTTTTTGCAATTACACTCAGTTCATCATAAGCCAAAGTAGTCGGTGGATCTTGCGGGTCTTCCGCTGCTAGGCCCAGTTCACCTTTTCTTGTCACTAAGCGTGCATCAAGCTTAGGATGCCCACCATTTACCCAAGAAGCTTTAGCATAACCATTAAGTTGGCCAGTCATAGCCAAACCTTCCGGCATGAACGCAGCAAAATCGCCTAAATCTAGATTCTGAGTAACAAATGAAATATTGCCTTGCGCTTTACTCACACGCACAGGCTGGTCAAGACACAACTGGCTATTTGTACTTTGCCAGCAATGTTGTCCAACATATAATTCAGAACGTGCCGATGAGAAAACAACTGGTGCATTTTGATTTTGTGCTAGACGAATCCGGCGTGAATCAAAACTTCCTTTTTGAATTTGCCCTAACCAATCATTCTTCGCATTAAATCCACCTGCTAACTGAACATAGAATTTAGAAACATTATTATTTCCTTGCACTTTTAATAAATGTGCTTTTCTTGTTCCTGTTAAATTCACCTCAGCAGACTGAATTTGACGGCTACCACTACGTAAATTGTCTAATTTTGCTGTTAACTGAGTTGGTGTTGTTTCGGAAGTAGGCAATTCACCCTGGATACGAAGTTTTTTAATACTGACTAATGTATTAAATGCAAAATTATCAACCGCAATATTCGCCGTAGCTTTCAAACGCGGTTGAGATTGGACACTCAAGTCTCCATATGCACGCCCACTTAAACCCGGATACAACTCATAAAGCGCAGGGGCATTCAGCTTAATTTTTAAATTCTGTGCATTACCAGTCGCCTGCAACTGGTTTTGCGCATAAACTAAAAATAGATTATTTGCTTCAAATTGCTGAGGTAAAAAGCCTTTTTGGTTCGAATCCATAAGTATGGATAAGTTACCTTTACCTCTGACTGGCTTATTATTCAAATAACCCGCAAGGTTCAATTGTTGAATATCAATACGCTTTAACTTGTCAGACCAGATGCCTTGTGTTTTTACATTTCCTGAAATTTCGCCTTTTACACTAGAGGCAAAATATTGAGGTTTAAAGCGTACTAACGAGCTATTAATATCCCAAGCAATACGGTCTTTTAAATTTAATGCCCCAGTCGCATAGATTTTCCCAGCAACACCATCATGTTGTAACTGACTAATTCGGATAAATTCTGGGGTACCTGCAATAGAAAACTTTAATAGTCCATTGGCTTGATTAAGCGCTTTTAAAGATCCGTCATAATTGACAGCAAAGCCTTTAAAACCGCCACCTGCTTTAACATCATTAAATAATAAAGCTGCTGTACTTTTTCCAGCTAGCGCAACCATTTCTTGACCTGCTTGAGCCAAGCGACCTTTTAAATCAATTTTTTCAAGCTGAATAATTTGTTGATTTGGCTTTGCAAAACCGCTGGCTTTAATTGATCCGTTGAGCAAGTTAACTGGTGCCGCTGTATGTATACTTTGTGGATTAAAGTCTTTTGCATTTAATAATGCATTCCATGCCAGCTGACGTTTTTCACTTGGTAATAAGACTTTGGCCTGACCTGTGAGGCTACCCTTTTGAGCCGCAAAACTAAAACTAGGAACATTAAGAATATTATCTTTAACATTCAAAGTTGCTAAATATTGTCCAGCCGGTAATAAGGTCTGTTCATGCTGATATACTTTTGTCGAAACTTTAATATCTTGCTGACCATCTCGCAAAGTCAAATCAACTTGACCACTATCACTACTTAACCAACCTATATATGGCATAGCACGATCTATATTTGCCCAAGCCACATTCATAAACATTGGTTGTGGCTTCTTATTCTTTTCAGGTGCTTGGTTTAGTTTAAGTTTCCAAGATTCATAGCGGTCAAAGTCTACATTGGCAAATACTTCCGTACCTTTTTCCAAAGAGCCAGTTGAAGAAACGGCTGCATCTAGACTTGGCGGCAAGAAATCCTGAACGACCTGTGGAATAGCTTTGTCTTTAGGATTAACATGATCTAGGCGACCTTTGATGTCCCAAGTGACATGATCTTTCCAGTTCACTAATCCTTTAAGATTAACTGCACCCTTCATGACCTGCCCGTTAAAATCAGTAATATTCAACTGATGAACCAGATCAGTATTCATTAAGGCGTTGTACTGGCCTTCAGGTAAATTCTCCCCTTTTAAATCTGTCTCAAGCGCTAAGTTGAGTTGCTTAACATCACCCTGAAATTTAATTACACCGTTTTTAGCAAATAATTTTTGCTCAACCAGTAAAGGCAAGTGATAATTTTTGAGTAATAATGCACCTTGCATAGGCACTTCATGACGAACAGGATGTAAAACAACCCAACCTGTTAATAAATCTGGTGTTGTCGTTGCTACACCGGCTTGCAAGGTATCTAAACTACCTCGCGCTGCCACCTTGATATTTTGGATGTTTAAACTTTTTAAAGAAGGAATTCTTAAATCTGCAGTCGCATTCAGTGGGTATTTGCCGCTAAAGTCCATATTTCCTGTTGCGTTATGAACAGAAAGATACCCCATATCCATACTTGAATTTTCAAATTTCAGTTTTGTCTCTGACCACAAAGCATCATTTAGATGAACATCATGGAAATTTACGACAGAACCTGAATTTTTAATTTCTAAATGATCAACATCTCCAACATCTACACGAAGCACGAATGGTAATTTAATGGGTTTAAACTCAAATGGCTTATCTGATGGCGGCGCTTTGTTAATAATAACTAGGTTACGGACATCTGCATTGCTCAAATGCACTTCTTTTTCTAATATTAAAGAACGCCACCCTAAACGGACATCAGCTCTATCTAAAGTAACGTCAACTTCTTTTAACTGAACAATAATATTTTTAAGAATAATTCCCCTGAGTAAATTACCCCCCTCATACTCATATTTAATGACTTGCTGAGCTTGTAAAACACGATCTAATAAAAAACGGCTTCCACGGTCAGTCGACATCATAATAATGATGGAAGCAACAAGTAATAAAAGTATGATCAAGATTGTCAGCAAGAAGCTACGCAAAATACGTCGCTTCTTAGGAGAGCTAGGTGCCGAAGTGGGCTGCTGTTCTACTTCCGCCATAAAATAAACCTAATAAAATTTTATTTTTAAAGTTGTGGACCAATAAAGAAATGCAAACGAATCGGATGGTTATCATCAGAAATACCAGAAGCCACGTCTAAACGAATTGGTCCAATTGGGGACTTCCAACGAATACCGACACCAACACTATAGGCCGTCGGATTACTAAAACTCTTATCGTAAGCATTACCAAAATCAGAAAAAACAGCTGCTCGCCAACCCTCTTTGAATTGATAGTTATATTCTAAAGAGCCTACTGCTAGAGCCTGTCCACCAATCTTATATCCATTATCTTCTGGTGAAAGACTTTTATAATCAAAACCACGAATTGTCTGGTCACCACCAGTAAAGAATCTTAAATTGTATGGAACTTTATCAAACTCATCGGTAAAAATATAACTAAAATCGGACCGCCCAACAAACTGATGGTCATCATTTTCACCTAAAGAATAAATAAATCTCCAACCGGCTGTTGCAATCGCCATATTGGCATCTGAAAGTAAACTTTCGCTACCTAATTCTAATTTATAAGTTTGCTTAAAAGCTTTGGTTGGGTTTAAGCGTGTATTACTTGAGGTTTTAGAGGTCTCATAACTAAATAATAATGCTTCTTGCTCTGATGCAGCAGTTTTAAATGCATCTGGTAGCTCAGAGATATCTACATTCCCCTTTTGAGTTAGGCGGTCGAGACGATAACGTACCCCAATAGTATGTTGCCAGTTTCCGAGTGGTTTTTTAATAACTCGTTCACCCCCTAAAACTGCCGATTCTGTAAGTAAGCTTACATCCGGACCAATATCATCCCTCGTCTCACGCTCGTAACCACCCACAATATTAAAGTAATCATTTAACGGATGTTTATAAGGAATACTATAGCGCCCATCTATAGATTGACGAATTTGGGAAAGCTCCAAGTTTGCATCAAATGAATGACCGTATTTATTTACAATCGAACGTCTATATTGACTACGTAAACGGGCGCCAGTGTCGGTACCGTAACCAATACCTGTTTCCAGACTATTTAGTTTATCGGCATTTAACGTCACAATCACTGGTATACGTTTTTCTTCCCGAGCTTGAGCCTGTAAACGGTCTTGTTCAGACTCTTGTTCTTCATGCTGTACAGTTGCAGCTTTTAAAGATGCGGGTGCGGCTTGTACACTTTCAGTTCCGGCAAATTGTTTTTCATCTACCACATTTTGTGTCACTTCTTTACTTGAGGACGCCAACTGGCGTGCTTTGGCAAGTTGTTGTTGCTCTAAAGGAAGCAGCTTCGATTCGTCAATATCAACATTCTGCTGATCGACCAACGCTTGTAAATCGGGTGGTAACTCAAGTGGTTTTTCAATTGGGTCGGGTTTAATTGAATCGACCAAGGTATAGTTAAAATAGCGTGAGTTAGTCAGGTTATTTGCTAAAACATTTACACGCCAAAAAGCATAGTCATCACCCTCTTTCCACGGTGCCATGCTTTCAAGAATATTCATATTTAAAGGTAATGGTTTTGATGGATCGCTCATGCGAAACTCAACCTTACCAAGCTTATAACGCTCACCAGTCTCATACTTGAGGTTAATATCCGCTTTATTTTCAGGTTGGCTCACTTTTACGTCATGTAAACGCCAATACGCATCAAAATAACCATTATCCGATGCAGCATCGACAATTCGGCTTTTTGTGGTTTCGTAAAGGCCATGATTAAAAATATCACCTACATCTTGGTCAGGAACTAAACGAATGACCTGAAATTGTGGCTGTTTTGCACCAGCACCAGTAAATTCAATGTTTTGTTCATTAATCCGTACTGGTTCATTTGGCGTTACATTAACGCGTACGCGACTGGCACTTAACTTTTCAAAACGAAACTCAGCATTGTAATAACCTACAGCTTGAGCAGCCTGATTACTTAAGCTCCTAAGTTGCGGTAGCGCTGCATTAAAATCTTCAAATGATTCTTGGGTAAATGTAGATAATTTACCTTTGATATTTTTAGCTAAATCATCTGGCGCACCCGTAACCTCAGCAGTAATACGGGGTATCTGCTCCATTGGAATTACCCGAGGTGGACGGATTTTATTGAATATACGTCTAAAGAAACCTTTTTCTTCGGGTGGCTCATCAACGGCAGCAGTAAGCTCAGGTAAAGTTTTTCCTGTTTCATTGGCTTCAACCACAATCTTACTATCAGATTGAATCTCATGCATGAGCTGGTCAATATTTACAGGGGCCTGATTAATTTCATGTAATTCTGCTTGTGATGCGTCATTCACCACCATTTCTGGTTGTTTTTGCGTACCATTCTGGAAGTTTTGAGCCTCGTTTTTTGCCTCTTCTGCTACCCGATAAATTTCATTTGCCATATTCTGGTCAACAGGCATAACCGGTAAGTCTTCAAGATTATCAAGCGTAATTGGCTTAAATTCTTCAATCTGATTCGGAAATTGTTCTTGTTGTTGCAATATAGCCAAGCTATCTTGTTGTTGCTGTGCTTGAGTTACAAGAGTAGCGACATCGGTAATTGGAACATCACTTGGGTTATTTGTATTAGTTTGTTGTACCAATGAATCTGTTACCGTCTGGTTTGCTTCTGGTGTAACGGTCTCAGCCGAACTTTGAGCATAACAAGGAGTAACACATAAACTTAATAATAAGCTGCTACAAATAAGTTTAGGTATACTCTGCATTTTTAAGATTAAATGCATAGAGTGAGAAAGAGTTGACTGTTTAAACTTAATTTTAGAAGGCATGAAAAACTCTAAACTTATTTTTTAATAAACGCACCAATATGAGGACAAAACTCACTCAAAACCATTGATTTTTCATTTAATCAAGCGTTAAAAATATCATACATGGTTTTAGATGCAAATTAACACTCCGTCACATTTTTTTATAAAACTCAATGAAGCTTGCACATGATGAAACAAGATGAATCCCTGATGACATCACGTCGGTTTGTACCGATGTTTTTTACCCAGTTTTTTGGCGCATTAAATGACAATGTTTACAAGCAAGCTTTATTGTTAGTCATTACTTATGGTTGGATTCAGCAACAATCTGCACCAGTAAGCACACTCAATAATTTAGCAGCATTGTTGTTTATTTTGCCATATTTCTTTTTTTCAGCAACTGCCGGACAAATTGCTGATAAGTATGAACGCTCACAACTTGTCCGTGGCATAAAAATTTTAGAAATCATTATTATGCTCATCGGTTCTGCCGGTTTTTTATTGGGGCATTTATGGTTGCTTCTTTTAGCCCTATTTTTGATGGGCACACATTCAACTTTCTTTGGTCCCATTAAATATGCCATTTTGCCAGAAATCTTAAAACCACATGAACTCATGTCTGGCAATGCCCTGTTTCAGTCTGGTACATCCATGGCCATCTTATTCGGAATGATCTTGGGGGGTGCCGTAATTGCATCATCAGATGGAAACTTATTATGGATTAGTATTACTGTAGTAGCGATTGCTTGCATAGGCTATTTATTCAGCCGTTTCATCTTGCCACAAAAAGTTGCCGCACCTGATTTAGATATTGACTGGAACTTTGTTCGTACAAGCTTTCAAACTATCAAATATACCAAAAGCTTACCGTTAGTGTTTACAATTTTGTTAGGTAACTCATGGTACTGGTTTTATGGAGCGACTTATTTAACCCAAATTCCGCAGTTGACTCAACAAAACCTTCATGCATCGGAAAATGTGGTTAGCCTATTACTCACTTTCTTTTCAGTCGGTATTGGTGTGGGTTCTCTTCTTTGCCGCAAAATTGGTGGTTCAGAAATTAATATTAAAATGGTGCCAATCGGTGCAGTTGGCCTTACTGTTTTTGCGCTCTACCTTGCAGCCAGTCTGGCTTTTGTACCTGAAAGAACTGGAGCATTACTGACTTTAAAAGATGTTTTTACCCAAGGCTGGGCTTACTACCATGTCATGATTGCTGTGACTTTATTGGGTATTAGTGGCGGTTTTTATATTGTTCCTCTATATTCCATGATGCAGGCTTACTCACCACGCTCACATCGTGCCCGAGTGGTTGCAGCAAATAACATCTTAAATGCCGTTTTTATGGTTTCTTCTGCAATTTTCTCAATCTTAATCTTAAGTGTTTTAAAAATTGATATTAAAATACTATTTATTATTACAGCTGTACTTAGTGCAATCTTTAGTATATGGCTTCTTGCCCGACTAAAACCAATGCTTGCCACAGCACATCTTTCTTTGGAGGACTAATTTATGCGCCACTATACTGGAATTGATCAACTTATTAACTCTTTTGATCAAGCATTACGTAGTCTTGTTCCGGGTGCAACAGCAGCGCAGCGCCAAAATCCAGCTGAAACAGTAGAAGCAAAACTTGGTGTAGAAGATGCTCGCCATGTTGCAGGTTTAATGCGTGTTAACCACAGTGGTGAAGTGTGTGCTCAAGCACTTTATCATGGGCAAGCATTGACAGCGAAATTGCCAAATGTACGCCGCGAAATGCAACAGGCAGCGATTGAAGAACAAGACCATTTAGCTTGGTGTGAAGACCGTTTAAAAGAGCTAAATAGTCATACAAGCTTATTGAACCCGATTTGGTATGGCCTTTCATATGGTATGGGTGCTCTTGCCGGTATTGCAGGTGATAAATATAGCTTAGGTTTTGTTGCTGAAACTGAACGTCAAGTTAGTCTACATTTGCAAGATCACTTAAACCAGTTACCAGCTCAAGATGAACGCTCGCGCAAAATTCTAGAGCAAATGAATGAAGATGAATTGCATCACCGTCATACTGCACTTGAAGCAGGTGGTGTTGAATTACCATATGCAGTAAAAATCACGATGACTGCTATTTCAAAGTTAATGACAAAAACGAGTTATTATCTTTAAAAAAACAAAGGATTGATCTCAAACAGATCAATCCTTTTTTAAAATATTATTTTAATCCATGATCATATTTAAAACGTTCGATATCTCGAATTGAGTTCCAATAGTTTCTGTTAATACGGTCACGATCAATTTGTAATTCTCTTAAAAGTTTACGATAGCGTTCGCGCTCTTCTGGCTTTAATTTTTCGTTATAAGCGCTATCAGAATATTGCTTAAACTTCTCGTCATAACGATCATATTCAGCTTTTGCATTGTAGTAATCTGAGGCAGCTCGATAATAAGGTCTTAAACGATTACGCTGCTCAACTGGGCATACATTAATATTACCGTTACCTTCTAAAGCGTTATAAAAAATATTTGCTGGCTGGCAATAATAACCTAGGCCTTCTTTATACCCACGTTCATATGACTTTTGATCTGGAACAATATTGGCTTTTCCACATGCTTTGTAATATTGATCTAAACGTGGCGAAGAACCTTTCGAACCATCTTTCTCACCCACTAATGACCAATTCGCAGTCTTACATTCTTCTACGCTCATTGCAGCACAACCTGAAAGGCTGATTGCTAAAATGGCTAAACCGATATTTTTCATATTAAGAGAACTCAAAAATAAAAATTAAAAAAACGCAAAAAATAAAATTCCAGTACATACACTATATAAGTCTTGCTCAATTCAAGATTTATACATAAATGTTTAACTGGATAAGATTTTAAGTTTAAAGCAGTTTGACCATCTCACCAAATTTAAGGATCACAATTCCTAATTATGTTTAATTTTAAAAGCGAAATCATGAACGATCAGACAACTCTTTGATGGCCCTTATACGTTAATTTTACTTTAAAACCTTACCACAAAAATAACAATTAACTTATTGATTACTAATATAAAAAACTAAATCCACTTATAAATAAACTATTTATTATTTTACTATTTTTTTACGGGATTAACGCCAAAGGCTACGGTAGGATTTGAGCTAAATAACCACCAAGGTTTTTATAATGAGTACTCATATTTACCCAAATTTAAACTTAAAAGATCCTCACTTTAAGGCATTTAAAATATCAGATGATTTTATTCCACAAACGCAAATTCATACGTTCAACTCAGAGCTTTTTTTGAAAGAAGTTGATGAATATTTAAGTTTATATCCTCACACTCAGCACATTGATATTTGTCTACATGACTTAAACGGGCATATTCGTGGCAAACGTATTGACGTTAAGAGTCTAAAAAATCTATCGAATGGATGTTATTTTCCTCTTTCTGTTTATGCCATGAGCCTTGATGGAAAAGTGATTGAAGAAACAGGTCTGGGAAAATATATTGGTGAACCAGATAGACTTTGCCTGCCCATTTTAGACAGCTTGCAACCCAGTGCCTTATCCCCAGAATTAAATGCTCAGCTTTACCTATCCATGCAAGAAGAAGATGGTTCAGACTGTCGCTATGAACCACGTAATATATTAAAAAAATTATTAAATCAGTTACATGCTAATAATTATTTCCCTGTCATGGCTGCCGAGCTAGAGTTTTACCTTTTCTCACCTCAGCATCAATTCGAGACATGTTCAGAAAACCAATGTTTTGATATAGATGCGCCAAATAACTATCAACAAGTCCTAGATGAAGTTGAAAAAGCAGCCTTACTACAATCAATTGAAATTACCGCAATTGTTGCGGAATCATCCCCTGGACAATACGAATTAAATCTTCAACACAGCCATGACATTTTAAAACTCTGCGATCAAATTAATGCTTTAAAAAGAATTGTAAAACAAGTCGCAAGAAAGCATGACTTAACCGCTTGTTTCATGGCGAAACCAAACTTGGCAAAGGCTGGTAGTGGCATGCATTTTCATATGAGCATGCTGAATCAATACCATCAAAATATATTTAGCTCAGAAGAAAAAGATGAGCTTTCAGCCAAATTATTGAGCGCGATTAGTGGCCTAATTGAGTTAATGCCTGCATCTATGGCGATTTTAGCGCCTAATATTAATTCTTATAGACGTTTTAAAATTGGGCATCATGTGCCATTAGAAGCCAATTGGGATACCAATAATCGTAATGTCGCAATCCGAATTCCATGCTCAGACGTACAAAATCAACGCTTAGAATATCGTGTTGCTGGTGCGGACTGTAATCCCTATCTGGTAACAGCGACTATTTTAGCGGGCGCATCTTATGGCTTATCTCATAAGTTACTGCTGCCAAAACCTGCTCATCTTTTGAAGTTTCAAGATGAGCACATTTTATTAGCCAACAACCAACCAGAAGCCTTAAAAATATTTAAAGGAAGCCTTATTTTAAAAGGATATTTAGGAGCTGACTTTGTAGAGCATTGGTACACAGTTAAACAGGCTGAATATCAAAGTATTTACAGCCAAATGACTGAAGCAGAACAACATTGGGATATTTGAATAAAATAAACAAAAAACTATAAACCACTTTGCAAACCCTTAGGGAGAAATACCCTAAGGTTTTTTTTTACATCTAATTAATGATTTTTCTGCTTAGCTAAAAAACGTAATCCTACACCAGGTTCAGTAGCAATATAGCGTGGCTGAATTGCGTTATCCCCCAGTTTACTGCGTAACTTGCCCACTAAAATACGTAAATAGTGCGTATCTTCCTGATGAGTTGGCCCCCATAGTTCTTTTAAAAGCTGTGGCTGTGTTAAAAGTTGCCCTTGATAGCGCATTAATAGGGTCAAAAGTTGAAACTCTTTTCGAGTTAAAGTAATTGGCTGTTGCTCGACCCAAACCAAACGTTGCGTGACATCGACTTTAAGATAACCATCGTCATAGACATGCGCTTCTTGCTGTATGGGTTGATTTCTTAAAATGACACGGATACGTGCCAAAAGCTCTTGCACACTAAACGGCTTGGTCATGTAATCATTTGCGCCAGCATCGAGCAAAGCAACTTTTTCATACTCATCGGCACGTACAGATAGCACAATAACCGGCACATTTGACCAGCTACGTAACTCTTGAAGCACTTCTTTTCCATCTAAATCGGGTAAGCCTAAGTCTAGAATCACCAAATCAGCTCCTTGGGTTGCCAAAGTCTCTAGGCCTTTGTAACCCGTTTCGCAGAGCGTAGTTTTGTATTTTTGAGTTCTTAAAGCAATGTCTAGAAATTTACGGATTTGAGGCTCATCATCAATAATCACAATACGTGTTTCTACAGGTGATGTTTCTGAACTTATCATGAATTTACAACTTATTCTTTTACTGGATGAAGGGGTAATTTGATTTGAATTAAAGTACCTTTATTTTGGCGCCCTGAAAATGCTTCTATTGTACCCATATGAGCACCAATAATCGCTTTTACGATTGTAAGCCCTAAACCAGTACCAAACTTTCCACGGTCTCCTCGTTCCATCGTATAAAACATATCGAAAATGCGGTGTCTTTCGTCTTCAGGGATTCCTGCACCTTTATCTTCAATTTCTATTTTTACTTCATCTTCTGACACAAGATGAGTACGAATCATGACTGGTTCATCTGGAGGTGAAAAGTTTGCCGCATTTTCTAAAACATTAAAAATAGCTTGCTCTACCAGTGCTGGGTGGACATACAAACTAATCGGTTGCTCAGGTAACTGAACGACCACTTGCGTATCTGGTTTATAACGCTTTAAACGGCGGGTTGCCGAACCAATTAATTCATCCACCCCAATCCAGTCCCTTTTTAAAGTTAGACCTTCGTGTCCCAAACGGGTCATATCAAGCAAGTTTTGAATATAACGGTCTAAGCGCTCACCTTCTAAATGAATTGTTTCAAGCAGATCTTGTTGGTCTTGTTCTGTCATTTCAGCTTTAAAATTGGCAAGTGTGTCTGCTGCTCCAATAATAGAAGCGAGTGGCGAGCGTAAATCATGCGATACCGAAGATAATAAAGCAGAACGTAAGCGCTCTGTTTCACTGGTGACTTTTGCTTGTTCAAGCTCATTCACCAATTGGGTTCGCAGTACTGCCTGTGCAATATATTCACTTACACTTTCAGTCAATTTCTTTTGCTCAAAATTTAGAGAAACTACGTCATCCTTAAAGTAAATTCCCACAATACCTAGGCTATTTTTCTGCTCTAAAAGTGGTAAAAACCACCAGTTTGATTGACTCAGAGTATCGGTAAAACGTCCGCACGGCTGCTTGTGTTTCAAACACCATTCTGCGGCTACTTTTTCTTTATCATTTAGCTCAATATCAGATGAAATAACTTTATCTCGAATAGAAATCCACACTTTAGTTTGAAGTTGTGTTTCTAAAGTCATACGTCCTGTTTGCATGACTTCTTCAAGGTTTACTGCGCTAGAAAGCTTACGCGCCAAGTCTTGCATTACCGTAGTGTAGGCATTCGCAGCTTTTAAAGACAAAACTTGCTGGCGTAACTGAGAAGCTAAACGGCCAGCAATTAAAGCTGCTGCAAAAAAAGCAACAACGGTGACTACCCCTTGGTGTGCTGAAATCTGAAAGGTATAACGCGGGGCAATAAAGAAAAAATTATAGGCTAAGAAACAAATAAGAGCAGCCACTACTGCAGCGAGCATTCGGGTCTTAGTTGCAACAATTAAAACAGAAATAATAAAAATGACAGAGAAGTCTTCAATACCAAATAGAACTTCTGCGAAGTGAGCTATAAAAATACTTGCGCATGTAACAGCTAAAACAAAAACACTTTCTTTTAATGATAAAAATGAAGGTTTTCCGAACTGATTAATCTTTTTAGTGCCCTGTTCTGGGTGCAAAATGGTTAAAGCAATCGAGTTTTCTTGATTTAATAATTGCTGAGCTAAATTTTTCTTAAATAACTTTAACCACCACGGTGAAATACTTTTACCAATCACCAGATTGGAAATACCTCGGTCAACGGCGGCATCCATTAACACTGACGCAACTCGCGGCCCATATAAAACCTCTGTTCGGCCACCGAGTTGCCGAGCCAACTCAAACGCACGGTCAATCTCGATGTATTCTTTTTTATAAGAACTCACTGAACTCTGCCCAAAGTCTAAACTTTTAGCAACATTCACTACAGTCCATGTAGCACCATTACGTTCTGCTAAACGGCAGCCTGCCCGTACTAAATATTCAGAAGAGCCTTGCCCATCTATCGCAATCATCAATTCATTTTGCAACGAGATAGATTTCAATCCCTTTGAGGCATAACTCTCTTTTAAGTCTGAATCGACATGCTCAGCAACGCATTGCATTGCGAGTTCACGTAATGCTGTTAAATTTGAAATGCTAAAAAAGCCTTGTAATGCCAGATTTGCTTGCTCTGGTACATAGACTTTTCCTTGATGGAGCCTTTCAATGAGTTCACTGACGGGTAAATCAATTAAGCGAATGTCCCGAATACGGTCAAATACCCGATCTGGTACCGTTTCATTTACTCGGATTCCCGTAATCTGGTACACCACATCATTTAAGCTTTCTAAATGTTGAATATTTATAGTGGTGAATACATCAATACCTGCGTCTAGCAATTCATTGACGTCTTGCCAACGTCGTTCATGGCGACTATTTGGGACGTTGCGATGAGCCAGTTCATCAACTAAAACGATTTGCGGATGCCTAAGTAAAATAGCATCCAAGTCCATTTCTTCTAAAGTATGCCCCTGATATTGCATTTCCTTTCTAGCAATTTGAGGCAACCCTTCCAAAATTTTTAGAGTTTCAATTCTTCCGTGGGTTTCAACAATACCAACAACAACATCTGTGCCCTGTTGAAATAGTTCTTTAGCGCGGGCGAGCATGGCATAGGTTTTTCCTACACCTGGTGCCGCACCAAGAAAGACCGTTAGTCGACCGGCTTGATATCTATTAACATGATTTAATAAGGCCTCAGCCTGATTTTCGCGATTGCTTTGCACTTGATATCATCCGGTAAACTAACAACTTTATTTTTAAGTTAATGTGTAGATTGTAATTGATCTAAAGCGATATTTAGCTCTAATACATTAACACGAGCTTGCCCTAGTACACCAAACTGAGCTGGTTCAATATGCTTTTGAAGTAACTCTTCTACAACTTTAGGGTCTAAATGACGCGCTTGAGCCACTCGAGCAACCTGTAACTGAGCAGATTCAGGACTAATATGCGGATCAATACCACTACCAGATTTAGTCACCAAATCACTTGGTATAGGTGTATTGCCCGTGTGATCTTGTTTTTTCACAGCAAGAATCTGAGCATCAATTTGTTGCTGTAGCTCAGGATTAGTACGCGCTAAGTTTGTACCTGCCATCGCCATCGGGTCATAAGCGACTGCTGAAGGACGTGGATGAAAATAAGCCTCTCCAACAAATGGCTGAGCAACTAATTTTGACCCTAAAACTTTATGGTCTATTTCAATCAAACTACCATTTGCTTGATTTTTGAATAACACCTGTCCCGCACCTGTAGCGATCGCACTATAAATAGCACCGCAACCCACCAGAGTAAAAATTAATAATCCCAAAGATGCTCTTAAGGTCTGACCCAAATTTGCTTCTGAATTTTGTGCATAAGTTTTCATTTCAAACTCCAGATTACAAACCAAATAATTGAACAATCACTACATCAATCGCTTTGATGGCAATAAATGGTAGAACCACACCACCCACTCCATAAATCAACATATTTCGACGTAGTAACTGAGTTGCCGTTGAAGGTTTAAATTTGACGCCTCGGAGTGCGATTGGAATTAATAGCGGGATAATAATCGCGTTAAAAATTAATGCAGATAAAATCGCGCTGTTTGGACTTGCTAAGTGCATTACATTCAATACTTGCATTTGTGGAATCGCAGCAGCGAACAATGCAGGCAAGATGGCAAAGTATTTAGAGACGTCGTTTGCCAACGAAAATGTTGTTAAAGCGCCACGGGTAATCAGCTGCTGTTTCCCAATCTCAACCACAGCAAGTAGTTTGGTTGGGTCTGAGTCTAAATCGACCATATTGCCAGCTTCTTTTGCAGCTTGTGTGCCTGAATTCATGGCTAAACCAATATCAGCTTGTGCTAATGCCGGCGCATCGTTGGTTCCGTCACCGACCATCGCAACTAAACGACCTTGTTGTTGTTCGGTGCGAATACAAGCCAATTTATCTTCTGGTTTTGCTTCGGCAATATAGTCATCTACCCCTGCTTCAGCAGCAATCGCAGCAGCAGTTAATGGGTTATCGCCTGTGACCATGACGGTTTTGATGCCCATTTCTCTTAAACGAGCAAAACGTTCTTTAATGCCGTGTTTAATCACATCTGAGAGTTCAATCACCCCCAGTACATGATGTTGATTTGCGACAACCAATGGTGTCGCACCCTTTTTGGCAACTTGCTCAACACGTGCTTTTAACTCTAAATCTTGAGAATAATCTTCATCTACAAATTTCAAGATTGCATCTAAAGCACCTTTACGAATTTGGTCACCATTCGGTAAATTCACACCAGAAATTCGAGTCGAAGCACTAAAAGAGATAAATTCAGCTTGCTCAGGTTCTTGCTGTTTTAAGCCTTGCTCTTTTGCTAACTTAACAATCGATTTACCTTCTGGTGTTGGGTCGGCAAGTGAACTTACCCAAGCAGCAGCTCTTAATTCAGACTCGGTTACCGAAGTTAAAGGATAAAAAGAAGTCGCTTGACGATCACCATAAGTAATGGTTCCTGTTTTATCGAGTAAAAGCACATCAATGTCACCCGCAACTTCGACAGCTTTACCTGATTTCGCCAAAACATTGGCTTTAAGTGCGCGGTTCATGCCCGCAATACCAATCGCAGGTAACAAGCCCCCAATAGTTGTAGGAATCAAGCAGACCAATAACGCCACGAGCACAACTGGATCAAGTTCAATATGCAAATACTTGGCAATAAATGGCAAGCTAATCACGACAATTAAAAACGTGATTGTCATCACCATTAACAAGAAGCCAAGCGCAATCTCATTCGGAGTTTTCTGGCGATTTGAGCCTTCAACCAAAGCAATCATACGGTCTAAGAAACTTTGACCAGATTCAGCAGTCACTTGCACAACAATACAATCTGTAAGTACTTTGGTTCCACCAATAACACCTGAACGGTCTGTTCCAGCTTCACGTAGCACAGGTGCTGACTCACCTGTAACAGCCGATTCATTAATAGTTGCAAAGCCTTCTACAATCTCACCGTCGGCTGGAACAAGCTCACCTGCATGTACTTCAATAAAATCATTTAAATGAAGTTCGGTCGCTGCAACTTGAGTCGCTTGACGGTCTGTCAAAGAGTTGAGTCTTCGAGCTGTTAAATTTTCTCTTGCTGCACGTAATGAAGATGCCTGCCCACGGCCTCTAGCCTCTGCAACTGCTTCGGCATAGTTAGCAAATAAAATGGTAATAAACAGAATTGCTGTAACCACTAAACCAAATAACAGCGCGGTGTAACCTAAGATTGTACTAATGCCTGTAACCACTGTTCCAAGCCATACAGTTGCCATCACAGGGTTTTTAATTGCATGCTGCGGTAGCAGTTTCACAAATGCATTTTTCCAAACTTCAAAATTTGGCACTGCCATGGTTTGTTTATGGCTATTTACATGAGTTTGTGTATTCATTTTCACTCGCCTCCTTAGCCTTTAACCAACAAAAGTTGATCGGCAATAGGCCCAAGGACAAGAACTGGCATAAATTGTAATAAGGTAAGCAACACAACAATCGTAATCAGTGTTAAAGCAAAGGTTGGAGTTTCAACCTGAAGACTACCTGCTGTTTCGGGTGCTTTTCTTTTTGCTGCTAAACGTGTCGCAATCATTAATGGCAAAATTAAGGTCGGAAAACGTCCTAACAGTAGAGCGATACTACAAGTGACATTCCACCATACAGTGTTGTCTCCAAGACCTTCAAAACCTGAACCATTGTTGGCAAATGCAGAAACATATTCGTAGAACACTTGGCTAATACCATGTGGTCCCGGATTACTAATTCCAGATATGCCTGGAACGCTGAGGCTTAATGCGGTAAATGCAAGAATGACTAAAGGTTGAATCAAGATAATAATCGCGAGCAACTTAATTTCTGCCGCTTCAATCTTGTGTCCAAACAACTCTGGAGTACGACCTGTCATTAAACCTGCAATAAACACTGCGAGTAACAGATAAATCATAAACTGTTGCAGACCACAGCCCACACCACCCCAAATGGCATTAATCAGCATGTTAATGAGTTCAACCAGCCCAGTGACCGGCGCAGAAGAATCATGCATCATATTGACCGAACCGTTATTCACCTGTGTAGTGATCGCTGCCCAAACTGCTGATGCGGCTGGTCCAAAACGTTGTTCTTTACCTTCCATTATGGCAAGTTGAGATGCTGTCGATGACATACTCTCAGACCAGACAGCCGCTGCACCTGAAATAATCGACATGAAAAGCATGCTACCAAACACAAAGTAGGCAAATTTTTTACGCTGAGTAAAATGCCCGACCATAAAAATGACTGTGATTGGAATAAGTAAGATCGCAATCATTTCTAGTAAATTAGAAAATGGTGTTGGATTTTCTAAAGGCACAGAACTATTTGGACCGTACCAACCACCACCGTTACTACCTAATTGCTTAATCGCCACCATTGGCGCAACTGGTCCTAAAGGAATTTTTTGAGTTTCAACGCTATTGGCTTTATCAATAAGCTGTACTTCTGGCCCACTCTGGAAAGTTGATGGCACGCCTTGGCTGTTAAGCAATAATGACCAGACAAAACAGAGTGGAAGCAAAAAGCGAACTGTAGGACGAATTACATCTGCCCAATAGTTACCAATTAAAATTTGATCTGGCTGCTCGGCAACATCGGCCGCAATATGGCTTGGACGCTGATAAAAGAAAGCTCTTAATGTCGCAACAACCAAAGCCAGCCCCATCATTGGAGTAATGACTTGCAAACCTACAATACCTGTCATTTGCGACAAATAAGATAATTGAGCTTGCCCAGAATAATGCTGTTGGTTGGTGTTTGTTAAAAATGAAATAACCGTGTGTAACGCTAAATCCCAACTCATATTTGGTGCATGGTTCGGGTTTAATGGTAGCCATGCTTGCGTCATAAAAATAGCAAGAATAGCCACTGCAAGAAAAATACAGCTCACAACAAATGCTAGAGAATATTGTTTCCAGTTCATTTGTTGTTGTGGAGATACACCTAATAAGCGATATACAGGATTTTCAATCCAGCGGAATAATCCATCACCCCACATCGGCTGATTTGCCATCACTTTGGATAGATATTTACCGAGGCACCATGCTAGAAAAATAGCAATAAATAAAACAAGTATAAGTTCTAACATGACTATTCTCCTCTATACTCCTTGGCTTGATTTGCCAAGCTGGAAATAAGGAGAGATGAAGAGATATCATTTGTTTTTAGTCGGCATAAGACAATGCCAGACTGATGCAAGATGCGCATTTGAGAATTTATAAGCATCTTTATTGTCCTGAAATAACACTAATTTAGTGAATTTCAGTATCGATAAAATGCCCGTAAATTCTCTATTGAAGAAGTCAAAACCCGCGTAAAGTTTGCGTAAAATTTAGTTTGAAAGGCATTAAACTTTAAAATTAACGACTGGATAAAGTGTGCTATCAGCCTTTAAAATTTCACAATGCCAAAGTTCATATAAAGGTATTTTGACATCGAGTGCTAAAGGTAGTTTTTTAGAATTAAATTGCATATGGTCCAGATCACTTCCCCATGCAATCAAATCTACATCTAAAGAAATATGATGCGACGGACGAACACGTCCCGAATCTGTCTCAAGTTTCTTTAAAAAAGATTCAATTTGTTCACAGGCTAAAGTACTTCTTAATAGACATGCTGAATTCCAGTAATCATCTCCAATACCATCTCGGCATGGAATTTGATAAACAGATGAAAACTGCACTTTCCCCAAAGTTGCTAATTGCGTATAAGCAAAAGTAAAGTGCTGATCTGCGTCTAAATTACTCGCTAGGGCGAGCGCAAAAATTGTTTCTGGTGCGTTCAAGACGAATTCCTACAGCGTTTGCTTCTGCAATGATGGCTGGCTTACGGATGGTTATGGTAATTTTTTCAATTGTTGGAAAGGTTTCAAACAAACATTGCAGAACGAGATGTGCTGCATGCTCGATTAATTCGGGCTTAGCTTTCTGAATGGTTTGAGCCGATAATTCACAAATCTGGGCATAGTTGAGTGTGTCCTCAAGCTTGTCAGACGCTGCAGCTCGGCTCAAATCATTATGGATGGTTAAATCCAACATTAAAGGTTGAATGATTTGTCTTTCCCAGTTGAAACAGCCAATCACTGTCTCAACCTTCAAGCCTTCAATAATAATGGCATCCATAAATTTAAACTGACCTTAGTGCTTTAACAACGAAGCAGGTTCCATATTTTGAACCATTTTCAAACGTTGGTCTGCATAAATATCAGTATAAGGTGCGAGTACGCGCATAAAACGATCGAAATAAAGCATTTGCTTAAATAATAAGGCAAAATCTCGAGGGAATTTAATACCATGACGCTCACCAACAGCTACCATATCCATCATGATGTCGTTTAAATCGGCTGGATTAGAAGCCAAAATCTGCTGTGGATCGGCCATTAACACACCATTAAATAAACGCTCTAGGTCTTGTGCTAAAACCTGAACGTCAATTTTATTATGGGTCATACCCATTTTGAGCATGTTTTCAGCCATTGCCTGATAATCAGTTTTTTGTAAAGCATCCATAAATGCAATACATGCTGTCCAAACTTCCGGCTTTAACTGCCCCACGATACCAAAATCGATAAAACCAATACGTCCATCTTCAAGCAACATTAGGTTCCCAGCATGTAAGTCCGCATGGAAGCTCTTACATAACATTAAGCTACCAAACCATGTGTTCATGGCAGTAATGAGTGCTTGCGATGGATCTTTAGCATATTGTTTAACCACGCTAAAGTCTGTCAAAGGGACCCCATATAAACGCTGCATGGTCAAAACACGGCGCGTAGAAAACTGATGATAAACTTTAGGTGCAGTAGCAGCTTGGTTTTGGGAAATATTTAAATATTCCACAAAGTCATCTAAATTTTGTGCTTCTTCAATGAAATCGACTTCACGCACCATACGGGTTTTAATTTCATCAACAATGTCAGAAAGAGCGGCAAATTTAATTTTAGGTACCGCACGTTCAAGCAATTTAGCAGCCCAATGCACCACATTTAGGTCAGTGTACAAAATGGTTTCAACACCCGGTTTTTGTACTTTAATAACGACATCTTCACCAGTAGTTAGTTTAGCCGCATGAACCTGAGCAATTGAGGCAGAAGCTAGTGGTGTTTCATCGATATAACTAAAAATCTGGCTTAAATCACGCCCTTCAAACTCAGACGCAAGTACACCTTGAATATAGCTAAAAGGTAAAGTTGGGGTCTGGTCTAAACAGCCTTGGAATTCTTCTACATACTCACGTGGGAATAGCGATGGGGTACTCGCGATAAACTGACCAAGCTTAATATATGTTGAGCCAAGCGACTCAAAAGTCTCACGCATAAGTTTGGCATTACTTGGCTTATCAGTTGCATACTTAATACCGGCTTTAGCCGCAACTACTGCGGTTTCACCGATGCGGGCAACAGAGCGCAATCCATCAAATAAAATATTTTTTTTCATATTTCTTTAAAACCAGAATATTCAAATCAAGTGTAGCAAATTTTGGTTTATTTGCTGATTAGCTTGCCTGACAAAGTGGACAATTTATGTCTTTATCAAAATTAACAATACGTTGCATCATATTTAACCCATCCCAAAGTAACAGTTTTTGTTTTAGCGGCGTTCTGTTTAGTCCTAAATACAATAAAGTGTGATGTGCTTGTAATGACGCAATCATTACAGGTGTAGTCGCAAGCACACCAGATTCCGCACATCGCAGCCCTTCATTGGCATGTTGTTCTTTCGGGAACAAACATTCATAACAAGCTGAATCACCTTCAACCATAAACATTTGCGCCTGAAAACCAATTGCAGAAGCGCTAATTAATGCGACTTGATGCTTTTTACAAGCTGCATTC
Organism: Acinetobacter sp. BD54; assembly: GCF_044778325.1. Classification (NCBI taxonomy): domain Bacteria; kingdom Pseudomonadati; phylum Pseudomonadota; class Gammaproteobacteria; order Moraxellales; family Moraxellaceae; genus Acinetobacter; species Acinetobacter sp. BD54. The sequence goes on along the minus strand of NZ_JANJEP010000001.1, from coordinate 250,772 downwards.
ACTAAATAACGCGTTGTAAAGTTATCACAGCCATCTAAAACGACGTCTTGATGTTCAACTAGTTTATCAATGTTATGTTCGTCTAAACGTTCGTTAAAGTATTCAACACAGATATAAGGGTTAATTTTCTGTAACCGTTTAGCTAAAACTTCAGCTTTATAACGTCCAATATCTTCATGACCAAATGCGATTTGACGTTGTAAATTACTTATCTCAATGGTATCTGCATCAATGAGGGTAATTTTCCCAACTCCTGCTCGTGCAAGTAGTTCCGCGCTACTACAACCTATTCCGCCAGCACCGACAATTAATACATTGGCGAGTTTAAGTTTTTCCTGAGCTTCAATATCCCATCCATCAAGTAAAATCTGACGGCTATAGAGATGCATTTCTTCATCACTTAACTCTACAAAATCGATATCTTGAAGCTCGGTCACACGTTAATCCTTTCACTTAGAAGCCAAGTGATTTTATGACTAAGTTCGTCATTAGGAAAGCTATAAAATGGAAACAACTTTTTTATTCGGTTAATCCCCTATTACATTACTTCTCACATGCTTTCTGCAACAATAGAGCTATCCCTTTTCTGTATTACTTAGGCTAAATATGTCCCAATCATATATTGCACCAGTAGAGTTAGAAAAAGCTTATCGTTTGTTAAATCATGGTCCAACTGTACTAGTCTCTGCTCAGCATGGTGATGACCGTAACGTGATGGCTGCCGCATGGGCATGTGCCTTAGAGTTTAAGCCTGCCAAAGTGACTGTCGTTTTAGATAAAAGCACTAAAACCCGACAGCTGGTTGAGCAAAGTGGTTATTTCACACTACAAGTTCCTTGCTATGCACAGCTCAATATGACCAAGCAACTTGGTACCATTAGCAAATTAGATGACCCACAAAAACTTGAACACTGCGGGGTTGAGCTGTTTTACCAAAAAGATCTGACCAGTCCGCTTGTATCAGGTTGTATCGCATGGCTGGTATGTAAACTTATTCCTGAACCACATAATCAGTCAGCTCATGACCTATTTATTGGTTCTGTTGTAGGTGCATGGGCAGATAGTCGCGTTTTTAGAGATGGGCACTGGCATTTTCAAGATGCACCAAAAGAACTTCGTAGCCTGCACTATATTGCTGGTGGAACATTTTATTTAATTGGTGAGGAAGTGAAAGCCGATCTTTAATATAAAGAATAAAGGGAAATTCTAAATATTTCCCTTTGTTCAAATTAGCTTGCGTAGGCTTGCTGCATTTTTGCAATTTCTTGCTGCTTCAACAGTCCTCTTTGAATTTTTCCGCTCGTGGTTTTCGGTAGACTGTCCACAAACTCAATTTCCTTTGGATAAGCATGACGAGATAAACGGTTACGAACATATTGCTGTAACTTATCTTTTAATGTTTCACACGCTTGATAAGCAGGCTTAAGTACCACAAAAGCTTTGACTATTTCGGTTCGTTCCGGATCTGGCTTACCAATTACTGCTGACTCTAATACGGCCTCACACTCTAATAAAGTACTTTCAACATCAAATGGTCCAACTCTATAGCCCGAAGTTGTAATGACATCGTCAGCACGACCCACAAAATTAATGCCCCCATGTTCGTTTAAAGTGACCGTGTCACCAGTTAAATAGTATTTGCCAACAAAGGCTTTGCGATTATTGCCACCATAACCTTTAAACCACATCAATGGAGATTGCTCCGAGTCCATTGCCAAAATACCAACACCACCAGTTGGCAATTCTTGATAATTTTGGTCTAACACCGCAAAACGATGTCCAGGTATTGCAAAACCAGCTGAACCTACTTTTAATGGATGCTCAAGAGCATGATGATTTGCAATCACCATCCCTAGCTCAGTTTGGCCATATTGATCAAAAATATTGACCTCTAAATCCTGCTTAAACCAGTTCACAACCTCAGGAGTTAATGGCTCACCTGCACTGCTCACTACGCGTAAATGTTGTTTAATTGAAGGGTCAAATTTTTCCTTAAAACCAAAGAACATGCGAAATGCTGTAGGCGATCCTGTTAAATTACTTACTTTATATTTTTTAATTAATTCTATTGCCTGATCTACATTAAATGAACGCTCATCCATAATAATGCTATGCCCCAAGCTTAAAGGCCCGGTAATGCCATAATACAATCCATACGCCCAGCCCGGATCTGCCAGATTCCAGAACATATCCTCTTCACGCAAATCGACAGCATGAGTCATATAACCTTTAAATGCTAAAATTGCTTTTAGTGGAACGGGTACAGACTTCGCAAGTCCAGTTGTGCCTGAGGTAAACATCATTAAAAAGTCATCATCAAAGCTACGATTTACTGGCTCACATTGCTCAGAATATCGTTGTAAAGATTGCCAAAAATCAAAGTCATGCTCAGATAAAAGACCTGTTTGATGAACAGTTACAATAACCGGAACATTCAAGGTATTCAGTTTAGGGCGCTGTTCATCATTGGTCACAATCAATTTAGTTTGAGCAGTCGTAATTCGGTGATCAATCGATTTTGCTTCAAAGGCAGTAAATAAAGGCTGATAAATAGCGCCTATACGCCATGCTGCCAAAATTGTAATTAATAACTCAGGCGTTCTTGGTAGAAGTCCTGCAATACAATCTCCAGCTTGAATTCCTTGTGCTTTAAAGAAGTTAGCAAGTTTTCCAGAAAGTTCAGCAAGTTGTTCGAACGTATAGAGCTCTGCCTGTCCGTTTTTTCCTTCCCAAATGAGCGCTGTTTTATTTTTTCCTACATAACGCTCACAGCACTCAACATAAGCATTTATCGCTTGGGGGCGCCCAACAAGTTGCTCTTCAATGAGTTTTTCAAGATCAAATTGCTGATAAGCTTCTGCCAAAGTTTTCATGATGCTCACCTTCATTCCGTTTGATGATTGATTTTGTGTAAGGCCACAAAATCTGTCCTGACTGTTATTGTTTTAGCTAAAGCTCGAAGAATATTTCTTCAACTTTCCCATCTATTTCAAACAAAACTAATAGCAAAAATGCATCATTTCAATTGCAAGAAACCGCACATGGTGTGCGGCTTCTTGCAGTTTTAAGTTTAAAAACTCAATACCTTATGATCTAAACTTGAGCCACTTCACGAGCAATCACCAAACGCTGAATATCAGAAGCACCTTCATAAATCTGGCTTACACGGACATCACGATAAATTCTCTCAACAGGGAAATCACTGACGTATCCATAACCGCCATGAATCTGGATTGCATCCGAACATACTCGCTCAGCCATAGTTGATGCAAAGAGTTTGGCCATTGAGGCCTCTTTTAAACAAGGTAGTCCCGCATCTTTTAAAGTTGCCGCATGCAAAACTAGCTGATGTGCCGCTTCAATCTGGGTTGCCATATCAGCTAAGCGAAAACCAACCGCCTGATGCTGAACCAGCTCTACACCGAAGGCCTTACGCTCGTTTGCATATTGTACGGCTGCATCAAAAGCAGCTCTTGCCATACCAACAGATTGAGCCGCAATACCAATACGACCGGCCGCTAAATTAGATAATGCAATTTTATAACCTTCACCTTCTTGTCCCACCAAATTTTCTAAAGGAATCCGGCAGTCCTCTAACGTAATGGTTGCGGTGTCCGAAGCATGTTGACCCATTTTGTCTTCAATACGAGTCACCAAGTAGCCTTGTGTATTCGTGGGTACAAGAAAACACGAAATGCCTTTTTTGCCAGCCTGTTTATCTGTAACCGCAAATACCAAAGCCACTTGAGCATTTTTACCACTGGTAATAAATTGCTTTACGCCATTGAGTACCCAATGGTCGCCATCTCGCTCTGCTTTACATAAAATCGCGCTCGCATCGGAACCGACATGTGGCTCAGTTAAACAAAAGCATCCTAGCCATTCACCAGAGGCAAATTTTGGCAAATAGGTTTGTTTTTGCTGCTCTGAACCGTATGCCAGTGTAATACCGCAAATCAAAGAGTTTTGTACGCTTACGATTGTCGAAATAGCACCATCGCCTGCGGCAATTTCCTCAATTGCGAGTACCAAAGATACATAATCCATTCCGGCACCGCCCCATTCATCGGGCACAGTCATCCCCATAGCGCCTAGGGCACCTAAGTCTTTTAATTCCTGAGCCGGAAATTCATGGGTCTTATCGCGATGTGCAGCAGTTGGTTTTAACTGATTTTGCGCATAGTTACGCATCATCTCCTGAACCATACTTTGTTCAGCATTTAGAATCATTTCAACATCCTTATTTTATTATTTTGCTGCCATGCGAATTGCACCATCTAAACGGATGACTTCACCATTTAAGTAAGAGTTTTCAGCAATATGGGCAACCAAACGAGCAAACTCTTCTGGTTTTCCTAAACGAGATGGGTACGGCACCATTTGTCCCAAAGCATCTTGTACATTTTGTGGCATACCCTTAAGCATTGGAGTTTCCATAATTCCCGGTGCAATGGTCATAATACGAATGGCATGTCGTGCTAGCTCACGAGCAATCGGCAAAGTCATCGCCACAATAGCGCCTTTTGATGCAGAATAAGCTGCCTGTCCAATTTGACCGTCAAATGCCGCAACAGAAGCAGTGTTCACAATGATGCCACGGTCTTCTTCACCCGCTTCCACCGTGTTTTTACTCATTGCATCTGCTGCAAAACGCAGCATGTTAAATGTACCTGTGACATTAATATTTAAAGTTTTTGCAAATAACCCCAAGTCATGAACGCCCTCACGGCCAACTACTTTTGCAGAAGGGCCAATACCGGCACAATTAACCAAACCATGCAAATGACCATGTTTGGCCAACACATCTTTAAAGAACTGCTCAGCAGCTGCTTCATCGGTTACATCAAGTTTTACAAAGTCAGCTTTTGATCCTAGTTGTTTCGCCTGCTGCTCACCTGCTTCTATATTCATGTCCACTAATGTGACTGAGGCACCCTGCTTTACCAAATACTCAGCAGTCGCAGCCCCTAAACCAGAGCCACCACCTGTAATCACAAAATGTTTCCCTTGAATTTTCATTATGTAATGTCCTATAGAAATGTTCTTTAAGCTTAGTAGTGAGAGTAAAAGTTGTTTTTTTCCGATACAATTTCAAAAAACCTCAAAATGCTTGCAGCTTTTGATCAATCCAAATTTTGAATATGAAATATTTCACTTGAAATACGTAAAAAAATGAGTCTTTGACATGGTTGTCCAATCTTCTTTAAGTAAAGGAACAATTTCGATTGCACTGGTACATGAAGCATTAAGTGCGGCTTATGCCAAAGGGCTCAATACTCAAATTATTTTGAATAAAGCTGGCATTCCTGCTGAATTACTTATGACACCTAAAGCGCGTGTTCCGGTAGCAACGTATGCACAATTATGGATAGAACTTGCCAATGCCATGGATGACGAGTTTTTTGGCATGGATAGGCACCCTATGCGCCGTGGTAGTTATAAATTACTTACAAAACTCGTCAGTACGGCTGAAACTTTAGAAAAAGCGCTCTACGATATTTTGAAGTTTTTTAATTTTGTGCTTGACGATATACGAGGAGAACTCATTCGAGAACAAGAAAAAGCTTATTTGGTGATTCATGATCAAGAACAACCCAAACGTATGTTTACCTACGCAACCTTTTTAATGTTGGTACATGGGCTTATGTGTTGGTTAGTCGATCAAAGAATTGGCTTAAACCATATTGCTGTACGTTGTCCAAAACCGAACGATATTCAAGATTATTTGGTACGCTTTTGTGAAGATATACAATTTAATGCCGAGACAAATCAGATTGAATTTGATGCCCACTATTTAGATATTAAAATTAAAAAAGATAAAAAAGCGCTTTATGATTTTTTAGAGCAAACTCCACAAAATCTTTTAGTTCGTTTTAAAAATGAAAATGCATTGAGTGTTGTTATTCGGCGTCATTTATTAAAACTTCACCCAGCCGAATGGCCTGAACTCAAAGATGTCGCACAGCAGCTCAATATTTCAGAAGCTACCGTTCAACGCCGACTTAAACATGAAGGAGTGAGTTATCAACAAATTAAAAATGAAATTCGCTGTGATATTGCAATTGAACGTTTAAGCAAAAGCAATGATTCAATACAAGATATTAGTGAAGACTTAAATTTCCATGATCCAAGTGCTTTTCACCGTGCTTTTAAAAAATGGACGGGTGTCAGCCCCGGCGCTTATCGGGAAGCAACCCTTAACTCTACAGCTTGAGTTATTCTTATTTTATTAATAATGATGCCAAAGTGACTCGATCATTTTGGCCATAGTCTTGTATAGTTCTAATCTCACTAAAACCATGCTCTGCGAAAATGCCTCGAACAGCTTGCCCCTGATCGTAACCATGTTCCAGTGCAATCCAGCCTTGTGGTTTTAACCAGTTTTTGCCTTGGGCAATAATAATTTCAATATCGGCTAACCCATGATGGTCTGCAACCAATGCACGGCGCGGCTCTGTTGCCAAAGCTTGCATGTGTTCATCCTCAGGGTCAATGTACGGCGGATTAGAAACAATTAAATCAAATTGTTGGGGTTCTAGTGCTTCATACCAAACGCCACAAGCAAATTTCACATGATGCAAGCCGTGTGTTTGTGCATTTTCTTTTGCGACTTCTAAAGTAGGTGCGTAAATATCAGTTGCTGTGACGAACCAGTCTGGACGTTCACTTGCCAATGCAAGCGCAATTGCACCTGTTCCCGTTCCCAAATCCACGATATTTGCATTCTTTGGCAAATTTAGATTTAAAACAGTTTCAACTAAAACCTCAGTATCTGGTCGTGGCACTAAAGTATCCGACGTTACTTTTAAATCGAGCGTCCAAAATGGCTGCGAACCTGTCACATAGGCTAAAGGCTCACCATTTTGGATACGTTCAAGACCAGCCAAGTAATCTTGCTCTTGTTGGGCTGTTAACTCTTGCTCAAGTCTGAACTTTAATTCGAGAGAATTGATTTTTAGAAAATGCTCAAGTAACCAAGCATTTTCCTGTCGTTCATAACTGTCAGGCTCACCACGAATTGCAAGCGCTTGAGCAATATTCATTAGCCGCCATTTTCCTGTGCAAGCATCGCAAGCTGATCTGCCTGATATTCACGATGTAAACTATCGAGCAATTCCGTTAGATCACCTTCCATAATGGCATCTAACTTATATAAAGTTAGGTTAATACGGTGATCCGTCATACGTCCTTGCGGGTAGTTATAAGTACGGATACGTTCAGAGCGGTCACCAGAACCGACCAAATCACGGCGCATTTCAGAAGTTGCTGCATCGGCTGCTGCACGTTTAGCATTTTCTAGACGTGATACTAGCAATGCCATCGCCTTAGCTTTATTTTTATGCTGTGAACGTTCTTCTTGGCACTCAACGACTGTACCGGTTGGAATGTGAGTAATACGTACTGCCGAATCGGTTTTGTTAATGTGCTGACCACCCGCACCTGACGCACGGTAAGTATCAATACGCAAATCTGCCGGGTTAATTTCAACGTTAGTATCAACGTCAATTTCAGGCAAGATTGCTACTGTACAAGCTGACGTATGCACACGACCTTGTGATTCAGTTGCTGGAACACGTTGTACACGATGCGCGCCACTTTCGAACTTTAAGCGGCCATACACACCATCACCATCTACACGGCAAATGACTTCTTTAAAACCACCATGCTCGCCTTCATTTTCAGAAAGGACTTCAATACGCCAACCTTGCGATTCGGCATATTTGCTATACATACGGAATAAATCGCCTGAGAAAATTGCAGCTTCATCACCGCCCGTCCCAGCACGAATTTCTAAATATGCAGCATTAGAGTCATTTGGATCTTTTGGAATCATCAAAATATTAAGCTGGCTTTCTAATTCTTCAAGCAATGCTTTATTTGCTTGAATTTCTTCTTCTGCCATATCTTTAAAGTCAGGGTCCGACTTCATCATTTCAGCAGTTTCAATATCTTCTTCTGCTTGACGGTATTTGCCCCAAACTTCGGTAATTTCAGTTAAATCACTATGTTCACGAGACAGTTTACGGAAACGTTTGTTATCGGAAATCACTTCTGCATCTGCAAGCAATGCAGTAAGTTCTTCATGACGATCACAGAGTTGATCAAGACGTAAACGGAGTGACGCTTTCATAAGAGGAAATATCTCAAAAGTCCAAAAAACTTATCTAGATAAATATAAGAAGATAAGCCAAATCATAAAAATAGCGCATAGTTTACAGTTTATGCCGATTAAATAACATATGTAATCCTTTAAAACGTTAACTTTCCAAATCCATATAATAAAAGAGACTTTATTTATAAAGTCTCTTTAACCTTTATAGTTATTTTAATTTTTCTAATAAAGTTTTACCGACAAGAACAGCCGAAGCTGGATTTTGTCCAGTAATAAGTTCACGATCCACCACTACATTTGGCGACCAAGCTTTCGTATTGCTTTGATATTTTGCTCCAAGTGACTCTAATGCAGTTTGTGGATAGAACTTCATCTCACCACCTTTTAATAAGCTCTTCGCTTGCTCTTCTTCTTGATTGCTAATTACTGTCATCTGATAATTTTTATAAATCCATTCTCCAGTTTTAACTTTTTTACCTTGTTCAAATTGCTTAACGGCTTCCGCAGCATGAGGTAAAGTTGACATCAGGGCTATAGGACCATGACAAACCAAAGCTGTAGGCTTTCCTGCATTATGAAAAGCCGTGAGAACTTTACCAAGCTGTTTATCTTTTAATAGGTCTTGCATAGGCGCATGTCCGCCTGGAATATAAATAGCATCAAATTGATCTATACCAATTTGCTCAATACGCGCCAGACTTACAACAGGAGAATCTTGAGCAGAAGTTAACTTTAGATCATGCAATAAGTCTGCATACTGCTTTAATGCTTTTTCATCTTGATTAAAATACATTGCATTATTTGATGACTCATCTAACGTTGGAGCTTTCCCCTTTGGAGTGGCAAATGTTACGGTATGCCCTGCATCTAAAAGCATTTTTGTAGGCTGCATCAACTCATTAAGATAAAAGCCCGTTTTAAAAACCTGCTTATTCTTTAGCTCTAACTGTCCTTCATCAGACAATACAACCAATACATGAGCGGCATTTGCACTTAATGCTGCCGAAGCTGCAATCATTGCAACCATTATTTTATTTAACTTCTTCATTATTCGACCTTCATTCCAAGCATTTGCTGGATTTATAACTGGGATGGATATATTCTATTTTTACCCCAGAGGTAGAAAAACAACTCATTTCACAAATCTTTTTTGCGTTTGAGGACAAAATGTCTCGCCAATTTGACCATCTTGCCGATGTTGAAGTGTTTTTAATTGTGGCTGAAAAGCTTTCTATTAGTGCAGCTGCAATTGATTTATCTACAACGCCTTCGGTCATTAGTAGAACAATTACAAGACTCGAGAAAAAATTAGGTATCCAGTTTTTTAGAAGAACTACTCGTCATTTAAGTCTGACCGAAGCAGGCCAGCTTTACTATGAAAAAATGCAACATGCTTTTCAGTTAATTGACCATGCTGAACGCGTGGTTCAAGGTGAACAACTACAAATTTCTGGAAAAATTAAATTAAGTGTACCTACGACTTATGGACACTATCGTCTACCACCCTTATTAGAAAAATTTCTTTTGAAATATCCGGACATTCAAATTGAAATTAGTATTTCTAATCGAAACGTTGACTTAATTGCTGAGGGTTTTGATTTAGCCATCCGTCAAGGAAAACTTCCTAACAGCACCCTTATTGCTAGGCCTTTAGAGCAAGCACCTTTAAAACTTGTTGCCTCACCTGCTTATTTGAAACGCATGGGTATTCCAAAAAATTTGGAAGAATTAAAACATCATCAATGTATTGCCTTTGAATTGCCCAGTAACGGCAAAATAACCCCATGGTTTTTAAAAAATGATAATGAGGAAATTCAATGGATACCAACAAATCGAATTTTAGTAAAAGAAGATATTGTGGGTGTGGTAACTCTTGCTGAAAGTGGGCTAGGTATATGTCAAAGTTACGACTTTATTGTTAATGAAAAAATTCAACAAGGAAAACTACAACCTATACTTACTACATATGCAGGTCATACACGTCCTTTTTCTTTGTTATATGCGCAGCATAAACACATGTCCTCTGCTACCCGAGCTTTAATTGATTTCTTATGTTCAAATGATGACTAGCTAAACTGAATATATGTAAATGGTATTTAATTTTTCTAGTTGAATAGTAAATATTCTATTTTAATAGAAAGCATACAAAGAAGACACTAAACTCCAATAATCGAATGAAGGTTCTCCACATTTAAAGAGAAGTGTTTTGTTACATTTGCCGTAACGAAAGATATTAAGGTCCTGTAACTTGGGACACGGAGTAAATGATGAAATTAAATGCTTTATTATGTAGTGCTGTTTTAGCTACTTCTATGGTAACTGTAGCACATGCTGACAACACAACTCATGTAGCAGCAGCTTCTGCTTTAGGTAGTATCGCTGGCACTGCAATTGGTAAAAGCATGGGTGGTACATCTGGCGCAACAATTGGTGCTGCTTTAGGTGGTGCTGGTGGTGCAGCAGTTGCAAGTGACCGTCGTCACCGTACAGAATCTGCAATTGGTGGTGGTTTAGGTGGCGGTGCAGGTTATACTGTTGGTAAAAGCATGGGTGGTACAAACGGTGGTTACATCGGTGCTGCTTTAGGTGCAGCTGGTGGTTCTGCTTTAGGTAATAAAATTTCTAAAGACCGTGATGCAGATCGTTCTTCTAAGTATTGGAAGAAAAAACATCGTCATCATCGTCACTAATTACCGTGATGAAATCGGCTTAAAAACACCTTCGGGTGTTTTTTTATAACCAAAAATTTTGGTTTCCAAGATAGTTGCTCATAGTTTATCCACATATTAATAGAAACAATACAAAGCAGACACAAAACTATCGTATCAGCATGTGCCTTCTTCATAATTTTCTCGAAATTTTTAATTACATTTAGCTCAAGACATAAAGATTGCTCGTTATTGAAAAGAGCATGGAGTTCCACAATGAAAATGAATGTTTGGTTAGCAAGTGCATTAATCGCAACAACATCTATGGTTACAGTTGCTCATGCAGATAATGGTACCCGTGTAGCGGCAACTTCTGCTCTAGGTAGTGTAGTAGGAACAGCAATCGGTAAAAGTATCGGCGGTACATCAGGTGCAACAATTGGTGCAGCTTTAGGTGGTGCTGGTGGTGCAGCAGCAGCAAGTGACCGCCGTAACCGTACAGAAGCGGCTATTGGTGGTGCTTTAGGCGGTGGCGCAGGTTACACCGTTGGTAAAAACATGGGCGGTACAAATGGCGGATATATCGGTGCAGCAGTTGGTGCCGCTGGTGGTTCTGCTCTAGGTCGTAAAGTTGCCCAAGATCGTAACTATGATGACCGTTATGACCGTCGTTATGATCGTGATGACCGTAGATATTATGATGGTGATCGCCGCTATTACAGAGGTGGTAACTACCGTCATGACAACGGTTTACACCGTGGTTGGTACAAACATCGTTAATTTATATATCAATCTAAAAAAGCACCCTAGTGGTGCTTTTTTATTTTAGGAAGAAAGCCATATCGAAAAAAAACGATATACATTGGCTTCTTTATATCGTATTATTTCGATATAACGTTTTCCGAGAATATCGCATGCGATCACTTCAAGATACTAAATTTTCAATTTTGGAGCTTGCCCCTATACGTGATGATAAAACTATTGAGTTTTCATTACGTCATGCACTAGAGCTTGCCCAACATGCAGAAAAGTTAGGTTATGACCGTTTTTGGCTTGCAGAACATCATAATATGGATGGAATTGCGAGTTCGGCAACAGCTGTTTTACTTGGTTTTATCGCGGCTCATACCCAGCGCATTCGTTTAGGTTCAGGCGGGATCATGCTGCCAAACCATGCTCCCTTAGTGGTTGCAGAACAATTCGGTACATTAGCTACTTTATATCCAGACCGTATTGAGTTAGGTTTAGGTCGCGCTCCAGGTACAGATCAGGTCACCATGCGTGCCTTACGCCGCGGACATCAGGAAACAGAAGATCAGTTCCCGAGAGATGTTGTAGAAATCTTGCAATATTTCAAAGCACCTCAAGTGGGCCAAAAGATTATTGCGACACCTGGACAAAATACTCATGTACCTGTCTGGCTGTTAGGTTCAAGCTTATTTAGTGCCCAGTTGGCTGCAAAACTTGGTTTACCCTACTCATTTGCATCACATTTTGCACCACGTATGCTTGGTCAAGCCATTGAACTTTATCGTGAGAATTTCGAGCCTTCTGAATATCTAGATAAACCTTACGTTTCAATGGGTGTTCCAGTTGTCGTTGCAAGCACAGATGAAGAGGCACAGTTCTTGGCAACAAGTGCTTATCAACGTGTATTAGGATTAATTCGTGGGGAAAGCCTCAAACTTAAGCCACCAGTTACATCTATGCAGGGATTATGGAACACGGCAGAACAACTTTCTGTTGAAAACTTCTATACGATGGCGCAAATCGGTTCAGTTGAAACAGTACGTTCGGGTCTGCAAAAACTTCTGGACACTTATGAAGTCGATGAGTTTATTTTTACTTGTGATGTATACGACACAGTTAAACGCTTAGATAGTTTCACCCAATTAATGCAAGTAAAATCAGGTAATTAATATATACGCGACATCTCATGTTTGAATCTATATCAAGCATGAGATAACCACCTATCTGAAAATACTTTACCCAGACTCCTTGCTTGGTTATTTATATTAAAACGATAAAAATCATCATAAATGAAAACCAAAAGGACTTTTGGAAAATGAGTATTGATCTTAAAAATAATGTCGCTAAATCAGCTATTTTTCAAAATACAGTTGAGGATTTTGAAGCCTTCACTGGTAAAATTCTGCCATCAAATAAACTTAAAGAATTTGATTTTTCTCATTTAAATGTAGCCATTATTGGAACGGATCAGGAGACCGTAACGCATTTAGAAAAAATCTGCCAACAGGCAAAATTTGTAACGGTATTTCAAATTACGCCTCACTTTATTTTACCTCACAGTCAAATCGGTATACATCGATTAATTACTCATCCACTTATTGCCAAGAACCGGAGGTTATTTAACAATCGTGTTAAAAGCATCTTAGCTTTACGTTTTCTTGAAACCCAAGTAAATGAAACATGGCTTAAACGACTTTTGACGCCCAATACCGCACGGGCCAATAAAACATTTTTTAAATCGGATAGCTACTATACGGCACTGCAAAGACCAAATTGCAAACTACAAACTTGGCCGATTGTAAAAGTTACCGATACAGCCATTTATAGTATGGATGGCACTCAACGACCCGTTGATATCATTATCAGAACTACTCCTTAAAAATAAAAAAGCATGGCTGATAGACCATGCTTTTTTTCACTCATTTCAAATCATATTGAGTTAAATACCCCTGCTCATCATAATGTAAGATGATGCGCTGAGACTTTTGTAATTCTGATAATGATTCGGTACTGACCATAAATTGTGAGGCCAGCAACTCAACAGAGCTATTCGGAGCTTTGCTGCGGCGATCATCCCCATGAAATCTAAGCCAGTTATAACTTGCCCATAAAATTAAAATGAGCGCGCTTAGACCTATTAACAGAAGTAAATGCAATAAAGTTTTCACTTCTGAAACATGATCTACCCACACATAGTCATAGATGAGATGCCCTTCAAAAATCCATAAAAATAATGAAACGAGTGGAAAAAGCAGCCACATTAAACAAAACCAACCTATTGTTTGTAACGTATAGTTTGCAGTTTTATTTTTCACATATTCAGGCTGATCAATATATTCAGGTATATCTAAAACTTCTACGTCGATATTTGAATCATTTTTCATGAATGATCTCCACGGAAGCCTCGATCAGGGCTTACCCAACGAGCACGTTTTTTGGTGTTAAATATTGTTTTGGGTACTGCAACAACACTGGTAAATAACGTCAGTAACCAGAAAAATAATGGATACCAAATTACCCAAAAATAATTTCTAAAAAGCCGACCACGATCATAACGATGGTCTATCCATAAACTTACTAGAAATTGGACAAGACATGTTCCACCTAATATCACGCCATACCACTGCGGCATGAGTGAATTAATTTGAAATTGTTGCGGTAAATCCACAAACAATCCCACAAAAAATAGAATAAAAATCATAATCATCACATATGACCAAATAATACTGATTAAAGCTTCGAGCATTACCGGCCACATACGGCGCAAGCGGAGTTTGAACATTTTCGGAATATATTCTAATAATACCTCTACCCCACCTTGTGCCCAGCGTAAACGCTGTTTCCAAAGGCCTTTAAAGGTTTCCGGCATATAGATATAACAAAGTGCTTGAGGAATATATTGAATGTCCCAATGGTCCATTTGGAGCTTCCAAGAGATATCAATATCTTCCGTAATTTTGTCATCAGACCAAAAGCCCACGCGAACCAAAGCGGTCTTTCTAAATGCTGCAATTACACCTGATACTGTAAAAATACGGCCATATGTTCTTTGTGCGCGCTTAATCAAGCCAATAATTGAAGAGAACTCGCCAACTTGTAATTTACCTAAAATACTTGAGCGATTTAAAATTCTAGGATTCCCAGTTACAGCACCAATTCTTGGAAAATTTAAAAAAGGCTGCATAAGCCAAAGTACTGCATGAGGATGTAATAAAGCATCTCCGTCAATACAAACTAGATATTCGTATTTACTTACTAACACTCCCGATCTTAAAGCTACGGCCTTACCTTGGTTTTCTGCCAGGTGCACAACTCGTAATCGGGCATCTTGAGCTGCCAGTTCATCAAGAATTTCGGCAGTGCTATCACTACTTCCGTCATTTACAGCAATGACTTCAAAATTCGGATATTTTGTTTGTAAGGCATAACGAATCGTTTGTCGGACCTGAGCTTCTTCATTAAAGCAAGGAATAATAATACTGCACCCTTCACTTAATGGCTCAGGCAGTTGCTGCTCATGATATTCCCTTTTAAAGAAAAACCAGAGACCTCCTACCATCCATGTCCAAGCCATCAACAACGGATATAAAAAGGCAAAAGCAAATAAGATATCGAGTAATACTTTCATTACTTTTTCCCCTCAGTCGCGAGACCTGCAAAGGGTTGATATATGACCGAACTCGAATTCAAGCTAATCGGGTTATATAAATATTCATGAACATTTTTTGAGTTTTCATTGGTATAGCCATCAATACCAAATTTCTGAATACCTATGCGCTGAATATTGAAAAGACCTTGTTTCACTTCTTGCCAGGCATTTTGCTGACTATTTTCGGGTAATGATAAAGTCAGCATAATGCGCTGTTTATATTTCGCATCAAGCGTATTTAAAATTGCTAATACGTGATTAAACTGTTTTTGCTTACCCACTATATTGAACTTAAGATTTACTAAATCATGTTGGGATAACAGCGTTTTTAAAAGCATTGGTAAATTTTCGATATGTTCAAAATCAGGTGTAAGCAATAAACTAAACTGAGCCTGATTACTCATGTTTAAATAAGGCTTCACAGCCTTTTGAGTAAGCTGGCTCACATATGTGAGCTGTTTTAATTGGTCGGCACAGGCATTTTCTTTTATTGTTGTGCTTTGCATAGCACAATTTAAAGTGGTTCCAGCATTAAGTTGAATACCACTTAAATTACTATTGAAACGTGCGATATCTTTCGCTAAATCTACCACCAAAAACGGTTTATTTTTTTGAGGATATACAGGCAACTCTAAAATAACCGACTGTCCGGCACGAGTTTGTGCCTGCCATAAAGTTCGGTTCAAAATATCTTGCTGAACGCTTAGTTGCGTTGTTGGGAAATAAGCAATGTCATACTGCCCATCGCCATCTTGATCATCTAAAGGTTTCAATATCAATGTGTTATTTTTTAAGCTATAAAGCTTGGATAACAATAACCCTAGTTTCTCATCTGACTGAGTATTAGTTGAAGCAGCTAACTGTTTTAAGTCCATACTCACAAAGTGGCGAGGTTGCTTAAATAAATCTAATTCTTCAAAGTTGAGAATATTGATCATACCCTCTGTTAACTGCTCAGCTGTAGGATTATTAGTGACTAAACTACGTTTAAAAGTCGAGTCACTCACTCTATTCATTCCATCACGCCCTAAACTGAAAGAAAAAATAAAGCCTGCTTCTTGAGACAATTTTTCTAATTGCTCATTCACAGCACCATAAGGCCAAATAATTGCCTTAGGTTCAACACCCACTTCTTTCTTTAAAACGGCGTATGATTTTTTTAAGTCCTGCAAAATACGTTGTTGATATTCCACATCCGTCTCATAACGCTTTTGGGATTTTAAATACGCGTAAGAAGTCGCAGCAGGCTGTTCATTCCCTTGAGGATTAGCCAATACTCCATGATGCAAATCATCACTATGACTTGCAAACTCGGCTAAGCCCGAAGCTTGCATTTCTCGCACTTGCTTCCAATTGACTAGATTTCCTTGCCCATAAGCTTCATAACCAGCTTGTGTATTCCCATTTAGCCAACTGGTCGGAAGTGCAAATACTGCCGGAATCTGATATTGCTTAAGTAATGGAAATACACGGCTATAACTACTTAAAGCGCCATCATCGAAAGTTAACAAAATAGAATTATGAGGTAATTCCTTACCTTGTTTACGTGCTTCTTCAATATCTTTTAAGCGAATTGGTTTCCAGTCAGATTGACTTAACCAGTCAAAGAACTGTGCTAAATTTTTCGTTTGGATTGCATAAATATCCCGATCACCTTCTTTTAAGACATCATCTCTCACATCATGAAAGGTTAAAGAAACCGTATGATTTTTTGGTAAATCTTTTTCTATCTGGGCATATGCAAATTGCAGCGGCAACAATGTTGAGACCAAGGCACAGCCCAACATTTTCGACAATAAATTATTCATTAAAAACGCCCTTCAAATCCAAAAATACCGTAGGTATGTTGTTCATCATGTCCATCGTAAGGATGGTATTGCCAACCAATTCCATAATTGAGCTGCCATGTCCGGGATAGCTGCCATTGATGTTGATATTGCAAAGAGTAAGTGGGTTTAGCAGAGTAATCGGCCTGTTTATAAAGGCCTACACCCGCTTCAAAATGCTGTTTAAATGAACGCTCATATTCACGCCAAGTCACCCAATCATGACTTAAGTTCAACTCAGCGCTGTAATGTGAACTTGGACTAAAATAAGCTGTTTGATCTTGGCTGTTAGTACCGTAGAAACCTCGAACAGTGCCATACGTAATATGATGAGGTGCGTCGAATAGTCTTTCACGCCAAAATGTTGAAAATTCTTGTTGTTTGTTACCATCACTAATATCAGTTAAACCGTAACTCGCGCCAATCTGGCGAGATTCATCTTTTTGCCATGTGACAGCAGCTCGGTAAGATTGACCATCTTCCCCTGCATCAAGGGCTTGTAGAGGAATGTCAGCCTGACTGTTATATTGCAATTGATACTGCCAGTGGTCATTTAGCCATTGGGACCAATCAAGACGGACTCCTGCTTGTCCACCATCCGTACTTTGCGACACAATTGCCGCCAACGCCTTACGGTTCGCCTGCCATTCTGCTCCGACCCCATAACGCTGGTCATGCACATCGCCAAAACGGTACTCACCATAACGATCTTGATGCCAAGCGAATAAACGATAATTATCCTTAATCCAAGGGCTATTAAGACGCGTTTCCATTTCACGGTCTTTTAAACCATTCTGCCCACTTACAGTATCGCGACCGTCGGCCTTACTTTGCCCCCAAGTGGTTGAGTGTGAAATTGTGGCTCTATTACGATCTTCTAATTCTTTACGACTTTTAATGACCCCACTATCATCAGGGTAATATTGCACTAAGTTTTGTGTGATTTTTCGCCATGTCGGAATATCACCTAAAGCTTGAGCATTTTGCATTTCATTAATGCGGGTGTCTTTAGCAATCGGATCTATACCATTTAACCGGGAAATTGTTTTTTTTGCCTCTAGCGGTTTTTCTCTCCAACGTTCTACACGCGCAAGATTATTAATCAGGCTCTCATTCGCAGGCGCCTGCTCTACTTTTTTTTGAAAATGCTTTTCAGCTTGATCCAGATGATTAGCGTAGGCTAAATGCATTCCTTGTAAAGCAATATAATCATCACGATCAGGATGACTGGTTTTATCTACACCCTTAGCCTGACTATATTTATAAGTCGGAATAAGCCGATCAACTTCAGCGAGAAGTTGTTCAGCTTCCTTATATTTTTCTTGTTCAATATAAGAATAATACAGTCCCGTATAAACGGTCATATCCGGATAATTCTTTTCGGTTAAAAGCGTTTTATAAGCAAACTCGGCCTGTTTCGGTTTTTGCTCCGCCAAATAACTATCCGCAATTGCATGACGTACATATGCCGGTAATTTTTCGAGTGGAATATTCAACTGGGTAAAATTCTCTATAACCGCTTTTGAACGCCCTCTAAAATCTAATCCATATAAATAATCGTAATAAAACCGTAAGTAATTAGGATCGGAAGGATTCATTTGCTGATGCATTTTTTGTCCTTGCTCCAGCACTTTATCTAATTCAGCAAAGCTTTCGGCATCGGATAGACCTTCGCGATTTAAATATTTATATCGAGCAATTGCATTGTTGATATGTTGAGAAAACTCACTAACTTGTAAAGTCTTTAACATTTGCACTGTTTGTTCAGTTTTTTCGCTCGCTTGCAGTAATTGCTGCGCCTTTTTATATGAGCCAATAGCAATTAGATCGTAAACATATTCTTGTAAAACGGATGAGGATTTTGGTTGTTGTTGATAAGCATGCTCAACTGTAGCTAAAGCATCTACTGGTAAATTTATTAAACGATAAGCATATGCAACCCGTACCAACTGATCAGCAGTTAAACCTTTAATATCGATCTTCGACAACTGATCTTTAGCATTCGCTACATCTTGAGCTTCAGCATACAAAACCGATAATAAAATACGCCCATCAACTGACTTTTGAATATTGAACTTATTTGACCAGTCAATTGCAGTTTTAAAATGCTTAAAATCACGAAAATTTTGAATTAAAGGTAACTTTGCATATTCTGGAAAGTCTACATAATTAATATTTACCAAAAACCGTGAAAAATTCGTAAGATCCCTTTTTTCACTTGACATAATAAACAGATAATCAGCAAGCAGCTTTTGATCATGCGGGTATTTATTTAGCAATTGATCTAGTTGAGATACAGCTTGTTGAGTTTGTCCTGCTCTATAATTTTGAATAGCTTGCTCACGCAATACATCAACCTGAGCAGCGTATAAATGAATTGGCAAGAGATAGACCAATGAAAAAACACATTTCTTTAGCATTTTGAGAATCGAATAGTCCCATATCGAGATAGGAAAGTATAGTTAAAAATGTGACATACATCACAATAATCAAATAACTAGCAACTTTAATCACAAATGATAAATATGGAGAAAAAAAGTATTTGTTTTTTTAAAAGCTATCTAAAAACAATCATTTATAAAAATATAGATTATTCTTTTATATACATTTCTTTTCAAAATTATTCTTTTTGAATATATTTAATTTGCACAAAATACACTTAACATTAACCAATCAAAAACATTTTTATATAAATGGTTTTATATTTAAAACTTTTATTTTTAATTTGTTTTATATTTAAAACCATTCAATTTAATCATATTAATAAAGTTTAAATTGAATGGTTAAAATAAATAATTGACTTAATTAACCAATACGACGTTTTAAACCTGTCATTTGTAAAATACGAGTAGAAATTTCTTCAATCGACATTTCGGTAACATTTAAGTATTTAATTCCCTCAGAAATATAAATACCTTCAATAGCTCGCAACTCCATCTGACACTGGCTAAAACTTGCATATCGGCTATTCGCTTTACGTTCACTTCGAATGGCAACCAAGCGCTCTGCATCAATCATCAAACCAAATAATTTACTGCGGTGCTCTCTTAAAACTGCCGGTAAACGATTATCATCTAAATCTTCTTCGGTTAAAGGATAGTTAGCAACACGGATACCAAATTGCAAAGATAGATAAATAGAAGTCGGTGTTTTACCGGAACGAGACACGCCAATTAAAATTAAATCAGCTTTGTCATAATGGCGGGTACGTGCTCCATCATCATTATCAAGCGCAAAATGAACAGCATCAATCCGGGCCTTGTAATACTCCGAATCGGTCACGGCATGAGTCTGTCCGACTAAAGTTGTAGGCGGGGTTCCAAGCTCCTGTTCCAGCTTACTAATTAACCCTTCAAACACATCCAGATTAACCGCTTTAGCCGTATTAATAATTTCTCGCACATGCGGATCGACCAAAGTATCAAATACTAATGGCAGGCAACCATCTCTGGTCTGACACTTGTTAATCTCGACCACCACTGCCATTGCGGCCTCTTCAGTGGTGATATAAGGCATGATGTGAATATCAAAATCTACGTTAGGAAATTGAGCTAATAACGAATGTCCAAGGGTCTCGGCAGTAATCGCAGTTCCATCAGAAATAAAAAAAACACTCCGCTTAAATTGTTTACTTTCTGACATTAAAATTCTCCTTAAACATTTGTCTTAGTGCTATATAATCTTTATAGTAAACTGATCTTACATGACTGTCGCTTAGTAAAATTCTCAACTAAGCACTTTATTTTTTAATTTCATGCCAAGATAGACATTAATACTGCAAAAGTGGAGTGAAAACTTTGGAAGCGCGCGTAATCGGTCTAGAAAAATTAGGGAAACACGATGTCGAACTCGTAGGTGGGAAAAACTCATCTTTGGGTGAAATGATCAGCCATTTATCAAATGCTGGTGTATCGGTACCTGGTGGTTTTGCAACAACTGCTGATGCCTATCGTGAGTTCTTAGACCAAAGCGGTCTTAACGCTCGAATTCAAGCAGAACTTGCAGAGCTTAACGTTGACGATGTAAATGCCTTAGCAGAAACTGGCGCTAAAATTCGTCAATGGATTGTAGAGACTCCACTTACACCTGGCTTAGAACAAGAAATTCGTGAAGCATTTGCTGCACTTTCAAATGGTAACCCAGATATTGCTGTTGCTGTTCGTTCGTCTGCTACTGCAGAAGACTTACCGGATGCATCGTTCGCCGGTCAGCAAGAAACTTTCTTGAATATTCGCGGTATTGATAACGTATTAATTGCTGTAAAAGAAGTATTTGCATCATTATTTAATGACCGTGCTATTGCATATCGCGTTCACCAAGGTTTTGAACACAGTCTAGTTGCGCTTTCTGCTGGTGTTCAACGTATGGTTCGCTCTGAAACTGGCGCTGCAGGCGTAATGTTTACCCTTGATACTGAGTCTGGCTTCCGTGATGTTGTATTTATTACTGCATCTTACGGTTTAGGTGAAATGGTTGTACAAGGTGCCGTTAACCCGGATGAATTCTATCTTTCTAAACCATTATTAAATGCAGGTAAACATGCGGTATTACGCCGTAACCTTGGTTCTAAGCACCAGAAAATGATTTATGGTGAAGAAGGTTCAGCGGGTAAATCTGTTGTAGTTGTAGACGTTGAAAAACAAGAACGTCAACAATTCGCGTTGAATGATCACGAGTTACAAGAGTTAGCGAAACAAGCGCTTATTATCGAAAAGCACTATGGCGCTCCAATGGATATCGAGTGGGCAAAAGATGGTGATGATGGTCAAATCTATATTGTTCAAGCTCGTCCTGAAACTGTAAAGAGCCGTCAAAATGTCGGCACCATGGAACGCTACCTACTCAAGCAAAAAGGTACTGTACTTTGTGAAGGCCGTTCAATCGGTCAACGTATTGGTTCTGGTAAAGTCCGTATTGTTAACTCAATTAAAGAAATGGACAAAGTACAAGACGGTGACGTACTTGTATCAGACATGACTGACCCAGATTGGGAACCAGTAATGAAACGTGCTGCTGCCATCATTACTAACCGTGGTGGCCGTACTTGTCACGCTGCAATTATTGCCCGTGAACTTGGCGTACCAGCAATCGTAGGTTGTGGTAACGCAACTGAAGTATTGACTGACGGTCAAGAAGTTACTGTTTCTTGTGCTGAAGGCGACACTGGTTTCATCTACGAAGGCGCGTTAGATTTTGAAGTTCAACGTAACTCTATCGAATCTATGCCTAAACTTTCATTCAAAATCATGATGAACGTAGGTAACCCTGACCGTGCCTTTGACTTTGCTCAAATTCCAAACGAAGGTATTGGACTTGCTCGTCTAGAGTTCATTATTAACCGTATGATCGGTGTTCACCCTAAAGCTCTTCTGAACATTGAAAGTTTGCCTCGCGAAACTCGTGCAGCGGTAATGACCCGTACAGCTGGTTATGCATCACCTGTAGAATTCTATGTTGAAAAACTAGTTGAAGGTATTGCTACACTTGCAGCAGCATTTGCTGATAAACCAGTTATTGTTCGTATGTCTGACTTTAAGTCAAATGAATATGCGAATCTTATTGGCGGTAAGTTATACGAGCCAGAAGAAGAAAACCCAATGCTTGGCTTCCGTGGCGCAAGCCGTTATGTTTCGGACAATTTCCGTGACTGTTTCGAACTTGAATGTCGCGCACTTAAAAAAGTTCGTGATGAAATGGGTTTAACTAACATCCAAATCATGATCCCATTCGTACGTACAGTGTCTGAAGCGAAACGCGTTATTGAGTTATTAGCTCAAAATGGCTTGAAGCGTGGTGAGAATGGCTTAAAAGTCATCATGATGTGTGAATTACCAACTAATGCATTGTTAGCTGAACAATTCCTTGAACACTTCGATGGCTTCTCTATCGGTTCTAACGACTTAACTCAGTTAACACTTGGTCTTGACCGTGACTCTGGTATTGTTTCTCACTTGTTCGATGAGCGTGATGCTGCTGTAAAAGCTCTCCTTTCTATGGCAATTCATGCTTGTCGTAAAGCGGGTAAATATGTCGGTATCTGTGGTCAAGGACCATCAGACCACCCAGACCTTGCAAAATGGTTAATGGAGCAAGGCATTGAATCAGTATCTCTTAACCCTGACTCGGTTTTAGACACATGGTTCTTCCTTGCTGAAGAAAAAATCAAGCAAATCTAATTTGTTATAAAAAAAGACCCATCCGTGGGTCTTTTTTCATCTTTAGAATAGAGAATTTTTACTTATGCAAATTTACTTGGCACGTAATAATCAACAAGCTGGGCCTTATACCTTAGAACAACTAAATCAAATGTTGGCAAGTCAACAAGTTTTGCTTACTGATTTAGCTTGGCATGAAGGCATGACAGAATGGAAAGCTTTAGGAGAATTAACCCAAGGTAAACTTGTATATCAACCTACTGGTTATTCTGCTTTTTCAGCAAATACAAATACGCCTTATAATGAGACCATTCAGCACATTCGTGTAGAAACTAAAACACACGAGCTTGCTTCAATTTCGTCTCGTGCTCTTGCAAAAATTATTGACTTATTACTTTGGCTACCTATTGCAGCTATTCCGTCTTTTTTCTTTAATGAAGCTCAATATAAACAACTTTTTGAGTTACAAAAACAGATGCAATCTGCAGAAGTTGCATCAACTAAAGCAGCTGAACTCCAACAGCAGCTTTTTACCCTTATTCCTATAGAAGCTTGGCATACAATGCTACTTTATGTCGTCATAATGCTCGCTATTCAAGCATTTTTATTGACTAAGTTTGGGCAAAGTATTGGTAAAAAAATTGTCGGAATTAGAATTGTCGATGCCGAAACCAATGGTAAAGTTAATTTAACGCGTATCTTCCTTCTAAGAAGTGTCGTTTTCATTATATTAAACTTACTATTTATGCCTATTAGTACAATTATTGACTATGCTTTTGCATTAGGACAAAAGCGACAAGCTCTACATGACAAAATTGCAAGAACAAAAGTGATCAAATGATAGTAAATGACTCATTCATTTAATGTCTAAAAAAAAGGAGGCACCTCGCCTCCTTTTTTCCATAGAGAGTTGATATTTAAATAAAAGCTCTGTTGAAATTAGATACCCTACAAAAAAAATCGGGTTTTAAAACAATTATTTCAGACGACTTTATGTGTAGCTTAGTTTGTCGATATGAGGCATAATGCCCTACAACGTAGCGGTGTCACATCATTGAGAAGTCTAATTTTTAAGACTAGCGTTCTCAATCATGCGACACTTTAATCGCTATCCCATATTTAATTAGGGAATGGGACTCTTCACCGAGGTTGTAAAATGAGACAAACGATTTTAGCTGTATTGTCTTTATCAACGCTTGCCGCACTTTTGACTGGGTGTGGTGGTGATATGGTACTTCTAAACTCTAAAGGTCCAGTTGGTCAAGGTCAAAGTGACCTTATGATGACTGCGATCTATTTAATGTTACTTGTGGTGATTCCTTCAATCATCATGGCATTATGGTTTGGTTGGAAATATCGTGCGTCAAATAAAGATGCAGACTATAAACCTACATGGGCACACTCAACTGCAATTGAAGTTGTAGTATGGGGTATTCCTGTCATTATTATTGGTATTTTAGCTTGGTTAACTTGGTGGGGTTCCCACAAGTATGACCCATACCGTCCTTTAGAATCAGATAAAGCACCTTTAACTATTCAGGTTATTGCTGAACAGTTCAAGTGGATTTTTATTTATCCTGAACAAAACATTGCGACTGTTAACGAAGTACGTTTCCCAGAGAAAACTCCGTTAAGTTTCAAAATCACTTCTAACTTCACGATGAACTCATTCTTCATTCCACAGTTAGGCGGTCAGATTTATGCAATGGCAGGTATGCAAACTCACCTTCATTTGTTAGCAAATGAAACTGGTGTATATCGTGGTTTCTCTTCTAACTACTCAGGCTATGGTTTCTCTCAAATGCGTTTCAAAGCGCATAGCGTTACAGAGCAACAATTCAACGAATGGGTAGCGGCTGTTAAAGCAGGTAATGGTACAACCATTAACCCAGAAGCAGTTCAAAAAACTACGCTTGACCAAGCTGAATTGGCAACCTTACGTGATGGCGATCGTTCTAAGCACCAAATCGAGCATTTAGTAAATCGTGCTAAAGCCGCTGGTGATCAAGAAGCGCTTGCTAAAGCAGAAGCGATGAAACCGTTCCCGACTAAGCCACACCCTGTGACTTATTACTCTTCAGTTGAACCAAAATTGTTTGAAACAATTATCAACCACTATATGAGTAACTATCATGGTGCTGACCACTCTGCTGCACATACAACAGCAGAAACTCATGTTGCAGCTGAACACGCTGCTCAAGGGGAATAAGACATGGATATGATTTTTGGTAAATTGGGTTGGGACTCTATCCCGACAGAGCCAATCGTACTTGTCACCATGGTCTTTATGGCACTTGGTGCAATTGCTGTGCTTGGCGGTATCACCTATTTCAAAAAATGGGGATATTTGTGGAAAGAATGGTTTACAACTGTAGACCATAAAAAGATTGGTATCATGTATATCATCGTATCTGTCGTCATGCTTTTGCGTGGTTTCGCCGATGCGATCATGATGCGTTTACAACTTTTCCTCGCTAAAGGCGGTGGTGAAGGTTATTTACATCCTGACCATTACGACCAGATCTTCACCGCACATGGTGTAATCATGATCTTCTTCGTAGCAATGGGTCTAGTTGTAGGTATGATGAACATCTCTGTACCTTTACAGATCGGTGCTCGTGACGTTGCTTTCCCATTATTAAACTCTTTAAGCTTCTGGTTATTCGCTGGTGCTGCTGGTTTAATGATGCTTTCACTTGTATTAGGTGAATTTGCTGCGACTGGTTGGATGGCTTACCCTCCTCTGTCTGGTATTCAATATTCTCCTGGTGTAGGTGTTGACTACTATATCTGGGCACTTCAGGTTTCTGGTCTAGGTACGCTTTTATCTGGTGTTAACTTCTTCGTTACCATCATCAAAATGCGTGCGCCTGGCATGAAATTGATGGATATGCCTATTTTCACGTGGACTTCACTTTGTACGGCTGTATTAATCATTGCATCTTTCCCTGTATTAACAGGTACTCTTGCGATGCTTACATTAGACCGTTACTTCGGTTTCCATTTCTTCACAAATGAGCTTGGCGGTAGCCCAATGCTTTATGTGAACTTGATCTGGACATGGGGTCACCCTGAAGTATATATCTTGGTATTACCAGCATTTGGTTTATACTCAGAAATCGTTGCAACCTTCTCTCGTAAAGCGTTGTTCGGTTACAAGTCTATGGTATATGCAACAATTGCAATTACTGTATTAGCATTTGTTGTATGGCTTCACCACTTCTTCACCATGGGTGCTGGTGCGAACGTTAACGCATTCTTCGGTATCATGACCATGGTTATTGCGATTCCTACTGGTGTGAAAATCTTCTCTTGGTTATTCACCATGTATAAAGGTCGCATCACCTTTACTACTCCAATGTTATGGACGCTTGGCTTCCTTGTAACATTCGGTATCGGTGGTTTAACTGGTGTACTTATGGCTGTTCCACCTGCGGACTTCCTTGTACACAACTCATTATTCTTGATCGCTCACTTCCATAACGTAATTATCGGTGGTGTGGTGTTTGGTATGTTTGCCGGCATCATTTACTACTGGCCAAAAATGTTTGGTTGGAAGCTCAATGAAGCATGGGGTAAAGCTGCATTCTGGTTCTGGTTCTTCGGTTTCTATTTTGCATTCATGCCACTTTATATCCTTGGTTTCATGGGTATGACTCGTCGTTTGAATACATATGACAACCCTGAATGGGACCCATACCTTGCGATTGCATTATTCGGTGCTGTTCTTGTTGCGATTGGTATTGCATGTTTCTTAATGCAAATCATCGTTGGTTTCTTACAACGTCACCAAAACATGGACTACACAGGCGATCCATGGGATGCTCGTACACTTGAATGGGCTACTTCTTCCCCTGCTCCATTCTATAACTTTGCTCATGAACCAGATGCAAGCGGTATTGACCGTTTCTGGACTGACAAAGAAAACGGTGTAGCATACGCACGTAATACTAAATATGAAGACATCCACATGCCGACTGACCGTGCTGCTGGTTTTGTCATTGCAATGTTCATTACTCTTCTTGGCTTTGCACTCATCTGGCATATTTGGTGGCTCGTTGTTGTTTCATTCGTTGCAGCTGTTGTTAGCTTGATCGTAAGCTCATTCACTAAGAATGTTGATTACTATGTTCCAGCTGCAGAAGTTGAGCGTATTGAAAACGAACGCTATGCTTTACTTGAAAAACACTTGAAGAAGGACTAAGGAAATGGCTGAAGTACTTCATCACGACAACCACGGCCATGATGGTCATCATGAACATGATGATACTGACTTAACGGTCTTTGGTTTCTGGACATACTTGATGAGTGACTTGATTCTTTTCGGATCACTCTTCATTGCGTTCGCTGTATTAAGCAGTCATGTTCCACCAGGAACTCCAAGTGCATATGACCTGTTCCATGAATCATTAGGCTACGTGTTAACTGAAACATTTGCCTTATTGATTTCATCGGTAACTTTTGGTTTTGCGGTACTTGCATCTTATAAAAAGAATGTAAATCAAGTGATCACTTGGTTATTTATTACATTCCTTTTTGGTGCAACCTTCATCGGGATGGAACTCTATGAATTCCATCACCTTGTAGAAGAAGGTCATGGTCCAACTCACAGTGCTTTCTTATCATCGTTCTTTACTTTGGTAGGTACGCACGGTATCCACGTAACTTCTGGTTTAGTGTGGATGTTGGTATTGATGTATCAAATCAAAACTAAAGGTTTGACTTTACCGAATACACGTCGTCTTGCTTGCTTAAGCTTGTTCTGGCACTTCCTTGACATCGTTTGGATCTGTGTATTCAGCGTCGTTTACTTACTGGGAGTTCTCTAATGAGTAGTCATGAGCATAATGCTGCTGGTGCGTCACACGGTAACTTTAAGCAATACACTGTTGGCTTTATTCTTTCTGTCATCCTTACCATCATCCCATTCGGGATGGTGATGGCGGGTGGTTTCAGCCGCGGTCTTTTGGTTACAGTGATTGCAATCACTGCCGTTGCTCAGGTTCTTGTACAACTTGTGTACTTCTTACACATGAATACATCATCTGAACAACGTTGGAATATGATTGCATTTATCTACACAATCCTATGTATCGCTGTACTTTTAATCGGTTCTGTGTGGATTATGAATTACCTTCACTACAATATGATGATCTAAACTGATTGTCATGTTGAAAAAGTATTTATTCCTGACTAAACCAGGAATTCTCTTCGGTAATTTCATTACCACCTTGGGCGGCTTCTTCTTAGCCGCCCAAGGCTCTATAGACATCTTATTATTATTGCTCACTCTCATTGGAACAACATTAGTTGTTGCTTCAGGTTGTGTGGTTAATAATGTTATAGATCAAGATATTGATACAAAGATGCAGCGCACTCAAAACCGTGCACTCGTTAAAAAAACCATCTCTCCTACTGTTGCGCTTGTATATGCTTTCGTACTCGGAGTAATGGGTTTTAGCATTTTGTGGTTTGGTGTAAATGGTTACGCATTTTTGTTTGCAATGATTGGTTTTATTGTCTATGTCGGTTTTTACAGTTTGTGGACTAAACGTACCTCAATCCATCAAACCGTCATTGGTAGTATCTCCGGAGCGAGCCCTCCTGTTATTGGTTATACAGCAGTAACTCATCAATTTGATGTGGCAGCCTTGCTTTTGTTTTTAGCATACGCTTTATGGCAAATGCCTCACTCTTGGGCAATTGCAATTTATCGTTTTGATGATTACAAAAATGCGGGAATTCCTATCTTGCCTGTAGCACGTTCCATTTATCGCACGAAAATTGAATGTGTAATCTATATCCTGTTGTTTGCAGCTGTTTTGAATGGGTTATATTGTTTTGGCTACACCAATGTATTTTTCTTGATAACCTTTAATGCTTTGACCGCATACTGGTTTTATTTATCAATTATTGGATTTAAAGCCGAAAACGACCAACTTTGGGCTAAACGCTTTTTCCTTTACTCAGTAATCTTAATTACTTTGCTAAGTTTAAGTTTTAGCTTTACCTATCAATCCCCTGCTCCAAATCTTCCTCTCTTTTAATTAAGGGAGGATTTCCTCCTCTCTGAAATAACTTTTATATTTCTCATCAAAAGATTTGTTTTTAGTCTAATTTTTACCTATAATTCAGCCTTCGCATTTTTTGCGACGTAGCTATTTATATTTTTAGCTATGACTCCTTGCTTCTAATTTTATTAGGGGCTGTTTAAACCGTAAGGAGCTGACAATGCGTCATTACGAAATCGTACTTTTGGTACACCCAGACCAAAGCGATCAAGTTGTAGGTATGGTTGAACGCTATATCTCTCAGATCAAAGAAGCTGATGGTCAAATTCACCGTTTAGAAGATTGGGGCCGTCGTCAATTGGCTTACCCAATTAACAAAATTCACAAAGCGCACTACATTCTTATGAATGTTGAATGTGGTCAATCTACGCTTGATGAGTTAGAAGAATTATTCCGTTATAACGACGCGATCATTCGTAACCTTATCATCCGTCGTGAACACGCAATCACTGAAGAGTCATTGCTTGCTAAGAGTGCTGAAGAAAAGCGTGCGCGTAAAGCTCAACGTGAAGAAGCACAGCAAGTTGCTCAAGAAGCTGAATAAGGAGAACATCAATGGCACGTTTTTACCGTCGTCGCAAGTTCTGCCGCTTTACAGCTGAGAATGTTGCGTACATCGACTACAAAGATATCGATACTTTAAAACAGTACATCACTGAAAACGGCAAGATTGTTCCTAGCCGTATCACTGGTACTAAAGCTCGTTATCAACGTCAATTAGCGCTTGCTATCAAACAAGCTCGCTACTTGTCTTTGATTCCGTACACTGACAACCATAAGTGAGGTGATCTGTGGACGTTATCTTATTACAACGCATTAAGAACCTTGGTAAATTAGGCGATAAAGTATCAGTTAAAGCTGGTTACGGCCGTAACTTCCTTATCCCTCAAGGTAAAGCAGTTGCAGCTACTGAAGCTAACACTGCTGCTTTCGAAGCTCGTCGTGCTGAACTTGAGAAGCAAGAAGCTGAAGTATTAGCTGCTGCTCAAGCACGTGCTGAACAATTGAACGAAGTTAACATCGTTATCACTGCTAAAGCTGGTGACGAAGGTAAACTCTTCGGTTCTATCGGTACTCGTGACATCGCTGACGCGTTAACGAATGCTGGTCTTACAGTTGACCGTGCAGAAGTTCGTTTACCAAACGGTGCGCTTCGTCACACTGGTGAATTCAACATCGCAATTCAATTGCACCATGATGTTGTTGCAGAAGTTCTCGTTACTATCGTATCTGAGTAATTTCTCATCAAAAAAAGAGCATGCTTACGCATGCTCTTTTTTTATCTCTTAAATTTAAGCAATAAAATTAGATATATTAATTCCTGATCAGTTCTTCAGTTTAATTGGTTTTTTAATTAGGTAGTTTATTTAGTTTTGTTTTAAGATAGTTCTCGGCTTAAAACCCTTTTTGTGTACACATTTTATCATCAGGTCTAATTATGTCTCAGGCGAATGCCACTTCTTTAACCCTTTCATCTCCAACAGAAAATAAGACGAGTGAATCAGGCCAACTTAAAGAGTTTCGCACTCCCCCACACAATTTAGCCATTGAGCAAGCTGTACTTGCTGCGCTGATGACCGTTGCTGAATCTTTTGAACAAGTCAGTGACTTACTCAAAGAAAATGATTTTTATGCCACTCGTCATAAATATATTTATCGTGCAATTGAAAAATTAGCACAGGAAAACTCACCGTATGATGCGGTTTTGGTCAACGACTGGCTTTTAAAACAAAATTTACTCGATGCGATTGGCGGTGAAGAATATTTGATGCAGCTTATGGCTGACTCACCTTCGAGTTTCTATAATCTTGAAACTTATGCGACTAAAATTAAAGAATTTTCTACACTACGCAGTATGATTAAGGTAAGTACTGAAATTTTACAAAATGCTTACGACACAAAAGGTCGAGGTGTAAGTGAAATTTTAGATTTAGCCGAAACGAGTATTTTCTCTTTAGCAGAACAACATAACAACAATAAAAAAGATTCTGGACCTAAAGCAATTAGTTCTGTAACTGCCGATGTAATTAGTAAACTTGATGAACTTTCAAAATTAGACGGAAATATTACTGGTTTAACGACTGGCTTCTTAGAGCTCGATAATAAAACTTCTGGTATGCAACCGGGTGATTTGATTATTGTCGCAGCACGTCCATCTATGGGTAAAACTACTTTCGCCATGAACTTGGTTGAAAGTGTTTTGCAATACAATAAACTCCCAGCTCTCGTATTCTCTATGGAGATGCCAGCAGACTCTATTGCGATGCGTCTAATTTCAGCTATGGGTAAAGTGCATCAAGGGCATTTACGTTCAGGTAATTTGGATGCTGATGAATGGACTAAAGTAACGGGTACCATTCTGCAACTTCAACAAATGCATTTGTATATTGATGACTCCTCTGCCCTACCACCTACTGAAGTTCGTGCCCGAGCTAGACGTATCGCAAAAATGCATGATGGTAAAATCGGCTGTATCATGGTCGACTATTTACAGTTAATGAAAGTTCCGGGCATGGGTGACAACCGTGTTGGTGAGATCTCGGAAATTTCACGTAGCTTAAAAGCTTTAGCTAAAGAAATGAACTGTCCTGTGATTGCACTATCTCAGCTTAACCGAAGTCTGGAAAACCGACCGAATAAACGCCCAGTAATGTCTGACTTACGTGAATCTGGTGCGATTGAACAGGATGCCGACTTAATCATGTTTATTTACCGTGATGAAGTCTATAACAAAGAATCGAAAGAAGCAGGCACCGCAGAAATTATCATCGGTAAACAGCGTAATGGTCCAATTGGTACTGTTCGCCTTGCCTTTGAAGGCCAATATACTCGTTTTAGTAATCTCTCTCCTGAGTATTACAGCCAATATGATGATGAAGAATAAACTCTATCTCTAGCCCAAAGGAGTAAATGAGGGTGCGTCAAGCAACAGTTTATATTGATCGCCAAGCGCTTCAATATAATTTAAACCGTGTCAAACAACTCGCAGCAAATTCAAAAATCGTAAGCATGGTAAAGGCCAATGCATACGGACATGGAGTCAAAGACTGTTTAGCAGCCTTAAATGCCTCAGATGCCTTTGGTGTAGCCTGCCTACAAGAAGGATTAGAAATCCGTGAACTTGGTTTCGAACAACCAGTTACTTTAATTGAAGGGGTATTTTCTGAAGATGAAATGCCCGTCGCAATTGAACAAAAATTTGAATGCGTCATTCACCATCAACAACAGTTTGAATGGTTAATTAAACACAAACAAGCATATATTGCCCAAGGCTTAAAAGTATGGGTTAAATTAAATAGCGGTATGAACCGTTTAGGTTTTAAAAACCCAGAAATTATTGAAGTGATTAAGACATTAAAGTCTGAAGGTTTTACATGTGTACTTGCTATGCATTTTGCAAATGCAGATGTAGATCATCCTTTAAATGAACAACAAAAACAGCAATTTTTGCATATTAAAGAAACTTGCGATCCAATTTTAGCATCATGCTGTAATTCAGCTGCCATCTTTAAATGGCCAGAACTAAATTTTGACTATGTACGTCCTGGTATTATGCTCTACGGCGCTTCACCTTTTGCAGATAAAACAGTGCATGATCTTGATTTGAAACCTGTCATGACTTTTACTGCAGAAATAATAGCGTTAAACCATATTGAAGCTGGTGAACACGTGGGTTATGGCTCTACTTTTTGTGCTCAACAGGCTATGGATATCGCCATTGTTTCTATTGGCTATGGTGATGGCTATCCAAGAGCTTATGTTAAGCAAAATTTTGTCGCTATTGATGGCAAACTTTGCCCAGTTGTGGGCCGTGTAAGTATGGATATGATTGCGATTGATGTCACAAATACTCAAGTAAAACTTGGCACCCAAGTTGAACTTTGGGGAAATCACCGTTTAGTTGATGATGTGGCTGAAGCAAATGGCACAATCGGCTATGAATTACTTTGCCGTCTAAGTTCTCGCCCAGTCCGTCAGGGTACTTAAAGTTCACTAAATAAAAAATCCAAGCACTGCTTGGATTTTTTTTGAATAAATTTTAGCGCCAATAATCATCTGTAGGTTTTGGCATTTCCTGTAAACCACGGCGTAACGTATCTGACCATTGACGACTAATTTGTGAAAAATATGGATCGTCTTCAGTAATTCGCTTACCCATAGGAATCACAAAACTATCTTTACTATAAACCAATGCATCTAACGGCAAACCAACAGAGACATTAGAACGCAATGTAGAATCAAATGAAATTAGACTACAACGAAGAGCATCATCTAATGGCATCGCATAATATAAAGCTCGATCTAAAATAGGTTTGCCATATTTACTTTCACCAATTTGAAAGTAAGGCGTATCTGTAGTGGCACAAATAAAATTGCCTTGCGGGTAAACATTATAAAGCTGCATATCTCCGCCTTTGATTTGCCCACCCACTAAAATACTACAGGCATAATTCATTTGTTCTTGGGTATCTGAACTAATATCTTCTAAAACGCTTTTCAAGGTTTTACCGACCAGATCAGCCACTTCAAACATAGTATTAATGCTATATAAATTAGGCTCTTGTTGCAAAATAAGTGCATTTTGCAAATGCCCGATAACCGCTTGTGTAGTTGCTAAATTGCCTGCTGTTTGCAAGGCAATAAACCGCTCTCCCGTTACTCCAAAAGTATGCAGTTTACGGAACACAGAAATATGATCGACCCCGGCATTAGTTCGAGTGTCACTTATAAACACCAAACCCTGTTCCAATCTCAGCGCACAACAATAGGTCATTTCGTTCTCTTTACATTCAACAAGCCAGCACTTGAACCACAGACATCATATTTTCAGTACCACCTTTTTCTCGCACTCCCCTAATGGGAGCAACATCGAGATAGTCCCGACCAACAGCAAGATAAATATGATGCTTTGGTGTAAACAATTGATTGCTCACATCAAAACAATACCACTGATTATCTAAAAATACCTCCGCCCAAGCGTGACTGGCAAGGTGTGGAGAATTTTGATCAAATAGATAACCAGAGACATAACGTGCTGGTAATTGTAACGCACGGCACATAGCGATTAAAACATGTGCATGATCTTGACACACCCCCTGACCTGCCTGAAAGGCTTGCGTAGCCGTTGTATGAACAGATGTACTATCCGGTTGATATGGCATCTTTTGCAGAATATTTTCACTGAGCAAAGCAATATGTTGTCGATCTTTGACAGTTACAATTCTCTGGGCAAAATCCAACATTTCAGCATCATATTTAGTGGCCTCTGTACTTTGGAGAAATAGATTTATTGGTATAGATACATCTACTCCTCCTATTTCTGTATTTAGAAGCTCTACAATACCTTGTGCCATAAAAGTAAGGTGCTGATACTCATAACGCTGGCTAGCCGTTATCCAAATATTATTAAAAATATCTCTTTTGAGCGTCTTGTCACCAGGCACGCTGATTGCCCAATTCATAACATGTTGATGCAGCGATGTTTGAGGCATCATCTTGATATACTGAATACTGTTTTTAGCAGTTTCAGTATAGTTATAATGCGTTTGATGATTAACCATCAATTTCATAATTATGCCTCGAACATATATTCCAACTGCTGGGTAAAATTATAATAAGCTTCCCAATTTGGATGATCTTTTAATAATTGCCATGGTTGAGTTAATTTATTCCACCCTAAGTCATTCAGCTGTTGAAGTAATTGTTCTAACTCCTGCAAGAGCTGTGTAAGGTCTTGCTGAAAACGTAGTTGTATATCAAATAATTCTATCTTTTGTCCTAAATGCAGAAATAACGCTATATCTTCATGTTCAGTATCAAGTATTTGATTACATTTCGCTAAAGCCTGCTTTAATGAATCAGGATGAGCTTGGACTCCCTTAATCGCATGATTTAATTCTGCATAGGCATTTGAAGATAATATTCCTCTTAACTCTTGAATATTATCTTTAGCAATAGCGAACTGATTCAGTAACGAATATGTTTGTTTCGTATCCAACATATAGCAATTCAGTAATTCTGCTTGATCAATGACTAGCCCAAATGCTGCTGCAAATTGAGCTGCTTTAGCATCATCTGTAAATGGCAAATGTGATACAGCAAATTGAATTCGCATTAAATAACGACCCAACCAATAAATGTGGTGCGCACTCGAATTGAGTAAAACCATAAATTTCCTCTTTAACCAACCATTAAGAATGTAGCGTTTCAACGACCCATGTATCTTTAATACCTCCTCCTTGTGAGGAGTTAACGACTAAAGAACCTGCCTGCATAGCTACTCGTGTTAAACCTCCGGGCACAATTTCGGTCCGATAAGGAGAACTGAGTACAAACGGGCGTAGGTCGATGTGGCGCTCAGCCACCCCTGCTGTAGTTAAAGTCGGTGCAACCGATAAAGCCAATGTTGGCTGGGCAATATATTCATGCGGTGTAGCAATCAGTTTTTGTCTAAATTCATCAATTTCACATGAGCTTGCTTTAGGACCAATTAACATGCCATATCCACCCGATCCTTGAGCTTCTTTAATGACCAATTGATCTAAATGAGCCAGTACATAGTCCAGATGTTCTTTCTCACGGCACTGGTAAGTAGGTACATTCTTCAAAATTGGTGTTTCACCCAAATAATATTGGATCATCTGATCAACATATGGATAAATCGATTTATCGTCAGCTACTCCAGTGCCGGGTGCATTGGCAATCACTACATTTTTCTGTAAATAAGCAGACATTAAACCTGCCACACCTAAAGCACTATCAGGTCTAAATGCAAGTGGGTCTAAAAAATCATCATCTAAACGGCGATAAATCACATCAACCTTTTGACGGCCGCGAATCGTTTTTACAAATACTTGATCATTTTCTACAAATAAATCTCGATTGGTGACCAGTGGCACATCCATTTCACGTGCTAAAAAAGCGTGTTCATAATAAGCACTGTTAAAACGTCCTGGCGTTAAGACCACAATAAAAGGCTGATCAATCTCAGAGTTTTCTTGAAGTATTTCTTTTAATAAGCTTGGATAGTGTTCAATACCTTGCAGATTGTTAGCAGCGCAGAGCTCAGGCATGAGTTGCTGACTAATATTCCTGCATTCAATCATATAAGATACGCCAGATGGTGTTCTTAAATTATCTTCAAGTACAAAAAACTCGCCTTCACTGTCGCGAATAATATCTATTCCGCTAATTTGAGAATAAATTTTGCCTTTGAGCGTGTGTTTAAGCATATGGGGCTGAAAAGCCTCATGACAAATAATCTGACTTTCCGGAATTAATTGCTCTTTTAAAATATGTTGACCATGATAGATGTCATCTAAAAAATAATTAAGCGCTTTAACTCGCTGTGCGCAGCCAGCTGCGATTTTTTCCCACTGTTTTTTTTCAATAACCCTTGGAATGAGATCAAAAGGTATCGTTCTCTCCACTCCCTCCTTATCACCGTATACGTTAAATGTAATGCCGTGATAGAGAAAATGTTGCTTAGCCTCCGCATTTAATTGTTTCAACTCATCCAAAGTACGAATGCTCAGCCATTGTTCAATTTTTTTAGAGGCCACACCGTTAGACGTTGCATCATCCAACATCTCATTAAAAAACTGCGATTTTAGTTGTTCAAATAGGTTCGACTGTACGGAAAGATTTTCTATAAACGAAGTTTGGTTAAGTAATGCGTTGGTCGCCTGTTCCTGTAAAAAATAATCAATATCGGCTTGTAGGTCTTTCTCTTGTTCTGACATAGCAACCTCGTCTTATCATTTATCTATATTTCATTTTTAAATAAGCAATTTCAGTGCCACTTATATATCTATAATGCTTATTGAGTATCATTGTTATAACTTTCTTCTAAATTTTAGCATTGATTGTAAAAGCTGCTATAAACCGAATCTGACAAACTTGCTAAATCTGTAAAGTTTTTTTATTGTGTTGACACCAAAGCAATTGGATATAGATGTATTACGCTTATGTCTGTAACAGAAAAAGAAACTTCAAATAGTTTATATCGCCAATGGCAGATTCTATCTCGCCTTCCTACCGGTAAATGGATCGGAACTCGAGAATTGCAAGAAATGCTTGAGCGTGAAGGTATTGAAATCAGTTTAAGGACAATTCAGCGTGATTTAAACCAAATTGCTCAGCGTTTTCCAATTGAAAGTAATAAAGCTGTACCTCAAGGCTGGCGTTGGCAATCAGATGCACCAATTCAAAGCTTACCGCATATGACAAGCTCTCAAGCTGTAACCTTTATGATGGTTGAGGAACATCTCAAACATTTACTTCCACCCAGTCTACTTGATGAGATGGGGCCTTGGTTCGATTTGGCAAAACGTAGTCTATCTACACAAAATAATGTAAGACAGTGGATTAATCGTGTCCGTATTGTGCCAGCAAGCCAACCTCTTATTCCACCTGTAGTGGACCGTGCTGCTCAGCAGGCAATTTATGAGGGTCTACTACAAGACAAACAGATTGAGTGTGTCTATCGGGCCCGTGTAAATCAAGGCGAAGATAAAACTTATATTTTAAATCCTCTTGCTTTGGTCCAAAAAGGTGCTGTGATTTACTTAATTTGTACTCGCCATGATAAAACTGAAGTACAAACATTTGCCTTGCACCGATTCAAATCCGCTAAAGTTTTAGAAAGTCGGGCTTTACACCCTGTCAATTTCGATATTGACCATTATATTGACTCAGGGGCTTTAGGTTTCAGAGTAGATTACAACCAACCTACTGAATCTATTCAGCTTACTTTAACCATGACCGAGCAAACTGCTAAAACTTTTTATGAAAGTCAGTTAAGTAAAGATCAGACCATTACCCCAATTGAAGAAAATATTGTCGAAGTTACGGCGACCGTTCCATTTACATCCCAACTCGTATGGTGGTTACGGAGTTTTGGTAAAAAACTGCTTCATATTGAGCCAGTCCAAGTACACAATGCTGTGCGAGAAATTGAGCCTGATAGCACATAATCAGTAGATATAAAAAAGAGAACCATATGGTTCTCTTTAGATTTTGAATTGTAATTTTCTTAATTTTATATTGGCATTTATACTTTTATTTATTTTCAGATCAATATGTTTTCCCCCACCAAAACTGATCTGCTTCTTCTTTTGCGCTATGTTGAACATGAGCATTGGCATGCCAAATCATATCCATTGTAGCGAATTGATTTCATTGTCATGTTTAAAGCCCTCTTGTTTGAACGTGAATTTAATATAACTTTCGCTTTAAAACTTGTGAAATAAGAAAAAAAGGATGCAAAATCTCTTTTGATGCTTAGGAAAATTCCATATATTTTTTGATCAGAAAATAAAAAAGCCCAGTCTTAACCGGGCTTTTTTACACGTTTAAATAATTAAGCCGTTTTTTTCGTCATATTATTTTTACGAATCGTGATCATTACAAGCTGAACAGCAGCTGGGGTAACACCAGGAATACGGCTCGCTTGAGCTAATGTTTCCGGACGAACTGTTTTCAACTTCTGAGTAATTTCGCGAGATAAACCTGAAACGACGTCATA
The DNA here is from genome assembly GCF_044778325.1 of Acinetobacter sp. BD54. Classification (NCBI taxonomy): domain Bacteria; kingdom Pseudomonadati; phylum Pseudomonadota; class Gammaproteobacteria; order Moraxellales; family Moraxellaceae; genus Acinetobacter; species Acinetobacter sp. BD54. Next base: position 212,034 of record NZ_JANJEP010000001.1, on the reverse strand, counting down.
ATCAAAATCAGCAGGAATTTTGGTTTCTTCAAGACGTTTTAATTGAGCTACATCTTCATGCTGACGGTTGATATAACCTTCGTATTTAACAGCAATTTCAATTTGCTCGCCGACCTGTTGTGAAACTTCAGAACCTGTAAGTTCCGCAATTTGAGCAAAATTAATATTAGGACGTTTAAGCAAATCAATCGCACTACATTCTTTACTTAAATCAGCACCTGTCATTTCAACAAACTTTTTACCCATTGGGTTGTTAGGTGCCGCCCATAAATGTTGTAAACGAGATGTTTCGCGCTCAACTGCTTCCATTTTTTCGCAATAAGCCGCCCAACGAACATCATCAACCAAACCAAGCTCACGACCAATAGTTGTTAAACGTTGATCGGCATTATCTTCACGTAACATCAAACGATATTCCGCACGTGAAGTGAACATACGGTATGGCTCTTTCGTACCTAAAGTAATCAAGTCGTCAACCAATACACCTATATAAGCTTGGTCACGTTTAGGTGTCCATTCTTCTTGTTCCCATGCACGGCGTGCAGCATTCAAGCCTGCAAGTAAACCTTGGGCACCAGCTTCTTCATAACCGGTAGTACCATTAATTTGCCCTGCAAAATACAAGCCGTTAATTGCTTTGGTTTCTAGGGTAAATTTCAAAGCTTGCGGGTTGAAATAGTCATATTCGATTGCATAACCCGGACGTAAGATATGGGCATTTTCCATACCGCGAATCGAGCGCACAAGTTCAAACTGAACATCAAATGGTAATGAAGTCGAAATACCATTTGGATAAAGCTCATGTGTATCAAGGCCTTCTGGCTCTAAGAATACCTGATGCGAGTCTTTATCAGAGAAACGATGAATCTTATCTTCAATTGAAGGACAGTAACGTGGACCTACCCCTTCAATAACACCGGTATACATTGGTGAACGGTCTAAGCCACCACGAATAATGTCATGAGTTTTTTCGTTAGTATGCGTGATATAGCAATTCACTTGTTCTGGGTGCATAGACACATCACCCATGAACGACATTACCGGAGACGGGAAGTCGCCTGGTTGTGGTGTCATAACTGAAAAATCAACTGAACGTGCATCAATACGCGGAGGTGTACCTGTTTTTAAACGGCCTACCGGTAATTTCAATTCACGAAGACGCTGAGCAAGAGCAATAGAAGGAGGATCACCAGCACGACCGCCGCTTGATTTCTCTAAACCAACGTGAATAACACCGCCCAAGAATGTACCAGTAGTTAACACAACAGTTTTTGCATCAAAGCGGATACCCATTTGGGTCACAACACCCTTAACTGTATCGCCCTCAACAATCAGGTCATCAGCCGCTTGTTGGAAAATATCAAGATTTGCTTGGTTTTCTAAGGTCTCACGAATCGCAGCTTTATAGCGAACACGGTCAGCCTGAGCACGCGTTGCACGTACTGCTGCACCTTTACGCGAGTTTAAAATACGGAATTGAATACCGCCTTTATCGGCAGCTAAAGCCATTGCACCGCCAAGCGCATCAATTTCACGAACTAAGTGCGACTTACCAATGCCACCAATTGCTGGGTTACAGCTCATCTGACCCAAAGTCTCAATGTTATGGGTCAAAAGCAAAGTCTGTCGTCCCATACGCGCAGCAGCAAGCGCCGCTTCCGTACCTGCGTGACCGCCACCGATAACGATAACATCATAAACTTTAGGATAGTGCATGAGTACAAAAACACCAGAAAAAAAAGACGGAACATTATAGCAAAATTATCTGCTCATAGATGTACATAATTACAAAATTGTCGTGACATGATTTACGGTAAGCCACATGTTTTGACATTTTGTTTCATGAATTCAATACAAAGTGAATGTTTTTAAAACTTTTTCATTTTAGAATAAAAAACGTACAGCACTTCTATGACTTTAAAATTAACGCAACTAGAAGGAACACAAAATGAAAACGACCATGTTGAAAATCTTAACAGCATCTCTAATTTGTTTTTCAGGCGTAACTTTTACACACGCTGCTGACACGAGCAAAGCTGAAACTCAAAAACAAATTCGAGTATGTGCAAAAAAACAGCAAGGTGAATGGGTTTCTTACAATCACAACGGTGTAACCTTTAATGGTACTTGCCAGCCGAACGAAAATGGCAAATTACAATTCAAGGCCCCTGCTCCTTAATACAGTTTTGACTTAAGATATAGAGAAATCGTTTTATATTCTCCTATATCACATCATCATTTTCAAAAAGCGGTCCATTAAAGATGGGCCGTTTTCTTTTTTAAACTACTCTAGTCAGCTACAATATGCCTTTAAATAAAATTTTAGGTCCTTTTCGTGAAGTGGTTACAAATACACATTACCGTTGATCAAGAACAAGTTGAATTCACAGAAACACTTTTAATGTCTCTAGGTGCGGTAAGCGTAACTTTGGATGATGCCGAAGATCAGGCTTTACTGGAACCATTACCAGGTGAAACACCACTCTGGAACAAAGTCATTGTTACTGGTATTTACCAACAAGACGAACAAGACCCAATTGATGTTGATACTTTAGAAGCTTTCTTAAAAGCACAACTTCCAGATGTGCCGATGCGTCATGAAGAACTTGAAGATCAAGTTTGGGAACGCGCATGGATGGATTATTATGAACCAATTCAGATTGGGGAAAAATTCTGGATTGTTCCTGAATGGTTAGAGCCACCAGAAGCAGATGCTATAAATATTAAGCTTGACCCAGGCCTTGCTTTTGGTACAGGTAATCATGCAAGTACTTTCTTATGCTTACAATGGTTAGGTAAAACTGATGTTAAAGATAAGATCGTGATTGATTATGGCTGTGGCTCAGGCATTTTAGGTGTTGCAGCTTTATTATTAGGCGCTAAGAAAGTCTATGCGACAGATATTGACCCACAAGCAGTTTTAGCAACTAAACAAAATGCAGAACTCAATGGTGTATTAGACCGTTTATATGTAGGTCTTCCTGAAGAGTTTGATCAAGAATTCAAACCTCAACAAGCAGATGTTTTAGTCGCAAATATTTTAGCGGGTCCTTTAATGGCACTTGCGCCAGAGTTTGCAAAATTACTTAAATCTGATGGTGATTTCGCACTTGCTGGTGTAATCGAAGAGCAAGTTGCTGATGTTTCAGGTGTTTATTCTGAATTTTTTGATATATTAGATGTCGAAAAGCGCGAAGAAAACTGGTGCCGCATTTCAGGAAAACGTAAAACAACAAATTGAGATGTTTTAACTCATGAATGAAAAACAAACCCGCTGCCCTAAGTGTCTAACAGTTTATAAAGTTTCTCTTACTCAGTTAACTGTTGCTCAGGGTATGGTTTGTTGCCCTAAATGTAATTTAAATTTTAATGCTCTGACTAATTTAGTAAATGTTGAGCAGCCGGAAGCGGTAAACTCATCTGCTTTAGCTCATGGCTCTATGCAAACACGATATATGACCCATTCTCATGTATTAGATATCTTTGATCAAAAAGTTGAAAACTCTAATATTGATCTTTTGACTTATTTGAATAATTTAAATTACTTCCATAATGAACCTATTAATGCTCTTCCTAACCTTAATTTGGCTGAGCAAGCAACCTCTCCTGAGCAAGATAGCGGTAAAAAGCATAGCTGGTTGTACTATACGCTTTGGAGTTCTGCAAATCTGATTCTGATTTTGGTTTTTACTTTTCAGATTCTTTGGTTTAACCCTAAACTCATGCAACAAAGCCCTGCGATTAGCCATGCATTTAATTATGTTTGTCAAATATTGCATTGCAACAAGTCAGCTGAACAATATCAACTTCTTTATATAGAAAAGGTAAAGCTACGTAAAATTGGTACAGAGCATACTCAACTTTCAGGTGTTCTTATAAATCAGAATAATAAAAGTATTGAGTTGCCCAACCTAAAACTCAGCTTTGGCAAAGAAACCGATCAAGAAGAAATCATTTTTACCCCTCAACAATACTTGGTCGAAAATTTACGTGGTATTCAACGCATTCCGACCAATACGCCTTTTAGATTCCAAGTTGAGCTAAATAAAAGCAAAAAAAGCCTAGTAAATTATCGATTAGAAATTGTCCACCCCTAATTTGTAAAAAAAGTGAAAAAAAATTAAAAAAAAATGCAGTTAATTTGCTCACTTTTTCCTAGACAATGGTATGATACGCGCCACGAAAGCTTTGACTCATATACTCCTCGCTCTCAATTCAAAAAATATACTGTTAAGCATGTGTGCTTTTCTACATTAAGCGCATAGCCTAACTTTTTTTGTTTTTGAGGGGGCTGTAACAAATATTTAATTATTGTTACGCTTATTTTTTACTCAATACGAAGAAATATGGCAAGCTAATTGTTCTTATGTTTTAGAGTCACTGTTTTAGGATCTAAAACAGGACTCCGTATTTTTAGACCACATTTATATACTACTTTACCCAAGCTAGTATTTGATTTTCGGATTAACTCGCATGAATAGCAAATCTCCTATTTTTACTGCACAATCTGATGTTGCTCTTCGCATCCACGTGGATCGCGCAGTTCGCCATTATTTTGCACAATTGCAAGGTGAGCAACCATCTCAGGTATATGACATGGTGCTAGCAGAAATGGAGAAACCTCTTTTATCTGTAGTTCTAGAATATACTCGTGGTAACCAAACACGTGCCGCAGAAATTCTTGGACTCAACCGTGGCACTTTACGTAAAAAGTTAAAAGCTCACGGTTTAATGAGTGAATAAATGATAAAATGCTCACGGCTTCGTGGGCATTTTTTTTGTGCTTCTAATTGGTTTTAATCCGTAGACTTGAAATTGTTGACTTGAACATCATGACTATTAAACGTGCTTTGATTTCTGTATCAGACAAAACAGGAATTGTCGAATTTGCTCAAAACCTTGCAGCTTTAGGGGTAGAATTATTATCTACAGGCGGCACATACAAGTTGCTTAAAGATAATAATATTGCTGTTGTTGAAGTATCTGAACATACCGGTTTCCCGGAAATGATGGATGGCCGTGTTAAAACACTACATCCAAAAATTCATGGCGGTATTTTGGCTCGTCGTGGTCTAGACGAAGCTGTTATGCAAGAACACAACATCGATCCAATCGATTTAGTTGTCGTTAACCTTTACCCATTTGCGGCTACGGTAGCTAAACCTAACTGTTCTCTTGCTGATGCTATCGAAAATATCGACATCGGTGGTCCAACAATGGTACGTGCTGCTGCCAAGAACCATGCATCTGTCGGTATTGTGGTAAATGCTTCAGATTACGATACAGTTATTAGCGAATTAAAAGCTTCTGGTTCACTTTCTTATGAAACGCGTTTTGATTTAGCAGTTAAAGCATTTGAACATACAGCTCAATATGACGGCATGATTGCTTCTTACTTAGGCGCTCGCGTTGGTAAGGCCGAAGGTGAAGCAGATTTATTCCCTCGTACGTTCAATACCCAATTAAACAAAGCACAAGATTTACGTTACGGTGAAAATCCACACCAATCTGCTGCTTTCTATGTTGAAGCAAATGCAAAAGAAGCTTCTGTTTCTACTGCAAAACAATTACAAGGCAAAGAATTGTCTTATAACAACATTGCTGATACTGATGCTGCCCTTGAGTGCGTGAAATCATTTGCAAAACCAGCTTGTGTCATCGTAAAACATGCTAACCCTTGTGGTGTTGCCGTTTCTTTAGACGGTATTAAAGCTGCTTATGATTTAGCTTACGCAACAGATCCAGAATCTGCTTTCGGCGGTATTATTGCATTTAACCGTGAGTTAGACGTTGCTACTGCTCAAGCAATTGTAGATCGCCAATTCGTTGAAGTAATTATTGCTCCAAGCATTGCTGATGGTGTACTTGAAGTTACTGGCGCGAAGAAAAATGTTCGTGTTTTAGTATGTGGTGAATTACCTGCAATTGATGCACGTGCTCCACAACTTGACTATAAACGCGTTAACGGCGGCTTACTTGTTCAAGACCAAGACTTGGGCATGATCACCAAAGATGATCTTAAAGTTGTGACTAAACGTGCACCAACCGAACAAGAAATTGATGATCTTATTTTTGCATGGAAAGTTGCGAAATACGTAAAATCAAACGCTATTGTTTATGCCAAAAACCGTCAAACTATTGGTGTAGGTGCAGGCCAAATGAGCCGTGTTAACTCAGCACGTATCGCAGCAATTAAAGCTGAGCATGCTGGTCTGGTTGTTGAAGGCGCAGTTATGGCATCTGATGCATTCTTCCCGTTCCGTGACGGTATTGATAATGCAGCGAAAGCTGGCATTAAATGTATTATTCAACCGGGTGGTTCTATGCGTGATGAAGAAGTTATTGCAGCTGCTGATGAAGCTGGAATTGCAATGGTCTTCACTGGTATGCGCCATTTCCGCCACTAATTTAAATTTAGTCCTCCCTAACCCTCCTTTTATTCAGGAGGGTTTTCCACAATAATGGAACTATCTCTCCACCTTGAGAAATAGAGGGGGATGAAAAAGGATTAAAGTTAAGGAACAAATTAAAAATGAATATTTTAGTTTTAGGTAGTGGTGGGCGTGAGCATGCTTTAGCATGGAAAATCGCGCAAGATGCCAAAGTTACTCAAGTTTTCGTTGCGCCTGGTAACGCAGGAACTGCAACAGAACCAAAATGCGTTAACGTTCAGCTCGATATTTTAGACAACCCTGCAATTATTGCTTTTGCTAAAGAAAATAATGTTGAACTGATTGTTGTTGGCCCAGAAGCGCCATTAGTAAATGGTGTTGTTGATGCTGCACGTGAAGCAGGCGTAAAAATTTGGGGACCTACTCAATATGCAGCACAGCTTGAAGGTTCAAAAGCATTTGCTAAGCACTTTTTAAAACGACACAACATTCCAACTGCTTTTTATGAAGTATTTACGGAAGTTGATGCAGCAAAAGCTTATGTTGAAAAAAATGGCGCACCAATTGTAATTAAAGCTGACGGTCTTGCGGCTGGTAAAGGCGTTATCGTTGCAATGACCAATGAAGAAGCTTTTGCAGCCATTGATGACATGCTTGCAGGCAACAAATTTGGTGATGCAGGCTCACGTGTTGTAATTGAACAGTTCCTTGCTGGTGAAGAAGCTTCTTTCATTTGTATGATTGACGGTAAAAACATTTTACCAATGGCAACTTCACAAGATCACAAACGTATTTTTGAAGGTGACCAAGGTCCTAACACAGGTGGTATGGGTGCCTACTCTCCTGCTCCAGTTGTGACTCCAGACGTTTTTGAGCGTGTAATGAATGAAATTATGCGCCCAACTGTTGATGGTATGGCTGCTGATGGACATGTTTATACTGGCTTCTTATATGCTGGTTTAATGATTGATGAACAAGGTCAACCACGCGTAATTGAGTTTAACTGCCGTTTCGGTGATCCGGAAACTCAGCCTATCATGATGCGTTTGAAGTCATCTCTTGTTGATTTGGTTGAAGCAGGTATCGCAGGTAACTTACCAAGCGAAGCAGAATGGGATGAGCGTAAGTCAATCGGTATTGTACTTGCAGCAGAAGGTTACCCAGACAGCGTGCGTAAAGGTGACGTTATCTCAGGTATCGGTCAATCACCAGAAGATACTAAAATCTTCCATGCAGGTACTGCTACTCGTGAAGACGGCCATATTGTTACTTCTGGCGGACGTGTGCTTTGCGTGACTGCTCTAGGTGACAGCGTTCTTGAAGCACAAATCAATGCTTTAGAAGTATGTGGGCAAGTAACCTTCACAGGTATGCAATACCGCAGTGACATCGGTTACCGTGCTATTGCTCGTGAAAAAGCTGAATAAAAATTTAAATAGTAAAAAAGCTCTCTTATGAGGGCTTTTTTATTTTGCTTATTCACTTATCACAAATATTCATATTAATCTTAATTTTTATTCAATTCTGATTAATAAGAACGAAACATGTCCACTATATTGAATATGTTTTTATTGTTATGATTGGTTAAACCGTTGGAACTTTCAACATCACCAATTTTCCCAGCTGAGAGCCAACCCGAATGGTTGGGATCTCTCATAATCAGGACTTTTTTTACATGAAAAAGCTGATCAGTCTTTTTTTAAGCGTGTCTGTAGTATTACTTGCAGCTTGCGGCAAACAGCAAAATGAACCACAAAATGGCAAAGACTCTGCTCAGTTACAAACTGTAGTCATTGCTTCAACTGGTTCTGACGCTGATATTTGGCGCTATATTGCAACTTTACCGGAAACTAAAGCTGCCGGTCTTAAACTTGAGGTAAAAAACTTCACAGATTATGTTGCAATGAATACAGCTACTGCAAACAAAGAAGTTGACCTAAATGCATTCCAATCTTATGCCTACCTTGTTGCATTTAATGCTTCAAATAAAGATAAGATTGCTCCTGTTGCTACAACTTATCTTGAACCAATGGGTATTTACTCGAGTAAATACAAAAAAGTTGATGAGTTCCCTCAAGGTGCAAGCATTGCTATTCCTAATGATGCAGCGAACGAAGCTCGTGCATTGTTATTGTTACAAAGCGCAGGTCTAATCAAGCTTAAAGCTGACTTTGATCCAGCGAAAGGCACTCCAAGCGATATTACTGACAACAGCAAAAAAATTGACATTAAACCAATTCAAATGGCAACTGCTGTTCGTGTAAAAGACGAAGTTGATGCAATTGTTTTAGGTAATACTTTAGCAATGGAAGGTGGTTTAAATGTGCTTAAAGATTCTATCTATTATGAGCCAGTTGACCAAAGTACAAAGCTGAATGTAAATATTCTTGCAACTGCTGAATCACGTAAAGATGACCCTGTTCTTCAGAAAGTTGGTCAGCTTTACCACACTGAAGCTGTTAAAAAATACGTTGAACAACACTTTGGTGGTACAAAAGTTGACGTGAATCAGCCAATCAGCTACCTCACGCAAGCTAAATAGTAATATAATAGCTGCAACGCGAAACAGGCAAAGACTCTTTGCCTGTTTTTTCTTTTTAGCATAGTTTTTGACGACATGATTCAATTTAAAAACATTTCAAAGCACTATCAGCTTAAAGGCCAAACTATACGTGCACTGGACCAAATTAATTTGGAAATTCCTGAAGGCAGTATTTTCGGCATTATCGGCTATAGTGGTGCAGGTAAAAGTACTTTAATCCGCCTGATTAACTTACTTGAACGACCAAATGAAGGTCAGGTTATCATTAATCAAAAGGACTTCACTGCTTTGGATGCGCGTTCATTACGTCAGGAACGTGCAAATATTGGTATGATTTTCCAGCACTTCAATTTGCTTCAAACCAAAACAGTTGCTGAAAATATTGAAATGCCAATGCGTCTGCTAAATTACAGCAAAGCAGAACGTGAAAAGCGTTTAAATGAGTTACTTGAATTCATTGATCTTAAGCATAAAAAAGATGCTTATCCGGATGAATTATCTGGCGGTCAGAAACAACGTGTTGGTATCGCTCGTGCTTTAGCCAACCACCCTAAAATTCTTTTGTGTGATGAGGCCACCTCTGCCCTCGACCCACAAACGACAAAGTCGGTTTTAGAATTATTAAAGAAAATTAACCAAGAGCAAAAAATCACAATCGTCATGGTAACTCATGAAATGGATGTGATTGAGACTGTATGTGACCATGTTGCTGTCATGGAAGCTGGTAAAGTGATTGAGCAAGGCTCAACCATTGATATCTTTAGTAATCCACAACATCCGACAACTAAAAACTTTATACAAACTGTTTTACATCAGCAGTTGCCTGTAAATATTTTAAATCAACTGGAAAACCAGCATCATCACAGCATTTATTGCTTACAGTTCTTAGGGCGTTCAGCACAAGAGCCTGTGATTCAGTCGCTTATTAAACAATTTGATATTAGTTTAAATATCTTATTTGCCAATATGACTGAAATTAACGGCACCGTCATTGGTCAGATGTTTGTACAGCTTTTAGGTGATCCACAGTTGATTCGTCAGGCAATTGAGTTTTTAGAGAAAAATGAAGTGAGTGTAGTTCAATCAGGAGATCAAGTATGAGAGATTTAATCGTACAGTGGTTAACTGAACTTACTCAACCTTTCTGGCACAGTTCACTTTCAATTGACCAGTTTGTAACTGCGTTACAAGAAACCTTCCATATGGTATTCTTTGCGCTTTTATTTGGTGGTATTTGGGGCTTTATCCAAGGGATTATTCTACTTGTAACCCGCCCAGAAGGCATTTTGCCAAATAAATTCATTTATCATTTACTCAACCCAATTGTAAATGCTTTACGTTCTCTGCCATTTATTATTTTACTTATTGCAGTTATTCCACTGACCAAATTATTGGTAGGAACTTCAATTGGTACATGGGCAGCGATCGTTCCTTTAACAATTTACGTTGGACCATATATGGGACGTCTTATTGAGACTTCCCTGCTTGAAGTAAATGAAGGAATTATCGAATCTGCTCAAGCTATGGGTGCAACACCTTGGCAGATTATTTCGCGCTTTATCTTACCTGAAGCTCGTAGTTCGCTTATTTTGAACTTAACCACTGCTACGATTAGCCTTATTGGTGCAACCGCTATGGCTGGTGCAGTTGGTGCTGGTGGTATTGGTGACTTGGCAATTTCTTATGGCTATCAACGTTTTGATACAAGCGTCGTTATTTTAACGGTTATTGTATTATTACTTTTGGTACAAATCGTTCAAATGCTAGGAAATTGGCTCGCAAAAATGCGCTAATTGAACTCCTAAAAAAGCCCTCTTTTATGAGGGCTTTTTTATTTTAGAGAGTCTAATTTATAGGACATTTTATTAGACAGGTTACTCAAGGTAATTTCTGTTATTATCAAAATTAGCCCGTAGATACTGCTTTTGGATTTAGTTTCAGGATAAAAAAATGCGTTATAGAATTCATTATATTGATGTGCAAAATGCCCTACAAAACTATATCTGGATTTTAGAAGATACTGAGACTCATGAAGCTGTTGCAGTTGATCCAACAGAGGCTGAGTTAGTCACCCACTTTTGCCAAGAACATCAATTAACTTTAAAACAGATTTGGCTTACCCATTGGCATAAAGACCATATCGGTGGTGTTGCTGATTTAACGGCTAACACGCCTATGGCGGTATATGGCCCAAGAGATGAACTAAGTAAAATCCCTGGCATTACTCATCCCTTACAACACGATGATCATCTAAAATTTAATGATTTAAAAGTAGAGATTATTGCAACACCAGGCCATACCTTAGGTCATATTGTATATTTTATTGAAGAGCTTAATGCCCTCTTTTGTGGAGATACCTTATTTGCAATGGGATGCGGGCGACTATTTGAAGGTACAGCAGAACAGATGTACCACTCACTAAATCGTCTTGCTGCACTACCCACTGCAACCAAAGTGTATTGCACACATGAATATACACTTTCTAATGCGGAATTTGCCTTGAGTGTAGAGCCTGAAAACCACGCACTGCAAGAACGTGCTGAACAAGTCCGTATGCTTCGTCAAGAAGGTAAAATTACCTTGCCAAGTAGTATTGAACTTGAACTAGCAACAAATCCCTTTTTACGTGCTGAAAGTGTAGATGAGTTCGCTCACTTACGTAGCTTAAAAGACAATTTTTAAAATTATAAGCTTTCAACCAAGATACAGTTTAATTTTAAGAACTGTATCTTTTTGAATAAAGCATGTTGCATGAAATTATTTTTTACATTTATTGATTTTAGATTAATTTAAATTGATTAAATTTTAACCCAATATCATTATTTTAAAATCTATATAAAAAACAAAAACTTAAAATTTATAAACATTCAGATTAATTACATAAAAACTTAATAAATTTATAAAATGAAGGATATTGCTTTATCTATTTTACTTTTTTTACAAGATGCAAAATAAAACAAAGTTTTCCCCCTTTAAAAAATTCGAGTAAATCCCTATTAATAAATAAGGTGTAAGACACGGATAGAAGGAGTTCTCACGTGAAAAAGGTTGTTAAAGCGAAAAATTTAATTGCGTTCCGTATTTGGTTAGAAAAATTAGGGTATTCGGTTAAAAACCTTGCTGATGGAAAAGGTTTTACTTTCAGTTTTAAAAAAGAATATGGCTTAGTGACCTGTGATTTGGCAGGTAATGCTTTAGCAATGCAATTAGGTGAAGAGTTTGAGGATCACTTAAAAGCATAAATCCAGGCGAGTTTGTATACTATTTTTATAGTGTAGATAACTCAAAAGTTCTGCTTTTTAAAAAGTAGTTCTATACGAAAATTTGTGAAATTTTTATAGTGGCTTTCCTTAATAACTATTAATGAGTATATAGTTTTTAAATTATATTTTTTTGATCATTAAATAATAAAACCTGTAGCACAGCACCTCTCCCGATTTGCCAGTTGCTACAGGTTTTTTATTTCGAATTAAAAAATTAATTCGTTTTCGATTTGCGTAAAGCTTTATCTAGAACGTCCTTGTCCAGAGCTTTGTCCCAACGGGCAACCACAATGGTTGCACATGCATTACCAATTAAATTAGTTAATGCACGACACTCCGACATAAAACGGTCAATACCTAAAATAAGCGCCATACCTGCCACTGGTACAGCAGGTACTACCGATAAAGTAGCTGCGAGTGTAATAAAGCCTGCGCCCGTTACCCCTGCCGCACCTTTAGAACTCACCATTGCCACTAAAAGCAATGCAACCTGCTCACCAATTGATAAATCAACATTACATGCTTGTGCAATAAATAAAGCCGCCATAGTCATATAGATGTTAGTTCCATCAAGGTTAAATGAGTAACCTGTCGGAATGACTAGACCTACTACAGATTTTTCACAACCTGCTTTTTGCATTTTATCCATTAAAGATGGTAAAGCAGCTTCAGAAGAGCTTGTACCTAAAACTAACCAGAGTTCGTCTTTGATGTAACGAATTAAATCGATAATTGAAAAGCCATTGTAGCGTGCTACAGCCCCTAAAATGATTAATACGAACAGCACTGCCGTGATATAGAAGGTCATAATCAATAGTAATAAATTACCGATTGATTCAATTCCATACGCACCGATAGTAAATGCCATAGCACCAAAAGCTCCAATTGGTGCAAGTTTCATTAACATGCCAACCAAATAGAAAACCGGAGCCGTGAGGTTATTTAAAAAATCAGTAATTGGACGTGCACGGTCACCCAAGGCAGCTAAAGAAATACCAAATAGGACTGCCACAAATAGAACCTGCAAAATTTCACCACCAGCAAGCGGACTCACTAATGTTTGCGGGATAATATTCATGAAAAAGTCAGTGATATTTGTAGCATGAGCCTTTTCAACGTAACTATTTACTTTATCGTTGACTAAGGTTGCCGGGTCAATATTTAGGCCTTTACCAGGTTGAATGATATTAGCCACAATCATACCAACCACAAGCGCAAGGCTAGAAAAAGTAAGGAAGTATAGCATTGCCTTACCTGTCACTCGCCCAACTCGACTCATGTTTGTCATGCTGGCAATACCGGTAACCACTGTCAAAAAGATTACGGGAGCAATAATCATTTTGACGATTTTGATGAATGCATCACCAAGCGGTTTTAAGCTCTCGCCAAGTTCTGGGTAAAAATGACCAATTAAAATGCCCAAAATAATTGCAAAGATGACCTGTACATACAAAATTTGATGAAACTTTTGTTTTTTCTGTACCGTTTCTTGGTCAAGGGTATTGAAATCCATTATCTAAATACCTTTTCGATGGGGATAAAAAAATAAAATATAAAGCGTGCACCACAAGCTGCTTTAAATGAAGTGGAGCCATTGTAAAGAATAAAAAACACCCTGTGTCATAAATTTAAAAAATGTAAAATTTAAAAACCATGCATATTTTTGTATAGAAAATATTTATCTCAATAAGTTTCATAAAACTCAAAGTCTTTAAAAATTTACATAAATGCATGTTTATAAAATAATTTAATTAATTACATCATGCATTATCTATGTTTATTTTTGATTTTTAAATGAGCAGAACAAGTATTTCAAAAATAAATGATTAACTCATCCTCATATCAATCTTAAATTATGAGAATTTATTTTTTAAATAATAAGAAAGATTGATATATATTTATTTAATAAAAACAAGGGACTAGTCTTTTTATAGATTTTATCTACTTATTTTTTATAAAAAGACGGTTTAAAAGGTCATATACATACTCAAGACTAAGATCATGATTGGTGAATAAAATTCGAAATAACATAGGTGCGATTACTGCCTCGATGATTACCTGATTAGGTATAGTAAGCTCATTACGTAATTTTGCCCTGTTTTGAATAATATCGAGCTGCTGGATAATTAAAGTCTCACATTTACGGGCATTAGAATCCGAGTTTGATGTATAGAGTACATCTCGCAATAAGTCTTGCCCAACCTCTGAAGCATATTCTTCAAAATATTGCTCAACCCATGCTGTAATATCTTGTTGGAACGAGCCTAAATCTTTGGGTTCCATGTCAGGTTTGAGTTCATTTAAAGCTACATCTGAAAATAATTGATTGATGTCACCCCAGCGACGGTAAATGGTTGAAGGTGTAACCCCTGCCTGCACTGCAATCATAGGAATAGTAATTTGGCTTTGCTCAAAATCTTTTTGTAGTTCTTTTACAGCTTGATGCACCGCAGTTTGTATTCTTTCGCTGCGTCCACCAGGGCGTAATCCAGTAACAACTTTTGCCATTTATAAACTCTGTAAAGGGATCAAAAAATTTATAAATATTTATAACTATATACAAAATACACTAAAGCTAAGGATTTGCTTTAGTGGAAAAATAATGTATAAAAGCTAAATATTTGCTTTTATGTTATTCATCTTATATGAACAATTCAAGTTCAAAACGGTCAAGAGCTGTTTTTCAATTAGATGCGGCAAGTGCTTTGACACTTAATACCATCACGCTCATGACATTCATGGCCGCATCTAGTGCGCCGACACCACTCTACCGCCTATACCAACAGCTTTGGCAATTTTCACCGGTTACATTGACTTTGATTTTTGCCACCTATGCTTTTACGCTGCTTGGCTCATTACTCATTATTGGTTCTTTGTCTGACTATATTGGACGCCGCCCAGTCATTATTGCAGCTATTACTCTGCAAATTATTTCAATGAGCTTTTTCTTATTTGCTTCAGATGTTTCGATGTTATTCATTGCACGAGGCTTACAAGGAATCGCAACAGGGCTTGCTGTTTCAGCTATAGGCGCAGCAATTTTAGATTTTAGTAAGCTTCATGGCTCACTGATTAATAGTATTGCACCAATGATAGGTATGGCTGTTGGAATTTTTCTGACTTGTTCTATTTTGCAATTCTCTGCCCACCCCTTACAGCTTGTTTTTGAGTTCTTATGTTTTCTTCTTATTTGTGAACTCATTTTAAGTTTTCTTACTCCAGAGACCGCACAAAAAAGATCCGGTGCACTTGCTTCATTAAAACCCAATATGGCCATTCCGCTACAGACAAAAAGCGCTTTATTGAGTATTAGCCCAATTAACATTGCACTTTGGATGGTCAGTGGTTTCTTCCTATCGCTTATGCCCTCTTTACTGGCAAAAATTTTCCACACGTCATCGGCATGGTTAAACGGGATTATGTTTATGGCGCTCGCCCTTTCCGGTGCGGTAGGTATATTAACGCTTAGGAAGTCGACAAATTTCCGTATTTTATTAACTGGTACGCTCTCGATTGCTATTGGTGCCATTGTCTTATTCATCGCCATTAACCTAACCAATGCAGTAGTTCTATTTTTAGGTTCTATTATTACTGGAGTTGGTTTTGGTACGGCGTTTATGGGGGCTATTCGTAGTGTAATGCCATTGGCACTTCCCGAAGAACGTGCGGGTCTTATGGCTGCTTTTTTTGTTGAAAGTTATTTGGCTTTTAGTATTCCTGCAATTTTAGCTGGCTATTTTGTAGGTGAAATTGGGCTGATGAGTACGGCAAATAGTTATATTAGTTTTATTATCTTATTGTCACTGGTCGCCCTTCTAATGATTATTAAAAATTTTAAAAATAAATAAGCCATAAAAAATAGCCTCACTAGAGGCTATTTTTTAATAGATGCTCTTTAAGTTCTATTAAAAAGTATCTGCTACATACATACGTACCATCTCGCCTTCCTCATCCTTTACCAACGTTAAAAACCGCCAACCACATTTTTCATAAAACTCGGTATGGTCTGTTATTAAATAAAGTGTTTGGATGCCCTGATTACTCAAGTCTTCACGTACAAAATCTAAAATCTGTTTTGCAATATTTTGGTTTCGATAGTTCTCTTCTACAAATAAAGCACATAAGTTTGGTGTTAAATCTTTACGCTCATGGAAGTCATTATCAATAACTCCTGCTCCAGCAATTAAATGCTTATCTTTATTTAAAACAATGTACCACTGTGGAATAGCATGCTTTTGATCAATGGAAATCTGAATACTCTCAAGATAGGCTTCCACAGGGATTTGCCATTTTTCAGAAAACCACTGGGCAGCCATTTCTTTGTATTGAGGGTAATCAGATAACCGTAATATTTGCATAAAATAAACCTATTTTGTCCAACCTTTTTAAGGTTGAGTCACTGAACTACTAATGGATTGTTGGGTTGGACTCTCATAAGTTGTTTCCGCAACTGGTGAGACACGCCAAATCGCATTACCAACATCATCTGCGACTAATACTGCACCCGAAAAATCAATTGCTACCCCAACAGGACGCCCATACGCTTTGCCTTTTTCACTTAAAAACCCTGTCAAAATATCTTGCGGTGGACCAGAGGGCTGACCACTTCTAAATGGCACAAAAATGACTTTATATCCACTATGTGGTTTACGGTTCCAAGAACCGTGCTGTCCAATAAATGCTCCGCCTCTAAATTGTGGCATGAGTTCGGCTGTATAAAATGCAAGACCTAACGAAGCAGTGTGGTTACCTAGAGCATAGTCTGGTTTAATTGCACGAGCTACCATGTCAGGATTTTGTGGTTTGACTCGTACATCTACGTGTTGACCATAGTAACTATAAGGCCAGCCATAAAAAGCGCCATCTTGTACCGACGTCATATAGTCGGGCACTAAATCACTACCAATTTCATCGCGCTCATTTACAACTGTCCAAAGTTTGCCACTTTGAGGTTGCCAAGCCATACCATTTGGATTACGCAGTCCTGTTGCAAATGGACGTGAATGACCACTTGCAATATCAAACTCCATAATTTGTGCACGGCCTTTTTCTTGATCTAGACCATTTTCGGCCACATTACTATTGGAGCCAACGGTAATGTAGAGCTTTGTCCCTTCACGATTGGCAATAATATTTTTGGTCCAATGGTGGTTTAGAGGCCCACCCGGTAAGTCCAATACTTTAGTACCGGTTGAAGTAATATGGGTTTCCCCTTCTTGGTAAGGAAAACGCATGAGTGAATCCGTATTGGCAACGTATAAATGATTACCTACCAGTGCCATACCAAACGGTGAGTTTAGGTTTTTAAGGAATACCGTTTTTTGGTCAGCTATACCATCGCCATTCGTATCACGGAGTAAACTAATTCGGTTTGCACTTGGATGAGATGACCCTGCCTGTCTCATTACGAAGGTCATAATTTTGCCTTTAATCCCTTTGCTGTCTTCAGGTTTAGGTGGAGCATCCGTTTCAGCCACCAGCACATCACCATTTGGTAATACATAGAGCCAACGTGGGTGCTCAAGTCCTTTAGCAAATGCTTTTACTTTTAAACCTTCTGCCGGAGTCGGCATAACACCACTTGGCCAACCTTGTGCCGGTGCTATATTTACGGTTGGAAATAAACTTGTTTTCGGTTCAGGCAACTTTGGCTCTGGACCATAACTCTCGTTAATCGGATATTGAGAGGAAGAAGCACAGCCTGTAACTAAAACGGTAGTGCCCAAAATCGGCAGTAAAAAACGTGTAAGCATCTTTTATCTCCATTTTTTATTTTTTCGCAATAAACACAGGGTAATGCTTTAGAAGAGAGACTTATAGTTGATTTATTTAACTGTACTGAGCATTACAGTCTATATTTTTAAACTTTTAATACATAACTGGGTGTTTTCTAGAGGTTTAGCTTACCCTAATGCTTAGCTATAAATTAATATCTGGCATTTAGTTTAATTACCAACAGTATTTATGTTAGCTAATAATAACATTAGGTAATTTGGTCTATCGTGCCTATTTTTTAATTAAAAATTCCATTACCCTGACTTACCTTAATTATTTTTAACTTTCACTGTAGCTCAGGTGCTCAATTAAGTTCATTTATTTCTTATGTCAAAAAATTTAGCAACCTTGATTGGTTTAAGTGCCATCCTAATGTGGGCCTCTATGGTAGGCTTCGTAAAACATATTACGACCGCAATCGGTCCAGATGTTGGCATTACGCTGATCTATTCCTTAAGTGCTTTACTCCTGCTCATTATTTTTAGGGTGCCAAATTTTAAATTAATTTCTAAAAAATACTTAATTTTAGGGGCAATTTTATTTATTGCTTATGAGCTTTGCTTTTCGTTTGCACTTGCCTATTCAAAGACGGCGCAGCAAGCGATTGAAGTAAGTATTGTAAACTACCTTTGGCCAAGCCTGACTGTTTTAGCTTTTGTTATTTTTAGAGAGTTAAAATTTAATGTGTTTATTATTTTAGGATTACTCATTTCAATTTCCGGTATCATTTTTATTCAGACCGGGAACGGAGATTTTAGTTTAGGTCGTGTTGTCGATAATTTTCATAGTAATCCTTTAAGTTATATTTTGGCCTTTATAGGTGCCATTATTTGGGCTTTTTACTGTGTGTTGACCAAGAAAATGGGTAAAGGACAAAACCCTATTTCTATTTTCTTTCTTGGTGTTGCCCTAACCTTATGGCTAAAATTGCTCTTTAGCGGCCAAGTGAGTTTGCCTTCACTCGATTTAAATACAATTTTATCTTTAATCGTTGCTTCTGCTGCAATTGGCCTCGGTTATGCAGCATGGAATATTGGCATTATTCATGGCAACATTACCATGTTGGTGGTTGCTTCTTACTTTACCCCCATCATTTCATCTTTACTTGCCATGCTGGTTTTACAGACAGAGTTATCAATCAGTTTTTGGCAAGGTACAGCCATGGTCACGGCGGGTTCACTTATCTGCTGGCTTTCAACAAATTGGGCTGTGATTCGTTCCTATTTAAGAAAAAATTAAAAGCTGATGAGTATTTATACCGAACCAGCAGCAATAGAACGGGCTGCCGTTTTTTGCTTTAATGCAAAATTTACAGCTTCTTTCGCATGAATGGTGGTGGTATCAAATAGTGGCACAGAAAATTTGATATCACCAATCAACATACAAATTTCGGTACACCCCAAAATAATGCCCTCGGCACCCTGCCCAATCAACTCTTCAACAATGGTCGTGTATTTGTGTTGCGAATCGGGGTTGATCACACCTAAACAAAGCTCTTCATAGATAATGCTATGTACTATTTTCCGATTTGCATCATTTGGAATAATCACCTCAATTCCACGATCTTGTAATCTGGCTTTATAAAAGTCTTGCTCCATGGTGAAAGCGGTTCCCAACAGTGCAACTTTACGGATGTTTTGACTTAAAATTTCTTTTGCTGTGGCATCAGCAATATGTATAAATGGAACCGTAATGGCATCTTCAATTTGAGGCGCTACCTTATGCATGGTATTAGTACAGACTAAAATACAGTCTGCCCCTGCTTTTTCTAAATTTTGTGCTTGCTCAGCTAAGTAGGCGCCAGCTTCTTGCCATAAACCTTTCGCTTGTAAGGCTGCTATTTCTTCAAAATCGACACTATTTAGAATAATTTTGGCTGAATGTAGTTTCCCTAACTTGTTCTGAACCATTCTATTAATTTGTTGATAGTAAAGTGATGTAGACTCCCAGCTCATGCCGCCGAGTAAACCGATTGTTTTCATTATTTAAACCTTTTACTGGATCTAAAGCTTATCTATATCTTCTTAGATAAATAGACAGCTAGAATAAAATTGCTCTCTTTATTAAATTTATAACTGTTTTAAAAGATCTTTAGTTTTTAGCGTTAAAAGTAAATAAAAAAGCTCCTTAGCCATAAGGAGCCTTAAATTAAACGTATAACAAATAAGCCTTTATTAAGATGAACATATACCGTTATTGATGTTCATTTTTTTATTTGAATCTAGCGCCACAATTGAAGAAGAGATGGTATTAATAATTTGGCTCATCGCTTCATTTGAAGCACCTACAATTGCTTCCATTTTTTTAGCTTTTTGATCAATCGGCTGTTTAAATGCAATTCTACAATTGAGCTGCGCTCCTCTATTCGAGATTACTTTCGGATTCGTTGATTCTAGTTGAGTAGGCGGTATTTGACGCTTCACTACCCAAGATACGGCAACGTTGATATTGCTATTATCTACAATATCAAAATGAGAAAAGTCAGTAGAAACTCGATATAGAGGCTGATTGTTTCCAGAAAGCCCACTGCTATAACTGTCAATTGCTCCAAGTTTTTGTTGCAAACCAGCCGATAAGGTATCGCGTAATTGTGTACCCAAAGTCGATGTCCAGCGCTCATTATCAAGTACAGTCGACTTACCATTACTGTCTTGTAGCACCAGTGGCGCACGGTCTAAGCGATCTGGAATCCCGACCGGCAAGACCTCAATCACCTGCACAGTCGAGTTCGAGACCGGAGTCACTTTAGGTGTAAGCGTATAATAGTTTGGTGTTGGTGAACTAGAACATGCTGTCATGGCTATCGCTGTCAAAAGCACTCCACTCCCAAGCAGCCATTTGGCTACTTTAGAGTGTTGCAATGATCGGTTCTTTTTATTTTTCATCGTTGGCCTCTGGTCTCTTACCACGAATAATAGATTCAGGATGTTGTTCAATATAGTCTGCCATTAACTGTAATGACGCAGCCGCACGAGTCATTTGTTGTAGTGCTTTACGAACGTCTTGTTGTAACGGCGCATCGCTCGACAAAATAGACTCGGAAGATCTTACAGTTTTACGAACATCGTCTAAGGTTGCTTGTAAACCAGGAGCAACTTTACCATCTAACTGTTTAACCAGCTTGTCGGTAGACTCAATGGCTGTATTCATATTCTTAAGCGTTTTGCGAACATCCTGCCCAATTTCGACTAGTGGGAATTTCGTTAATTTATCAGCAATTTGGGAAACCTGTGCCTGTAAACCACTTAACTCTGTTGCAGTAGTTGGAATTACCACACGGCCATCATTCAAGATTTGTAGAGTGGCAGGTTTTGCTTTAGGGAACTTATCTAAAGCAATATAGTTTTGACCCGTTAAGAGGTTGCCGGTTCTCATTTGGGCACGCCATCCATGCTCAACAAAATCTTTGAAAATGTCGCTGTTTGGATTAAGTGCTTGGCCGTTTTCAACGCGTGAAGGATAAATCACTGCCTCAACACGCATGCGAATCTGCTTATAGTTGTTATAAAACTCTGCATTAATTGATTTAATGCTACCAATTTCAATACCCATGAAGTCGATTGGCGCCCCCACAGCCAAACCACGTAATGAGTGATCAAAGTACATAATCACGCCACGCGGTAGACCATCCGGCTCTTTTAATGCTTCAGCTTTTGAGTCCCAAAGATTAAAACGGCTCTTGTTAGCAGCGACAGTCCCATTTGAGTTTTCAGGGAAACCAAACGCAATACCACCAGCCACAATACTTGCAAGCGATTGAGTATCTAAGTTAAAGCCTGAAGCATTTAACGTCACATCAATACCACTTGCCTGCCAGAAACGTGTGTCAGTCGTTACAAATTTATCGTACGGCGCACGAATAAACGTCTGAAGTTCTACGCTTTTACCGTCATCAGATAGCTTATAAGCTGTAATTTGTCCTACGTTAATTCTTCGGTAATAGATTGGCGAACCAATATCTAAAGATCCCAAATCATCGGCTTTCAAGAAAAACTCTTTGCCCGGCACATCGGACGTAATTACTGGCGGTATTTCCAGACCTGTGAATTCAAGTTTTTTCTCGGGTGATTTCCCGCCATCCACTTCAATATATGAACCCGACAATAAAGTGTCGATGCCTGAAACCCCACTTGTCCCAATCCGTGGACGTACTACCCAGAACCGTGAATCTTGAGCAGCAAAATTGCTTGCATCCTTACGTAAATCAATGCGCGCAATAATGTGAGATCGGTCTTCTGCAAGATCGATTTGCCGTACCACCCCAATGTCTACCTGCTTATAGCGTACTGTTGTTTTACCTGCGACTAAACCTTCGGCGGTACGAAAAGATACTTCTATGGTTGGTCCATTAGAAAGTAATGCTTTCACCGCCAAAGAAAGCGCAATCAGCAGCGCAATAAGTGGAATAATCCAGATTAGTAGAGGCTTCCACCGATTTTTCTTTTCTTGGGGTTCTGGTAAATCATTCATGTTTTCCAGTTCAACATCTGTTTCATGATGATCTGAGGTCTCACTGGTTGTTTTGTTTTCAGACATACTCATTGTTCTTTTATTGACTGGGATTAATGGAATCATTATTCAAAGGCGAGTGTTCTGCCTGAATAATTGTGTTTTTTTCCGAAGAAACACGGTTAGGTTTATTTGTATTTTGAGATGCATAAAAATTATCCCAAATAATACGTGGGTCAAAACTTAAAGATGCAAACATGGTTAAAACCACAACCGCACCAAAAGCAATTGAACCCGGTCCCGCTAAAATAGTTGCAAGCGATTGAATTTGAATAAGAGCGGTAAGTAAAGCTACCACAAACACATCTATCATGGACCAGCGCCCTACAAACTCAACAATGCGGTAGAGTTTAATGCATTGCTCCGGTGCAAACTTCCACGCCGCGGATGACTGTATATATACAACCAACAACAGGAAATACAAAATAAGAAGCTTTAGCATCGGAATAAAAATACTCGCCATAAAAATGACCACCGATACTAAATAATCTCCACTTTGCCAAAAGTAAATGACCCCACTCATGATGGTATCTTGCTGACGGCCCAAAAGAGAGTCAGTTACGGTCATAGGAAGGACATTTGCAGGAATATAGAGAATGGTCGCAGCCACCACTAAAGCAAAGGTACGATTTAAACTTCCCGGCTTACGCTCGTGTAAAATGCTATGGCATCTAACACAGCGGAGAATTTGGTTTTTATGAGCCTCAGCTTTATTTACTTTTGAGGAATTCAATAACCCACAGCAATGACACAATATCAGTGAAAGATCTTTGGCTCTTGGATATTGTTTTAAAATCATATTGGTATTTGTGATTTTTTCAGGAGTCACATTTTTTATTTTTGCCATGGCTGTGACCTATCAATTTCATTCCATATATCACTCACCTTTACGGAAGTAATATAAACCATCAATAGGCTCAAAACCGCAAATGCCCATAGAGCAATTTCCGGAATAACAAGAACCATGCCCATTAGTTTTACAAGCGTGACCAGAATTCCAATCAGAAACACTTCAACCATTCCCCACACTCTCATAAAATAAAGTGTTCGCAAGGCACCGACTAAAAATTGAGGACGTTTCTTTAATATACTGACCGTACCGAGTACATAGCCCAGCAATAACAAATACGTAAGTGGCACAATGAATGTAGTAATTAAAATAAGAACACCGACAAATGCCCGATCGTAATGAAACATCACCCATACGGCGCCCAGTAAAGTGGTTTCGGATATGTTGCCTTGCAGTTCAATTTTGACAATGGGAAAGCTATTGGCAATAACAAATACAATGAGGGCCGTTAAAATTAGAGCTAACAATGTAGTAAAAGGCTTGGTATGCCGATAAAGCTCTGCACCACAGCAGACACAATAAGCTCTTTTCCCGTAAGCAAGCGGGACTCTACGATAGACGGTATCGCACTCCTCACATCCTGCTAATTCTTTAAGCTTCATAGTTATACTCTAAGATTTATCGTTTTACTGTGCTAATAACTGCTTGCTATAACGCTTGCCTAAAATAGTATTTATAAGCAATGTGCCAAACTAATCTCATTTCTTCAAGAAAAAATTAGTGACTGTATCAATGAATTATTTTATTAAATAAAAGAAAAAGAACTAAAAGCCCCTTTTCTCAAAGGAGCTTTTAACACGTTTAAAATTAAATGGATATTGTATTTGAATAAAATTAGGCGCTCTTCAACGCAAAAATATTCCAATGCAACTTCACGCCCAATACGCCTAATAAAATTAAACCTGCACCTAAAACTTGAGTACTCGTCAACACATGATCAAAGAAGAAATAATCAATCACTATGGTCGATATTGGATAAATAAAAGATAAGATCGCAATATTATTTAAAGGTATTTTCTTAATTGCCGAATACATTAAATAGTAAAGAAATGCGGTATGCAAAACTCCCAATCCGACCACAAACAACCATTGTTGACCGATCGGCGGGTTAACAAAAACCGACATAAATGGAGTCATGGCAATCGCCCCGCTCAGGGTTTGTATAAATACAATTAATAACGGCGGTGTATTACTTAATTTTTTAGTGATTAATACCGATATGGAATAAAGTGTTGTGGCAATAAGAACCAGCCCCAAGCCGACTAACTCATTAGAGTTCACCGAAGCACTGCCTAAGCCTATAATCACGATTAGCCCTATAAAAGCAACGATAGTCCATAGCACATCATTCTTATTGAGCTTTTCATGAAAGACCAAAGCCCCTAAAAATAAAATGACAAACGGGTTCACATGATAAACAATCGTCGCTAAAGAAATAGAAGTTTTAGGAAAAGCAGCAAACAGTAGAACCCAGTTAAAAATAATTAGAAGGCCCGAAGTCACCATTAAAAACAATTCTTTTTTACCGAAGTATACTTTTTTAAAATGACCATAGTAGTAACAAATCGATATTAAACACAATGCTGAAATAAGGCAACGGAAAAATACAATATTAACGGGTGATTGACCTGACTTAATCACAAATAGACCAATACTCCCTGAAAGCAGCATGGCTACGACCATTTCAAGCGTGCCGACTTTTCTTTTTAAATGATGATCATCCACGAATATCTCCAAAAATTTATATTGTTAAGTCTTCATCTATTTTTATTTCAGATTTTATAAACTCACTCTTTCTTAGTATTTGGTGAGTTTTCAGTCTAAATAACTTGTCCTTTTTAAAATCTAGAACAATAAAATAAAAGATTAATCATGTTAATTTTTAATTAAGAAATCATTATTTCAAAATAAAAAGATAGTTAATTCATTCTAAAATACTGATTCTTTAGTTCAATAAATTTAGTTAACCCTCACTAAAAAGTAATCTAACAACTT
This sequence comes from Acinetobacter sp. BD54, assembly GCF_044778325.1. Taxonomy (NCBI): domain Bacteria; kingdom Pseudomonadati; phylum Pseudomonadota; class Gammaproteobacteria; order Moraxellales; family Moraxellaceae; genus Acinetobacter; species Acinetobacter sp. BD54. Next base: position 186,708 of record NZ_JANJEP010000001.1, on the reverse strand, counting down.
GGTTTGTTCTTCGGCTCTGTCTGAAGTCAAAAGTCCTAAAATTGCCCCATCTATCATAAATATAAAAATTTCCGCTTCGGCATATGAAACGGCTTTTTTAGTTTCCATAAGCAGGCAGAAAATTTCGTTTTTAATCCATCGTCTATAGCGTATTGCCGTTTGGTAAGCTGTAGGATAACTCGTTTTAATTTCAAAAATTGCTTTAAACAACAGATAATAAGCGCTCTTTAAATTGGCATGTAAGTGATAGATTTGCCTGAGTTTATGAGCGAAAGTTGAATAGTGAGTCGTTTCTATCTCCACTCTTACTTTTTCCATTAATGTGTCTTTTTGAAGTAAGAGGCATATTTCAATCAGACGTTCTTTTGAATGAAAGTAGTTATAAAAAGTAGCTTTGGAAATTTTAGTTTCGCTAATAATTCGGTCTACCCCAACCTTATGAAACCCGTATTGTTTAAATAAATCCGATGCTATGTAGAGCACGTGTAATGCTCTAAATGAAGTGCCTAAATTTTTCATGTATACCGCTTAAAATAATTTTTTGTTGTATGTAAAAAGAGATAAAAATGCCGTCACTCTTAAAATGAGTGCTAAATACAGGCATGCGAAAACCGCACAAAATGGTGTGCTCGCCTATCTCGGGTTTATTGTTGCTATGATTTTGAGTCGTAACGATGCTTAAGGCGTAGAAAACCTACGGTCTATTGAGCCGTTTTAATGACTGTTTAGGCGGTATAAATAGAGAGAATTTGGCAAAGGCCAATAAATAAGAAATAGTACGCATAGAAAACTCCTCATGTCTAAAGAAGCTCTACCGAATCACTGTCAAATGATTATGGTGGCAGAACGAGAGAAGGTTGACAGACTGGTTAGACGCCAGCACACCCGAAGGTGTCCCTCTCCCGTCCTACCGCTACGGGAGGAGACGAGAAGCTTACACACAGAACTATTCCTCAGAAGAAATAACTCTGATGCGGTCTAAATCAGCCTGTCAAAGCCGGCTGGCAATGTAGGCCAGCAGGCAAAGGATAGTGCTCTGCCCTATTACAGTCAAGCACACAAAATGACATTTGTTTTAAAATAGATCATTAAAAAGTAAGGATAAATAATTAAAATTTATTGTTAAATTGGGGTGTATAAAATACTTATCAACGTTACATAGGTAGATATCGGTTTCTTGGGTAGAGATGAATTGGCCCCGATTTCTACAGCACGTGTAACTGAAGAACAGATTCAACAATTTTTTGATTATTTAGAGTCAATCCCTGAAGCAACGAAGTTTGATTAATGAAAACCTGATATAAGGCAAGTTCAGTTTTTGTATATGAAAAGTAAAAAAACTTGGCCTTTTAAGCTCAAAAAATAGCGCTTAACTTTTATGCTAATCTCATGTCTTTTATCAATTTTTATATAATTTTTTCACCCCAAAATTCAGTTTTACCACTAAGTAAACTTATGTAACTTTATCCATACAATTTCTCCACAATTTAAAACTCTAACATAAACAAATAATTAGTTCTCTTTTGCTATCTTGTTGATCATTAAGAGAACACCTCTTAATTCCCTTTTCTTGAGTAACTTATCGTTATTCTGTCTCTTTATTCTGCAATTTTTTAATTCAGTATTTAAAACCGTATATTTTCACTTTAAATACTGAGATTCAATTCTTAGGCTAGATATGCGCACATCTGAAAAACAAGTAAAACCTATTGAGATTGATGATATCAATATCATCGAGAACGAAAAAACCAAAAAAGCGATTACTGCAGCTGCATTAGGTAATGCAATTGAATGGTTTGATTTCGGAGTTTATGGTTATGTGGCATACGTTCTCGGTAAAGTATTTTTCCCAGATGCTTCACCAAGCGTGCAAATGATTGCCGCGCTTGCTACATTTTCAGTACCTTTTATTTTCCGTCCATTAGGTGGTCTTTTCTTTGGACATTTAGGTGACAAATACGGACGTCAAAAAGTTCTGGCCATTACTGTCATTATTATGTCCATCAGTACCTTTGGTATTGGCCTTATTCCATCTTATGAAACAATCGGTTTATGGGCACCTATTCTTTTACTCATCGTAAAAATTGTACAAGGCTTCTCCATTGGTGGTGAATACTCAGGTGCTGCGATTTTTGTAGCTGAATATTCTCCAGACCGAAAACGTGGCTTTATGGGAAGCTGGCTTGATTTTGGATCGATAGCCGGCTTTGTACTTGGGGCTGCAACTGTCGCCTTGATCACACACGCCGTGGGTGAGGCACGTTTTGCCGAGTGGGGTTGGCGTATTCCATTCTTTCTCGCTCTACCACTGGGCATAATCGGTTTATATTTACGAAACCGCCTTGAAGAAACCCCTGTATATCAACAGCATTCAGAGCAACAAGCACAAAAAAGCAAACCTCAAAAATTTAGTTTCAAAGAAATTTTTGTTAAACATAAGCGTAGTTTATTGGTGTGCATTGGCCTCGTAATCAGCACTAACGTTACTTACTACATGTTGCTAACTTATTTACCAAGCTATTTTTCGCATAACTTAGGCTATTCAGAAGCACATGGTGCACTTATTATCATTGCGGTTATGGTTGGCATGTTATTTGTACAACCTGTGATTGGTTATTTGAGTGATAAGTTCGGACGTCGCCCATTTATTTTTATTGGAAGCTTTTCTCTTATTTTCTTGTCCTATCCTGCCTTTGTATAACTTAACTCTGGAGTAAATTATCAAATTTTTATAGGCTTACTTATTCTTGCTTTATCTCTCAATATGTCTATCGGAGTGATGGCATCAACTTTACCTGCCCTATTTCCAACTGAAATCCGTTATAGCGCTTTAGGTATTGCCTTTAATTTCTCAGTGGTTATTGCTGGTTTAACCCCAACTCTTACCGCAACTCTAGTTGAAACTACCCATAATCTGATGGTTCCAGCTTATTACTTGATGATTTGCGGGGTGGTAGGTATTGCTACTGCAATGTATTTAAAGGAAACAGCCAATAAGCCTTTAATTGGGGGCGTGCCTATTGCTCACAATATAGAGGAAGCACAAGAGTTACTTGAAGAGTTTCATGAAACTATTGAACAGAAAATTGAAAATATTGATCAGAAAATTCAGGAGCTTCAACAAAAACGTCAAAAACTTGCTGATAAACACCCTGATATAGCATGAGTAAAGCAACGTTTTTTATAAGAGTAGCGACTTAAATGTCGCTATTCTTTTAATATATTTTTCATTCAATTTGATAGTAAAGAAATAATTAACTTAGTAAATCTATTGGAATAATATTTAATAAACAAAAAAGCCAATTCTTTCGAATTAGCTTAATTACAGCAGACCAGCTTTAGTTGAAAATTGCTTCTTGGTTTTATTGTTCGCAACAATCTTCATTCGTTTTTGTTATAGGTCTAACTTAGCTTTCCATTGTGACAATTCAATTAAAAAAACACCTCAGCCTATCCCAAAACAAACTTAATACATTTATAAGTTATTTTAGAGAACTCCATCACAATTTTGATGGATGCTTATGATAAACAGCTACACAGCAAAAGGTTTAAATCTATTATGCTTGAGTTATCTAATTGTTAAGTATGTATGATGGAACAGCAAACTTTATTACAAGAACTGAACTCACTCATTGAATACTATTCAAAAAGAACCGATTGCCCGCCTAGTCGAATACGCATCGGCTATAGAGCTTATGCAAAACTGATGCAGTGCCCGCCTTTTGCCGATGAAGTAATAAACTCGGCGCTAGATCCAAATAAGCGGAAATATAAAAAGATAAAAATTAAAATTACAAAAGATGATGATCAGTTAGAAATTGAATAGTTTGGTTAAAGATAAAAGCCCATGAACTGAGCTTTTATCTCCTCTATAAAACAGCTTTTAAAACTCGACTTGTACCGTGACCGTATCTTGATAAGTTCCCGCTGGTATCGTGTCTGCGTTTTCATCCACAATTTTTGTAGTAAACACATAGTTCTGCTGAGTTACCCCGTTATGTACCCCTGGGTTAATTGTTGCATTTAAACTCGACCAACGCTCGTTACCGCTTCCCCATCGGTCATTCGATGAATTCTTGAAAATATCGTATTTTAAAAATGTATTTCCCGTTTGTGACTTCATGGCTCGCTGGTTGCCATTTTGCGGGGAAAGTCCATTATTTAAACTCACATAATATGGAGTATTTACCGAACAACGTATTCCCATAGAAGATTGAACAGGCTCAAGCTTGGAAGCAAATGCTGCCGTACCAAAGTTTACGTCTTGAGCTAAAATTCGGCAGTCTGGCAGTACGGTAATTGAGAGTGAACCAAGCGAGTCTGCCCCACTTCCCCAGTTAAAACCAATACCCAATGCACCGCGTCTAAACCCAGGACTCTCAAAGAACACCCCGATTCCCACAATCGCAACTGCGGGTACAGAATAGAACCATTTTACTTTTAACGGTGAGTCGGCTTGATACACACCCGGCGATACACTTTGTCCAGCCGGAAGCCGTATGTAGAAAGGTAAATTGCCATCAGGCCCGCTAAAAAGATTGACTAGCGTAAAGCTACTCATGTCTTTTTCTTGACCTAAACTAATGATTTCATTGTTACTGTCTAAAATAATGGCGTTAAGTTTTTCTCCGGTCTGAGCATTGGTAAATGAATTTGACATTTGCTCGACCCGATATTTTAGGTAGGTCATGTTTGCTAAAGCCAAGCTAAAACCCGTACACGACAAACCCGAATTAAACTGTGATGAGTTTTCACCGTTTTCCATTAAGTAAATAGACGGGACCGAAATAGAGGATGTACCTGAAGCACTCACACTACATGCAGCATGAGCCAAATTTCCCGTCAACATCAGTCCAGAGAACATACATAAATGTCTGAGTAATTTTTTTGTTTTTATATTCATGGCAAAGATACCTCGTGACAAGTAACAGGTTTAACCACCACAATCTGCTGCTTGGCTTGTTCTACATCTACAGAAAAATCTGCTTTACAAATACTTTGGTCCGAACGCTGAACCGTTACGGTGTTATTCGGTTTTAAATTTTCTAAATAGACAATGCCATCCATTCCCACATAAGAAGACTCTTGATCAGCTCTATGTACTACAGACCCTACCGGCACAGGTTTGCCATCTGCCTGAGTCAAATAGACATTGGCAGAAATAGACTGATGAACTGGGAACTTAATCACAACACCCGAGCCACGTTTAGCAGCAATACGTTGTTCAACTTGCGTGATAGTGAAGTTTGAAGGTAAATCGATTGGGTCGACGCTGTATTTACCCGAATAGTAAGGCGTCACCGATGGCACAAAAATATGGCCTTTTTTATTACTGCGGCCAATTAAACTGTTTTCATATCTGACCAAAACATCAGGCACTTGGTTTGTATCGATCAATGCAAAAGATTCACCTAATCGGTTTGAGGCAAATAAATCTCCTGCCATATAAATGAGAGATCCGGATAGGCCAAACCAGTAGTTATAGTCATGGTTTCCAGACAGACCAAAGTCAGTATTAATATAACTGTTGCGGTAATTGACACGTGCCTGATTTAAATCTTCACTATTTTCATTAAAACGTCGGGTTAAATCGACACCAAAACCACCTTCAGATGGAACAGAGCGGTTGAAGTTAACATAGCCAGTATCGCCCTGCTTATTAAACGCATAACCTGAGTTAACAGTCGCGTTTCGCTGAAACAGAGGTATCGAAAGCTGAAACGCAGCACTCCATTCTTTTTCGATGAAATCACGGTTGGCACTTAATGAAACAGTCACGCCATTCATATAAGTCGGTAAAACAGGCGCCCAAGACAAATTTAAGAAGCGATTTTTAAAGTCATTTGCCTTGGTATTGATATAACCGACGCCAAAAGTTCCTGAGTTTTTGGTCGCAAAATAAGTATTGGCCGTTAAGCTTTTATTGCTATTTACTGAAATTAAATTGCTATATTGCAGCCGTGAAAGGTCAGTATATTCATCATCACGTTGGTTATGGTTAATGCTAAAACCAAACCGATTACGGTTATAGCTGTATCCAACTGTATATTGGTTACCTTCCAAGTCTTTCGTTCGATCTCCAGACATAGATTTGTCGGCTTTACTTTGGCTAAAAGAGGCACTCAGCACACCTAAATTTGCAAGCTTGAGTACAGACCCAGCACCCAATAACTGTAAATCTGAAGAAAGCTCGGTGCGTCCTTCTACAGTCAGCCAGTCATTTACCCCATAACGGGCATCGGCTGCACTTGCAAATTTTCCATAAGAAAAATTCTTAAGTCCGTAGTCTTCACGGATTTTTCCTAAAGACAATGAGTAATCAAATAAGCCGGGCTTGAGCAAAGTATTAGAAATATAAAATGGGACCGCTGTTGTGACTTGACGCCCGACTGCATCAGTCGTAACCACAACGGCTTCTCCTTTACCGTTAATAAAAGGAACATTATTTAAAATAAACGGTCCAGACTGTACTTCTGTTGAGCTGGTCTTTTGCCCATTAATAATTAAGTCGACTGTACTTGGCAACGCGGCTTGCCCAATAAATTGTGGCAATGGATAGGTAATTAAATCTGGTCGGGTTGAATAATTTCTCTGTACCTGAAAACCGCCTAGTCGAACAGAACTTCCCCACGTCGTTTTACTACCGGTAATAATGTCACCCAGTAAAAAAGATGTAGCGTTCTTTTGGTTATCAAACTGCCAAGATGTGTCATAACGACGATAGCCATCATTATCTACAGACTCGGCGTTACCTTCATTTTTGTATTGGTTTTTGACATAGACACCAGAGTTTTTAATGACCCCTAACGGAGAGAAAAAACGCTGCTCAGTAAATAAACTACTGGTTGAACCGCCTTGATAGGGTCTATATGTATAAAAATCATAGTTATTGAGCAGCCCTATACCAGACTGAGCGACTTCCGGCTTATACCATGAGTCTTTACCCAAAACTTGAGTGGGCATCCAAGCGGGCGGAAAATTGAGCTTAAAGTATTGATTCGAAGATTGATATTCATAACTTACATCTTTTAATTTATCTAAAGATATCCAATCACTCGCGTCACCACTAAACCCCAAGGTCAAAACATCTTGATTCGATAAAGATGTGTCAGTGTTTGTTAATAACTCTTGAGGGATCTTAATTTCTAATTCATCAATCAGCTTCTTTTTTTGTATGAAGTACTCATCATTTTTCACAATCACTGGCACAACTTGCTGGACCGAATATTGGTTCACAACCAAATCTAGGTACAGTTTAAAAAGTTGATTAATTTCATTAATGTCTCTTGGTGGTGGAGGCAAATCGCCTGCGAACACAGTATTTGGAATATTTAAACATCCACCCGACAATAAAATCAGCAAAATACTTTTGCATAAATTATTATGCCGAAGGATCATGATGGATCCTCCATTTTGGTGATTTCGATCAATTCTTGTTTAATACCAGAACTGTCCACACCATAAATTTTAGATGTTTTTGACAACTCATGTGCCGTTGACTGATCAATAGCAAACTTTACAGTGCTATTTGATAAAACATAGCCAAAAGCAGCCTTTCCTAAAGAGATATCATTACCTGTTTTTGAAGTTTTCAGTGCCGAAAGACGCGCAAACTTCTGACCATTATTTTTAAGATATAGCTCAGACTGGCCTTGTTGATTGTTGCGAACTGACCACTGCAAAACCGGTTTTGCTAAAGCATTTTTTGCATTAAGTTTTTGACTTTCTTCGGTTACTCCACTGCCAATTCCTTTCCCATAAGCAAACAATGGAATTGAGTAACGCATTTGGAAACTTACTTTAGAAGCATCTTGCTCGTTGCCATCAGAAAGTCGGATCGGCAACTCATCTACAATCAAACGATATGACTGCTCTTTGCCATCCGGCAAATTGGCGCTTTTGGTTAAGCGAAGCATATGCTTCTCGCCTGCTTTAATTTTAGCTACAGGCGGGCTTGGTATAATTTCTGATTGCTCACTATAGTTATCTTTTAAGCCATCTTGATTCCATTTAAATACCCGAATTTGCACCATCGCATCGGTCTTACCCGTATTTTGAAGCCAAACCGCAGTTGCCTTTTCATTGGCTTCAATTTTTGGATAAATCGGCCAAATTAGAAAAGTTGCTTGTGCCATCACAGGTGTAACAAGTGATAATGTACTTGCAAATAAAAAAGATTTTAAAATGCCATTTTTAATAAATGCAGAATTGTTCATACAAATCACCATGTAATCATTATTGAAACAGTATCTTTATAAATTCCGGCCGCATGGGGTTCATTATTATTTTCTAAATCAACGACACCATATATTTCAAAATTTGCCAGACGGTTTGTAGGTGTTGTAGCAGGCAATAAATATTTATCACCTACAATATATTCATTGGATAAACTACTAGAGTTATATAGCTTGTAAGATAAATAACTATTAGATGAACCATTCTTCATACGTCTTGTATTATTTTGAAGGTTTTCACCACCATCTATAGAAATACTTACAGGTAAACTTTCCGTACAACGAATATTCCAAGTACTTTTGCTATTAATAATATTAGTCACTACTTTATTTTTTGATAAAGCAGAGTGTTTACCAAAATCCATGTTTTGCTCAATATTATCTATTGAACAGCCATTTTCAATTTTAGCTTGTACTTTAAAACTTGAATTGAGCTGAGGATCTGCTGCATATATAAATTGACTAACAGATAGCAAAAATATTGCTTTAAAATATAAGTATTTCATTTTTCTTAAAACTCAATCGTAATTGGTACTATATCTTTATATTCACCCTTAGATATACGACTACCATCATGGGTTGCTTGACCAAAAATATCGATATTCTTTTTATTATTCATATCATTAAGAATAAAAGCTTCATTTGCTTTAATGACTTGTTTATTTAAACCATAGAGCAAGTTATAAGCAATAAAATCTCTACCATTACTTAAAGCATGATAATAATTTTGTGAAAATGAAGCTGGAATATTACTATCATTATTTCCTGCTCCAAATATTATTTTTACAGTTGAAATACCTGCACACTCGATCTGAAAACCTGAATTACCATTATTAACTAAACTAGCTTCTAAAACCCCTTTAAAAGCTGTGGTAGCTTCACCAAAATCTATAGTTCCAAAATTTAAATTTGCCGTATTATTTTCTACAACATTATTATTAACAGAACAAGAAGGTAATAATTCAATTTGACTAGTTAATTTAGCTCCAATTTCACCCGCATTTACTAAAGAAATTAAAAAATAAGAAATTATAAATGCCGAACCACGATTGAATATCATCTTCCCTCCATTTAAAACAGGTCTACTCATATTTGAGCAAACCTGCTACTCAATTAATTATTTCTTTTTTATATTTAGAAATTTACAGTGACTAATAGAGTATCTTTATAATCGCCTTGTGCTTTTGGTGTACCTGTGTTTGGAGCAATTGCACCGAAAATTGGTACAGCAGTAGCTTGGCCACTTACTGTAGTGAACTGTTGTGGTTGGTTTACAACATAAAGGTTTGTACGTGCAGCATCGCGATAAACGTTATATGCAACTACATCAGCAGAAGCAGTATTTTTTAAAGTACGGTCTGTACGTTCACCACCATCAATTGCGACTGTAAAATCAACAGGATCTGTTCCGTCACAAGTCACAGAAATATTGCCACCTGTTGCTGCTGAAGCAACTTCAGCAGTTAATACGTTATTCCAAGTACCGGAAGTTTTACCAAAATCTAAAGTACCAAACTTGTTCATATTTCCTTCAGTTTGACTACCACCTACAGTACAGCCTGTTGAGATATTCAATTTAACGTCAACCTGTCCAGTAACAGCTGCTTGAGTATTTACCGCATAACCAGCAACTATTAATGCTGCAAGAAGTGATTTCTGAATGTTTTTCATATTCATAACCTACATATATAATGATTAGATTTGTAGAACAAAATGAATCAAACTCGACAAATAAAATATGGCTAATCTGTTTTATATATAAAACAAACTACCTTTTACTATTGTGTGATTCTCTTCACAATTTAATAACAATTATTTAACTTGTATACACATATTACAAAAAGACTATGTTGAGTTATTTAAAATCAATTTTTTTAATCTTATAAAAACACCCGATTAAATACCCACCCCTACTTTATTAAAATGACTAAAAACTAGAAAAAGAAATTATTGTTTTAACGATCATACTTTTTAAATAGTTATTCAAATACAATTATTTATACACACAACAAAAATGAGCATTATTTATTTTTATTAAAATAGGTAACATGACCTATTTTAATCCTACCTAAAGAAATAAAAATAAGTCATTTGACCCATTTTTTAACCATTAATTAGGTCGAATGACCTAGATTTAAAAAATATAGGTCATCCGACCTAATTTTAGTTTAATAGAATTTAAATATTTTATTTATATTTTTTTAATTTCATGGTTTAGAATGCCTTTTTTTAAATAGTACTTACAGGCTGGATAATGATCAAAATTGATACCTTTGATACTATGCAAATAAAGAAGTCCTTTACCACGCTAAAAGGGCAAGAAAGAATAAAGCAGATCTTAAGAAATGCTGAAATAGTTTTTCTTACTAAAGGTTATTCCGGATTTAGTATGAGAGGAGTTGCAACTCAATCAAATATTAGTTTAAGTACTTTGCAACATTATTTTCAAAATAAAGATATTTTATTAAAAGCTTTACTTAATAAATTAATTTGTGACTATATACAGCGTATTGAAATTTTAATCAATTTGAATGCAAATGAACCACCTTTAATTCGATTTATGAATATTATCACTAATATAATTTATGAAATAGAGCAACCGATCATTACAAATGCATTTAAAGAGTTTTTCTCTATTTCAGATCATTTACCCTATGTATATGAAGCTTTGTCAATCATACAAAAGTATAATCTTGAACTTATATATAAAATCATCCTTCCTATTCATAATAAAATATCTTCAGAAGAATATAAAGAAAGAGCCATTATTATAATCACTCAACTTAATGGATATTTAGTTCAACATTCGAACAAAAATACAGATGAAAGTTATAAAGAATTTTTAAGAAGTATACTTTTAAAAAATATATTAAGATTAGTCAGTGAACCATAAATTTTAAAACATAGGAGCCAGTTCTCCTATGTTTTTAATATATGGTGGTGTTGTACTCAATTATTATATTACTGAGCGAAAGCTTTAATTTCACTTCGAATCAAAATATGTCGAGATGGAAAGTAAAAGCGATAAGCCAATTCGTAAGAGTCAAATAGAGCTAACTGAGATTGATGAGTTGCCCAATAATAGGCCGTCATTCCCTTTTCTTTCCTCAGATTTAAATAGTAAGGAACAGCAAAGTTGTTCGAAACAATCATAAAACTCATAGTATTTGATCTAGCTATTTAGTGGTTTTGGACAAAGTCAGCTTTAATTGAATCTAACGAACGTAATATGGGCGCCAACATAGACTCCGCAATTCGCATGGCTTCTGACTCAGACTTGTGTTGAATAGCTTGAACAAGTTCACTATGTATTTGCTGGTTTGGGTCAGGTAAATTTTTATTAGTCACTAGCTCTAAGGTGTATTGATAGCTTGAGTTTAAGAAATACTCATAAGTTGCCTGTAAAGCTTTATTATGAGTCGCCTTGGCAATTGCCAAATGTAGTTTCTTATCACTTAACATGAAGTTAGCAACATTTTGTTGATTTGTTGCTGCTCTATGTTCTAAACACGCTATAACATCGCGCATATCTTCAGGCGTGCTATGTCTAGCGGCTAATTTAGCAATTTCGATTTCTAATAAACATCGTACTTCTACGTGTTCATATAAATCAGAATGATGAATTGAATTAATCACAATCGAAAATTCATTTTTCGTGCGTACAAAAGTACCCAGCCCTTGTTTGACTTCTAAAACACCTAAATATTCTAAAATTTTAATTGCTTCTCGAATGGTGTTTCGACCCACACCCAAACCTTGAACAAGCTCAGGTTCAGTCGGAATTTTCTCATCTACTTTCCAAATGTCATTTTTAATATTCTGACGTATGACATGAATCACTTCATCGACCAGAGATCTTTTTTGAATTTGCTCAATCATTAAAATTGGTACTAGTAAGCTTAAACATACGGTGATACTATCATCCTATGTTTAATTGTTCAATTTCTCTTTCATGCATTTTTAAAGGTTGAGCCCATGGAATTAAGTCAGACAATTTCAAATCTTATTTTTGAAATTCAAAAGCTTACTCAAGCAGTCGAAAAAATTTCTAAAACCCAAGAAATTTCTGTAGATGTCTTAGATGAGGCGATTGCCTTTAGATGGGAAAGAGAAAATAATAAAGGTTCGCTCGTCGCGATCCGCAAACCTCAACTCATTTCTTTTAATCATCTTTGCAATATCGACAGCCAACTCAACAAAGTAAAACTAAATACTGAAGCCTTTGCAAAAGGCTTGTTGGCAAATAATGTACTCATGACAGGCTCACGTGGTACAGGCAAGTCGTCTATTGTAAAAGCCTGTTTAAATGAATATCACCACTTAGGCCTTCGGGTGATTGAACTTGAGAAAAAGTATTTAGAAGATTTGCCTAAAATTATAAACTTACTGCAAGACCGTACTGAGCGTTTTATCATTTTTTGTGATGACTTGGCCTTTGAAGCTGGTGACTCAAGTTACGCAACTTTAAAAACTGTATTAGATGGTTCACTGGCCTCTAGTTCAGACAATACACTCATTTATGCAACATCAAATCGAAAGCATATGGTGGCCGAATACAACAAAGATAATACCGAGTTAAATGTCGGGGAAAATGGCGAATTACGCCCTGGCGACAGCATTGAACAAAAGATTTCTTTAGCAGACAGATTTGGTTTACAAATTAATTTCTATGGCTTTAGCCAACAAGAGTATTTAAAAACTGTTCAATACTGGCTAAATGAATACAAATGGCAACAACGCGAAACTTGGGAAACGATTCAGTTAAAAGCTATTCAATATGCAACTCAGCAAGGCAACCGCTCAGGAAGAATTGCCAATCAATTTGCCAAAATGATTGTGGGCCAAGAAATGCTAAGTGCAGCAGGTTTAGCGGTTTAAGTTGTTGGCTATAACATGCTCCATAAAAAAAGCCCTTACGGGCTTTTTTTAATTAAGCAATAAATTTCAACATAAGCTGAATCACAGTTGCATTAATCAAGTCGACAAAGAATGCACCACAAAGCGGAACAATTAAGAATGCTTTATGCGATGGGCCATACATATTGGTAATCGCCTGCATATTTGCAACGGCGGTTGGTGTAGCCCCCATACCGAAACCACAGTGACCTGCTGCCAATACTGCCGCATCGTAATTTTTCCCCATTACACGGAAAGTCACAAATGCTGCGTATAAAGCCATCGTCAGTGTTTGAGCACCTAAAATAACCACAAGTGGACCTGCTAAGTCAGCAAGTTGCCAAAGCTTTAATGAAAGCAATGCCATTGCTAAATAAAGAGATAAAGACGCATTACCAAAAACGTCAATCGCGCGGTCAAAAATATCAACCTTCAACACGCTTTCTAAAATATTTCTTAAGATTACACCGCCACCAAGCGCCCAAACGAAAGTTGGTAACTCAAACCAAGTTCCCTTACTGAAGCCAGTCATAAATTCAGCAAATGCTAAACAGGCTGCAAACATACCAAGCGTGGTAATTGCATTGTCGGCAGTAATTAAACGAACTTGATGCGGGTTTTCAAACGGTGCAAGATCATCTGAATTTTGTTCAACATGCGTGTCACGCTGCTGAATCTCAGCATTGGTTTTTGCTTGAGCAAGGCTATAACGATTAATGAGCAATTTGGCTAAAGGACCACCAATAACACCACCAATAATCAAGCCAAACGTAGCACTTGCCATACCTAACGCTAAAGCACCCTGAATACCATGCTGGCTTTCTAGAATTTCACCCCACGCACCTGCTGTACCATGACCACCGGTTAATGTAATTGAACCTGCAATCAAACCAATAAGTGGGTCTAGACCCAATAAGGTTGCAAGGCTCATACCGACAGCATTTTGAACAACAATAAATGAGGCTACACAAATTAAGAAGATGACTAAAGCAGTACCACCCTCTTTAAGCTTCATAAAATTGGCACTTAAACCAATTGAAGCAAAGAACACGAGCATAAAGCTGGTTTGTAATTCACTGCTAAAAACAATACTGTATCCCCAAAAAGTGTGGACAAGTAAAGAAACTACCGCAGCGACCAAACCACCTGCTACTGGTTCAGGGATATTATAACGTTTTAAAAAATCAATCCGATTGACAAGAAAGCGACCCAACAATAGAACGATGACCGCCGAAATTAGTGTATAAAAACCATTAAAAACAAATTCCATATATACTACTTTCTGATTACATTCCTAACGGATTGTAAAATAATTATATTTTATTTTTTAATATGTAAAAAAAACACAAATAAACTTTACAAAATTACCCTACCAATAAATTTTTACTATTCTTAAGAATAGCTTAAATTTTTAAATATTTTATACAAAATCATGCCCTATAATTCAATTTATCAATCATTTCAAAATCTTATGTAAATAAATCATTAATTTAGTATAACTTCACTTTGATCTCTTAAACAGAAAATCCTGTCTTTTAGGTCACTGAACTCATCTTTTATTCCCTTTAATATCCGCAAAAGACCAGCTCGTTATTTGCTCTGGGCAACATCTTTATAGGTTTTATATTCAATGAGTTTATTGCTTAAAGTTCGACAGAATGTTCCACAGGTACAGTCGATTAAAACATCTCTTAAAAAGCGTGCTGGTCAGAAAATACCTCACATGCTCTCCAATGCATCAGATCTGTTTTTTAGAGGATCGGAAATTGCCCTGTCAGGAAAAACACCTTTTGATGTAATTTATAAGCATGAAATTATAAGCCTTCGCCATTATAGAAATGAGACAGAGGCTTCTGCACACAAACACCGTGTGCCGTTAGTGATTGTTCCACCTTTAGCTGTGAACATGCTCATTTACGATTTGTTTCCTACCCGCAGTCTCATACGCTATTTTTTAGATCAAGGCTTCGAGGTTTACTTAATAGACTGGGGCGTACCTACCCGAAATCAAGCCAAATACAATTTTGGCACCTACGTAAAAGTCTTTATGCCTGAAATGTTAAAGCAGGTCCGTATACATAGTGGACAACAACAGCTTTCATTACATGGCTGGAGTTTAGGTGGTGCACTTTCACTTTGCTATACCGCGTTATTTAAAGATAAAGATATTAAGAATCTGATGATTCTTGCTTCCCCGATCGACACACATAAAGCAGGTTATATGGGTAAGCTCTATGGAAGTCTGACTAAACCTGCACAGTGGGTCCGTAAGCATACGCCTTTTCGTATTCGCCAACATGTACCAAGTGAAGTGTTTCATATCCATGGATGGCAAAACACACTCGGTTTTAAATTAACGGACCCCATTGGCAATTTAAAAACCTATTGGCAACTTCTTAAAAATCTGGATAACCGAGAATTTATTGTTGACCACGCTACCTCTAGTTCATTTATCGACAATATGCTGGCCTATCCGGGTGGCGTTATGCGCGACATTATTTTACGTTTCTGGATTGATAATGAACTCTCAACAGGTGTAATCAAATTTGGGGAACTTACAGCTTATTTAAAAGATATTGATTGTTCAGTATTGGCTGTAGGTGGAGATACAGACATTATTGTGACCGCCGATGCTGTTAAGCCCCTTATGGATTTAATTAGTAGCCAAGATAAAACATTCAAAACTGTGCCCGGCGGCCATATGGGCGTAGTGTCCGGTAGCCAAGCTCCGACCTCTGTTTGGCCTGAAATGAGTAATTGGCTGGCTACACGTTCAGATTAATCAATTCAAACGTTAATGAAAAACCAGCCTGTTAAACTTTAGGCTGGTTTTAATGCACACTAAATTTTTAAAGTTTTTGCACAAATCTTCTAGAACTAATTTTATCTCTTTTATACTGTTTCAGGGGCTAAGATTAAAAGTTTATAGGTCAGTGCTTATGAGTAGTAACTGGGTGGATATGTCAAAAGATACCAATACGGGTATCGAAACAATCCGTGCTCATTTTACTGGCCATGCTTATGATCCCCATTGGCATTCAAGTTATTTAATTGGTGTAACTGAATCTGGCATTCAACAATTTCATTGCCGTAGAAAGCAAATCAATAGTCATGCTGGGCAAGTCTTTATGCTTGAGCCAGAAGAAATTCATGATGGACATGCGCCTGCATCTGATGGTTTTACCTACCAAATGCTTTATCTACATCCAGAATGGTTAAAGCAACGCCTTCAAGGTTTGTTTCACAACAGCCCTGATCATTACGAACTAGTGATTGATGCGCCATTAAAATCCGATGATCAACTCGCAATCATTACTTCACAAGCATTTCGACACTTACACTATAAAGAAATGAATATTGTGAAAGACAATAGTCTAGATGTGCTTATTCAATATATTGCCCAAGGTAAATGGTTAAAAAAAGCTTCTCAATCTTCGTGTATTCATGTACCCCAAATCGCCCATCAAATCCGAGATATTCTGCATGATCATTTATTTGAAGATATTGGGTTAGAAGATATATCACGTATGGTGGGACTAGACCGTTACCATATTCACCGTATTTTTAAATCCACTTTTCATTTAGCTCCTCATCAATATCTTATTCAACTTAGGCTTACTCGAGCACGTGATTTACTCGCTAGAAGTATTTCTCCAGCACAAGTTGCTTCTGATTTATGTTTTTCAGACCAAAGTCATTTAAGTCGTTGGTTTAAACGCTGTTATGGACTAACACCAGCCGCTTACAGAAAAATCTGCACAAATCTTCAAGATTAAAAATCTTAATTATTTCATCTTGTCTCTCCCAATTAACTAAGGTAGACAAGATGGAAAACCTCACTGCATTTTCATTATTTGCAATTGTTGCCTCAATTACTCCAGGCCCGACCAACTTTATAATTTTAAGTTTAAGTAGTCATTATAAAATTTCTAAAACACTTCCCGTTATTTTAGGTTCTTGTATTGGAGCAGCCTTACTTGTATTAGTGGTTGGTATTGGCCTTGGCTCCACTATTCTTGCTTACCCTGTTATTCAAAAAATTATGACATGGAGTGGTTTAATCTGGCTTACCGTTCTAGCTTGGAAACTATATAACTACAATCCTGTTATCTCTTTAGAAAAAAATGAACAATACCCTCCTATTGGTTTTAAAGCTGCTTTTTTAATGCAAGCGATTAATCCTAAAACATGGATGATGGCTTTTGCAGTTATTAGCGTCTATACAAAACAGGGACAAGATATCTTGATAAATGTCTCAATTTTATCCTGCATTTTTTTACTTATAGCATTTCCTTGTCTCTACCTATGGGCCTTAGTAGGCAGACTAAGTACTCGGCTTCTTTCAAAACCAAAACATATAAATATTTTTAACAAGATAATGGCTATTATATTACTAGCCTCAGTCTGGTGGCCCATGTTGCCTAGATTTTGATCATCCAAACCTAATCAAAATAGATAAGGAAATCTATTTTTAACAAACATATTTTAAATTTATATCTTTAAATTATTAATTTTCATTATACAAATTATAAAAACTCATATTAACTAACTTTTTAATAATAATATTTTTAATTCATCAAGTTTTATTTAAAAATAATGATTGAAAATCCGATGTTACTTTTTGTTATTTATGTAAAGACCATCCCAACAATAATTTTAAATAAACATATGTAAAATATAAAGTTTTATTCATATAACTTTGTAAAATTAGGTTATTTTTTATACAAATGTAGGCAATGTCTCACAATTATGTAAGCTAAAGCTTACAACATAATTGATTGTTTTTCCTATAATTAATTTCAGTACATATAAGCACTCTTTACTATTAAATAGAAAGCTGAATATTAATAAAGAGATCTGGAGAAAATGATAAAGTCATCTTTATTAATATAAAAAGTCTCAATAATAGAAAAAGAATCTCAAAAAATGAATATGTACTATCTTTCCTCTGGAAACAGAGGAAAGATTACTTTTTAAATCTTCAGATAGGATATAAAGAATGTTTATTGCAAAAAATATATTTGTATATTTACTATCAATGTTAGCTTTATGCTTACTAATTATTCTTTTTAACTATCTAGGAATGAATCAGACACTAAATCTCATCATTTCTTCAGCGCTCTTTGGAATATTTATTACTTGGTACTACAAAGGAAGCGGACTGTGTATTGCCCTTTTTAGCTTTTTTTACTGGGCAATGTTTGTGATTAGTCAAAGTTTAGAAGTGATATGGATGCTGTCGATTTCAGTAATTGTCTATTTAGTCATGACACAAATCGTACCTAAACTCAAACACATCCATATCGGTATCGCATCTAATAGCTAGAACGGGTTTACTCCCCTATTCACCATTCCAACTTTTTTAACCGTATTCATCTTGGTTTGCTCTGCAATTAAGAGTTCATTTAAGAAAAATTTGAGGTTTTGCTGGTTCAGCAAAAGCGGGTTAAAGGTATTCTCTCCCATGTTAAGAAAGAAAGCTTCAATATTTGTATTACGCTGCACGTATTTCATTGACCAACGCTGAAAAGAGTGTTCATCAATGGAGTATGTGCATAACCATTTAATATTATAATGCCTTTGATCTTTTTGAATTTTTTCAAATAATCTTTCAACGACCTCTTGTTCGCCTTCTAGACATTGAAAAAATGCATTATCGGCATAATAAAGCACCCCACAAATCCCGTTTAAATCGTTGAAATCACGAGCTTCTGTCAGAATATCACGTAAATCTTGTAGCAAATCTTCATTTTTTTCATTTCGTTGGCTGGCATAACACAGGCGAACGTTCATAAGACTTCCGTGAAATATAAAATTTCATTATTAATGGAATTTTCAACTTAACATACCTTTATTTAAAATACTTTATATTTCATTATTATAAAAAATTTATAAGCTTGCTTATTTCAATAAAAAAGCCCGAATCTAGTTCGAGCTTTTTATTTAAAATGAAAAATTATTTAACACGTTCAATTTGTAACACTTCAATTTCAGTCGGTTTAACGCGGTGGGTATCAACCTCACCTACAATACGCACTTTATCTCCAACCTTTAACTGCCAACCATTTGCCAAATCATCATCGACATCAATCATGATTGAACCTGTTTTGTCTTTAAATTCATAATGGTCGCCAGCAATATGCTTAACGATAGTACCAGTTAAGGTTACCCCTGTTTCATCAGCTAAAGTTTTAGCTTTTGAAACAGTGACTACATTTTTTGCTGCTTGATTAAGTAAAGCGGGATCTGTTCTTGCAAATGCTGTACTACTAGTTAATAAAACAAGTCCAGTGAGTGTGGTAAATAATATTTTTTTCATGAATATTCTCCTCGTTATTTTATCTATAGCTATCTAAACAATTTATGAAAACCGTGAGTTTTAGCTTTTGTGATTTTTTGTGTCATCGTGTCAGATATACAGCACTATTGTTGAGAAGGTCTTTTCGTTGGCCTAGATGTTTGTATGGTCATAATGAAAAAAACCACATCGGGTGATGTGGCAAAAAGGTATAGCTCAATGAACACTAAAACACTATGTATAACAGAGGATTTGAGTTTAGAATATATTTTAATTATTAAAATAATCTTAAGAAAATAAGTTTAATTAAAGATTTTCTAAAAATTTTGATAAGCCTTCTGGCGCTCTTCCTTCGAGTCGACTACTGGTAGTTACCCGAACTAAATTGCTCCATGTAATATTACAGCACTGCCTTATCAGTTTTTGAATGAGCGAAACATCTTCATGGCAAGGAACAGGTTCAAAACCGCCTACTTGCATGTAAGCAGCAGCACTAAAACTTAAATTTGCGCCATGAATATGGTGATGATCCATACAATCCTGATAATGCGATAAATATTTTTTTTGTTTCATAACTGATAAACGGCTAAGGTCATCTAAAGTCACAATACCGCAAATTGCATCTGTAGGTTGATGCAAAATCTGACAGCGTAACCAGTCAGGGCTGACCACACTATCAGCATCGGTACAGGCCAGCCATGTTGCGCCATTTTGAATAAGTTGGCGGATACCTAAGTCCCGTGCCTTTCCGACACATGCATAATTGCATTCAATCCAGCTTACTCCGTAGCGCTGTACAATTGAGCGCGACTGATCCGTACAACTATCAAGTACGACCATGACCTCGACTTGTTCATCCGGTACTTTTTCAATCGCCTCCTGAATTGATTGCAAACAGGCTGGCAAATGTTGCTCTTCATTATGCGCTGGAACTACAACACCTATTTTCATCGTAATTGTTCTCGCTGAGCTATTGATGAAGGATTAACCGTCCAAACATCGACCATAAAGTCCGGATCGTTCAGACTTAAATAGTGATGAAATGGAAAAGATTGTTGAAAGCTTTGATGGACTTTTTGGGCATTCAATTCAAAATCCTGAATATCATGTCGCCAATGGCAACACAAAATTTCACCTTCCGGGTTTAAGGCCTGCTTTAACTGTTCAATAAACTCACCTAACTCATCGAATGTGAGGTAGTACGCCACTTCGCTAATTACAATCAGGTCAAATTTTTGTTCATAAAAATCTTCAGGTATTTTTCTATTTTCAACAGTCACATGTTCAAATGCTTCTAACCGTTGGGATGCGAGCTGAACGGCTTGCTTCGACACATCAATACATAACAGATGAGCAGCGCGCTGAGCCAGATAAACACTTAAATGCCCATTTGAACAACCAATTTCTAAAACTTTTTCATAGTGTGGTCGTGTTAATAATGCAAGGCAGATTTGTCTTTTACGGGCTTCATACCAGTGATAGTCATAGCCCCACGGGTCATTATTACTACGATACAACTCTTCAAAATACACACGAGAATGAATCACTCAGATATACCTCATAAGGCATTAAAAGACGGCTAATCGCACTTGAGGATAAAACGGCGGAATTTCCTGTGCTCTCATCGGCTTCAAGTTGTGTTTTAAATTGCATAACCGCCTGATGTTTTTTAATTAACTGGTTTTCAGTTAAGGCATAAGCTTTTGCTTTGGACCAGTTAATTCGCGTGTCAAAAGGCTCTGCCCAATGCCATGCCCAGATCAATACATGCAAACATAGTAAGTCCCGAGCTTCGGCAAAAGCTTGTACTGTTTTCCCGACAGCCTCATGATCTGGATGGCCATCAAGTGCATAGCTACAAATTAAAATATCTTCGGGCTGAACTATTTGGCTAAGCGCCTGATTCAATTGATCAGTCTGTAAATGAATTTGACCATCCATTAGATTTAAACCAATCCGTTCAGAAAAAGCTGAAATACCTAAAGTGTTTAAAGCAGCCAGTGTTTCTTGCGGACGTAAATCGTTCAATTGGTCAGGGGTATATTTCACTGAATGAGGATGGCTTTGTGTTCCATTACTGACTGCCAAAATGACAATATGACAGTTTTGCTCAACTAGCTGCTGCATTAAGCCGCCACAACCCAGCACTTCGTCATCAGGATGCGGAGCAACAATCACCACTCTTTTAGACTGAAACAACTTTAAATTCAGCCGATCTAAAGGATTCTTTTTAAATGCCTCAAGCCACATGAATTCGGGTGTACCTTCACCTGAAATCATACGGTCCTCTACTAAGGGATGCTTCAAAGTTCCCATAAGCTTTTCTCCGGTAAACAGAGCTCAGCAATAGACTCATAATCAAAAGCCGCATGGCTCTGTCGGATAAATACTGGTAAATCAGCGATGAGCTGTGAAAATGTAGGCTCTTCACAATAAGGATGCGCGCCCAAAGCTTTACCAACGAGTTGAATAACACTCTGGCAGCATTGTTCTGTTTGGGCACGTAATATACGGATTTCACGCTCATGGCTGAGCGCAGGCTCATCATCAATGAGCTTGGCAATATATTGAAAATACTGTTTGGTTACAGAAAGCTGTTGAGCCAACTCCCCTAAATACATTTTTTTAAATGCGTTTGGGTTAAGGGTGCAACTTTTATGTAAGAAGCTAACCAAGCGTACCGCGGCACCATACCAACAAGCCGCAACACCAGCAGCACCATGCCAAAAACCCGGACGCTCCAAATAGCAATTTGGCAGTCCGATAGGAATAACAGGAGTATTGTCAAAATGCACTTGAGCTGTTTGGGTTCCCTGCATACCGACTGCTTGCCAGTGGCTCAAGTCAACATAAACCGAGGGATGAGCCAAATCAACGATACAAAGCTGTGCTTGGCCTTCTTTGTCCTTATAACTCATTAGGGCTTTTTGAATAAACTCTGCACCTGAGCACCAGGTTTTTATACCATTACAATGATTGTTCTGGACCTGTACAGGTGCAGGCCCACCCTCTGCTGCCCATACCGCCCAAGTCTGATCATCGATTTCGACTTGATAGCCCAATTCATTTAAAATACTTAAAGCATCATGATGTGACTCAAATAATTTAGCGAGACTTAAATCATATCCTGAAATTTGAGCAAATAATTGCCATCGCTGATAGGTATGACCTGAAGCTGGATAAGGCAAACTTTTAGATAAACTTACCAATTGGTAGAGTAAATCTTGGCGGAGCTGACTTTTGTTTTCGGCCTGAGCATGTTCAAATTCATTCAACATACTCAAGATTGCCATATTTATAGATATTTTAATATTCATTACAAATAATTATTCAAAAGTATTCACTTAAACATATCGAAATAATTCTGTTTAATTAAAGATATAAAATGTAATAAAAAGATATTTTCTATAACTTTATTCAATGAATATTTCTTTTTATTTCATTGTTATTTAAATATATCGCTTAAGTGAAATTATAAAATAATCATGTAAGGTTTATTAAAAATTAAGGATTTCTGCCGTTTTATCCAGTAATTTAGTTTCTACCGTTTTTCTATTTCCAAAGAAGAGGTCAAAGATGAATACTTTAAATATTAATGATATTAAAAAACATGCAGACGTTATTGCTTCTTGTGGCACCAAAGTAGGAACTGTCGATCATCTTGAAGGTGAAAATCAGTTAAAACTCACCAAAGATGAAAATGATCAACATCATCTTATCCCTACTTCTTGGATTGGGGAGGTAAAAGAAGATCAAGTCATTTTAAATAAAAACTCAGAAGAAGTTAAAGAAAACTGGCAAGCGATTTAAATATCTTTGCTTAGTTAGCTTTTAACTTTTTATATTATTATAAAAACCCAACTACAATTAAAATAAAATAATTAAAATTAAAAAATAAAAAGCTCCTTTTTATTAAGGAGCTTTTTATTTATATGGTTAAAATTTTAATTTAATATTTTTATAAATTACTCTGATTGATCGCAACCGAACGGGTTGCTTTACGCTTTCGGGTCACAAACAAACCGCAAACCACCACACCTAAGGTTACACCTAAAGATAGAGTCGTTTCATAACTATAGGCTGGTGAGAAGAACATATAAGCCAATACACTTAAAATAATGATAATCACAAACCAAGTCAGCCATGGGAATAACCACATTTTAAATGGAATTTCCGCTCCAGCCGCTTCTAGCTTATGTCTTAAACGTAGTTGCGAAAACGCAATAACCAAGTACACGAGTAAAGCAATTGACCCTGTGCTTGAGAGCAATAAGCCAAAGACTTTTCCAGGAAATACATAGTTAATGACACAGCATACTAAACCAATAAAAGTTGAGGAAAACACCGCAATTGCAGGTACACCGGCATAGTTCACTTTAGTGACTGCCTGTGGTGCTTCATTACGTGTTCCCAAACGAAATAACATACGAGAAGATGTATAAATTGCCGCATTCATACAGCTCGCCACGGCGATAAACACGACCGTATCAATAATAAGTTTAGTGCCCGGTACGTTTAAGCTCATTAAAACGTATTGGAATGTCCCATACTTTTGTAAGTCCGGTGAACGCCAATCGACAAGCGAAACCGCAATAAACATTGAGACCACGAAAAAAAGAATAATACGGTACAACACCAAATTGGTGGCACGTCTAATTTTTTGTTTAGGGTTAGATGACTCTGCTGCGGCAATCGAAACAATTTCCACACCAAAGAATGAAAATGCCGTAATTAAAATGGCAGATAAAATTCCTCCCATACCGTGCGGCATAAAACCAGCGTTGTTGTATAAATTGGCAACACCACTGACATTTTTAGCTAAAGGCCAAATACCTGAAATTGCCAAAATACCAATAATAATGAAACCAATAATGGCTACCACTTTGACCAAAGAAAACCAGAACTCAAACTCACCAAAACTTTTGGTACTAAAAAAGTTAGCTAAGCTTAAGAACACAATAAAGCAAAATGCATAGATAGAAACCGAAACGCTCGGAAACCACGAATGTAAAATTTCAGCACCTGCAATGGCTTCTACCGGAATCGCTAGTACCCAAAACCACCAATATAACCAACCTATTGTAAAGCCTGCCCATGGGCCAATTGCTTTACGGGCATAGGTAGAAAATGAACCAGTGTCTGGTTCTAAAACGGCCATTTCACCTAACATACGCATAACCAGAAATACCATAATGCTGGTAATCAGGTACGCAAGAATCACCGCTGGGCCGGCCTTGGCAATTGCAGAAGATGAACCAACAAATAAACCAGCACCAATAACACCGCCAATACTAATCATTGTGATATGGCGATTTGAAAGTCCTTCGCCTAATTTTTTTGTTCTATCATTATTCATATTTCATTCCTTAAAAATATATCCATAAAAACAATCTATTACATTTCAAAATCCTACAGTCATGAAAAAAGGGAAAACTGCTGTTTTCCCTGATAATAAAAATTAATTTAAAGTTGGCATTGAGAACTGTTTTGCTTCACGGACTTGAGCCGAAGGCCAGCGCTGTGTAATGGTTTTACGGCGTGTGTAGAAACGGACACCATCTGGACCATACGCATGTAAATCACCAAATAACGAACGTTTCCAGCCACCAAAGCTATGATAAGCAACAGGAACTGGTAAAGGCACGTTAATCCCCACCATACCGACTTGAATGTGACTGCTAAAATAGCGTGCTGCTTCACCGTCACGGGTATAGATACAAGTACCGTTACCATATTCATGGTCATTAATGAGTTGCATCGCTTCTTGCATGGTATTTACACGCATAACTTGCAACACAGGACCAAAAATTTCTTGTTGGTAACTGGTCATGTTTGGTGTGACTTGATCAATTAAAGTTGGTCCAACAAAGAAACCTTTTTCATAGCCTGCCGGTTTTGCATCGCGGCCATCGACCACAATTTTTGCGCCTTGCTGCTCTGCACTTTGAATATAGGCTTGTACTTTGTCTTTATGTGCTTGGGTAATAAGTGGCCCAAAGTCGTTGCTTGCATCTGCATAGTGGCCGAACTTCAATTTTTTCATTTCTTGACTCAGCTTATCAATCACAACATCAGCAACTTCATCTCCAATGGCAACCGCAACCGAAAGTGCCATACAACGTTCACCTGAAGAACCGAAAGCTGCGCCTAACAATGAAGTCACTACGTTATCAATATCGGCATCAGGCATAATAATCGCGTGGTTTTTTGCACCGCCTAATGCTTGGCAACGTTTACCCGTTGAAGTCGCTGTACGGTAAATATATTCAGCAATTGGGGTTGAACCCACAAAGCTGACTGCCTGAATACGAGGATGATGCAATAAGGCATCTACCGCCTCTTTGTCACCATTCACCACGTTAAACACGCCGTCAGGTAAACCCGCCTGTTTTAAAAGTTCAGCAAGGTATAAAACCACTGAAGGTGCTTTTTCAGAAGGTTTTAAAATAAAGCAGTTACCGCAAACCAGTGCCATTGGGAACATCCATAACGCCACCATGGCCGGGAAGTTAAACGGTGTAATTCCAGCAACAACACCTAGCGGTTGGAACTCACTCCATGAGTCGATATCTGGTCCGACATTTTTTGAAAACTCCCCTTTTAAAAGCTCTGGTGCGCCGCAAGCATATTCAACATTTTCAATACCACGTTGCAGTTCGCCTTGAGCATCATGAGAAATTTTACCGTGCTCTTGCCCAATCAAAGCGCAAATCTTTTCGGCATTTTGCTCTAATAATTGTTTGAACTTAAACATGACACGTGCACGTTTAATGACTGGTGTATCACGCCATGCAGGAAATGCTTGCTCGGCTGCCTGAACTGCTTCATTTACCGTTTGCGCATCTGCAATTTCGACTTCTTTACTAATTTCACCCGTCGCAGGATTGTAAACTGGCTGTTTTCTTGCCGTTTTAGATACAATTCTTCCTTGAATGAAATGCCCTAGCACTTTTTTGGCTTGTTCACTATGCGTACTATTTTCAGTTGAAACTTCGTCATAGCTAAAATCTTCTAGGCCATTTGTCATTGTTGTTACTCCTTACTACAATTAGTTTTCAGATCAAACTGTATTTTTCATTTAGATTTTGAAGATGGGTCTGTTGATATTACAGACCTCGGTAAAATGCCTAATAAAGCTTAATTCACTTGATAAAGCGCATCGCCCACAGCATTCATTAAGCGGTCAATATCTGCTTCTGTACTATTAAACATTGGACCGAACTGAAGCGTGTCGCCACCAAAGCGAACATAGAAACCTTCTTTCCAGAGTTTCATACCAAGCTCAAAGCCTCGGATGGTGGCATCACCATCACGCGGAGCTAACTGCAAAGCACCAATCAAGCCACAGTTGCGAATGTCTAAAATGTGCGGTGCGCCTTTTAAACTATGCAGCATTCTTTCAAAACTTGGTGCCAAAGCCGCCGATTGAGCCAACAGGTTTTTCTTTTCTAAAACTTCAAGCGCAGCTAAAGCGGCAGCACAAGCGACTGGATGGGCCGAATAGGTATAGCCGTGGGTAAATTCAATTGCATGTTCGGGTAGGTCCTGCTGCATAAAGGCAGAATAAATTTCATGGCTTGCCACCACTCCACCTAAAGGTATGGCACCATTGGTCACCTGTTTCGCAAAATTCAAAATATCTGGTGTTACCCCAAAATATTCTGCTGCCGTCCACGTTCCTAAACGCCCAAAGCCTGTAATCACCTCATCAAAAATTAACAAGATGTCATGCTGATCACAGATCTCTCTTAAACGTTGTAAATAGCCTGTTGGCGGCACAATACAACCCGCAGAACCAGAAATAGGCTCCACAATGACGGCTGCAATATTTGAAGCATCGTGTAGCTCAATTAACTTAAGCATTTCATTGGCAAGTTCTACCCCGCCTGTTTCTGCACAGCCTTTGGTAAAAGTTAAATCAGGTTGCAAAGTATGAGGTAAATGGTCTACATCCATCAGTTGACCAAACATTTTACGGTTGCCTCCAATCCCACCTAAACTTGTCCCCGCAACGTTCACACCATGATAGCCACGGGCACGACCAATCAATTTGGTTTTACTTGGTTTACCTTTAATGCGCCAATAAGCTCGTGCCATTTTTATAGACGTATCTGCCGACTCCGAACCTGAGTTGGTAAAGAAAACGTGTTGTAGTTTTTCAGGCATATGCTGAACAATTTTATCTGCCAGCTTAAAAGACAATGGATGACCAAACTGGAACGCTGGTGAGTAGTCGAGCTGACCTAATTGAGCACTTACCGCTTGTTGAATTTCAGGCAAGGTATGACCTGCACCACACGTCCATAAGCCTGAAAGTGAATCGAATATTTCACGGCCAGAATCATCAATCAGATAAGACCCTTTGGCACCCACAATCATACGTGGGTCTTTAGCAAAGTTTCGGTTTGCTGAAAAAGGCATCCAGTGTACCTGATAATTTATGTGCATATTATTATTAGGTTTAACCGCGTCCAAAGTATGTTCAGAGTCGCTGAATTTATCCGTATCAAACATAACCATTCCTGTTTATTTTCAAATTATGGTTTGAGTGTACATAGTGAGATAAGTTTGATAAATTCAAATTATCTTGAGTTTAGATTTAAAAAAACAAAACTAAATGAAACCTAAAAAATTAAATCAAGTTACTGATTTTGATATAAAACTTCTCAAAATTTTTAAAACGGTTTGCGACTGTCATAGCTTTACATCTGCCGAAAGTATTTTAGGTATTAGTCGCTCTGCAATTAGTTTGCATATGAGTGATTTAGAAAATCGTCTGGGCATTCGGCTGTGCCAACGTGGCCGTGCCGGCTTTGCCCTCACTGATGAAGGACGGGAAATTTTAGAATATATCGAAGTGCTGACAGCAGCGATTGAAGACTTCCGTTCTAAAGTTAACCAAATGCATAACCGCCTTAAGGGTGAATTTAATATCGGCATTATTAACAACCTTGTGACTATGCCTAGAGGCTATATCACCAACACCTTGACACAACTTGCCGAGGAACATGCCGAAGTTATTATTAATATCAGTATGAGCACCCTTTCAGATATTGAGTGCCGTGTACTTGATAACCGTTTGCACGCAGGTGTTATCCCCCTTGTTACGCCTTTGTCTGGTTTAGACTATTTCGATTTATATAATGAAAGTTCATTTTTATATTGCGGCAAAAATCATCCTTTATTTAACCAATGTAGCAACATTCATTTAAATGAATTAAAAAAATGGCAAGCAATTCTTCCTAATTATGCAATTACCTCGGAAGCAGCCAAGTTACATCAGCTTTTAGACTGTAAAGCGACCGCAAGTGACCGCGAAGGTATTGCCTTTCTCATTTTAACCGGAAAATTTTTAGGCTTTTTACCCGACCACTATGCAAAAAAATGGGTTGAAGACGGTGTTATGCAACCTGTTTTAAAAGATAAAATGCACTACAGTACCCCTATATGCTTAATTACTCATAAGGGTAAAAATCACAATAATATTTTAAAAACCTTTATGGAAATGCTTGAGAAGCGAATAGCTAACAATTAAGGTACGTACTGATATTGAAATAAAAAAGCTCCACAAAAGGAGCTTTTTTAGAATCTTGGCAGAGGATCAAGGACTCGAACCTTGACGAACGGTTTTGGAGACCGTCATGCTACCATTACACCAATCCTCTATAGACAATTAAACCATTCAGATTTAATCATAAAAAAAGCAAGATCATCGTCTTGCTTCTTTCTATGGTGGGGGCGAAGAGACTCGAACTCTTACACCTTGCGGCGCTGGAACCTAAATCCAGTGCGTCTACCAATTTCGCCACGCCCCCATCTGGGACATTTATTTAAAATAAATGTGGCAGAGGATCAAGGACTCGAACCTTGACGAACGGTTTTGGAGACCGTCATGCTACCATTACACCAATCCTCTTCCGAGATCTAGATGTCTTAACATCTATATCAAACTTTAAGACTTAACTTAAAGTGGTGGGGGCGAAGAGACTCGAACTCTTACACCTTGCGGCGCTGGAACCTAAATCCAGTGCGTCTACCAATTTCGCCACGCCCCCGATGGCTGTGTATATTAGCGATAAGATCTAACAGTGACAAGTGTTTTTTTTTCAAAAAAAACTGACCGAGTAATTTGTATACAGTTACTAGATCAATGATTTTTATCAGGTTGAGAGCGCTTTTAAGCAATTTATCGCTTCATGTACATTTGAAAACCGGTTTTGCTGCTGTTTTTGTAACAAGCCTGAAAGTAGTGGCAAGAAAATTTGGAACGAACTTGGTAATTCCACATTTAATTTTTGACAATGCAATACCGCCCACTCATGGTAACTATTTGCTTGTAAACGAGTTTGCGTTAACCATTCATACAATACGATTCCCAATGCATATAAATCACTTTGAACGGTTTTATTGGCACCATGAAATAGCTCTGGCGCCATATACCGTGGTGTAGCATCATTTATTGGATCAGGACTTGAAATAAGCCGTGTTTTTTCAAAATCAATTAAATAAAGCTCTTGCTTAGACTTTCGAAAATGTTCTTTTTTAATATCACCATGAATCCATCCCAACTCATGAAGCTCTGCCAACTTAACAAGTGCCAGATAGATTTTCTCATCTATATTTTTTAAATTTTGCTTTTGATCTAAATCATCAAACCAACAATCTGTATCCGGTAAAACTAATACTTTTCCTCGAAATTGTGTTTGTTGGCAAATAGTCCTGTCCTCAATAATTTTAAATGGCAAAAGCCAATTCGCTTTTTTATATGTAATATCTTCATAAAATTGCAATTCATGCAAAAAATCTTGCTCACTTTGAGCATGTACGTTTGGCAAATGAAATTTTAACCAGTAGGAATCAGCATCTATAGTACATGTCCATAGATGCCGTCCTAAAGCTTCACTTCTAGGCTTTGTCACACATTTTAGGTTTCCTATATGAGAAGCAAAATCATGCTTCAGCATAATAAGATTCTGGCTGTTGTTTCTTTTCTTCAAAACGTAAAACTTCTAAACAGTGCTGAATCGTTTTACCAATACGCGCGTGCGTTTCAATAGAAGAGATTTTAGGCCAAGTCGCGCGCTCGCCTTCTCGCTGTAAACGTTTAAACAAATGTGGGCGTGGGTTTTGTAGCGTATAGGCATAATGTTTTAAGCTATATTTAGCAATAATATTAACATCACCATAATAGCGCTGCCCTACTACGCCATATCCATGATCGAGCAGTCTTCTTACGGGTGAAATCGCGCCTAATCTTTGACGTGTAAAGTCCATCAGCCCCATTGAAAGTACTTTACCTTGGCGTCTTAAAATTCGTTCAGGCCAACTTAAAACGTCTTTACGGAAACGGCGCGCATCATCTTGCATAAACGGTACAACATGCGGATTCACTTGACTGGCTATGGTGTAGTTTAAATTATAAAGTCTTGCCATTCTTTCTTGTGGGAAATCGCTACGTACACTGCCGTCCACCCATTTAGTATTTGCCATATAAGGGGTATGTTCACCATCATAACGCTTACTGGTTAAACGCACAGGTGGAAATAAAACTGGCACAGCACAAGAAGCCAATACCGCACTCCAAACCAAAACATTTGGAGTCATAATCGCATTCATAATTCGAGGGTTTTCAGTTGCATCGTACGGCGCAACAGCGACATTAATATTCAAACCTGATTTTTTGAATGCTTCTTCAAAAGTAAGATCACCTAAATTTTCAATTAAGAATTTTTTTAAATAGTGAACATCGGCAATCCCACCATTCCCTTTTATAAGTTCACGAAGTTTTCTAAAGTGAAAAGCATCACTAAAAAATTGCTCACCATTTAGCAAGTTTTGGATATCTTCACTGGCAGAAATTCCCAACATACCTGTCATAATGGCGCCCGCACTTGAACCAGACAGGACTTTAGGCATTAAATCTTGTTCAATTAAAGCCTTACATACACCGGTATGAAAAAGACCTAAGGTTGCTCCCCCCGAGAACATAAGAGCAGGTTGTCCATATGCTTTTTCACAGTTTTCAAAAAATTCGATTTTTTCTTTTCTTTGGAATGTAATACATTCACTAGATGCAATGTAAGCCAAGCTTTGGCTGACTTCTTCAATATAATCTTCAATTAGTTTTTTTGTGCCTACATGTGTGGCAGCAAACAACATAGGGTGGCCAATATTTGCAATATCGTAGGTCAACCCTTCTTTTAAAAGATAAATCAAATCTAAAGTGCGATGTTGCTGACGATATCTTTTCAGTAAAGTGTAACGATAAGAAATGAGCTCGGCATCGAAGTAAGGCGAACTATTATCAAACTTCCACTCTTGTGCCCCAGTTTCTTCATCCAGTTTTAATGCAAAAGACTTCCACTCTTCATAAGATTCAGCCATGTCTAACTGACGTTGTAATTTTTTGATACGGTAAGCCTGATGCGGATTCATATCACTTCGTATTTTTTCAAACATATTTCGTCCTCATCTTCACAGATGATTTTACTGAATAGACATGACAACACTATGCGCGGTCTGAACATTTCAATCAATTGCAAAACCGATAAACTGCATGAGTCGTATCTTTTTTGTCAGCTTGCAAATTTCGGTGTTAGTATCCTAGTAAATTACTGTTTAACATGATTGATTAACCATGGCTACCATTGATTTACCCGACAATTTAGTTCAAACCTTATCACTTGTATTAAATCAGTTACAGCAGGTCTTACCTGAACCGAAACAAGAGACCGATTTTACTGCCCCTGCTTTTAGATGGGAAAACCAGCAGCTTAAAGCCATTTATACACCTAAAAATATTTACCTTGATGACTTAAAAGGCATCGAAAGACAAAAAGAAAAGATCATTCAAAATACTTTGCAGTTTTTAAATGGCTTACCGGCAAATGATGTACTTTTAACGGGGTCACGTGGTACGGGTAAATCCTCTATTGTTCGTGCTTTACTCACGGAGTATGCACCTCAAGGATTACGTTTGATTGAAATTGAACGTGATGATTTAGCAGACTTACCGAAAATTCAAAAAATTATTCAAAACCGACCTGAAAAATACATCGTCTATTGTGATGATCTAGCATTTAATGCTGAAGATGAAAATTACCGTAGTTTAAAAAGCGTATTAGATGGTTCCTTACAGTCAGGTTCAACAAATTTTATTATTTATGCAACCAGTAACCGTCGTCACTTGTTACCTGAGTTCATGCATGAAAACACCCCTGTAACCAAAGTAGATGTGCCTCAATATACCGAGCTTCATCCGCAAGAAGCGATTGAAGAAAAGATCTCTTTATCTGACCGTTTTGGTTTGTGGTTATCTTTTTATCCAATGGATCAAAACTTATATTTAGAAATCGTAGAGCATTATCTAGATAAAGCAAACATGCCTTTTAATGATGAAGTTCGTGCTGAAAGCTTGCGTTGGTGCCAAATGCGGGGTCAGCGCTCTGGTCGAGCTGCTTATCAGTTTTCTAAGCATTGGATTGGTTTAAACGCCTTAAAATATTTGCCTAACAATTAAATAAAATGTCCCGCAAAGCCTTAGCTTTGGCCTATAAATCGCTTAGCTTTGGCAGTTGTTTTTCATAACCTAAAACAAAGATAGCCCTTCTTTAGGTTTATATATGAAAAAACAATTGCCAAAAATTTCTACAACAAGTAAAGCGCTTGCTAAAAGTTTATTGCTTGCACAAGGCGTTTTAGACCAAGCAAAAAAATATTCAACTCTTCCTTTTACTCAAACTCATATCATCCGTCCACGAATTGACGAAAAATATTATAGCTGGACACACTACGGTATCTTTTTCCCACTTTTACCAGAGCCGCATCGTTACTTAAATATTATGATTTTAATCGGTACTCCAGGTGCACTTGCTTTTGATCATGATGACATCATCACTGGAAACCCGAGAAAAACTGCTACTTTCTTTTCAAGCACAGCTGCTCTTGAACAAGCTTTACTGAAGGCCTATATCATTCCTGAAGATACAAAAATTAATAAAGATGGAACCTTAATAGAACTAGGTCAGGAAATTTCAATTCAAGGAAAATTTCCACACATCCATATTAATGGACATTATGATGGGTTTGATTTCGACTTTGATATCGATATCACTTCACATGTTTCATGGTTTATAAAAACACCAATCTATGATCATTTTAGTTTATTGACAAAGTTTAAAGGTTTTTTAAACTATCAAGCAAAACGCATTGAAACCCAAGGACTTTGTACTTACGAATATGCACGAGCAGTGGGTCCTCACTCCATTACAAATAAACTTATTCCTGATGCATATAAACTGCCACTTGATTTTTTTACTTATCAAATTATCAATTTAAACGAGGCCACTCAACTTCTTCTTACCAAAGCCGATATTGCAGGACAAACAGCTGCATACACCCTGCATATTAGACATCTGGACCAGCCAGCTGAAATTTACACAGATGTAAGCTTTGATATTATTTCGCATCAAGTTGATGACTTCGTTTCACCTAGTGGGCAAAAAATGCGACTTCCAAAATATTTTTCATGGATCGCTCGAAATGATGCAAAGCAAATTATCTTAAACATTCAGGCAGAAATTGACTGCCCATTCCGCTATGGTCATGGGCGAGGTTATGCAAGTAGCTATATATTTACTGGTCATTATTTTGGCAATGAAGTTCAAGGCCGTGGATACATCGAATATATTGATATCGAAAATCCTCAAGCCTTTGAAAATGAATAATCTTACTCAGGAATAGTAAGTTCAGTCATTGGCCATCTTGGTGTGGTCGTTACAGCTAAACCATCATGCTGACCTGCTTTTAAACGCTGATAACCTGCAAATGCAATCATTGCACCATTATCTGTACATAAAGCAGGCTCAGCATAGTAAACCTGAGCTTTAATTTTCGCCAATGAAGTTTCTAACTGTTCACGTAATCGTAAATTTGCACTTACCCCACCAGCAATTACTAAACGTTTAAGACCAGTTTGCTTTAAAGCTTTTACAGATTTTTTTACTAAGGTATCTACAATGGCTTCTTGGAATGAAGCAGCAATATCAGCATCACGGTTTTCGCCGTTCAATTTTTTCAACTGAACAGAAACTGCCGTCTTTAAACCACTAAAAGAAAAGTCTAAGCCCTGATGAAGCATTGGGCGTGGAAATTCAAATGCTAAAGGATCACCAGATAACGCCAACTTAGCAATATTTGGTCCACCCGGATATGGCAGATTCATCATTTTTGCGACTTTGTCGAAAGCTTCACCTGCCGCATCATCAATTGACTCACCTAATAGCTCATATTGACCAATACTATGAGCTGCCATCAATTGTGTATGACCACCTGAAACAAGCAATGCAACAAATGGAAACTCAGGCGGTTGGCTTGAAAGCAAAGGAGCCAACATATGGCCTTCCATGTGGTGAACACCAATTGCCGGTTTATTAAGTGAAAATGCTAAAGTTCTTCCAAACAAGGCTCCGGTCATTAACGCTCCCATTAAACCCGGGCCACGCGTATATGCGACTGCATCAATTTCCTGTTTCTTAACACCACTTTGTTCAAGCAGCTGATTCATTAAAGGAATAAGCTTACGAACATGGTCACGAGAAGCTAACTCCGGAACCACACCACCATATTCGGCATGAAGTTTTATCTGGCTATAAAGAACCTGTCCCCGTAAGCCGAGTTCGCTATCATAAAGTGCCAACCCTGTTTCATCACAAGAAGTTTCCAAGCCTAAAACAATCATCAAAACTGCCTTTTATATGAGTCAAAATATTGCAATCGCTATTATAGACTTGTGATATGAGTTGTAAATGAGTAAAATACTGACCTTCACTTGTGATCTGGCGCAATGGTGTGCCTGATCTTATCCATAATCTAGAGGATTTTACATGCCACAAGTTAAGTTGAAAGAAGGCGAACCAGTTGACGTAGCTATCCGTCGTTTCAAACGTTCATGCGAAAAAGCTGGTGTTTTAGCTGACGTTCGTAAACGCGAATTCTACGAAAAACCAACTCAAGAACGTAAGCGCAAAAAAGCTGCTGCAGTTAAACGCTACCAAAAGAAATTGGCTCGCGAATCTGTACGTACTACTCGCCTTTACTAATTAATTTGTGATTGACTGCTAACATTATGACTACTTTAAAAAACCAAATTACTGATGCATTAAAAACTTCTATGCGTGCCAAAGATATGGCAACAGTGACGGTTTTGCGTAGTCTACAAGCAGCAATTAAGCAAATCGAAGTCGATGAGCGCATAGAGCTTGACGACGCTCAGGTTCTTGCGGTCATTGAAAAGCAAATTAAACAACGTAAAGAATCGATCAAAGCCTTCGAAGGTGCTGGTCGTGATGATTTAGCTAGTAAAGAACAAGCCGAAGCTGAGGTTTTATCTCAGTTTCTACCAGAAGCTATGACTGAGGAAGAGCTTGATTCTCTTATTGAGCAAACGATTGCTGCTCAAGAAGCAACTAGCATGAAAGATATGGGTAAGGTGATGAATTCTCTACGTCCGATCATAGCCGGGCGTGCCGATCCTGCTCAAGTTTCAGCAAAAATTAAAGCTAAATTAGCTTAATCCCCCTCTCTTCTTATATATCCTTAAATTAAACTTTCTCGTAAGTTTAAGTATATTTATGCCTGTGAAAATTCCAAAGTCATCCTAGACCTTAAATTTTCATTCGTCGCTCATCTTGCATTTGCTTTAATCGACTATCTATTCTGGCTGACATGGCCTGATTACCTTTTGCAAGACGTTGTGCATGCAACATTGATTTAATTGCATCCTCTTCACTACCAGACCAGTACTGTGCTTCAGCACGATATCGCAATACATTCACAGCTCTTAATGGTGAATTTTTATCTAAATTGGCGGCTTGTTGTAATAATTGCCAACCTTGAATATCTCGGGCATTTTTATTAATAAAACGCTGCACCAAAGTTTGCACTTGAGCATATTTACCTTGACGTAATAAAACCTCAGCCAATTTGTAGCTAAAAGCTTTATTTTCAGGCATTGTCATTTGCAAGGGAGCAATTGAATTATAGGCCTGATCAAGTTTATTCTGGCCTAAATAAATATCTGTTTGAATTAAGGCAACTAATGGCTTACCGCTTGATTTCGCCTGCTCCAACGTTGCTTGGGCTTGAGTATAATCCCCTTGTTTAAGATAGAAAGCCGACAAAGCCAACAAGCCTGCCAGATTTTTTTGCGACGCCAGACTTTGCAACTGATTTTCAGTAGCTTCTCCAGCAACCACCATGGTATACCATTTTAAAATTTCAAAATCGACATCATATATTCGACTTTTAACTTTAGGCATCTGGTTTGCTCTCAAGCGAGCCTCACTCATACGTTCAGATGTAAGAGGGTGAGTCAGCCAAAAATCTGGTAAAAAACTTACTCGGCTCGTCGCTCTATGCATCGTTTCAAAATAATCCGCCATGC
The DNA here is from genome assembly GCF_044778325.1 of Acinetobacter sp. BD54. Lineage (NCBI taxonomy): Bacteria > Pseudomonadati > Pseudomonadota > Gammaproteobacteria > Moraxellales > Moraxellaceae > Acinetobacter > Acinetobacter sp. BD54. The sequence continues at coordinate 149,837 of NZ_JANJEP010000001.1, read as the reverse complement.
TTTGCGGGTTATAACCAGCGGCATACATATATTGCATACCAATTCGATCCGCTTCACGCTCTTGATTACGACTATAAGTGAGCTGTTTATCAAGAAGTGCTGCTTGTGTACCCAACATAACAGCGGCACCAGCGTCTCCACCAGCCTGAGCAGCTAAAGCCACCCCTGCCAACAAACCAGCCAAGCTTAAAAGGGTTTGTCCTTTAAAAGCTTCTTCCGAACGACTAAAGTGCCTTTGCGAAACGTGAGCAATTTCATGGGCCATTACCCCCGCAATTTCATCAATATTTCGTGCTGATGAGATAAGGCCAGTATTTAATGCAAATAACCCACCTGGAACAGCAAATGCGTTAATTTGAGGGTCTTTAATTACAACCAGAGCGATCGGCTGCCCCAGCTGAGTTTCACTTAAAATATTAGAGAAAACTTGAAAAAACTGATCTTCTAGCCATACATCCTGTATAACCGGCATTTGCTTATGAACTTCACGGAAAACTTTTTCGCCAATAAATTTTTCTTTCTGTTGGTCGAGCAGCCCTATTCCACTTCCAATATTTGGAATTTCAACCTGTCCAGAAGCTGGCTTGGGGTCAAAAGGATTAGCGTAAGAGGCATTTGTTATCAAAGCCAAACTTAAAATAACTGGCAAAAATTTCAAAAGTTCTTCTCTTATTAAAAATTAAAATAACAAAAAAGCCCATCAATATCATGCTTCAGTTATTTTGCATCATATCAACAGGCTTTCACTATAACATTGAAAATAGACTATATTTGCAATGAAGTGTTATTCATCCTTTACACAAAATTAGGATTCACTAAATATCTAGGCGTCTTGTCCTCTAGTGCTTCCACCAAGTTTTTATAAGCTAAATTTGCCATTTTCTTACGTGTTTCAGCTGTAGCAGAACCTACGTGAGGCAAAGTGACAACGTTCGGCAAATTGAAAAGTGCAGATTCTTGCAGAGGTTCTTTCTCATAGACATCTAAACCAGCCGCAAAAATAACTTCATTTTGCAATGCTTCAATTAGGGCTTGCTCATCGACAACTGAGCCACGCGCAATATTAATAAATATGGCATGCTTTTGCATAAGCTCAAATTGAGCCTTACCCATTAAAGCTTTAGATTCCGCATTTAAATCAACAGCTGTCACTACAAAATCAGATTGTTGTAATAATTCTTCCAACCCCAGATATTGAGCTTTTAAAGGTTCCGCTAACTCAGGTTTCTCGCGACGATTATGGTAAACAATATTCATGTTAAAACCATAAAAGCCACGACGTGCAATTGCAGCACCAATATTACCAAGTCCAATAATACCTAATGTTTTTCCAAAAACATCGAGACCAAACTGCTGTGGCCCAACTGTTCTTTTCCACTCACCTTGTTTAGTCCAGTGATCTAGAAAAGGAACTTTTCTGGCTGCACTTAATAACAAAGTAAAAGCAAGATCTGCGGTCGTTTCAGTTAAAACATGAGGTGTGTTTGCTAACCAGATTTTTTTCCGATTTAAATAACCAACATCATAATTGTCATAACCTACAGTCACAGAAGAAATAATTTTTAATTTTTGGGCAGGAGAAAGATTACTTTCATTAAGCAAACGACCAGCCCCAATCATGCCATCAGCATCTACTACTTCTTGTCGTATCTGTTCATTAATATCACCCAGTTTAGGGTTCAATACGACAACATGGTAATCCTGCTGTAACCGAGACAAAATTTCCTCATCAATTTGGCTAAAAACCACAACCTTTTTCATGTAAATCCCTACTACTCATTGTTATCTTGCATAAGTTGCCACAATCTTTTCTTAAGAAGAGGCTTATCTAACATTTCTTTTAAACTAGCTAAATGAATAATATTTGCATGTTGAATATAGGTACATTTACCCAAACATAAAATCTTTTTCTCTGCTGCTACAGCATCTAAGAAACCTTGAATATAAGAACCTACCCCTCGTTGATCTTGATAGGCTGCCAGAGGGAAAGGCCATCTTAATTCAGAATATTGTCCCACCTTCGCCTTTTGTATATTCGCCCAAAGTTGTTTTTCTTCTGTTTCCAAAGCCGTTACATCAACAAAAATTACACATTTTTCAAGACAATAAGCCTGTAACTCAAATGGAGTAATTGTCTCTTGCTCAATGACTTTAGGTTTTTCTACAAGTATCTCTGGCTGCGAAACTTCTGCAACTACTATTGGTGGCTCTTCCACCACTTTAGGAATTTCAAACACCTGTGGCTGAGTGTTCTTTTGCTCAAAAGCAGGAACATCTATGGTAGGTACGGTAATTGACTCATGAGGTTCAACAACCTGATCTCGCCACAAAGTATGGGCATTATTTTTTTGGCACACTTGTGTTCTAGGAATCCATACGTCTATTCCTAAAGTTGCCAGTATATTTCTTTGCTGCCCAATCATGTCTAAATCAGTACCTCTAATCTACACACATTCTAACGGGCTTCTGATTTTTTTTCAGCGTTTTCTTTTAATGATACTCTTTGGAAACCACATATGTCTCTTAAATAATCATAACGCTATTTTTCTTCTGCATTTGCTCTACAATTTCATCAGACTCAAAACCAAATCGCCAATAAAGCAACTCAAGCACATCAAGTTCATCTTGAGTAATAATGCGATCACTCCACAAGCACATTTCAGCAATTGCCAATATACTTAAGCGGTCACGCAGCAATAGCCCAGCAATATCATTTAAAATTTCTGCTAAGTCTAAAGGTTCATCCGAAATTTCATCATAAATATGCATTTCATCAGGATTAAGCAAAGAACGTAAGATACGTTCGCGAACCTCTAACTGATTCGGACTATTGATTTGTTGCACATGAAGCAATGCATCAATTAAACGAACAATTTGAGGTTTTACTTCTTCAAATGCTGTCGGCAAATGAAGTGGCATCAAGTTTAACTCGTACTTAACACGCTCCAGTAGAAGTGCATCAAGTAATCCAATTTCCCCATCTTCTTGAATAATAAGGGCCAGTTTAGTCAAAAATTGACGAGCAATGCTGGCAGGCATATGACCAATATTTTTACATGCATCATGAAATATCTGAATATGAATACGCCCATCAAGATTAAGTAAGGCATCAACAATTGCATGGCTTACTGGCGCATCTTGTGGAATAAATTCTCGATATTGACGAATCATTAAAATTGCAACCATCACCTCACGTGAACCAGTCGCAGTTTGTAATGCACGTTGAATAAGTTCAGGACGCTTTTTATTACGACGGATATCACTACTTAACGGTTTAATTGCATCATTCAAAGCAAAACTGATTGGAGAAAGACGCAACAAAGGCAAAGGTTGTGGAGATGACCACGGCGTATAAATTTCAGTCTCAGATTCTTCTAGTACATGGAACAAACTAAATAAAGGACGATTTCGAAGTTTCTTTAAATTTTCTAATTGCAAATCTTGCAATAAAGTTGGGTTAAGCTCATAAATACGTTCACGAATACTTGGGTGAATATTCATCCAACTTTGCGGGCTAAGTGAATTCGCAAAACACATATGTGCAATCGATTCAGAATAAGCACTATGAATCTGCGAACCAGAATGGTGAACGTAAATACGCAATAAAGTTTGGGTATTAGTGCTATTTTTTAATAACCGCATCGTTTTTTGGTCATTGCGAAATGTACGACCACTTAATGTTAAATATTTAATAAAACGAGTGATTAAAACACCTAAACTTCCCGCCAACCAAATCACACCGCCTACGGCTACAAATACAGTCTCGAACTTATGCTTATAACCCGGACTGTAGCGCTTAAACCCTTGTTTGGCGAGCTTACTCCCCCACTGACTAAAAGTAGTCAAACCACTATATAAAATTTTTAGTTTAGTATTTTCTACTGCTTCACCCGATAAAATCTGGTTAAATTCATGACCCAATAAGCCATATAGCTCTAGCTCATCAAGGTTCTGTAAGGCACCCCAAGTTAAAATAATTACAATATCATTCGAGTGAAAACCTGCCGTTAATGCATTAACACCTACTTCATCAGGTAAAACATAGAGTGTTGGAACGTTCAGGGAAAATGTTTGTGCCAGATGTTCTGTAATTTTTAATGCGGCATGTTCTTCTGGTGTACTTTCACCTTTTACCAAACGACGAGCTTTCAACTGCTTGGCAAGTGAATGGCCACCTTTACGCAAAATATAAAGTTCGGTCACCACAGACCAAACCATGATAAAAAGCAAAAGAGCAATGAAATATGGACTTAAAGCATGCCACCAAATCGGCTCGCTATAATCAAAGAAATGAACAAGTAAACCTAAAATTAGATTTAAAATAAAAATAGTTAAAAGCACAGCAACCAAACACATAGTGATGGACCATGCCATATTTTTATTTTCGATTAAATAGTGGCTTACTTCTTTCAATGTAAATAATCCCAATTACATTGTTAAGTTTCATCATAAAAGAAAAAAGCGGGAAATACCCGCTTTTTTCGGCTATTTCTATTCTTCTTTAATACCGGTCAAATCTACTGATGCTGCATCAATATTGACATCAATATAACCATCTTTTTTCTTTTTCGCAGAATCATTACGTTTCTGCTCCAAATTATTCAGATAGTCTGCATCAATTCCACCAGTTACATAGATACCATCAAAAACAGAGCAATCAAACTCGGTTAATGTAGGCACTTTACTTGTACGTACAGCGTTCTTCAAATCTTCCAAATCTTGGAAAATTAAACGATCAGCACCAATAATTTCCTGAATTTCTTCTACGCTGCGCTCTGAAGCAATAAGCTCAGTTTTAGCAGGCATATCGATACCATATACGTTCGGATACATCACTTTCGGTGCAGCTGAAGCAAAGTATACTTTTTTCGCACCTGAGTCACGCGCCATTTGAATGATCTCATTACACGTTGTACCACGCACAATTGAGTCATCCACTAATAGAACGTTCTTACCTTTAAACTCTAACTCAACAGGGTTTAATTTCTGACGTACAGATTTTTTACGCTGTTGTTGACCTGGCATAATGAAGGTACGACCGATATAACGGTTTTTCATAAAACCTTCACGGAACTTCACGCCAAGAATATTTGCCAACTCTAAAGCTGAGGTACGGCTTGTATCTGGAATTGGGATAACCACGTCAATATCATGGTCCTCACCCCAGTCACGCAAAATTTTATGCGCTAATTTCTCACCCATTTTTAAGCGAGCTTTATAAACCGAAATACCATCAATAATTGCATCTGGACGAGCAAAATAAACATATTCAAAAATACATGGACGGTATTTTGGATCTGCAGCACATTGCTTTGTAAATAACTCGCCGTCAGCATTAATGAAAATTGCTTCACCCGGAGCAATATCGCGCTCAATTTTAAAGCCAAGCGCTGTAATCGCTACAGATTCTGATGCAATGATATATTCCATCTCGCCTTGCTCAGTTACACGAGAACCGTAAATAAGCGGACGGATACCATTTGGATCACGGAAACCAACTAAGCCGTGACCAGTAATCATTGCCACGACACCATAAGCACCTTGGCAGCGCTCATGTACACGCGAAACGGTATGGAAAATATCTTCCGGTGTAGGATTTAAAGTTCCTATCTTTTGCAACTCATGAGCAAAAACGTTTAAAAGAACTTCCGAATCAGAGTCCGTATTCATGTGACGCAAATCTGTTTTGAACAGGTCATCATGAATTTCTTCTGCATTCGTCAAGTTACCATTATGTGCAAGTGTAATACCGTAAGGTGAGTTCACATAAAATGGTTGAGCTTCCGCACTGCTCGAAGAACCAGCAGTTGGATAGCGCACATGACCAATACCATAATTACCAAGTAATGCTCTCATATGACGAGTATGAAAAACATCACGTACCATACCGTTATCCTTACGAAGGAAAAGACGGCCTTCATGGCAGGTTACTATTCCAGCTGCATCTTGCCCACGATGTTGCAACATCGTTAATGCATCAAACAACATTTGGTTCACTGGCGATTTACCGGCTATACCAACAACTCCACACATAGCAACCTCGCAGACAAGCTAGGAATTAATAAAAAGGATTCTTTGTTGAATGGTCAGGTCGAAGTTCTGTTTCCTCCGACTCGTCCATTGGTTTTGGAGAAGTGCGCGTTACACCGCCTCCAGATGTTATCTGATGAAATGCCTCACTTGCTGCATCTTTAGAAAGCTCTGTCGCTAAAGGTGCATAAGGCAATAAAAACTGGATAAATTTGGATTGTTTCCAATGAGGCGAACTTTCTACCCAAGGACCAACACCCTGCATGGTAATAAGAACAACCAATAAACCTTTCAACGAACCAAAAGCACCACCTGCTAAACGATTTAATGGCCCCAACTTCAAACTTTTCAAGAGGCCATTTAAAAATGCAGTGACGATCCAAGTTAAAACGATAATTAAAAGTGCAATAAAAGCGAAAGCCGCGATCTTTTGAACTACCGGATCCTGACTTAAACCTGACATTGACGGAGCTAGAAGAACAGCATATTTTGCACCCATAATTAATGCAAAAATCCATCCTACCAAGTTCGCAAAGGCTTTTATAAATCCTTGTCGCAAACCGTTTAGCCCCCCAATGAGCAAAAGTATCAGAATGATGATATCAATGGTGTTCATGTTCAATTAAGTCATGGCTTCAACACATTGCTTCACAAGCGTTGGTCCCGTATAAATCAGACCACTATAAATTTGTACAAGCGTTGCTCCAGCCTGTTGTTTCGCTGCAGCTTGTTCACCCGACAAAATTCCGCCCACACCAATTAAAGGAATTTGTCCTTTTAATGTTTGAGCAAATAAACGTAAACATTCCGTACTTTTTTCAAATACAGGTGCACCCGACAAACCACCTGACTCATTACCGTAAGGCAGGTTCTCTACCCCTTCTCTCGATAAGGTCGTGTTCGTCACAATAAGACCATCAATTTTAAAATCTAATAATTGTGCCGAAATAAATTCAACATCTTCAGCTGTTAAGTCTGGAGCGACTTTAAGAACTAAAGGTACATAGTGATTATATTGCTCTGCCAACTCAAGTTGACGTGCTTTTAAGGTTTGCAATAATTCAGTTAATGCATCACCACTTTGCAAACTACGCAAATTTTTAGTATTTGGAGACGAAATATTAACCGTAATGTATGAAGCGTAGTTATAAACTTTCTCAAGACAAATCAAATAATCATCAACGGCTTTTTCGACAGGTGTATCAGCATTTTTACCAATATTAATACCTAAAATGCCTCTAAATTTTGATGCTTTAACATTCTCGATTAGCTTATCAACGCCATCATTATTAAAACCCATACGGTTAATAATAGCTTTAGCTTCAGGAATACGGAATAAACGTGGTTTTGGGTTACCAGATTGCGGGCGAGGTGTAATTGTACCAATTTCAATGAAGCCGAAACCCAACCCAGCTAATGCATCAATATGAGCACCATTTTTATCTAGACCGGCTGCCAACCCTACCGGATTAGGAAATTCGATTCCCATACATGTAGTTGGCTTCGCTTCTACGGTCTGGCGCATCATGCCTAGCTTATGCGCTTTATCAAGCATGGATAATGTTAATTCATGGGCACGCTCTGGTGCTAAACTAAACAACATCGGGCGAGCAAGTGAATATAACATACCAATCACAGTCTACTGATTTTAGGTACGCATATTATAGGCACAGGCAGCACAAAACACCATGCTTGACACAAGCATATTTTGATATGTTATTGAACTGTCGCTGTTAATTTAATCTGACCTTCACTAGAAACCATTTCCATCTTTTGAATACTTAAGCCCATCTGTGCAAGTTGTGTTAAAAAGTTAGCTAAAATTGCATAATTCTGATGTGTTACAACAATTTGTAACTGTTCTCCATTTTGCTGGGAAGACACAGTTAAACCTTGTTGCTGAGCTACTCGTTGTATTTTTCCAGACTTATCTAGTTCAAGCTCATTGGCAGGCTTCATCGTGACTGCATTACTCTGCATCCACACCATCAAATCTTTTAAATCATTTAAACGTTTTTGCTGTTGTTCTGCTAAGGAATGCATTTTCCAAAGTGAATATGCAACAATGACGACTACAACAAAAATAGTAGTAAAGACCACCATAATACGTTCACGGACAGTTAAGCGATCTAAATATTGAACAATTTGTTCAATCCACTGATCAAAGCGGTTTTGCAACTGAGCTAACATTTTCATTATTGTATTTTCACCACCCCAATCGCACCACTACCATCAGCTTGAACATTACCTAACTCAGCTTTAAAACCTTGTTGATTAAGTTGTTGGGTTAAAGCTTGCAAATCATCTGCTGATTTTGCTTTTAATGCCATTGTTAAGATTGAAGCATCATAATTGAGTTGCTGAGCTAAAATCTGTCTTTGCATTAAAATAGGCCCAACCCGGCTTAACAGAGAAAGTGCCTGGGTATCACCTTGCTGGCTCATTCTTAAATGACTTTCGAATTGTCCTTTAATATTTTGTTCAGTCACACGACTAGATGGACCAAACCAATATTTATATTGCTCAATTGCCTGTTCAGCAGTCTGATCTGCCACCTTTTTCAATTTTACCCAACGCAATAAATCATAGCTAAACTGCACGACAATAATTGCTAGAACAACGGCGGCACAAGTTTTCCAATAATTAGAAAAAGTACGTTCTTGCCCTTTTGATTTTGGCAAAACATTAAAAGGATGCTGCTTAGTTTTATCTAAAGGCTGAAATTGATAAACAAACTCAGAACGTTGCTCTGCGCTTGAGGCAGCTTCTAAGCTCTCTAGTTGCTCTGCTGTTAAACCGCTATATTGATAATGTGTTTCGGCTGACTGGAACTCTAAAAAAAGCCCCAAGTCATCAATGGAATTACCTAACCACTTATTCTCACGCACCAAAAGCTGATGACCAATATTACACAGAATAACTTGCTGAGCTTGTGGTTCAGGTAAAACTAGAAAATCTGGCAACAAAGCCACAAGTTTGGTTGGTAACAAAGCTAAAGAATGTTGCCATGTCTCTACCATCCCCTGAGCAACACCCAAAACAGTTAACTGATCCGCATGAAAATGGTGAACCACTTTCATGTGATCAATCGGTAAAGTCACAAACTCTTCAAGTAGATATTTAACCCCATCAGCGCCAAGCTGTTTGTAATGGGACTTTGCCATCGTTTGCTGAAGCATTTGAGCATGACGACTCGGAAAAAAGACTGTAGCTTCTTTTCCTTGATGTATTTGCAAGTCTTGTATTAATTGATCGAGACTTGCAGCCTGCAACCAGTTTTCTCCGTTAGACCAATGCCAAACTCCATTGGTTTCAGGCATCCATATGTACAGCATGTGGGCTAAATAACCTTTTTAATTATATTGTGGGTATAAAACTATTTTTTTGTGTTGATAAACCATTTGCAATAACAGCTTGATCATAAATTCTAGCTTCAGCAAGTGCAAATGGATTGAAATTTTCATGAGTAAGTAACTCTGCAATATGCCCTACCACATTCATATGGCAAACAACCACAATCGACTCATAAGGAATTTGAGATAGCCATTCAATCGCTTCTTTTGCATCATCGTCAGGCTTAATTTTGTCGCATAACAACACTGGCACATCTTTAAAATAGGTCTGGATATGCGCCAACGTTTCCTGAGCACGCAGCAAAGGACTAACAACAAAAATATCTGGTTTTACAATATCTTTTAAAAAGGTTGCCGTTTGCTCAGCCTGTGCATGTCCACGCGCAGTAAGGGGACGTTTAATATCATTACCATTTACTGGCGGAGCAGCTTCCCCATGACGAACTAATGTCAGTTGCATAAAATTTCCTTGTAAACAATTCCTGCATTATAACCACAATTTATGACATTTATTCGTCAGACTTCATGATGAGGTAAAACAAACTCGACATCACTACGGTGTCCATTTTTCATAAGAGAAAGTGCAATATTTAATGGTGGAGCGCCTTCAAAAATGACCTCATATAAAGCATTGGTAATTGGCATATATACGTCTAGTTCTTGTGCCTTGCCACGCACCTGAACAATCGTGTTAATACCTTCTGCAGTTTGACCTAATTCTTTACTCGCTTGTTCAAGCGTTTTACCAGAACCTAGCGCATAACCAATTTGATAATTACGGCTTAATGGACTATTACAAGTCGCAAATAAATCACCTACTCCAGATAAACCTAAGAACGTAAGTGGGTTTGCACCTTGTTTTACCGCGAAACGGCTCATTTCAGCCAAAGCACGCGTTAAAATCATACTCTTGGTATTTTCACCAATTTTATATGCTGCCCCAATTCCCATAGCAACGGCATAAATATTCTTAAGGGCACCGCCTAACTCAACTCCATGTACATCATCGCTACCAAAAACACGGAATAACGCACTATGAAGTGCATGCTGTACGGCATAACGGACGAGTTCAGAATCACTTGCAATTACAGTACCAGAAGGCATACCTGCCATAATTTCTTTAGCAAGATTTGGTCCTGACAATACGCCATACGGCACTTCTGGTAATTCTTCACGAATAATATCACTCATGAAGCTAAATGTTTTAGCTTCAACACCTTTGGTTAAAGACACCACAGCTTGTGCAGTAATATAAGGCGCTATTTGTTTTAAAACGTCACGGAATGAGTGGCTTGGAATTGCAACTAAAATAATATCTCGATCACATACTGCTTGCTCAAGATCAGAAACTGCACGTAATGAAGATTCTAAAGTGAAGTCTGGTAAATAACGTTTATTAATATGGGTTTTATTAATTTCTTCTGCTGTTTCGGCATCACGAATCCAGATCATGGTATCGCAGCCATTACGAGCAGCTAAATTTGCCATAGCTGTACCAAAGCTACCGCCCCCTAAAACGGTAATACGTAATGCCGTTTTTTTATCGACCGCAACAGGTTCCACCAAATCTGTAAACTTAAATTCAGCCATGCTTTATTATCCTATTTCTTACTTTTACAGACGTTTAAGCCTGCCAAACTTTTACGAATTCTTTACTATCAATATCTGCACGCGGTGCAATTGCTTTAGCTGCTGTGCCGACATAAATAATACCTGAAATCAAATCATGCGGTTGCAGACCTAAATGCTGTTTTAACCAGTTTGATTCGACAACGGCACCACTACGCCACATGGTCGAGAACCCTTGAGCTTGTAAAGATAACAAAAGATTTTGTACTGCTGCGCCTGTACTCAAAATTTGTTCGAAGTGTGGAACTTTCGGATGATCTTGTAATTGCGTAAGAGCTAAAATGAGTAAAGGAGCTCGAAAAGGATGTTGCTTCACTCGTTCAAGCTGTGCAGGATCAGACTCACCCAAATCGACCAATGCTTTTGCCAGAACTTCACCAAAAGCAGCACGTTGGTCACCTGACACAATTACAAAACGCGTTGGCTTAAGTCTATGATGATCTGGAGCTGTTAAAGCTGCCTGAAAAGCCAACTCTAACTGGTCTGTATTTGGGGCTGGCTCAACTAATTGGCCAATAGACTGACGCTGATGAATATTTTGGTGAATTATTTGTATTGCTGAATCCGTCATTAATATTAATCTAACTCAAAAATTCGAAATAGATTAGCATAATCTACCGTTAATCCACCATTGAATCTAGCTTATAAACTTAGTGAATTCATAGTTTGACATTTTTTAATACAAAACATCAAAACTCATACAACGTCTTCAAAATCAATTAGAAAACTTATGTTCAAATAACCCTATCTTTTGGTGATTAACTTAGGTGCATTATGAAAAAAATAATTTTAGCGAGCGCAATGAGCAGTGTTGTTTTATTACTAGGTGCTTGTGCAACCACGCCTAAAAACACTTTAGCGATTCAAAAAGAAAATAATCAGTTTGAAGTGACTGGAATTGGCAAAACCAATTTAATTGCAAAGAATAATGCGGTTACTGCGGCACAAAAAACATGCTCTAAGAGCACAACGCCAGTTATTGTTGATGAAAAAACGTCTTACCATGGGGTTTTAAAAGATGTGGTAAGTGAAAAGACTGGTCAAATGGTAGAAGCTGCTGCGGGTGTCATCGGTACTTTAACGGGTAAAAATGCATCTTTAGCAAAAGATGATGACTATCAAACAACGCTTACCTTCTATTGTAAAATAAATTAATCAATAAAAATCCCAATCAAATGATTGGGATTTTTTATTAGCAATAACCATCTAGTCGGGTTAGAGGCAATTTCTTACCAATTGCTTTTTCAATTTCGGGTAAATAGAAAGCATCATCTTCAGATAAGAAACTAATACTTACCCCTTGTGCCCCTGCACGACCTGTACGACCAATACGATGGACATAATCATCAGACTGCTCAGGCAATGTAAAATTCACTACATGTGATACGCCGTCTACATGAATACCACGACCAGCAACATCGGTTGCGATCATGATGTTATGCTTGCCTTGCTTAAACTGCTCCAACATTTTTAAACGTTTATCTTGAGCAATTTCACCAGATAGCATCCCCACTTTGTATCCATCTTTTTTCAAATGGTCGTAAAGACGACGTACCTGATCACGGCGATTGGCAAAGATCATAACTTTATCAATTGGCTCTTCACGTAAAATATCTTGTAAAAGACGATATTTATCTTGTTTAGCCACAACGTAAACACGTTGTTCGACATCATTATTGGTCTTTTGTTCAGGTTCAATTTCAACAGTTACTGGTTCAAATAACCACTGTCTTGCCAAGTTCAAGACATCATAACTAAATGTTGCAGAGAACATTAAGGTTTGTCGTTGTTCCTTACGTGGTGAATAACGCACAATACGTTTTACTGATGGAATAAAGCCCATATCCAATAAACGGTCAGCTTCATCAATCACTAAAAATTCAATTTGATCGAGCCAAACTTCTTTTTGTTCTACAAAATCAATTAAACGCCCTGGTGTGGCAACCATGATATCGACAAAATTAGCATCAAGCTGCTTCTTCTGCTTATCGAAATCAACGCCACCTAATAGGGTCACTAGGTGTAAATTAGAAAATTTTGTGAGAGATTTTGCATCACTTTCAATCTGCAATGCCAACTCACGAGTAGGTGCTAAGATTAAAGCACGAGGCTCACCACGGAAGCGTTGCTCCTGAACCGGATTATTGAGCAAATCATTAATTACACTAATCAGAAAGGCAGCAGTCTTACCTGTACCTGTCTGTGCTCGCCCAATTGCATCATGCCCGGCTAATGTATATTTTAAAACCTTTTGCTGAATTGGGGTCATTTGAGTAAACCCTAAAGCATCAATCGCCTTTTTAAGTTGCGGATGTAAATTCAAGGTTTCAAAACCAGATGTCATAAATACGCGCTCTAACAAACAATCTCTCGAATGAGAAGATCATTATAAACAAAAACGCCCCAATTCAAAAATTGGAGCGTCCATGATTCATCAAAAAGATGAATTAGTCTAAAGGCTGAACATTTTCAGCTTGAAAACCTTTTTGACCTTGTACAACGCTAAATTCTACACGTTGACCGTCACGTAGAGAACGGTGACCGTCACCTACGATTGCACGGAAGTGAACGAATACATCGTCGCCGCCGTTACGTTGAATAAAACCAAAGCCTTTAGTGTCATTAAACCACTTTACTACGCCTTGTTCACGAGCTGTCATAAGTCAATCCTCAGATGATGAAAAAAGGACCTTCCGGTGTTGCAAACAGCAGAGCAAACAAGGTTTTAAAATTTTTATAATCTTAAAGCTTGTAATCATTCTGTAAAACTATCAACAATTTCCGGTTACATCCATTTGTTATAGGGTTATTAAAACAATTTAACTGTGTGGTAATTCCTAAAACGGTTCGAGCTTAACACGGGTTTATGACAATTAATAGAATTTTTTTCATTTATTTCCCCTATTTTTAGCTGTTTTTTTAAACAGCTTATTACAATAATTTTTATCAGTATTGATTAGTTGTTCTTTATATAAAGTTATGTAGTGTTTACAAAAATTTGTTAAAATAATTTTTTTAGTTGTTTTGATGATGAATGAGCACTACTTCTTCCGCTACGACGCCTATTGAAATTAATGCCCTTGGCCAACCTTGTCCAATGCCATTATTAATGTTGAAACGTGAACTTAAAAAATTATCGGGAAAACAACTATTCTTATTAAAATCATCTGACCCGCATAGTGAAATTGATGTAACACGTTATTGCCAATTACATCATTTTACGTGTCAAACCATGCAGATTTCAGAAAGAGAATTTCACTATTTAATTGAAACTCAATAATTCTTTGCTAAACTAAAAGATTAGAAACTGCATAAAATTTTACATTTCTATACCCAATTTTCCTTAATTATGAAGCCGATTCAAATTAAGATGAACTTATTGGTTAATCCATCCTATCCTATAAGGAGAACTCATGAGTGACAGCAGCAATCAATTGATGCCCCTGTCATTGTCTGCGCCCGGTGTAAACCTTGGTGCATATATCAGTACTGTCAATCAGATTCCTATTTTAACGGCTGAGCAAGAAAAAGAGCTTGCTGAGCGTTATTATTATGACCAAGATCTTGATGCCGCAAAAATGCTGGTAATGTCGCATTTACGCTTCGTCGTTCACATTGCGCGCAGCTATGCAGGTTATGGCCTACCTCAAGGTGACCTTATTCAAGAAGGTAACTTAGGCTTAATGAAAGCCGTAAAACGTTTTGACCCAAATATGGGCGTACGTCTTGTATCTTTTGCCGTCCACTGGATTAAGGCAGAAATCCACGAATATGTTATTCGTAACTGGCGTATTGTAAAAATTGCAACAACCAAAGCTCAGCGTAAACTTTTCTTCAATTTACGCAGCTTAAAAAAATCGAGTAAAAAGCTCACATTAGAAGAAGCACAATCTATTGCAAACGACTTAAATGTTACTCCAGAACAAGTTTTAGAAATGGAAGGTCGTTTAACAGCATATGATGCTGCTTTTGAAGCTCAAGGCGATGACGATGATGACACCCCGCACACTGCGCCAGTGTTATATCTTGAAGATAATCGTTATGACCCTGCTCGTTTAGTAGAAAATGAGGATTGGGAAGAACAAAGTACATCTGCTTTGCATGACGCAATGAACCAGCTAGATGACCGTTCACGTAATATTTTGCAGCGCCGTTGGTTAGATGACGATAAATCTACCCTCCATGAGCTTGCTGCTGAATATAATGTTTCTGCCGAACGTATTCGTCAGCTTGAAAAGAATGCGATGGAAAAAATTAAAGTCGCAATGTCTGCAAGCTAAAGAAAATCAAAAAAATAAAAGGGCGATAAGCCCTTTTGTTTTATCTGGCTATGTTTAGCCAACCTATTCTATGGTAACGTTGCCTTTCATTATTCAGTTGCGTTTTTTGTTATGTGGATTGCCATTTCAGCCCTTAATCTTGCTTTCGCAGTCATGTTGGGTGCTTTTGGAGCACATGGTCTTAAAGCTCACGCGAGTCCTGAACAACTTGCTTGGTGGCAGACTGCAACCGACTACTTTTTTTATCATGCGCTTGGATTGTTAGCGCTTGGTATTTTAAGCAAGGTTCTTCCTCATTTCCCAATCAAGTTATCTTTCTTGCTTATTCAGATTGGCATTCTGTTCTTTTGTGGTTCGCTTTATATCATGGCATTGGGTTTACCGCGGATATTAGGCGCAATTACGCCAATAGGTGGAGCTTTGATGATTGCTGGATGGCTAATCTTGGCTTGGAATGCTTTCAAATACGCAAAATAATCGGAATGTGATCATGCAAATTTATTTAAATGGCGAATTAACGGACACGCCTAGCCAAAACCTGTTGCAACTCATTCAGGAACTGGCACTTGAAGGAAAACGTTTTGCTGTTGAACACAATCAGCAAATCGTGCCTAAAAGCAAATTAGAGCAAATTACGATTGCTCAACATGACCGTATCGAAATTATTCACGCTGTTGGCGGCGGCTAAGTCGGAGTTATCCATGCAAGACACCCCTCTCATTATTGGTTCACGTTCTTTTCAATCTCGTTTATTGGTAGGAACAGGGAAATATAAAGACTTAAATGAAACGGATTTAGCCATTCAAGCTAGTGGTGCAGAAATCGTAACTGTCGCAATCCGCCGTGTGAATATTGGACAAAATCCAGATCAACCGAATTTACTTTCTGTCATTCCACCAGAAAAATATACAATCTTGCCAAATACCGCAGGTTGTTTTGACGCTGACAGCGCAGTACGCACGTGTATGCTAGCGCGCGAGCTACTTGATGGTCATAACCTAGTAAAACTTGAAGTGTTGGGTGATGAAAAAACTTTATATCCAAATGTAACCGAGACTTTAAAAGCCGCTCGCACTTTGATTGATGACGGTTTTGAGATTATGGTCTATACCTCTGACGACCCAATCATTGCTCAAGAACTTGAAAGTATGGGCTGTGTTGCAATTATGCCTTTAGGTAGTTTGATTGGTTCAGGCCTAGGTATTTTAAACCCGCATACCATTTCAATTATTAAAGAAAATGCCAAAGTACCGGTTTTAGTAGATGCAGGTGTTGGTACAGCAAGTGACGCTGCGATTGCGATGGAGCTTGGTTGTGATGGCGTATTGATGAACACAGCGATTGCAGCTGCTCAAAATCCTATTTTGATGGCTTCTGCAATGAAGAAAGCTGTTGAAGCAGGACGTGAAGCATTTTTAGCTGGGCGTATGCCACGCAAACGCATGGCAAATGCAAGTTCACCAGAAACAGGTTATTTCTTTAAATAATTTATTTCTTGCAAGAGTACAGCCTTTAATTGCCGTTGTAATTTTAGTGCAACTTGTATAGGCATTTTACTTTTCAAAGATGAAAAGTAACAAAAATCTTTTGTTTCGCTGATATTACATCCATGTAATACAGCGAAACGGTGGCATCCATGCCACCTCACGATAATCATCGCTTACGAGAGTTTAAGTTGAGTAAGACTAAGCCACTTGCTCATCACGCTTAAACACCAACTCTTTTGCCGATGAGTTATCAGCATCAAAGTAGTAACCTTCAGTATTAAAAGCTTTAAGATCCTCAGCTTTATTTAATTGGTTTTCAATAATAAAACGAGCCATTAAACCACGTGCTTTTTTCGCATAGAAACTAATGACTTTATATTTGCCATTTTTCTGGTCAAGGAAAACAGGCTTCACAATTTCAGCCTTAATTTTCTTTTCATTGACAGATTTGTAATATTCATCTGAAGCCAAATTTACCAGCAATTCTGATTTAATTGCTGCCAAGTCTTCATTAATCTGATTGGTGATAATATCACCCCAAAATTCATACAAATTATGACCGCGCGTATTTTTTAATTTAGTACCCATCTCTAAACGATAAGGCATCATTAAATCTAAAGGACGCAATAAACCATATAAACCAGAGAGCATACGCAAATGCTGCTGAGCAAAATCAATATCTTTATCTTTTAAGTGATAAGCATCTAAACCAGTATAAACATCTCCTTTAAATGCATAAATTGCCTGACGAGCATTTGAAAAATCAAATTCTGGCTTCCAGTCTCTAAAACGATCAGCATTAAGTGTGGCAATTTTTTCACTGACACTCATTAGACTCGCAATTTCCGAAGCAGAAAGTTTGCGACAAACATCAATTAATTGTGCTGAGTTTTCTAACAAGCGCGGCTGAGTAAACTCATCTGTAGGTAACGCTGTTTCATAATCTAAAGTTTTTGCAGGAGAAATTAAAGCAAGCATAGACAACCTGAAAAAATTATTATTAATGCCAACTATAACAGTAGATATTTTTTAATGCTAACTCGTGTTTTCAATGACGACTATCGGTAAAATAGCACTTACGTATTGTTATTTAGCGGTTCTTCTATGTCTGAGCAAATTTTCATCCAGGGTCCAGTAGGTAAAATTGAACTTTTTGTTGACCGCCCTGAAGGTGAAATCAAAGGCTTTGCAGTTGTTTGTCACCCTCACCCATTACAAGGTGGAACCCCTCAACATAAAGTCCCTGCTCTTTTAACCCAAATCTTTAATGAATATGGCTGTATTGTTTACCGTCCTAGTTTCCGTGGTTTAGGCGGCAGTGAAGGTGTTCATGATGAAGGTCATGGAGAAACTGAAGATATTTTAGCTGTGATTGAGCATGTCCGTAAGCTTCATGCAGGTTTGCCATTTTATGCAGGTGGCTTTAGCTTTGGCTCACATGTTTTGGCAAAATGTCATGCGCAGCTTAGCCCTGAATTACAGCCAGTACAGTTAATTTTATGTGGTTTACCAACAGCTACTGTTGTGGGCTTACGTCACTATAAAACACCTGAAATTCAAGGTGATATTCTACTCATTCATGGTGAGCAAGATGACATTACCTTACTTTCAGATGCAATTGAGTGGGCAAAACCACAAAAGCATCCAATTACGATTTTGCCGGGCGCCAACCACTTCTTTACAGGTTATTTAAAACAGCTTCGCCAAATCATTACACGTTTTATTATTATGAAATAAACGGTAACCTGATGGGCATAGATTGAGTCTATGCCCATCATTTTTAAGCCATGTCATTATTGAAAATTATTCCAACTCAATCCAAAACGCGCTAAATATTTTTTTACTCGGTCGCTACCATGCACCATAATTTTTATAAAATTTTAATAAGTGTCTATAATATAAAAATTACGCATTTGACTAAAAAATTCCAAGAATATGCTTCATTTTACCTTTTTAGGCACATCATCAGGTGTACCCACGCTTTCACGCAATGTTTCAGGATTAGCTGTTCGTAACAGTAAAAATAAGGACTGGATTTTAGTTGATGCTGGTGAAGGTACACAGCATCGTATTCAGCAAGCTAGACTCTCACTACAAAACTTAATTGCCATTTGTATTACACACGTTCACGGCGATCATTGTTATGGCCTAGTTGGTTTACTGGCAAGTGCAGGCATGAATGCTCGTAACAAACCCCTAATCGTGATTGCGCCCAAAGAAATTCAACAATGGTTTGAAATCACTGCTCAACTTACAGACTTACATTTGCCTTATTCAATAAAATTTATTGATGTTAATGAAGCAACTCGGCCACAGCAGCTCACCGATGAACTCTTTATTCAAGCACATCCACTAAGTCATCGTGTTCCGAGTTTTGCATTTAGTATTTATATAAAATCCACCCAGAAGAAGATAGATATTCAAGCTTTAACTCAGCTTGGCATACCTAAAGGCGATATTTGGGGGCATTTAAAACGAGGCTACGATGTAGAGTTTGAAGGGCGAATTTTAAAATCTCAAGACTTTATCAAAATTCAAAATCAGCAGATTCATGCAATTATAGGTGGTGATAATGATCGGCCAGAATTATTAGCCGATGCTTGTAAGGATGCTCAATTACTTATTCATGAAGCAACTTATTTGCAAACAGTCTTAGATAAAGTAGGTAAAGGACCAATGCACAGCTCAGCAAAAATGGTGGCTGAATTTGCTGAGCAGCAATCTCTAGACAATTTAATTCTGACACACTTTAGCCCTAGACATCAGGATAAGACTGGGCAGCAAGCTATTATCGAAGAAGTTCGCCAGTTTTATAAAGGTCATTTTTATTTAGCGAATGATTTTGATGAATTTACTTTAAATGAAACAGGACAACTTTTAAAAATCGAGTAAAAATTATATTTGTTGTGAGATCGAATTAGCTACATATCATTTCCATATAAAAGTTTAAGAAGCTCATAATTGAGCTTCTTATCTCTTAAAAAATTACTCTACAGATGCCAAAGCGGTTACCAGTAGCTTCCAGCATTTCTCTACAGTATCAACTTTGACTCGTTCACCCGGTGCATGTGCCCCCTGAATATCCGGTCCAAACGAAACCATCTGTAAATGTGGGTAATGTTCAGCAATAATCCCACATTCTAAGCCTGCATGAATTACTTTTAGATTTGGCTCAATATTAAATGCATTTTGATAAGCTTGTTGTAAGCACTTTAGAGCAGCCGAATCTGGATTTGGTGTCCAACCCGACACTAACGGCGTAAGTGTAGAGCCGATATTAAATTGGCTAAAATGTGCCTGAATTTTTTCTGCAAAATCTTGAGCTTCTTGGTTCACCATTGAACGAACCATTAAGACAGCTTTTCCACCTTCTCGATTTAGTCTCACCACCCCAATGTTATTTGAGGTTTCAACTACATCTGGTAGAATCTGACTCATACTTGCAACCCCATAAGGACTTGTTGCTAAAGCTTGCAACCATTCATTTTGCTGTTGTTGATTAATCACTTCGGTCACTTTAGCACCAGTGGATTGAATACTTAATTGCAAGTTGTCATCAATACCCTTTAGCTGTTTTTTCCATGTCGTTTGATATTCAGCAAGTAACTTTTCTAAGCTTGATAACTGATTAGGCGAAATTGCAATAGTTGCCACTGCTTCTCGCGGTAAAGCATTACGGGCCGTACCACCTGTAAACTCAACAAGATGCCCACCCAGTGAGGCTAAATGTTGATTTAAAAAGCGAGCCAAAATAACGTTGGCATTGCCACGTCCTAAATGGATATCTACGCCAGAGTGGCCACCTTTAAGACCAACCACCTCAATATTCACAATATTCAAATTTTCAGGGATTGGCTCATAATTAAGCGGCTGCTCTACCTCAACATCAATACTACCAGCACACCCCAAATACAACTCACCCCACTCTTCCGTATCAATATTAAATAGCCATTTTCCTTTTAGCACACCTGTCTCTAAAAGCCGCGCACCACTCATCCCTGCTTCTTCATCGACTGTTAAAAGAACTTCTATTGGGCCATGAGCAATATCATTTGAATCTAAAACAGCTAATGCCAAAGCCACCCCAATGCCATTATCAGCACCTAAAGTAGTGTCTTTGGCAATTAGCCAGCCATCCTCAAGAACTGGACGAATCGGGTCTTTAAAAAAGTCATGTACCGTACCAGTATTGGCTTGTGTAACCATATCTAAATGGCCCTGAAGAATAACTCCAGGCACATGTTCTTTACCCAGAGTCGCATTTTTGCGGATAATCAAATTACCAACTTCATCTACATAAGTTTCTAAATTCCGACTTTCGGCCCAGTTTTGTAAAAACTCACGAAGTTGCTGTTCATGCTTTGACGGACGAGGAATAGTACAAAGTGTTTGAAAATGCTGCCAAACGACTTGAGGAGATAATGCTGCAATATCAACTTGTGTCATGAAAACTACACTCTAATTATGTAAATATCTTAATAATTTCAATATACACAAAGCATTAAAGATAGGTAGCGATTTCGGGAAAGATTTTGTATTTTTATATTTAATCTAAAGAAATTGTACGACTTTTCTAAAAAGCCGTACTTCATGAATAAGTCTTAACAGTCGTATGCTTAGTTTTTCCACTCAAATGCTGAAAAGCTATGATCGGCTTTCAAGCTATTTTCAACAGCCTGTGCAAGCTGACGAATAATACTTTGTGTTTCGATTTTCTCAAACCAGTCTTGTTCTTCATCAGGATTGGCAGAGATTTCACACATTAAATGCCCATCATGGTCTGTTTGCTGGCAAGTAATAGACAATGGTAAAAGGTGATTATCAATACTTACTTCCACCTTTTCATGTTCATGCACAATATGCTGTGCATCAAAACCATAATTCCCCAGTTGTTTAAACAGTAAAGCCGCTACATATTCTTGAGTGATATGGCATTCATTTGGTGGATGATCAAGCACCCCATGTTGTGGGCAACTGGCAATAAATTGTAATTTTTTCATCCTTTGTCCTAACACTTTTATCATTATCTGCACTTAGCATAAGCAATAAACAAACAGCAGCCAAGCCTTTAGCTCGCTGCTGCCGTTGCTATTGTGTTAGCAATTATAAAATGTGTTAGGTAAAAAGTTATTGGCTAACTTCAATCGTTAAGCCTGCACGATTCGCCAACTCAGTAAAAGTTGGGAAACTTGTAGCAACAGTCTCAGTACCGTGAATTGTAATCGGACCAGAAGTACGAAGACCTGCCATACTAAAACTCATGGCAATACGGTGGTCATGGTGTGATTCAATTTCACCACCAGCAAAGATTGGTGACCAATCACCAGATTTGCCTTTACCTTCGATAATGATGCCATCTTCAGTAGGTGTGCAATCAATGCCCATGATTTTTAAACCATCTGCCATAACTTGAATACGGTCAGATTCTTTCACGCGAAGCTCTGCTGCACCTGTTAATACTGTTTGGCCTTCGGCACAAGCCGCTGCAATAAATAAGGCTGGGAATTCATCAATTGCTAAAGGCACTTGATCTTCAGGCATGTGAATGCCTTTAAGCGTACGTGAACCTTTAATATGAATATCAGCAATAGGCTCTCCACCAGCGATACGCTCATTTTCAACAGTCAGGTCAGCACCCATCTGTTTTAAAATTTCAATTACGCCAGTACGTGTTGGATTAATACCTACCGCTTCAAGTACAACGTCTGCACCTTCAGTAATTGCAGCGCCCACCATGAAAAAAGCAGCAGATGAAATATCAGATGGTACCTGAATATTAGTACCCACTAACTTACCGCCGCCCACAAGGGAAATTTTATTGCCTTCAGTTTTAACATCATAGCCAAATGCACGAAGCATACGCTCTGTATGATCACGTGTTGGTTCCGGCTCAGTGACCGAAGTTTCACCTTCAGCCCACAAACCAGCTAGTAAAATACCCGACTTCACCTGAGCAGATGCCATAGGTAAATCGTATTGAATACCTTTTAATTGCTGACCACCAGTAATGCTTACAGGTGGTGTACCTTTCTCACCTGTCGTTTGGATTTGCGCACCCATTAAACGTAATGGTTTAGCAATACGCTCCATTGGACGTTTAGAGAGCGAAGCATCACCTGTCATAACAGAATCAAACTTTTGTGCAGAAAGCATACCTGAAAGCAAACGCATGCTTGTTCCAGAGTTACCCATATACAATGCACTTGCTGGTGCTTTTAAGCCATGCATGCCCACGCCATGAATGGTCACTTCACCATTTTTAGGGCCTTCAATGCTTACACCCATATCACGGAAAGCTTGTAAAGTTGCTAAAGCATCTTCACCTTCAAGGAAGCCTGTTACATGCGTAGTGCCTTCGGCAATAGCACCAAACATAATGGAGCGATGTGACACAGATTTGTCACCCGGTACGGTAAATTTACCTTTAAAAGCCTTATTTCCCGGTAAGATACTGAATTGCTGTGTCACCTTATTTTTCTCCATTAAAGGTTTTTTGGCTAACATATGATTGAAATGCTGACGTGCTGCCTGAGCATGGCCGAGTAAACCCATTAATGCATGAGAATCTTCGTTTTCAATCAATTTTCTAAGTACGGTAAGTTGTTTCTCGAAGCCATCTACAGCATTTAATATGGCTATTTTATTGGCAAAGAAAATGTCATGCCACATTTGAGGATCACTGGCAGCAATTCGTGAAAAGTCACGAAAACCACCCGCTGCATAACGGAAAATATCAAGGTTATCTTCACGGTTTGCAAGTTGCTCGACCAGATTAAATGCCATTAAGTGCGGTAAATGACTGGTATGCGCCAAAACCTCATCATGTTTGGCAACATCCATACATATCACTTCAGCTTTAGCAGCTGACCAAAGTTGAATCAGTTTCTCAACTGCCCATTCTGCACTGGTTGGTAATGGCGTCAAAATCACTTTGTGATTTGCAAAGAGATCGACCTTACCTGCGTGGACACCCGTGTGTTCACTTCCCGCAATCGGATGCCCGGGAACAAACCCTGCTGGTAAATCTTCACCAAATACAGCTTTTGCTGCATCTACGACATTACCTTTTGTACTTCCCACGTCAGTTACAATTGTGGTTTCAGACAAATAAGGTTTAATTTGCTCAAGCACTTTTTGAGTGGCACGCACTGGCAAGGCTAAAACAACTAAATCCGCCCCTTTCACAGCTTCTACAGGATCGGAAAACCCTTCTTGTATTAAGCCAAGTGATTTTGCATCTTCTAAAGTTTTCTGTGAACGTGTAGATGCCACTATAGTTGTCGCCAACTTTTCTGCAACAATAACGCGAGCCAAACTCGACCCAATGAGTCCTAAACCAATAAATGCAACTTTTTTAAATAGGGGTTGTGACATAACTTCAACTTTACTTTTGCTCAAAGTGATTTAAACCTTTGAGCAATTTGTTTTTAAGCATAATGACATGCCCATCTTGATACATGTCATTATTCCAACATGAGTGATTAAAGAACAGCAGCAGGATAAGAACCTAAAATACGAAGTTCTTTTACCATTGGACGAATCTCATTGATTGCCGCAGCCACATTTTCCTGATCGATATGACCTTCTAAGTCAATAAAGAATACATATGCCCATTTTTCAGGTAGTGCTGGGCGAGTTTCAATACTCGTTAAGCTGATATTATGTTTTGCAAACGGCGCTAAAATTTCTAATAAAGCACCTGCACGGTCATGCGCTGAAATTAATAATGAAGTTTTGTCATTGCCACTTTGTGGAATTTTTTCACGGCCAATCACTAAGAAGCGAGTGGTATTTTCCGGATTATCTTCAATATTGCTATGCAAAATTTCAAGGTTATACATACCTGCTGCGATATCAGATGCAATTGCTGCTGAATGCCATTCATTGCGAATACGGCGTGCAGCTTCTGCATTTGAGTTTAAGGCAACACGCTCAACACCCGGATAATGTGCGTCTAACCACTGACGACATTGAGCCAAAGTTTGCTGATGGGCATAAATCTGCTTAATACTGTCTTTGCGTGTATTTTCAGAAACAAGGAATTGATGATGAATACGTAATTCAACTTCACCAATCACATTTAAATTCGAAGTTTTAAAACAATCTAAAGTATGGTTTACGATACCTTCAGATGAGTTTTCAACCGGAACTACACCGTAATGCGCACTACCCGCTTCCACTTCACGGAATACTTCATCAATAGTTGGTAGCGGACGGACAACCGCATCTTTACCAAAATGTTTAAGTACGGCAGATTGAGTAAAAGTACCTTCTGGGCCTAAAAATGCAATACTTTGCGGAGCTTCTAAAGCAAGGCAAGCAGACATAATTTCACGGAACAAACGGGCCATAGTTACGTCAGATAAAGGCCCTTGATTGCGCTCCATAACTTTACGTAAAACTTGTGCTTCACGTTCAGGACGATAAAACAAAGGATTCTCTTCAGAAGCAAATTTAGCTTTCGCAACAGCTTCAGCAAGGCTTGCGCGGCGATTTAATAACTCTTGAATCTGTTGATCTACGCTATCAATATCTTCGCGAATTTGTTCTAAACTAAGAGAAGTCGTTTTGTTTTGATCATCGTTGATCATTGGAAGGCAGCCTCAGCAAAATCATCTTTTAAACGAGAGTATAACAATAGTCGGCTTTGTTTTGTTAGGCAATATGGGTGTATGGGCTTTTTTCATTAATCCGGCTCGAACCTTTGTATAAGATCACTTTATTTGATAATGATTTTCATTTATTATTTGACTTATAACATTTTCTTAACTTTATTATGCTTAAATCTTTTTTCTTTTTATCTTGTAATTTCTTTCTAGGCTCTTTAATAAGTAGTTCCGTTTTGGCTCAAGCCCCTGTAAAAAATCAATCAAAAATCGATTTTCACAACAATCAGGCCCAGTTCCAAATCAAATCTAAAAATACTGGACATGAATATCTTATTCAAATTTATAAACCACCTGTTGCCCCACCCCAACATGGTTATCCGGTACTTTACATATTAGACGGTAATGCAACATTTCCAAGCGCAATGAATATTGCCCAGTCGATTGGAGCAGGCTCTGCAAAATTAGGTTTAGATCCGCTCATTATTGTAGCTGTGGGCTATCCTCAGCAAAAAACCTTTGATGTGCAAAAACGCGCTTATGATTACACCCCAAAACCTTCTGCCGAGTTTCAAGCACAAGGTAAATATAAATATGGTGGTGCTGACCAGTTTATTGCTTTTTTAAATAATGAGCTTAAGCCTGAAATCGCTAAACAGTTTCCAATTAATAGCCAACAGCAAAGTCTCTATGGGCATTCTTTTGGAGGGTTGTTTGTGCTTTATCATTTTTTTCAAAAACCTACTGCATTCCAGCGTTACTTTGCTGCAAGTCCTTCTCTCTGGTTTGATCAAGGCATGTTATTTCGAGAATTAGAACAATGGCAAAGTCAAAAGCAAACCGTGTTCCCAATGCTGATGACGACAGTCGGTACACATGAACAAGGTGGGCCACATACCCAGTTTAATCAAAGAATTAATAAAGACGATTTCTTTAAAGTCTTAGAAAATAAACGTTCAGACCAATTTACTTATTGGCATTTCAATAATCCTGCTGAACAGCATATCACCAATTTGTATGCGAGCTTACCTAAAGCGCTTATGTTTGCTTCATGCCAAAATCTAGAAAGCTGTAAATCTTTATTCGATGAACCATCGCAGAAAACAGCTAAATAATAAAAAAGCCTACTCAAAGGTAGGCTTTTTTTTTTGAAGCTATTATTAAGCTTTGCCGATTAATCCACGTGCTACGATTTCTTTCATAATTTCATTTGTACCGCCGTAAATACGCTGAATACGGGCATCTACAAAGAAGCGTGAAATTGGATATTCAGTCATATAACCATAACCACCAAACAGTTGTAATAGGTTATCTGCAACCTTCATTTGCATATCTGTACTAAAACTTTTCAGTGCTGCAGCCGTCTCAACATCAAGTTTACCTTCTTGATATAAAGCAACATTTCGCTCATAGAAAGCTGTTGTCGCAAGCTCATCAATTTTTGCTTGTGCTAAAACAAAACGAGTATTTTGGAACTGTGAAATAGGTTGACCAAATGCATAACGCTCTTTTACATAAGCGGTTGCCAAATCAATTGCACCACGAATAGCCCCAACCGCTGTCGATGCGATAGCCGTACGTTCGCGCGGTAATTCTTGCATTAAATAAGCAAAACCTTGTCCAGCTTGTCCGAGTAACTGATTTTTAGGAACCTTAACATTGTCAAAAAATAGCTCAGATGTGTCTTGAGAATGCAGACCGATTTTGTCGAGGTTAGTTCCTTTTTTGAAACCTTCCAGGTGAGTATCCACCAATAATAAAGATACACCTTTCGCACGCGCTTGAGGATCGGTTTTTACTGCAAGCACTACAAGGTCAGCATGTTGTCCATTTGAAATAAACGTTTTAGAACCATTTAGCAAATAATGGTCATCTTGCAAAATGGCACTGGTACGCATTGACTGTAAGTCCGAACCGGCACCCGGTTCTGTCATACCAATTGCTCCGACTACTTCACCTGTTACCATTTTCGGTAACCAGTATTGTTTTTGTTCTTCGGTCCCAATATGTAAAATATAAGGCGCTGCAATCTCAGAGTGACAAGAAATAGCGGTTGATAATGCGCAAAATCCAGCACGAGCCGATTCTTCAACTAACATTAATGAATAATATGTCGGGACGCCATAACCACCATATTCTTCCGGGACATCCACACATAAAAAGCCATTTTCGCCCAGTTGAGACCAAACTGAACGTGGCATAATTCCTTCACGTTCCCATTGGTCATAATGTGGAGCAATATGCTCATTCATAAAACGTTTAAAATTATCACGGAATAATTCTAAATCTGCATCATATGCCAACATAATATTTTCCTTCGGCTTTATTGTTTTATCGAATCTCATTGCTGTGCATGCTAATCATTTTTTACACAACTGTCATGGCTTAGCTGCTCATTTAAAATGTACTTTTCAGTCAGCCAATAAAAAAGGAAGCCAAAGCTTCCTTTTTTATATAGGTAGATCTGAATTAATCTAAACCTTCTGCAACCTGAGGATTTTTTGGAGCCAACATTTTTCTGTCAACTTCATCTGGGTTGTTTAAAGCATCATTGAGCTTATCTTTATCTAAAGCACCCACCCATTTTGCAACTACAATCGTTGCCAAAGAGTTACCAACAAGATTGGTTAAAGCACGTGCTTCTGACATGAAGCGGTCAATACCTAAAATCAATGCCAAACCAGCTACCGGAATATGTCCTACTGCAGATAAAGTTGCTGCCATAACAATAAAGCCAGAGCCTGTTACACCCGCTGCACCTTTAGATGAGATTAGGAGTACCAACAACAAAGTAATTTGATGTTGAATATCAAGCTGTGTATTCGTTGCCTGAGCAATAAAGATTGCAGCCATAGTCAAATAGATTGACGTACCATCAAGGTTAAATGAATAACCTGTTGGAATAACTAAACCAACAACCGACTTTTCACAACCTGCAATTTCAAGTTTACGGAGCATGCGTGGTAAGACCGACTCAGAAGAAGATGTACCAAGTACAATTAATAGTTCTTCACGAATCAGGCGAATCATTTTCAGAATACTGAATCCACTAATGCGGCTGATTGTACCCAAAATTAAGAAAATAAAGAGTAAACACGTAATATAGAAGCAGATAATAAGCTGGCCTAACTGTACCAGTGAACCTACACCATATTTACCGATAGTAAACGCCATTGCCCCAAATGCCCCAATTGGCGCAAGCTTCATAATCATATTCACAATGTTAAAGAACACGTGTGCAATTTGATCAATTAACTTTAAAACTGGGCGTCCTGCATCACCTAACTTATGAAGCGCGAAACCAAATAGGATTGCAAAAAGAAGGACCTGTAAGATTTCACCATTTGCAAATGCACCAACCACCGTATCCGGGATGATGTGCATCAAGAAATCAATGGTAGATTGTGACTCACCAGAAGTAACGTATTTTTGGATACCTGAAGTGTCCAGAGTTGCAGGATCAACATTCATTCCTACGCCCGGCTTTGCAATGTTAATCACCACAAGGCCAATCAGAAGCGCGATTGTTGAAACGATCTCGAAGTATAACAACGCAACACCGCCAGTTTTACCAACTGACTTCATGCTTTCCATACCAGCAATACCACTTACTACTGTACAGAAAATAACAGGTGCGATGATCATTTTAATCAAACGAATAAAAGCATCACCTAATGGCTTGAGTTGCTCACCTAAACCTGGAATATGTTGTTCAACACCATTAACAATTTGCGTTGTACTTGGTGAGAAATGCCCTACCAAAACACCCGCAATAATCGCAATAATCACTTGAAAATAAAGTGATTTATAAATCGGTTTTTTAGCCATAACTTTACTTCAATCTATATTTCCAAGTCCGTTGGAAATATCAAAATGAAACGTCTATTCTTTACGAATACACAGCCCTAACCTTTCACATGAACACCGCAAAAGGGAAACGGTTTTTTAGAAACAAAAACCTTCCTACTACCTCAATGAAAACAAAAAACTGTTTTCTAAAACAGGAGAATACCTGAAGTTTCTAACTACTTTGAGTAGCTAGAAATAACCTCTTACTTTTTCAATAAAAAGCTGAAGATATAGGAGAATCACAGAAAATTATGATATGAGTGCTCAAAAAAGCACATGAAGTTTACTCGAATTAAATCACGATTCGATTAAAATTTTGGCTAATACGCACAAAAAATACTCATGCAGCCTTAAGACTTTAGTATGAGAAACACTTTTGATATTTTTTCATCAGTTTTTTATGTCATATTGATAAGTCCTTGTAGACATTTCATTTTGAGCTGCCTACTCCCCTTATTTTTACTGTTTTGAATTGCCATGAATACTAAACGTAATATTTATAAAGATGCTGAACATCCCTTTGCTCAATATGTCCGTATTTTAGGTAAGGGGAAAACTGGATCTCGCTCACTGAGTTATGAAGAAGCCTATCAGGCTTTTACTATGATTTTAAAAGGCGAAGTTCTTGACGTTCAGTTGGGTGCTTTTTTAATGCTGCTACGTGTTAAAGAAGAATCGATTGATGAACTTGCAGGTTTTGTACAAGCCACAAAAGACCAGCTTCATTTTGCACCTTTAGAAGTTGACTTAGATTGGTCATCTTATGCTGGTAAACGTAAACATTATCCTTGGTTTTTATTAGCGGCTCTTACCCTTGCTCATCACGGTTATAAAATCGTAATGCATGGCGCTTCCGGACATACCATTAACCGAGTTTATACCGAACAAGTTTTGGAATATTTAGATTATAAAATTTGCCATTCTGAACAAGAAGTTCGCACCCAATTGGCAGAACAAAATTTCGCTTACTTACCGCTAGATGTGATTTCACCGGTTTTAAGCGAATTAATATCTCTAAGAAATGTCATGGGATTGCGTTCACCTATTCATACTTTAGCCCGTTTAATTAATCCTTTTAACGCTAAGGCCACCTTACAAGCCATATTCCATCCTGCTTACAGAACTTCCCATCAGCATAGTGCACTTCGCTTAGGCTATCAAAATAGCGCAGTTATTAAGGGCGAAGGCGGCGAATTTGAACGAAACCCAGACGCGAAAACGCTGATTTGCGGAATTAAAAATGGTGAACTCTATGAGCATGAGTTGCCAAAGCTTACGCCTGAACGTAGCCCAATTGAAGAAGAGTTAGACTTAGCAACCTTTAAAGCTGTCTGGCTTGGTCAACAGCATCATGAATATGGGGAAATGGCTGTAACAGAAACCATGGGTATTGCGTTATATGCCATGGGCGTGGTTTCTAATTTCGAGGAAGCGATGCAAAAAGCAAAAGTATTATGGGAAACACGAAATATAAACTCAGAAAGCTAAATATAGTCCATACAGCCTTATATAGCATGTTTTTCCTATATCACTGCATATAGGCTTTTATTACTTTTGAAGGATCAAAAGTAACCAAAAATCCTCTGTATCACTGACGATACTTCCTTGTATCGCAGTGATACGGGCGACATCCATGTCGCCTACACGATAGCAAATACTAACTAAGATTTATTCTAAAAGTGATTTTAAACAAAACGAATCGGTTTAAATTCAGGCTCATGCTTGTGATGATCATCTTCACAAACCTCACCCTCTTCTTTTGTACCACGGTCAATATAACCACTACGCTGTTCTTCTGGTAAGTTCTTTAACTCCCAAGCAATAACAGCTTGCATACATGTTTCACGTTGTTCTTTCGTTAAAGCAACACCATTTGGCCATTTACCAATTTCTACTGCTGTTTTTAAACGCTCTACAATCTCAGGGTTTAAAACAGATAGCATTTGTTCAATATTCATGATTCATCTCTTTGAAAAGATTCAAAATCTTGGTTCCAACCCAATTTGGTACGACAAGCCATATAGAAATCATAACCAGGTGGGTGTAATAAACTTAATTTAAATGGGTGTTTGCGGATGTGCAAACTATCACCGACATTGAGAGAGACACTATGTTGTCCATCTGCACTTACCATCGGTAATACCCGATTTTCGCGAATGACGATTTTAATTTCACTTTGCCCACCAACTACGATCGGGCGTGAAGATAATGTATGGGGATGCATAGGAACTAATGCAATAGCATCCATACTTGGATGTAAAATTGGTCCACCACCTGATAAAGCATAAGCAGTTGAACCGGTTGGTGTCGAAACAATTAAACCATCACTATGCTGGCGATAAACATATTGCCCATCGATATTGAGTTCAAAATCGATCATATGTACCGACTTACCAGAGTGTAGTACGACGTCATTTAAAGCAATTGCATCATAAATGACTTCACCATTAGTACGTACTTCCATTTCAAGCAAGAAACGGCGATCAAGCTGGAAATGACCTTGTAAAACCTGATCAAGCTTAAAAATAGCTTCCGAAGGCTTAATATCGGTTAAAAAACCTAAACGTCCACGGTTAATCCCGATTACAGGCGTATTGTAGCGCACTAAAGCTCTGGCTGCATGAAGCAATGAACCGTCACCGCCTACAACAATCACCAGATCAGCGACTTCACCTAATAAGTGACGACTAACGACTTGCGCATGATCATAGGGCACTAATTCGGCAGTTTCCTGATCAAAAATGGGGTTTAGGCCTAAACTTAGCAAATGGTCATGAATTAAACATAGTGTTTCTACAACTGATGATTTATCTGGTCGACCAATTAACCCGACGTTTCTGAAGGACTTATGTGAAATTTGCACGAATGAGTAAGCTCCGCTGCGATTCTACGCTATCATAACATTAACCAGATTAATTTAAAAAAACATAACAACAAGATACTGTAAAATTCAATCTAAGTTTTCCATTTATTCACAGTTTTATCATTGCAAATTGATGACAAGCTATCGCATCATTAACGCATTGTTTAGGGTTTTATCTCATTTATATGAAGTTTGAACGTGGTATCGGTTTCTTCGCGCTAATTTTTTCCATTTTGGTGATTGGTGCTTTTATTGCTCTTAGTATCTATCTGATTCGTTTAGATAATATTATACGTGAAAAATTTGAAGGACAGCGCTGGGACATTCCGGCCAAGGTGTTTGCTCGACCTTTGGAAATTTATAATAATGCGCCAATTACTCAAGCAAATTTCACCCAAGAATTAAAATTACTAGGTTACAAAACTTCAAGTAATTATGACAAGTCTGGAACCTATGTTGCTCAAGGCAGCAACATGTATGTCCATACACGTGGTTTCGACTATGGCGACAGCGTAGAGCCTGAACAGGTTTTAGAACTGAGTTTTGCAAACGACCAAGTTGTAGAAGTTCGCAGTACAAAACCTTCCTCAACGGGGGTTGCCCGTTTAGAACCTTTATTAATTGGGGGCATTTATCCTCAACATAATGAAGACCGCGTTTTGATTAAGCTTAATAGTGTTCCTAAACCACTTATTGAAGCTTTAATTTCTACAGAAGACCGTAACTTTTATCATCACCACGGTATTTCGATTCGTGGTACAGCACGTGCTTTGGTAAGTAATGTAACTGGAGGACGTCGCCAAGGTGGTTCGACCCTCACCCAACAGTTAGTCAAAAACTTCTATCTAACCCCTGAACGCACACTTAAACGTAAAGTTAATGAAGCATTAATGGCTTTACTTATTGAGTTGCATTACAGCAAAGATGAAATTTTAGAAGCATATTTAAATGAAGTGAATTTAGGCCAAAACGGTAACTATTCAATCAATGGTTATGGATTGGCCTCTCAGTTTTATTTTGGTTTACCACTACGTGAGCTTAATGTTGCGCAACAAGCTTATTTAGTCGGTTTGGTTCAAGGTCCATCTTTATATAACCCTTGGAAAAACCCCGAAGGGGCAAAAAATCGTCGCGATACAGTATTAAATAACATGCGTGTCATGGGGTATTTAACTCAAGCAGAGTATGAAACTGAAATTGCGCGCCCTTTAAATGTTCTAAGCAAGCCAAGCTTAGGACCAGCAAAATTCCCTGACTTTTTAGATATTGTGCGTCGTCAGTTACGTACCGAATATCAGGAAAGTGATTTAACCAATCAAGGACTACGTATTTTTACGACCTTGGACCCAATTGCTCAAACACAAGTTCAAAATGCCTTTAAAGCTTCTGTAGAGCGCTTAGCTAATAGCAACCCTGCTCGCTTGAAAAACCTGCAAGGGGCTGTACTGATTGCCCATCCTGAAAATGGCGAATTAATTGCAGCTGTCGGGTCAACGCAAGACTTTACCGGCTTTAACCGTGCCTTAGATGCAAAACGCCAAGTCGGTTCTTTATTGAAACCTGTCATTTATTTGAGCGCAATTGAATCTGGACGTTATAACTGGGCAAGCCAGATTGAAGACGCTCCAATTAGTGTTCCAGTAGACGGCGGTAAAAGTTGGACACCGAAGAACTATAGCGGCGGTGGTCATGGAATTGTGAGTTTAAGTGAAGCCTTAGCAAATTCTTATAACCTTTCTGCTGTGCGCTTAGGTCAAGAGTTCGGGTTATCTACATTTACCAACAATTTAAGAAAATTTGGTGTTGAATCGACAATCCCGGCCTACCCTTCTATTTTCCTTGGTGCAGTCAATATGTCACCAATGGAAGTACTGGGTATTTATGAAAACTTTGCTACAGGCGGTTTCAAATATCCGACTCGTGCGATTCGTTCTGTTGTAGATGCAAATGGACGTTTACTTGATCGTTATGGCCTAAACGTACAACAAACCATTGATCCATCTGTCGGTTATATCATGAACTATGGTTTACAACAGGTCATGTCATCAGGTACAGGACGTGCAGCCTATAACAGCTTATCTCCAGCTTTAAAATTAGCGGGTAAATCAGGTACGACTAACGATACACGTGACTCATGGTTTGCCGGCTATTCAGGTAATCATGTTGCAGTAGTATGGTTAGGTTTAGATGACAATAAAGTAACTGGTTTAACAGGTTCATCTGGTGCATTACCAGTATGGATTAATGTGATGAAACAATTACGCCAGACACCAGTAAACTTACGTCAACCAGACTCTGTACAGTGGCAATGGATTGACCGTGCATCGGGTGACTTATCGGCACAAGCTTGTGATGGTGCCATGTATATTCCAATGCTAGCGCATACAGTCCCACATCGTGCTACGCCATGTGGAGCACCGTATTATCAAGTTGATCCAACATATACGCCACAAAGTGATAACACAATTCCTGAGCCTCAGGATGATAATACCGACAGTTATATTCGTGAAAGTGAAAACCAGATGGAACAAGATCTGTCGAATAACACACGAATCATTTCAAGTGGTAGTTATAACAACTAAGCGTTAACAGGAAACAGGATATGTTAAAGAAAGGTGTTTTTTATATTGGTGCTGTACTTATGGTCGGCTGTACAACTTTACCAGATCATTCAGCTCCAAAAGAGAAAACACCTCCTGTTTCTGAAAAGAAGAAGTCCGAGTCCTCATCTGGTGTAAAAATTACACCTTATGATCATCCGGAAATTCAGCGTAAAAGTTTACAAGTGATTGTTCCTCAGCAGAAAAAGCCGCAACGCTTTAATGATGATGGAAGCCAGTTACCCGCTTTTAAAACTTTAATGCAAAAAACCGAGCAGGCTTACAAAAACCAACAATGGTCCGAGGCTGAGCGCTACGCTCTTCAAGCACAGCGTTTAGCGCCACAGGCAGCCGAGACCTATTTATTTCTGGCATTAACTGCAAATCATAAACAGCAATATTCTAACGCTGAGTCTCTTGCAAGACGTGGTTTAAGCTTTGCGCAGAGTCAAGCCATGAAAAAACAACTTTGGTTGGTCATTTTAAAAGCTGGACAACAGCGCAATAACCCAAAAACTGTTCAAGAAGCACAACAAGCATTGAAAGCTTTCTAGCTTTTAATGCTTTATTTCCTATTGAAAATTACGAATACCCGCCAAGCCATATGCACCATGTTGTTGTGCTGTGGCTAAATCATCAGGACTCATGCCCCCCAAAGCAAATACGGGAATTTGGCACTTCTCGATTAAATCAGCAAAACGATCCCATCCTAATGCACTAACGTCCGGATGAGTAGCCGTCACTTTTACAGGACTAACAAAAACGGCATCACAGCCAATTTGCTGAGCATGTTGTAAAGAAACTGCATCGTGACAAGCAGCAATAAAACGTATTCCTACCTCTAAGTCACCTTTATGTAAACTCATGAGCTGAGATTGTTTTAAATGAACAGTCTTGATCTGTTTTTTTAATTCGGAGTTCAATTGCTGCCAAATATCTACATTTATAATTAAATTTGATCGTTGCCCTTCATCTAAGGCCGTTAATTGTTCTACTTCTCGCGGGCCAAATTCATCTTCTATACGCCAATACAATAAAGCATCACTATTCGCTACAGATGTAAGTGTATGACTAATTTTAGTAAAATGAGGCCAATACAATCTTTTAATAATGTCTTTATTGGCTTTCGGGAAGTTTAGGTGAAGTAGCTGTTCACGTGTGTACCATGTCCAAGGCTGATGGATAAGATTTAATAACTCATCAGGTACATAACTATGGAACAAATGAAGGTTGACAATAATGTCATCATATTCATGGTGAATATAATCAAATTGATGCCAATCTTTTAAACCAATACCGACTTCTTCATAAATTTCACGGCGGCAAGCTTCTTCAGGCGTTTCACCCTGCTCTACCTTTCCACCAGGAAACTCATGCTTTCCACCTTGATGCTGCTGTTCACCACGCCATCCCACTAATATTTTTCCACGATGAATTAAGATAGCTATTGCGACATCGACAATCGGTTTGGGCATTTTTCTACTCACTAAAATTTTTCACAAGTGTAAGCAAATTTTATCAATTTATAAAATCTTTAAAATCTCGTTGACAGATCTATTCGATAATGATTATCATTTAAATCGTTCAAGAATATACCACGGAGCACAACAAATGAACGCACCTTTTAGCTTATTTACACGCAATACAGATTCAGCTCATGCCTTACCAATGCTGCATTCTAACAACCTATTCGCCTTAGGTCGTGAAATTCGAATTATGCATGCTGGCGAGGAATATCGTTTACGCCTTACTCGCAATAACCGTCTCATTTTAACTAAATAAGAACGATCCTCGCGTTTCAATAATATTCGTGGGAAAACAAAAAATGGATAGCATGGGCAACCATGCTATTTTTGTATTTCACGGTTAAAAGGCAGTATTACTTCAACTTTTAAGCCACCTTGGCTTGCATGCATAAAATGTAATTCCCCACCATGGAGTTGAATAATTTTTTTAGTAATTGATAACCCTAACCCTGAGCCTTGTTGCTTTGTCCCTAATACACGAAAAAAACGCTGTCCTAAACGCCTTAAGACCTCATCATCCACACCATTCCCAGTATCTTCTATAGAAATCTTCAGCTTTTGCTGGTACTGGCTTAGCTCAACATGAATAGCACCCAAAGCCGGACTATAACGAATAGCGTTATCAAATAAATTTCTAAAAGCAATAAACATGAGCTCTTCATTTGCAAATGTTTTGGTTTCATTTGACAGAATATTTGTCTCAATTACCATTTGTTTGGCTTGTGCATCAATATTTACTGTATCTATCACTCTGGCTAATACATGATTTAAATCAACGACACTTTTAGAGAGTTCTAGTTGCTCTGTTTCATTAGGTTCCAAGCGAGCGAGTAACAATAAATTTTCCAGTATTTTTGTACTTCTTGAAACGTCTTCTTGAATACGCTCAAAATCATGATCAAGCTCTGGAATATGCTGATATTTCCGTTGCAACACCTGAAGACGCATTTGTATGGCTGATAAAGGTGAACGTAGTTCATGTGAAGCATCTGCAGTAAAACGCTGTTCAGCAACCAGTGCCCTTTGTAGCCTTGCAAGTAGCTGATTTAAAGCATCAATCACAGGCTGAATTTCTGTAATAACATCTGGTTCTTGAATTGGCTCTAAGTTTGAGGCAGTTTTTTGAGCAATACGTTTAGAGAGTAAATTCAGCGCAGCCAATTGTTGTTCGGTACGCCAACTTACAATAACCCACTGTAGTAACCAGAACAGCACCATAAGGCCACTATATCCAGCAAGTGCTTTCAATACCTCTTCAATGCGTGTACTAATGGGCTGAAAAACTTCAACTTGTAGTTGAGAATCTTCTTGTTGTGCAGCCAGACTACGCCATAATTGGCCATCAAACCAAAAATATGAAAAACCTTCTGATAAGTTACCTTTTTCAAAAAGTTCATGCTGATAGGTATGAGAATGGGTAAGCACCTGACCTGTATCTAATAACTCATATTGAATATCAAATTCATCACTCAGCTCGTCAAACTGCTTCATCGAGTGTTTAGAAAGGTCAGAAACCAGTAAGGTATCTGAAATTTCATCCATAATTTCATCTTGTACTGACATGTTGTGATAAATCGAAAATATGGTGAGTAAACTTAATGCCAGTAGTCCCACCACAATACTGCTCCACATGGTGGTTTTAACCAGTTGGGACTGCAAGGATGAACGATTTGATCTCATTTTAAGTCTCCCATACGGTAGCCTAGTCCCCGTATGGTTTTAATACTGCTGCTTCCGATTTTCTTTCGAAGCTGATAAATAAAAACTTCGATTGCGTTACTCTCGATTTCCTCGCCCCATGCATAAAGTGCTTCTTCTAATTGATCACGGGTAATAATATGCTCAGGATGAACCATAAGTTTACGTAATATTTGAAATTCTTTTGCTGTTAAATCGATAGTCTTACCAGCACATAATACAACTTTCGCTTGTGTATCAAGTTGCAAATCACCCCACGTTAAAATCGATTGCTGACTCAGAGTTTGTTTACGTAATTGAGCGCGGATGCGAGCCGATAATTCTTCTAGGCTAAATGGTTTAACCAAATAATCATTTGCACCTAAATCAAGCCCTTCTACGCGGTCATGAATACTGTCACGTGCGGTAATAAAAATCACGGGAACGTTTTTTTGTTTGTGGCGGATGGTTGTTAAAACTTTTTCACCGGTCAGTTGGGGTAAGCCCCGATCAAGCAAAATACAGTCATAATCATGCTGCTCAATTGCTGTAAGGGCATAATCACCTCTTTCGACCCAGTCTACTTGATAACCGTCTAATTCTAACCATGATTGAATACTTTCAGCTTGAGAGCGATCATCTTCTGCAAGCAAAATTCTCATCTGTTTTTCCTGTTATATCCTGATTGGATGTTGCCAAGTCTTTATAAAAAAAGCAAAGCCGCATGATTTAAATGCGGCTAAAAGGAATAAATGTAGAAATTAATTTATTAGAACTGGACCTGATCTACATCAATTTCTACACGTTTTAAAGGCTTATAATCTATGTCTACTTCACCAATTAAAGTCACATTTGTATTGGCTGAAACAGGACGTCCTTGCCAAAGCTCATCATCTACATCAATTGTAATGCTACCGCTCTTATCGCGGAATTGATATTTTTCATCACCTAAAGATTTTACGACCTGACCATGTAATTTTACAGGTGTATTATCTTTTGATGCTAAAGCTTGTTTCACTGTAGTAACTGTCGCTGGAGCAATAGCTGCCTGATTCACAGGTGTATTTGCTACAACCACACCCGCAGTTGCCATACCCGCAGTCATCAAAATTACTTTAAGCATTTTCATAAAATTACCCTCTGTTATTTGGTTTACCCTTGGAATAAAAAAATTACATCATCGGTAGATGAGGTGAATCTTAAGAAAAATTTAATTTAATGGAACAACCCGCAATACCTCTTCCAAGGTGGTCAAACCTTCAATAACTTTGCGAGCTCCTGCAATTCTTAAAGGCTCTACACTTTCTTTTTTAGTTTGGCTTCTTAATTCATTTAATGTCGCATGACTGCTAATAAGATGCTTAAGCTCAAGACTAACTGGCATAAACTCATAAATGCCGATTCGACCTTTATAACCCGTATGCCGGCACTCTTCACAACCTACTGCCCGATAAACTTTTTCTGGCATTTCCATAATGTAGTCAAATGTTAGGTGCTGCCATTCATCTTCATTAATATGAGTTTGTTGTTTGCAGTTTGGGCAAAGCTTACGCACTAAGCGCTGTGCCAATACACCTAAAATAGTCGCGGCTGTTAAAAATGGTTGTATGCCTAAATCATGTAAACGGGTCAAACTAGACGGCGCATCATTGGTGTGTAAAGTTGATAATACTAAATGGCCTGTGAGTGCAGCTTGAATGGCCATATTCGCAGTATCTTGGTCACGAATTTCCCCAATCATAATAATGTCTGGGTCTTGTCGCATAAGCGCACGTACACCATCTGCAAAGCCCAGTTCAATTGCATGATTGACCTGCATTTGGTTAAAACTAGGCTCTAGCATTTCAATCGGATCTTCAATGGTACAGACATTAACCTGCTCGGTTGCAAGCTGTTTTAAAGAAGAATATAGCGTTGTGGTTTTACCAGAACCTGTTGGCCCCGTAACTAAAATAATGCCGTGACTATTTTGCGTAATACGCTGCCATTGCTGTAATAAAGACTGGTCAAAACCCAATTGCTGAAAAGAACGTACTAACACATCTGGATCAAAAATACGCATAACCAGTTTTTCACCAAACGCTGTAGGTAAGGTAGATAAACGTAGTTCGGTTTCTTGGCCTTTCGGTGTACGTGTTTTTAATCGACCATCTTGTGGTTTACGCTTTTCTGCTACATTTAGGCGCCCTAAAATTTTAATTCGAGAAATCACGGCGGTCAGAGTATTTGAAGGCATGTTATAAATGGTATGTAAAACACCATCGATACGGAACCGAACTTTGCCATTGTCTTTACGCGGTTCCATGTGAATGTCACTGGCGCTCTGTTCAAATGCAAATTGCAAAATCCAGTCTACTAATTTCACAATATGCTGATCATTGGCATCAGGATTTTGGCTATCGCCAAGTTGTAAAAGCGCTTCTACACCTTTGTTATCACGGTCATGAGCCGCATCTTTTTGAGCTGAGTTTACTGCTCGGCTGACTTGATAATATTCTCGTAAATAACGTTGTAATTGCTCGGGGTTGAGAAATACCCGTTCAATTTTTTTGGGTGCTAAACTCTTCTCTAAATTATTTAGCCAGTCTATTTGAAAAGGCTGGTCTGTTCCTATCACAATCCGGTCCGCATGGACTTCTACAGCTAAAATATGATTACGGATCGCAAACTCTTGCGACATGACTTGAGTTAAAGCACTCACATCTGCCTTTAAAGGATCAATCACAAATAAAGGTAATTGCGCCCGATCTGCAAACCATTGGCAGAGACGGTTTAAACTTAAATGTGCTTGTACATGATGTTGGTCTTTTAAATTAAAATGCGCAATCCACTGTAATGGATGCCATTTCAACTGATCTTTTTGCCTATTTGTGGTTTGTACAAGTAACTTATCTCGTTCAGTGATACGGCCTTCTTGTAATAGTTGTTCTAGACACCAATGTGTGTCTATTTCTACATGTATATTCATGTGTTTTCCCCAATATATTTTTATAATATATCAGAGAAGTTTTAGATTTAACCTGTATAAAAAACCCAAGTTTAGCTTTTAAATATCTTTGAACTTCAAATAATTAATCCAATTCTCAACTTAGTATTTTTTTGTGTCATAGATCATATTTATAAAGATGCTTATTGTGATAGTTTGATTAAAAAAGAGACTAGGCTCAATACAAGAAAAAGCATAAACTGAAATGGAATACATGATTTTTAAATGGCTGACATCTACATATAACAATAAACCAAAGAGGAAGTATTATGAATCTTCCAATGACAATGTCATTACAAACCGTATCTTTTGAAGAGTTTATTACCACTATTGCGGCTGCATTAGGCTGCGGCTTATTGGTAGGTCTGGAGCGCGAACGAAGTAAGTTAAAACACGAATATAAAACTTTCGCGGGTTTTCGCTCTTTTGCAATTAGTTCCTTACTCGGAGCAGTTTGTTTTTTATTTGGTACCGCAATCGGGATTGTAGGCGCTCTACTTATAGGCGCGATCAGTATTGTATCTCTTAAAAATCAGCCAAATGACCCCGGTGTCACCACAGAACTTGCCTTTATTATGACTTACTTTATTGGGGCACTTTGTATCTGGAATATTTCGTTAGCTGCGGGACTCGCCGTCATCATGACGATTATTTTATTAGCAAAACAATCAATGCACGGCATTGCCAGTCAATGGATTACCGAATCAGAGTTGCGCGACGGGATTTTTTTACTTGCTCTACTTCTAATTGCTTTACCTTTAGTTCCCAATAAACCTTTTTGGGGACCCGTTCTAAACCCTCATGTGATTTTAAAGTTACTGACGTTGATTTTATTTGTACAAGCCCTCGCACATATTGCAAAGCGGCTTTTATCCTCTAAAAATGCCTTATTACTTTCTTCTTTAGCCTCGGGTTTTGTTTCAAGTACTGCCACCATCGCAAGTCTAGGCTTAGAAGTACGCTCTGGTCGCGCGAATGCAAAAACAAATGCAGGTGCAGCATTAATGTCATGCGTTTCCACATTGGTACAAACCTTAATTATTGTCGTCGGTATAAGTTTGGCGTGGTTCAAACTCATTATATTTCCAACACTCATTGCATTGGCTTTTTTAGCAGTATGGGCTTTCATCTTATTACGTAGAGCAGAACCAAGTACAGCTTCATCCGAACTCGATACCAGAATGTTCAGCTTAAAAGAAGCGATTATTATTGCTGGGACACTTACGCTCATTCAGGCAGGGGTTTATGGTCTAAGCCTATATTTAGGTAATGCAGGCTTAATCGCAGGGACACTACTTGCCTCTTTGTTCGAAATACATGCCGCTATTGCAGCAGTGATTGTACAAGGTGAACCAAATAACTCTCAGACATCTTTATTAATCGCGTTCATGGGTGGCTTTGCTGTTCATGCAATTGCCAAGAGCATTAACTCTGCCATTTCTGGTGGACTGTATTATGCCCTTGCTTTCATACCTGCCCAAATTTTGCATATGACAATATTTATTGGCTTGCTCTGGATGAACATACATTGGTTCTAAAATTTATTACACGAGCGATGTGTCTTTCACCATATCAACAACTGTAATGACATTGCTATTAACTTTAAAATGAATATCAAAATTCGAAAATTTCATTTTATAGACTCGTTCAGGGTCTTCTTGATAGGCAGGTCTAGGATCTAATGACAATACTTGTTCTAATTCATCAAGATATTGTGCATTAATTTCTTTATTTTTAAAAAGAGACTGCTGGGTAGACAATGCATTTTCAGACCATAAGACCGATTTTCGTTCTGGTTCGGCCTGCGCATAACCACTTTGAGCATCAACGATTGCATCTGAATAGTGAATATAAGGCTTAATATCTAAAATTGGCGTGCCATTTAATAAATCACTGCCAGTAACATAAACTCTTAATGATTTACCGACTTTTTCAACCTTGTTTAAACGTACTACAGATAAGCCTATAGGCGCCGGACGATACATACTACGTGTTGCAAACACACCTAATTTTTCATTGCCCCCTAGACGTGGTGGGCGAACTTGAGGCCGAAACTTAGTTGCAGTCTCCTGATTTTTATTGTCATGAAACTGCC
Organism: Acinetobacter sp. BD54; assembly: GCF_044778325.1. Classification (NCBI taxonomy): domain Bacteria; kingdom Pseudomonadati; phylum Pseudomonadota; class Gammaproteobacteria; order Moraxellales; family Moraxellaceae; genus Acinetobacter; species Acinetobacter sp. BD54. The sequence continues at coordinate 106,856 of NZ_JANJEP010000001.1, read as the reverse complement.
AGATGAGCCAAAGATGACTAAATTGTTCGATTCCCTCAAAAGCTAATAAGTCATTATAAGGTTCTACCATTTCGATATAAGACTCGATATTGACCAAATTAGGCTGACGTGGAATACCAAATTTTTCTCGAAAAGGTGAGCACATGTGCCCGACTATTGGGAGGGTGACAGAATTCATCATCACTTTTTCTTATAAACACAATTAAATATATTCAGTTTATCGGGAATGAAATTAGATTAGAATAGCAACCTGTTTTCTTTTAATCGTGATCGAGACCTTTAATGGCTGCTTTTAACGTTGAACGCATTACTCATGTGCACCACTGGAATGACACCCTTTTCAGTTTTAAAACTACACGCGACGCTAGCTTACGTTTTAAAAATGGTCAGTTCGTGATGATCGGACTTGAAGTGAATGGCAAACCGTTAATGCGTGCATATTCGATTGCAAGTGCGAACTACGAAGAAGAGTTAGAATTCTTCTCGATTAAAGTACAAGACGGTCCTTTAACTTCGATTTTGCAAAAAGTACAAGTTGGCGACGAAATTTTAGTTTCTAAAAAACCAACAGGTACATTGGTTCATGATGACCTTTTACCTGGTAAAAACTTGTACCTATTATCTTCTGGTACTGGTCTTGCTCCATTCTTGTCAATTATTCGTGACCCAGAAACTTACGAACGCTTTGAAAAAGTAATCGTGGTTCACGGTACACGTTATATTTCTGAATTAGCTTATCAAGATCTAATCTTGAACGAATTACCAAACAATGAGTTCTTTGAAGAATTAGGTATTAAAGACAAACTTGTTTACTACCCTACCGTTACTCGTGAACCTTTCCATACTCAAGGCCGTGTAACAACTGCAATTGAAACTGGTGCTTTATTTGAAAAAATTGGTTTACCACGTTTCAACCGTGAAACTGACCGCGCAATGCTTTGTGGTAGCCCTGCATTCTTGAAAGATGTTGCTGCGTTACTTGACCAACACGGTTTAGTTGAATCACCTCGTATGGGTGAAATGGGCGACTATGTCATTGAACGTGCGTTCGTAGAAAAATAAGATTTTTTCTAATTAAAAAACCGAGGCAAAGTCCTCGGTTTTTTATTTCTGTTTTTACAACTTAATCGTACCGTCGATACAAGTAACAGCAGCTCCACCCACTAAAATTTTATCTTGATGTAATTCAAGTTGAAGCTGTCCTTCACGCCCTAAAGCTTGCCCCTGAGAAGAAAGCACCACATCATTTTGCGCAGGCAAAATACCATGGTAACGAATGAAAGATGCCACACTACCATTACCGCTACCACAAACAGGATCTTCGTTAACTCCATATGCCGGAGCAAATGAACGAACTTCTATGCGCTTTTGCTCATTACTTTCTTCATAAAATCCATAAATTGTAGAGCCTGTTACTTTCATATCTAAACTAAATTGCTTTAAAGCGTTTAGATTAGGCTGACTTGCCAAAACAGCCTTGGCATTAACAGCTTGCAATACAACCCAGCGGGCTCCGACATCTACCAATGCGGCATTCCATTGAATATTGATTTTACATTTTAAAATCTGGGCCAACTTCTCGGTTTGCAGTGCATCTAATGGTGTAATTTTAGGTGTAGGTAACTCAAAGGAAATATGATTTGAGTCATTCACGGTCAATGTCACCAAACCAGCAGCGCACTGCTGTACCAGCTGACCTTCTTTCGCTTTAATTAGACCTGCCTCAAGCAAAGCATAGGCTGTACCAATGGTAGGATGTCCTGCAAACGGCAACTCGCTTTGTGGAGTAAAGATTCGAACCTGATAGTCAGCTTGTGAATCAGTGGCTGGCAATACAAATGTGGTTTCAGAAAGATTGGTCCAGTTCGCAATGGCTTGCATCTGCTCAGATGTTAAGGTACTGGCATCCATAATGACTGCAACAGGATTACCTTTAAATGCTTGTGAAGTAAAAACATCGACTTGTTTAAATGCAACAACAGACATAGACCACTCCTACTGATTTTATAATTTAAAATATGGCTTTAAATCCTCACCATTTTTTGATCTTACTGTTTTATTTTTAATGGTCACAGTATCAGTTAATATGAAAAATAATAGACACAGTTTTTAAAACTAAATCCTCCATTAAAAGCATTAAACTAAATTAATCACAATATTTGAGATAAATATGAGATCACTATAAAGTGTATCCATTGCTTTTGCTTTTTAATAAATTGATATGTACAAATATAAAAAAGTGAGTGATGACCTTACTCTTCAAATTCAGAATGGCAGGCAACCTGTGGGTTCTCGGTTGCCATCAATTCGAGACTGTGCCCAACATTATCAAGTTAGTATTAACACCGTAAAAGAAGCTTATCGGAAGCTTGAAGACCAAGGTTTAATTTCAGTTCGCCCACAGTCTGGCTACTATGTTTGTCATGCACCTTCAAACTTGCCAGATCTTGAGGAGCGTTATATCAGTGAAGAAAAAGTGTCCCTTTCAGGAATTAGCTGTTTTCTCGCGCAAATTGTTAAAAAGCAGATGGACCCCGACTATGTCAATTTGGCCCTAGCTTGCCCATCAGGTGAAAACTTCTACCCGATTGAACGCTTAAAACGTTTAACTGCTCAGGTTTTACGAACACAGCCGGATATTTTTAAAAGCTATACTTTACCGCCTGGCTCTATACGTTTACGTACTCAAATTGCGAGGCGAAGTTTACAGCTTGGCATGTTTCTATCCGCAGATGACATTGTGCTGACTCATGGCACTATGGAGGCTTTAAGTCTCGCGATTATGGCAACCACCCAAGCAGGTGACAGCATAGCACTTGAGATTCCTACTTTTCATAACTTATATCCACTTCTTCAGAATTTAGGACGAAAAATTGTAGAAGTGCCTACTTCGCCGCATACAGGGATGTGTCTAGACGCACTTGAAGAACTCTTAAAATCTCAAAGCGTACAAGCCATATTAACTATTCCAACAGGACATAATCCTCTTGGTTTTAGCATGCCTGAAAACAACCGACGTCGTTTAGCAGAGCTCGCTAATCAATTCCAAATTCCTGTTATTGAAGATGCGATGTATGCCGAATTACAACTCACCGAACCTCTACTACCCAACATTAAGGCATTTGACCAAAATGGATGGGTTTTGGTTTGTGGCAGCTACACAAAAACTGTGGCACCCGACTATCGAATTGGTTGGCTAGAAGCTGGACGCTTCCGTAATATTGCCCAGCAGCTTAAATTTACAACTACTGTTGCCGAGCCAGCTTTACTCACAGAAACGTTAGGACTTTTTTTAGAAAATGGCGGATATGATCTACATTTACGTCAGCTCAAAAAACGCTATCAACAACAAATTGACACCATCAAATCTTATATTTGTCGTTATTTTCCAGTCGGTACTCGAGTCAGTCGTCCACAAGCGGGATTTATTTTATGGTTAGAGCTACCCGAATCAATTGATACCCTAGAACTGTTTCATCAGGCCATGGATGAAAAAATCTTATGTATGCCGGGAATTTTGTGCTCGGCTGATAAACGTTTTAGTCATTGTTTACGTATTGCAGCTTGTTTTGAGTTAAATCCTAAAATGTTAAATGCTTTGATGCGTTTAGGAGAGTTAGCAAAAAAAATGCTACCTGTACAAAAAGCTATAGATCAAATCCCTACTAATTCAGTAGGTTGAATCGAAAATATAGAGTTAATAAAATAAAACCATATATTTTTTATGCCTTTTATTTTATGAAAACCGAACTTCTCTCTCCCGCAGGTTCACTTAAAAACATGCGCTATGCATTTGCCTATGGTGCAGATGCCGTATATGCAGGACAACCACGTTATAGCTTACGTGTTCGTAATAATGCTTTTGATCATGACAACTTAAAAATCGGAATTGATGAAGCCCATGCTCTGGGTAAAAAGTTTTATGTTGTGGTGAATATTCAGCCCCATAACAGCAAATTAAAAAACTTTATTCGTGATCTTGAGCCGATTGTAGCTATGCAACCAGACGCTCTTATTATGTCTGACCCAGGCTTAATTATGATGGTGCGTGAGCATTTTCCTGATATGCAAATTCATTTGTCGGTTCAAGCCAACGCTATTAATTGGGCCACTGTTAAATTTTGGAAAGATTACGGTTTAAGCCGTGTCATTTTATCTCGTGAGTTATCATTAGAAGAAATCGAAGAAATCCAGCAACATGTGCCAGATATTGAACTCGAAGTTTTTGTACATGGCGCACTATGCATGGCCTACTCAGGCCGTTGCCTACTTTCTGGTTATATGAACAAACGTGATGCCAACCAAGGTGCTTGTACCAATGCTTGCCGTTGGGACTATAAACTGCATGAAGCCCAAGAAGATTTAAACGGCGATGTAATTCCAGTCACTCAGCTAAATACACCAGAAAAGTCTTGCTGCTCATCAGGACAATCAGAAACAACCTCGGTTCAAACTTTACTCGTACAACGTAATGATGAAGAAATGTTTGCTGCCGAAGAAGATGAACACGGCACCTATTTTATGAACTCCAAAGATTTACGTGCAGTACAACATGTAGACCGTTTAACAAAAATGGGCATCGCCTCACTGAAAATTGAAGGCCGTACTAAATCCTATTTTTATTGTGCCCGTACTGCTCAAATTTATCGAAAAGCCATTGATGATGCATTAGCAGGTAAACCTTTTGACCCAAGCTTAATGACCCAACTCGAAGGGTTGGCAAATCGCGGTTATACCGAAGGCTTTTTAAGACGGCATGTACATAGCGAATATCAAAACTATGCTGATGGATCATCACATTTCGACTACCAACAATTTTGTGGAGAGGTTTTAGGACGTCATGGTGATTATATTCGGATTGAAGTTAAAAACCGTTTTGTGGTGGGTGACTCACTTGAGCTGATGACGCCTCAAGGCAATATCACCTTTAACTTAACCGAAATGCGCGATTTAAAAGGTAACCCAATTACAGATGCTAAAGGCTCGGGGCATTTTGTTGAGATTCCATTCTCACAAGAGGTTGATATCAGTTATGCCCTACTCATACGCAACTTGCCGCATGCAAAAGAAAGTATTACTGCATCTACATTGGCTTATTCAGCGAGTTAAATATGGCACTTTTAATTACGAGTGACTGCATCAATTGTGATATGTGCTTACCGGAATGCCCCAATACAGCTATTTTTGAAGGGAGCAAAGTTTATGAAATCGATCCGATTCGTTGTACGGAGTGCGTAGGCTTTTATGCTGCACCAACATGTAAGGAGGTTTGTCCAATCGATTGCATTAAACAAGACCCTGTGCATATTGAAAACAAAGAACAATTATTAGAGAAATTTAAAGGCCTGAATTTAATCGGCTCATTCTCTTCTTAAAACCATTTAGAGGATCAAGTTAAAATCGCTGATCCTCTTTTTATGACTATGCTGACCAGCTATTAAATAAATGAAGAAATGGTCTAGAGCATATTGCTAGTGATAAAATCAATTTATCAGTTTAGTTCCATTTACTGGTACTTTTGTACCAAAAAAATTGAACAATCGTTAAAACAGGTCAAACTATATCAACATCTCATGTAGATTGATTAAAACCCTTTCTGGCGCAGCTTCCCATGTCTTATCTTTATTTAGCAATTGCGATTGCTTGTGAAGTTATTGCAACTTCAGCATTAAAAGCATCTCAAGGTTTTACTGTTCCAATTCCGTCTATTATTACGGTTGTGGGTTATGCAGTTGCTTTTTATTTATTATCTCTTACGCTCAAAACAATTCCGATCGGGATTGCCTATGCCATTTGGTCAGGCGCAGGTATTATTTTAATTTCTGCAATTGGCTGGATATTTTACAAACAACATTTAGACTTGGCTGCCTGCATTGGTTTAGCTTTAATGATCGCAGGCATTGTGATTATTAATGTGTTTTCTAAAAACACCCATCTATAAAATATAATAAAAAGCAACCGAGTATGCTGAGAAGCCTTTTAAAAAATTTCATCATACTCGGTATCAGCAGCTTATTTTAAACTGCCCGTCAAAAATTGCTTTAAACGTTCACTTTTCGGGTTATTGAGTACTTCATCAGGATGGCCCTGTTCCTCAATTTTCCCTTGATGCAAAAAAATCACCTGATTAGATACATGACGCGCGAAACCCATTTCATGTGTCACTACAACCATGGTACGTCCTTCTTCAGCCAAGCCCTGCATTACTTTTAGTACTTCACCTACCAACTCTGGGTCAAGCGCACTGGTTGGTTCATCAAACAACATCACTTCCGGTTCCATAGCCAAAGCACGAGCAATCGCTACACGTTGTTGCTGACCACCAGATAAAAATGCCGGATATTTACTTTCAACACTTTCAGGTAATCCCACTTTACGTAGATATTTGCGCGCACGTTCTTCCGCTTCAGAACGCTTTACTCCAAGTACATGGATTGGCCCTTCAATGACATTTTCCATTACTGTCATGTGAGACCATAAATTAAAGTGCTGAAATACCATCATCAGCTGGGTACGCATTTTTTGTAGTTGCTTTGGTTCAACCACTTTTAAATTGCCTTTTTTATCAAAGACCGTGCGTAATTTTTCACCATTGAGCTTAATCGTGCCATTGCTCGGTTGTTCTAAAAAGTTGATACAACGCAGCAAGGTACTTTTACCTGAACCAGATGAACCAATAATACTAATTACATCACCGGCATTTGCATCAAGTGATATCCCTTTAAGTACCTCATGATCGCCGAATGTTTTATGTAAATCGCGAATCACTAGTTTTGCAACCTGTTCCATTTATGTCTCCTAATGATTCGATGGCTTTAAAAATGCCAACCAACGTTTTTCCAACTTACGAAATATCCAAATCAAAATAAAAGCCAACACCGCATACAACACCGCAGCAATTCCAAAAGCACTGAAAGTGTCATAGGTTGCCGCATTCACATCACGCGCAATTTTTAAAATGTCGGGAACTGTTGCTGTAAATGCAATGGTTGTGGCATGCAACATTAAAATGACTTCATTGCCGTAAAACGGTAAAGCACGGCTTAACATCGACGGAATGATAATACGTGTGTAGAGTTTCCATTTTGACATACCAAAAGCTTGGGCAGCTTCAATCTCACCATGTGGAATAGAACGAATTGCTCCAGCGAAGATTTCAGTGGTATATGCACCAGTATTAAGCGCGAATGCCAAAATAGTGCAATTTATGCCCTCTCTAAAAAATGCATCGAGCGTCTGATGCTCATGAACGTAATCAAAGCTATAAATACCTGAGTAAATAATCAGTAGTTGGATGTACAGTGGTGTGCCACGAAAAATATAAGTAAACAACCAAACTGGACCACGCAACCAGATATTTTCTGATACTCGTGCAAGTGATAAAGGCACAGCAAGCAAAAACCCAATACCAATCGATAGCACCAATAACCAAGCAGTCATCGCCACACCGGTCATTTGTAGGCCATCGGTCCAAAGGTATGACTGCCAATATTGTTGAAGGATTTCAATCATAATTGTCCCTTCCTCACACCAGCAGAATAATGACGTTCAAGCCATATTAAAATCAGGTTCGACACTGTGGTAATTGCCAAATAAATAGCGGCAGCGACGATGCTGAAAAAGAACAGTTGCATGGTACTTCTACCCGCATCTTGCGTAATTTTTACGATATCAGTTAGACCAATAATGGAAACCAGTGCGGTCGCCTTAATCAAAACTTGCCAGTTGTTACCAATGCCGGGCAATGCAAAACGCATCATTTGAGGGAATAATACACGGTGAAAAACCTGCCACGGCGTCATCCCATAGGCCATTGCTGCTTCAATTTGTCCCCTTGGAACCGATTGAAATGCACCACGAAAGGTCTCGGTAAAATATGCACCATAAATGAACGCTAAAGTAATCACACCAGCTACAAATGGGTTGATATCAATTTGGTCCATTTGCAGTGCTTCAGTAATTTGGTTTAAGCCCAACTGCAAGCTATAAAATAACAACAGCATAATCACTAAGTCAGGCACACTACGGATGAGCGTGGTATAGGCGGTTGCAATATAACGTAAGGCTTTAATATTAGAGAGTTTTGAACTCGCACCAATTAAGCCAATAATGACAGAAAGCAAGAGTGATAACAGCGCAAGCTGTATGGTCATCCATGTTCCGCTAAGAAGGAGTGGCCCATAGCCAGAAAAAGACATGACTCATCTTCTCCTTAAAAACAATATCTAATATTGATGAGATGAGAATAGATTTAAAAATGTCGGCACTCAGCCGACATTTTTCACATCATTAGTAAATGCTAAAAGAGAAGTATTTTTTCTCGAGTTTCTTGTATGTACCATCCGCAATGATTGCAGCGAGTGCCTTGTCAATATTCGCTTTCAAGTCTGCATCTTCTTTACGTAAACCGATAGCCGCACCTACACCCAATGTTTTGACATCAACCACATTGCCGCCGACAAAAGAGAAGTTTTTACCCTTCGGTTGTTTTAAGAAAGCACCATCAACCATGATTGCATCTTGTAAAGTTGCATCCAAACGACCAGACATCATGTCTTGGTAAATCAAATCTTGAGTTGGATAAGGAACAACACTCACACCTTTTGGAGCCCAATAAGTTTTAGCGTAAGTTTCTTGAATTGTGCCCTGCTGTACACCAACACGCTTACCTTTTAATGAAGTAGGTGTTGGTAACAACGGTGAACCTTTTTTTGCAACCATACGGGTTGGCGTGTTGTAGATTTTGCTACTAAATAAAATTTGTTTTGCACGTTCATCAGTAACGGTCATTGATGAAAGAATGCCATCAAATTTTTTCGCTTTAAGTGCGGGAATCATCCCGTCAAAAGAGTTTTCAACCCAAACACATTTAGCTTTGAGTTTTGCACAAATAGCATTACCCAAATCAACATCAAAACCAGTTAACTTGCCATCTGGTGTTTTATATTCAAACGGCGCATAAGACGACTCAGTACCAAAACGAATCACCTTCCAATCCTTTGCTTGGACATTCGTCGCAACAGCAGCCAGAACTAAGGTTGTTGAAACGAATATTTTTTTCATAAAGCTTGCCATCTTGAAGCTTCTCCTTAAAACACAAATAAGGTGATAAAAACTTGAGTATTTCGAACTTACTCATCTGCTGAAATAACAGCAATTTCTATACCATAAGTTAAGGATTTATGAAGATGTCTAAGCAATGATCTGTATTGACGGATTAAATGTTGAAAAATCAATCAAATTTTAAGATTAAGTTTTGAGCGTATAAGCTTCAGCAATATTATGCTGCTCGACCAAAGTACGAATTGTATATTCATGACCAGTTTCTTTATCACAGGCAAATTCACATTTCTGGTCGAAAGGTAAAGCTGTACCGCCAAGTAATGGACAGCCTGCAAAAAGTTCAGCGACCCAATCAACAAACACTTTTACTTTAAGCGATAAATGACGATTTTGAAGATAAACTGCTGAAATCGGCATCGGCGCTGGCGTCCACTGAGGCAATACTTCTTTTAATAAACCTGATTCTAAATGGTTGGTGAGCATATAACGTGGGCCTTGAATTATACCAAAACCTTGCAAAGCCAAGTCGATATAAGCATCACCGTCATTTACCGAAACACGTCCACGTACTGACACACTTTTAATTAAATCATCAACCACAAAGTCCCAATCGAAGTTGCGTCCGGTACGGCTTGAAAAGAAGTGAATCGCTTTATGATTTTTTTGCAAATCTTCAATTGAGGTAGGTTCGCCATATTTTTCTAAATAAATCGGTGAAGCAGCAGTTGCACACTGGAAAGTTCCGATACGACGCGCAATTAAGCTTGAATCTTTTAATTCACCCACCCGAATTGCACAATCAACTGCTTCTCCAACCAAGTCTACAGGTCGGTCGTTCAGACCAATTACTAAATCAATATCAGGATAGCGTGCATGAAAATCGCGGAGCCTTGGAATTAAAATTAGACGGCCAATGGACACAGGCACATCAATACGAAGCTGACCTCTTGGCCCCCGCTCTGCATCATGAAAAGAAGATTCAATATCGGCAACATCGGCTAAAATACGGGCTGTCCGATCATAATATACGGCGCCATCCGGTGTGAGACTAATTTTTCGTGTTGTCCGATTAAGCAATCGAACTTGTAAATGCTTCTCTAAAGCCTGAATGGTTGTAGTCACAGAAGCACGCGGTAAACCCAAACTATCAGCTGCTAAACTGAAACTATTTGTTTCAACAACTTTGTTGAATACTCTCATGGCATGAAATAGATCCACACGCACACTCCTATTAATGCATTTTCTAGTGCAAACACATCAATTGTTATAAAAATACGAATAGTGTTATCAAATTTAATATATTTATTCGTGATTGACAAACTTTTATGCTCCGTCCATTCCATAAACCCTGTTTCTCCCATACGGACCATAACTAAAAGTCTGAAAACAGGTATCCAAATAACTAGGAGCACCTCATGTCATTTTCCCGCAAACAGTTTGCACTGTCTGCCATCTTTGTCGCTATTTTAGCAACCGGTGGCAGTTTTATGTTGTTACATGAAAATGCCGATGCAAAAGCTGCACCAACCGCTGCCCAACAAGCTGCTACTGTTGATGTAGCCCCAGTAGTAAGCAAAACCATTACCGATTGGCAAGAATATTCCGGTCGTTTAGAAGCAATTGATCAAGTTGATATTCGACCTCAAGTTTCAGGAAAACTCATTGCCGTACATTTCAAAGATGGAAGCTTCGTTAAAAAAGGTGATTTACTTTTCACAATCGACCCTCGTCCTTTTGAAGCAGAACTGAACCGTGCAAAAGCCCAGCTTGCTTCAGCTGAAGCACAGGTAACATATACCGCAAGCAATCTTTCGCGTATTCAACGTCTCATTCAGAGTAATGCTGTTTCTCGCCAAGAACTGGATTTAGCCGAAAATGATGCACGTTCAGCCAATGCTAACCTGCAAGCCGCTAGAGCTGCTGTCCAATCTGCACGTTTAAATCTGGAATACACCCGTATTACTGCACCAGTCAGCGGCCGGATTTCACGAGCTGAAGTGACCGTGGGTAATGTCGTCTCTGCAGGTAACGGAGCACAAGTCTTAACAAGTTTAGTATCTGTATCACGCCTATACGCATCTTTCGATGTTGATGAACAAACTTACCTGAAATATATCAGTAATCAGCGCAATTCTTCTCAAGTACCTGTCTATATGGGACTTGCCAATGAAACAGGCTTTACTCGCGAAGGTACGATCAACTCAATCGATAACAATCTGAATACAACTTCAGGTACGATTCGTGTTCGCGCAACTTTTGACAATCCAAACGGCGTTTTATTACCGGGCCTATATGCACGAATTCGTTTAGGTGGAGGCCAACCTCGCCCAGCGATTCTGATTAGTCCAACCGCGGTTGGTGTCGACCAAGATAAACGTTTTGTCGTAGTAGTTGATGCGAAAAATCAAACTGCTTACCGAGAAGTAAAACTCGGTGCCCAACAAGATGGCTTGCAAATCGTAAATAGCGGATTACAAGCGGGTGATCGTATTGTAGTGAATGGTTTACAACGGATTCGTCCGGGTGACCCTGTTACACCGCATCTCGTTCCGATGCCAAATTCACAAATCACTGCTAGCGCTACTCCTCCTCAACCTCAGCCAACAGATAAAACATCAACTCCGGCAAAAGGTTAATCACATATGAATATTTCTAAATTTTTTATTGATCGGCCGATCTTTGCTGGTGTGCTATCAGTCTTGATTTTACTCGCCGGTCTGCTTTCGGTATTCCAATTACCGATTTCTGAATATCCCGAGGTTGTTCCACCATCTGTGGTGGTACGCGCCCAATATCCAGGTGCAAACCCAAAAGTGATTGCTGAAACGGTTGCTTCTCCGCTCGAAGAGTCAATCAACGGCGTCGAAGACATGCTGTATATGCAATCTCAAGCAAACAGCGACGGCAATTTAACCATTACGGTGAACTTTAAGCTCGGTATAGACCCAGATAAAGCCCAACAATTGGTTCAAAACCGTGTGTCTCAGGCCATGCCCCGTTTACCTGAAGATGTACAGCGCTTAGGTGTAACCACACTAAAAAGCTCACCTACTTTAACTATGGTGGTACATCTGACCTCCCCAGATAATCGCTATGACATGACCTACTTACGTAACTATGCGGTGCTCAACGTAAAAGACCGTTTGGCACGTTTACAAGGGGTTGGTGAAGTCGGATTATTTGGTTCTGGTGACTACGCGATGCGTGTGTGGCTCGATCCACAAAAAGTAGCACAGCGTAACCTTACAGCCACTGAAATTGTGAATGCAATCCGTGAACAAAACATTCAGGTTGCAGCGGGTACAATTGGCGCCTCACCAAGTAATTCACCTTTACAGCTTTCGGTCAATGCTCAAGGTCGTTTAACCACTGAGCAAGAATTTGCCGATATCATTTTAAAAACTGCTCCCGACGGTGCAGTCACCCGATTGGGTGATGTTGCACGTGTTGAACTCGCAGCTTCACAATATGGCTTACGTTCATTACTCGATAATAAACAAGCTGTCGCAATTCCAATTTTCCAAGCTCCGGGTGCGAATGCTTTACAAGTTTCCGATCAAGTGCGTAGCACGATGAAGGAGCTTTCAAAAGATTTCCCATCTTCAATTAAATACGACATTGTTTATGACCCGACTCAATTCGTACGTGCCAGTATTAAAGCGGTCGTTCATACCCTACTTGAAGCAATTGCACTGGTTGTTGTGGTTGTTATTTTATTTTTACAAACATGGCGTGCCTCAATCATTCCATTGCTTGCCGTACCAGTTTCAATTATTGGTACATTCGCGCTCATGCTCGCTTTTGGTTACTCAATCAATGCGCTATCACTGTTCGGGATGGTACTTGCCATCGGTATTGTCGTCGATGACGCGATTGTGGTCGTCGAAAATGTCGAGAGGAATATTGAAGCAGGCTTAAACCCAAGGGAGGCGACTTACCGTGCCATGCGAGAAGTCAGTGGACCGATTATAGCCATTGCTTTAACACTCGTTGCAGTATTCGTACCTCTTGCCTTTATGACAGGCTTAACAGGGCAATTCTATAAACAATTTGCCATGACCATTGCCATTTCAACGGTTATTTCGGCATTTAACTCGCTTACCCTATCTCCTGCTTTGGCAGCGCTGTTACTGAAAGGACATGATGCTAAACCGGATGCCTTAACACGTATTATGAATCGTGTATTCGGTCGTTTCTTTGCACTGTTTAACCGTGTGTTTTCACGTGCTTCAGACCGTTATAGTCAAGGCGTCAGCCGTGTCATTTCCCATAAAGCTTCGGCAATGGGTGTCTATGCAGCACTCTTAGGTTTAACCGTTGGTATTTCCTATATTGTTCCAGGTGGTTTCGTTCCTGCGCAGGACAAACAATATTTAATTAGCTTTGCGCAGCTACCAAACGGCGCATCATTAGATCGTACCGAAGCGGTCATTCGTAAAATGAGTGACACTGCACTTAAACAACCTGGTGTAGAAAGTGCAGTTGCCTTTCCTGGCCTATCAATTAACGGTTTCACCAATAGCTCAAGTGCCGGTATTGTCTTTGTGACTTTAAAGCCATTTGATGAACGTAAGGCAAAAGACTTATCTGCAAATGCAATTGCAGGTGCGCTCAACCAGAAATATTCAGCTATTCAAGATGCTTATATCGCGGTTTTCCCACCACCACCAGTGATGGGCTTAGGCACGATGGGCGGCTTTAAACTCCAACTTGAAGACCGAGGTGCCTTAGGCTATTCAGCCTTGAACGATGCTGCTCAAAACTTTATGAAGGCAGCACAATCAGCCCCTGAACTTGGTCCAATGTTCTCAAGTTATCAAATTAACGTACCTCAACTCAATGTAGATCTGGACCGTGTAAAAGCTAAACAGCAAGGCGTTGCTGTGACAGATGTTTTCAACACTATGCAGATTTATTTAGGTTCTCAGTACGTTAACGACTTTAACCGTTTTGGACGTGTTTATCAGGTCCGTGCACAAGCCGATGCGCCTTTCCGTGCTAACCCTGAAGATATTTTGCAGCTTAAAACCCGTAATAGTGCCGGACAAATGGTGCCATTATCTTCATTGGTGAATGTAACTCAAACCTATGGTCCTGAAATGGTCGTTCGTTATAACGGTTACACATCAGCAGATATTAACGGCGGCCCTGCCCCAGGTTATTCATCTAGCCAAGCAGAAGCTGCGGTTGAACGTATTGCTGCACAAACTCTACCGCGTGGTATCAAGTTTGAATGGACAGATTTAACTTACCAAAAAATCTTGGCTGGTAACGCTGGACTTTGGGTATTCCCTATTAGCGTATTACTCGTGTTCTTGGTTTTAGCTGCTCAGTATGAAAGCTTAACCCTACCATTAGCAGTTATCTTAATTGTACCAATGGGAATCTTAGCGGCTCTGACAGGTGTCTGGCTGACTGCTGGAGATAACAACATCTTTACTCAAATCGGTCTAATGGTACTGGTCGGGCTAGCCTGTAAAAATGCCATTTTGATTGTCGAATTTGCGCGGGAACTTGAAATGCAAGGTGCGACTGCCTTTAAAGCAGCCGTTGAAGCAAGTCGTCTACGTTTACGCCCAATTTTAATGACCTCTATTGCATTTATTATGGGTGTAGTGCCACTGGTTACTTCAACTGGTGCAGGTTCTGAAATGCGACATGCGATGGGTGTTGCCGTATTCTTCGGCATGATCGGTGTAACATTCTTTGGTTTATTCCTCACCCCTGCCTTTTACGTTCTGATTCGTACCCTCAACAGCAAACATAAACTGCATTCTGCGGCAGTTCATGAAGCGCCGTTAGCTAGCCCACACGATCATTAAGGAGGACATTTGGTGATTACATCAAAACAAAACTGGTTGTTGTCCTCACTCATGGGAAGCCTGCTCCTTGCAGGCTGCTCATTAGCTCCGGAATATCAACCTGCAAAAGTTATAGTGCCAGTCAAATTCAAAGAATCTGACCCCAAACTGGAAGATAATAACTGGAAGATTGCCCAACCTGCCGATCAGCAAACTCGTGGTGAATGGTGGCGCATTTACAATGATGCTCAACTGAATGAACTTGAACAGCAAGCTATCGCAGGCAACCAGAACCTAAAAGCGGTGGCAGCAAATATTCAGGCTTCACGTGCACTACGTTCGGCAGCTCAAGCTGAACGCTTACCAAGTATTGATGCCGGATTTGGGCCAACCCGCCAAAAGCCGTCTCCAGCTTCACTCGGTTTAGATGACAATGCACATACTTCGGCTCAAACCTTATGGCGAGCTCAAGCCAATGTTTCATATGAGCTCGATTTATTTGGTCGTGTAGCAAGTAGTGTCAACGCAGCAACAGCGGATCTACAGCAACAAGAGGCACTATATCAGTCGGCACTTTTAGCTCTACAAGCGGATGTAGCTCAAGGTTATTTTCTGATACGTCAACTTGATACCGAACAAGCAATTTATAACCGTACAATCAAATTATTAGGTGAAACACGAGATTTAATGCAGCTTCGTTTTAAAAACGGACTGGTCAGTGAATTAGATGTTTCTCGTGCACAAACCGAACTTGCTACCGCACAAACCACTGCCCTAAATATTGCTCGTAACAGAGCCAGTGCAGAACATGCGCTTGCAGTCTTATTAGGAAAACCACCAGCAGACTTTAACTTGGCAGTTCAACCTTTAACTGCAAATAGTATCCGTCTCCCTGCCGGTTTGCCGTCAACTTTACTTGAAAGACGACCCGATATTGCGGCTGCAGAGCGTGCAATGGCAGCCGATAATGCGCGTATTGGAATTGCTCGTGCAGCATTTTTCCCAAAACTCAGTCTTACAGGAGCTTTAGGTTATGAATCTTCAAGTTTAAGCGAGTTGGGTAAATGGTCGAGTCGGACTTTTTTACTAGGACCTGTCGCTGGTACTATTTTGTCGTTACCTTTATTTGATGGTGGACAACGTAAAGCAGGCGTTGCTCAAGCAAGAGCGGCTTATGAGGAAAGCGTCGCCAACTATAGACAAACTGTACTGAATGCATTTCGTGAAGTTGAAAATGGTTTATCTGATCAAAGAATTCTCGATCAACAAATTCAGGCTCAAAACCAAGCACTCTCCTCTTCTCGTCATGCCAATCAACTTTCTCATTTACGTTATCGAGAAGGTGCTATTAGCTATCTTGATGTCATTGATTCTGACCGCACTATTTTGCAACAAGAACAATTAGCAGCTCAGCTGAAAGGTAGCCAAATCATTGCAAGCATCAATTTAATCCGTGCTTTAGGGGGCGGTTGGAATAGTTAATAAAAAAAGCGCCTTACGGCGCTTTTTTTATATACACAAATTATTTTGCATATACAGGGAATTTTGCACAAACAGCTTCAACTTTTGCTTTTACATCAGCAATAACTTTTTCGTCACCTTTGCTATCAATCACGTCAGCGATCCAACCAGCAAGTTCACGAACTTCAGTTTCACCAAAACCACGAGTTGTTACTGCCGGAGTACCGATACGGATACCAGAAGTCACAAATGGAGAACGTGGGTCATTTGGAACTGAGTTTTTGTTCACAGTAATGTGAGCAGCACCTAACCAAGCGTCTGCATCTTTACCAGTTACGTCTTGTTTGATTAAAGATAACAAGAATAAGTGGTTGTCTGTACCACCAGAAACAACATCATAACCACGTGCGATAAATACTTCAGCCATTGCTTGAGCATTTTTCACAACTTGTTGTTGGTAAGCTTTAAAGTCGTCAGACATTGCTTCTTTGAAGCAGATTGCTTTAGCAGCAATCGCATGCATTAATGGACCACCTTGGTTACCAGGGAATACAGCTGATTGAAGTTTTTTCTCGATTTCTTCATTCGCTTTCGCAAGGATTAAACCAGAACGTGGACCACGAAGTGTTTTGTGAGTCGTCGTTGTTGTTACGTCAGCAATTTGAACTGGGTTTGGATATACACCAGCAGCAACAAGACCAGCAACGTGAGCCATATCAACAAAAAGGTAAGCACCAACTTTGTCCGCGATGTCACGGAAACGTTGCCAATCCACAACACGGCTATAAGCAGAGAAACCAGCAACGATCATACGTGGCTTGTGTTCCAATGCTAAACGTTCAACTTCTTCGTAATCAATCTCACCAGTTTCAGCATTTAGACCATACTGAACAGCGTTATACGTTTTACCAGAGAAGCTAACTTTTGCACCGTGAGTCAAGTGACCACCGTGAGCCAAGCTCATACCTAAAACTGTATCGCCTGGGTTAAGAAGCGCTAGATAAACAGCAGAGTTAGCTTGTGAGCCAGCGTGTGGTTGAACGTTTGCGTAATCTGCACCAAAAAGTTCTTTAGCACGGTCAATCGCCATTTGCTCAATAACATCTACAAATTCGCAACCGCCATAATAGCGTTTGCCTGGATAACCTTCTGCATATTTGTTCGTAAGTTTTGATCCTTGCGCTTCCATTACCGCAGGAGAGCAATAGTTTTCAGATGCAATTAACTCGATATGTGCTTCTTGACGCTCATCTTCAGAAGCAATTGCTTGAGCTAATTCTGGATCAAATTCAGAAATGGAAATATTGGCAAACATTAGCGGGGGTCCTATAAATTAGGGCTTTTAAGCCGTGCTAAGATTGGTGCGTATTGTAACACGAAGTTTGTCCTTGCACAGATTGATATTTAGTTAATTATCTATGAATTTTCTTCAGCTTATTAGTTATGCTATAAAACAAATAAAAAGGATATCTATATGGGATTACTTGATAAATTTTGGTTCAAAAAAAAGTATATTAGAACAGACCAGCAAGCAACTGATCAAGCTTTAGAAATTCCCGAAGATTGGAATATATACATCTGTCAAATAGATGAACAACCAGCAAGTTACTTTCTAAATCTAGCTTTAACCCAAATTGCTCCACTAACATCTAAACCGATTTTGCTTTGGCTTGAAATACAAATGAATCATTCTAGAGAAGATGGGTTATCGTCTAATGAAGAATTTGATCAACTCATCGAAATCGAAGATCAAATCACTCTATCACTTGCAACACATCCTATCCTTTATGCCGGACGTCTAACACATAATCACTTGAGAGATTTTTACTTTTATTGTGAGGATGGACTAGATGTTAACCACATCATTCACCAAGTCATGCAATCTTATCCAAACTATAATTATCGTTTCGGTCAAAAATCAGACCCTAATTGGTCAACTTATTTTGATTATATGTATCCAAGTCCAGAAATCATGCAGATTATTTCAAATAATGCTGTTATCGAAAATTTAGAAAAACATGGAGATTCTCTTGAAATTGCCCGTCCTGTAGATCATTGGATTTATTTTAAAAATAAATCTGATCAAGCAATCTTCCTCGAATTGATTAAGCCTTTAGGATTTGAAATTGTTCAACAAAATGAAATAAAAGACAGAACGGATTCGCCTTATCAATTGCAAATTTCTAGAATTGATCATGTAAACCACCATGCAATAGATACTTGCACGCTACAACTTTGGAAATTCGCTCAACAAGTTAATGCAGAATATGATGGTTGGGAAACTCAAGTTATTAGAAATTAGCAAAGAAGCCCAAGTTTACTCATTTAGGAGCCAAACTTGGGCTTCGCTATATTTATTCATTATTGCGGAGGCATTAAAGTTTTCACATCGGCAACGATATTATCTACATTACTACTCATCGCCGTCCCATGATCCCAGTTACCCGTCACATAATTATTAATTTTAGTGCCTACAGCAGTGGCATTAGATATCAATAGATCAGTTGCCAATTTAGGTACTGTAGGATCAGCTATCCCTTGATAAATGATGATTGGAGTAGTAACTTTTACTTGTAACGGCTGCGAATCTTTATCTAAAAATGTTTTAACTAACGGTACAGCCATAAAGTTAGGTTGTGTACGTGTAAAGCCATCTAGTGTCCCATTATGGTCTTTAGCATAATTACTCATACCTTCATAAAAGGCTCCATACAATGGTCCAGAACAAAGGTTTTCTGCTTGGGCAGCAATACTTGAAATTTGTGAAGTAAATACTTGTCCATAATCAAAGCTCGGCTGTGTGTTGCGAATACCAGCTGTAACTAAAGCTGTATATGTATCAAGCTGTGCATAGGTTCCAATTTTAATGTCTATAGGTGCATTCGCAACTTGTGCCTCTCCATCTACTAAAATACTTCCCAAATTAGAAGCAGGTGCTACAGCTACAGTACCTTTATAGTCTAGTTGTGCACGGCTCGCATACTGTGCAGCTCCTAATGCAGCATGCCCACCTTGAGAATGACCCACAGTGACCCATTTTTTCGAAGTTAATAAATTACGTTGCGATAAATAATTGCGTGTTGCAACCACTGCATCGGTAATTGAAAAAGCCTCACTTTTAACATTTAAAAAAGGATGTATACCTGGGGTACCCAAACCTTCATAATCAGGTGCCACAACAACATAACCTGCTGCTAGTAATTTACTAATTAAATCTTTTGTACTGTCTGCTAAAGCTGCTTTACTTGGTGCACATACATCTGCCACACCCGTAGTGCCATGCGCCCAGACTACAATGGGCCAACCGCCGACTGGTGGTGGAGTGTTTGGTGTAAACACTAGACTTGTTGCCTGCACTTCTTGTCCACTTTGACCTAACATTTTATAAGTTAAAATACTACTTTCTGCGGCAACTGACCCTAAGTTAGTACTTGTATAGGCTTCAACTTTAACAACTGGATTTTGAATATTATTGGTTGGAGTTCCAGATGGATTAGTAGTAGCTGGGCCATCATCACTACTTCCACCTCCACAAGCGACTAAAAATAAACTCGTACTAAGAACGCTCGTCATTAATAGTTTCATTTTCATTGGTATATCTTCCCTTAAATTCCATTTTTGTTGTGCTTTAGTTTTTTAATCAACATTCTCTAATGTCTTAAAAACAATTACGCCTAATCTTAATTTTCCGCAAGTTCTATTCGACAAAATCAATCCCTGAAAAATTCTATTTTTAATATAAATTGTCGTTCTCACCACTTTCTAACCTCACTTCAGGTTTTAAAGTGCGAGGCCAACTGTTAACATTCTTGATTACTCGTAATTGTTTAAAGGGCCGGATATGCAAGCCATTATTTTAGATACAGAAACACATACACTAAATGGTTTGCCTATTGAAATTGCATATGCCCCAATTGAAATTAATGCAGGCAAGCTCACCTTAGATAAAAGCAAATTGTTTGATCAACTTTATCAAGTTGGGACCCCTATCTCTTACGCGGCTATGGCAGTACACCATATATTAGAATCAGATTTAGAAAATCAGCCCCACTATAAAACTTTTAAATTGCCAGACACTACAACTTATATTATTGGCCACAATATTGATTATGATATTGCCGCGATTGCGCGTTGCGGTGTAGATGTTTCTCATATCAAACCAATTTGTACGCTAGCTTTAGCACGTAAAACCTGGCCTGATGCAGAAGCGCATAATATCTCAGCACTGATCTATATGATTTCTCAAGGCAGCAGTAAAGCTCGTGAATTACTCAAAGGCGCGCACCGTGCCGATGCGGATATTATTTTAACTGCCAATATCTTGATGCATATTGTCTATCATTTAAATATTCATGACATTGAAGAGTTGTACCGTGTTTCTGAAGAAGCACGTATTCCCACAACAATTAACTTTGGCAAGCATAAAGGTACAGCTATTGCTGAACTCCCTAAAGACTATATTCAATGGCTATTGCGCCAAGACGAGCTGGACGTTTACCTACGTAAAGCATTAGAAAGTGCATTTTAACGGCCTAAATAGATGATATTCATAAATTCTTCATCATATTGTCATTTTTGAGTTTTATCGTTAGCCCCATTTATATTTTATTAAGAACAGTACTGTTTGATAGAAAAAATCAAACAGGCTGCTTCATTTTTATATTGGGGAAAAATGATGGCTGGTTTTTATCGAACCAATTTGGGAAGAGTCGCGCTTCAACAACGTAATATTGCTTTAAATGCCAAACAAAGACGTTTACTTCTATTAATTGATCATGAAGATTTTCAAACTCTCAATACCGAGTTTAAAAAACGCATTGCTCCACCAGAACTCATTCAACAACTTATTGACTTAAAGCTTATTGCCCCTATTAGTGAAAACGATTCAGAATTTACTGAACAAATAGCTCTCTCAGTATCACCTACCACGAGTTTAGAAGTAAAAGCGCAACAAAAAAGCACCATAGATGAAAATGAAAGTGCCGATTTGACTGGAGAAATTAAAGTTTCTCTAGAACCATCATGCCATTCTTCAAATATTGAAAATACTCAGCCACCAATTCCTGTTCAACAACTTACTTTTGAAGAAATACAACTATTAATGAAACAAAGCTTAAGCCAATACTGTGGGCTTATGGCCAAACCACTTATTCAAAAAATAGAACAAATTAAAAATCTTCAAGAACTAAAAATTTGCCAAATGCAATGGATTACCAGTTTGCAAGAGTCAAGGATTCCCCCTCATGAGCTGGCACATACGCTTCACTCTATTAATTATTCAATTCAGCTCATTCAGCAAAAGAACTAAAACATAACAAGCTGCTGTTTAATTAAGCATTAAATTCACTTGGTACGTATTTCGTGCTTTACCTGCAAGTGTTTTTTTCCTATGATGTGCCCCACACATGCGCTCGTAGCTCAGTTGGATAGAGTACAGGTTTCCGAAGCCTGGGGTCGTGGGTTCGATCCCCGCCGAGCGCACCATTTTATATATAATAACTTCATAAATTTATCTCAATTTTATAAAATTCCGACTATTTTACTTGGTTTATTAATCATTATCGCTCAAAATATACCCCTCTTTCATAATGTGAGAATTTCATGACTGATGCTTTGGTTTTAAGAGATTTGTCCAAAACATATCGTAATGGTTTTCAGGCGTTAAAAGGTATTAACCTCACTGTGCCTGAAGGTGAATTTTATGCGTTGTTAGGTCCAAATGGCGCCGGCAAATCAACAACCATTGGTATTATCAGCTCCCTCACGAAAAAGACCTCTGGAACAGTTGAGATTTTTGGACATAATCTCGATACTCATCCATCCTTGGCAAAACAGCAGCTTGGCGTTGTCCCTCAGGAATTTAACTTTGGGCAGTTTGAAAAAGCATTTGATATTTTAGTAACGCAAGCTGGTTATTACGGTATCCATAGAAAGATTGCAGAAAAGCGCGCAGAACATTATTTAGAAAAACTGGGCTTATGGGAAAAACGTAATATACAAGCACGTATGCTGTCAGGTGGTATGAAACGCCGTCTTATGATTGCCCGTGCCATGATGCATGAGCCTAAACTTCTTATTTTAGATGAGCCTACTGCAGGTGTAGATATTGAGTTACGCCGTTCTATGTGGGATTTTCTGACTGAAATGAACGAAAACGGTACTTCTATTATTTTAACGACACATTATCTCGAAGAAGCAGAAATGTTGTGTCGTCAAATTGCCATCATTGACCGTGGTGTCATTAAAGAAGATACCAGCATGAAAAGTTTCTTAAACCAGCTGAGTGAAGAGTCTTTTATTTTTGATTTGGCTGCACCTATTGCCCCACTCCAGCTCAATATTATTGGTGTGAAGTTCAACTTAATTGATAGTAGTACTTTAGAAGTAACAATGGATAAAGCACATACATTAAATGATTTATTCCAACTTTTAGAGTCACAAGGTATTCGTGTTCGCAGCATGCGAAATAAATCGAATCGTCTTGAAGAGCTATTTGTCAAAATGGTCGAGAAAAATCTTGAAGGAGCGGCAAAATGAACTTTAACCAACTGCAAATTGCCCTCTGGACTCTAGTTCGTAAAGAAGTACGCCGATTTCTACGCATTTGGCCACAAACCTTATTACCGCCGGCAATTACCATGAGTTTGTACTTTGTCATTTTCGGTAATTTGGTTGGCTCACGTATTGGTGAAATGGGTGGCGTAAGTTACATGCAATTTATTGTACCTGGCCTCATCATGATGGCTGTCATTACCAACAGTTATGCCAATGTATCATCGAGTTTCTTTAGTGTGAAATTTCAAAAAAGCATTGAAGAGCTGATTATGAGCCCTGTGCCTCTGCATATTATTTTGTGGGGCTATGTTATTGGTGGTATTTGTCGAGGTGTCTTGGTTGGTGCAATCGTTACCGCGATGAGTATGTTTTTTACTGATCTTTTTATCCATAACTGGTTCGTAACTATATATACAGTATTAATTACATCCGTTTTATTTTCTTTAGGCGGTTTTATTAATGCAGTCTACGCAAAATCATTTGATGATATTTCTATTATTCCAACATTTGTACTTACTCCACTTACCTATTTAGGTGGTGTGTTTTATGCCATTAGTGCACTTGGTCCTTTTTGGCAAAAACTTTCTTTAATTAATCCTATTGTTTATATGGTAAATGCTTTCCGTTTCGGCATTTTAGGTCATAGTGACGTGAACGTTTCGTTCTCTTTAATCATTGTGACATTATGCTGTGCTGTACTTTACGGAATTGCTTATTATTTACTTGCTCGTGGTTCAGGAATGCGTGAATGAGTGTCGAACAGTCTTTATTGGGCAAAGAAACCCAATATCCAACTAGCTATCAACCCGATGTGTTATTTCCAATTGCACGTGCTCAATCTCGTGAAAAATATGCTCATATCGAAGGTATAACCCAAGGTAAAGATTGGTGGCACGTTTTCGAAATTTCTTGGTTGAATGCTCACGGTATTCCACAGGTTGCTATTGGCAGAATTACACTGCCAGCTTCTTCACCGAATTTAATTGAATCAAAATCATTAAAACTTTATTTCAATAGTCTTAACTTCACTCAGTTTGACTCTACACAGTCATTCATTGAAACAGTTGAAAAAGATCTATCTGCTGCGGCAGGTGCAAAAGTTGAATTAACCCTATTTCAAGTAGATGATTTAGAGATTTCTAAACCTCAAGGGATCTGTATTGATGATCTTATGCCAGAGCGTTTAGAACAACATCCTGATGCTACTCTCTTAAAACTTGATGAGTCAGGTGAAGAAATCGAAGTTGAACTGTATTCTCATCTTTTGAGAAGTAACTGCCCAGTCACGGGTCAGCCGGATTGGGGGACAGTTTTTATTCGTTTTAAGGGCAAAAAACCTTGTTATCGTAGTCTTTTAGCCTATATTATTTCGTACCGTCAGCATAACGGTTTCCACGAACAATGTGTCGAACAAATCTTTGCCGATATTTGGCAAAATTTGCAACCTGAAAAGCTGATGGTTTATGCAACTTATACTCGCCGCGGTGGACTTGATATCAATCCTTGCCGAGTATCGGATCTTACATGGATGCCAAAACCGATTCGATTGGCACGACAATAAAACGAATAATTTGAGGATACACCATGCCGTTTTTTGGTTTTACCCCTTCTGAAGGCTTATTGAATGATATACAGACTGGAATTGCGAATAAAAATTCTAGTGAACCGTTATATCCACTTCGAGACAAAATCGCTTTACAACTCAATGAAGAAATTATTGAAAATGTACTTACCCAGTTAGTACAACATTTCCCAGCGAGTGAAAAAAGAGATACCGCCGAAAAACTAGCTGGTTATGTCAAATCAACAGTTGCCGTGCTTTTAAAGCAATTACTCAGCAAAGCGCCAAACGATGTGGTTAAACAGTCAGTTGAGTTTTCAGAGAAAAGCTTATTTAAAGATCCGCAAGGCCAATATAAAGTTGGCGTAGCTTTAGATGCTGGCCTAGTTACCAACTTGAAGCATAATTTTGGCGAGCTTCAAGCGGGTAATGATATTAATAAAGCAGCATTAGCAGAACTATATAAACAGTTCGGTGATGCTATGGTGAGACATTTTATGTCTGACTTTAATAAAACATTAGATTTAGGCATGATTAAGCGTAAAGCAGCCGATATTGGCGCTGCTGCTGTAACTAAAGCAGTTCATATTGCGATCGACAAACTCATTCCAAGTTTAAATCGCACTGAACTAAAAGCGATGGCTGAATATCATGATGGACTATTCTTTAACTAATAAAAAATAGTCTATCGGAAACCTGGTGAGAGCCAGGTTTTTTTATTGCAAAATATTGATATACATTGTCATAAATCAAGTTTATGTTAGCATGCGCCAAGCACTGATTGACCTTTAGTTAAAGCCGCATGTCTCCTAGTCCACAATATAAATTTTTACGCCAAGCTCCTCGAGATGGCCTTAGTACTGCCATGCAACCTTCACGCTGGCAGCAGCTTCATATTGACCCTTGGTTATGCCTATTTTTATTCCTAAATGCATTGTTAGGTTTAACGGTACTTTATAGTGCATCTGCACAAGATGTGGGACTCGTCAGTAAACAGGCCATGAGCTTTGGTATCGGCTTTCTGGTCATGATTAGCCTAGCGCAAATTCCACCCAAGGTTTATCAAGCTTTTTCACCTTATTTTTATTTATTTGGCCTGTTTTCCTTAATTGGCGTTATGGTTTTTGGTGAAGTTCGCATGGGTGCTCAACGCTGGATCGATATTCCAGGGTTCGGGAGTGTTCAACCCAGCGAATTTATGAAAATTGGCATGCCAATGATGGTTGCATGGTTTTTAGCTCGTAAACCTCTTCCTCCTAGCTTCTCGCAGGTTATTTTGTCTTTAATGTTAATTGGTGTTCCATTTTTACTTATTGCAGAACAGCCTGACCTAGGAACATCACTATTAGTATTAGCAAGTGGGATTTTTGTACTGTTCTTAAGTGGGCTATCTTGGCGCATGATCGGTGCAGCAGCAGCTTGTGCAGCTATTGTGATTCCAATTGCATGGGAATTCCTTTTACACGACTATCAACGTCAACGGGTATTAACGTTGCTTGACCCAGAAGCGGATGCTTTAGGAACAGGCTGGAACATTATTCAGTCCAAAACAGCAATCGGTTCTGGTGGGTTCTCAGGGAAAGGTTTCCTCGAAGGTACTCAATCACATTTGCACTTCTTACCAGAAGGCCATACTGACTTTATTATTGCTGCTTACTCAGAAGAATTCGGTTTAATTGGTGTACTTATATTAGTAATTCTTTATTCGGCCATTATTTTTAGAACATTTCAAATCGGTTTACAAAGCTTTCACAATTATGGCCGATTAGTGGCTGGCGCGTTTGGTTTGTCTTTTTTTGTTTATGTATTTGTAAACGCAGGAATGGTCAGTGGTATTTTACCTGTAGTGGGTGTTCCCTTACCTTTTATGAGTTATGGCGGTACCGCTATTATTACTTTAATGGCCACTTTTGGTTTAGTCATGTCTATTCATACACATCGATAATCTGGAATTTAAAAAAGATATGTTGTCTCAATTTGTTAATAAAACTTTAAAAGTGCTTGCCTTGTGTACTGGCCTTATTAGCACAAGTCATTTTGCTCAGGCCAATGATTTTGTAACTCATCCTAACTATTTAAATTTTAAACAAAAAGCCATGAGCACTTATGGCTTAAGCGGTGAACAGGTTGACGCCGCTATGAATGGTGCAAAAAATTTACCAAACATTATAAATATTATGACTCGCCCTGGTGAAAGTAAGCCTTGGTACGACTATCGCTCTATGTTTTTAGTCGAAGGTACTATTCAACGTGGTGTCCGCTTTAAAAACCAATATGCCGATGCTCTCAATCGTGCTGAACAACAATTTGGTGTCTCTCAAGCGGTTATTCTAGGCATTTTAGGTGTTGAAACAGGTTATGGAGCCAATAAAGGCTCGTTTATTACTCGTGATGCACTTGCAACGTTAGCTTTTGGCTACCCACGCCGTGCTGAATATTTTGGCGATGAGTTAGCTGCTCTCATTGCATGGACTTACAAAGAAGGTTATCCAACCAATAGTATTGTAGGTTCTTATGCTGGTGCCATTGGCTTCCCGCAGTTTATGCCAAGCAACATTAGTAAGTACGGGGTCGACTTTGATGGTAATGGTCATATCGACCTACGAAACTCTGCAGAAGATGCGATTGGTTCAATCGCAAATTACTTAGCAAAGCAAGGCTGGCAACGCGATCAACCTATTGGTTTTATGGCTCGTTACACAGGTTCAAATCCGGAAAGTATCATTGCTAAAGATTTGACCCAGCCCACTCCGTATGGTGTACTAAAAAATCAAGGGATTTCCCCTTTAAATCCGTTAGTCAAAATTGATGACTTAGATATGGTAAATGTTATTCAATTACAAGACTATAACGGTCCAATTTACTATTTAACCTATCCGAACTTTCAAGTAATTACGACTTATAACAAAAGCCGAATGTATGCGACTGCCGTATGGTTGTTAGGTACAGAAGTAGCTAGCCGATAGGCTAGCTTTTTGATGAGTTTATGTAAAAGTCAATAAATATTTTTGTTAAATCGATCACAATACAAACATTTTAAATACCTTGTTACATATTTGGTTATTTTTTAACCTAAAACTGTAAGTTTTTGCCCTTTTTGTAACTATTTCTCGTTAAAGACTAGACACTCTCCGTAAGCGATGAATATTATCCACCCCAATCAAGCAATTGCAAAAGTGAATAATTAGGCATGTTCACTTCAATTTTTAGCTCTTTGGCTAAATGAAAAAGTGCATGTTCTCAGGAGTTTATATAAATGCAGTTATCGCTGAAATACATTCTTGCACTGACGGCTAGTTTAAGCATGGCCCCACTGCACGCTGAAATGATGCAATCATCATCATTAAATAGCGATGTAGATGGTCCAAATGCAAATTTAGCTGCTCGTGTGTTGAGTAAAGATACTCAAAACTTTAATTCTCGTTTCTCTAACATTAACAGTCTTTCAATCACTGAACGTTCTGGCGATCAAATCCGTCGTCAAGCTATCGCAGCTAAAATTGAAATCCCTGAAGATGAGCCTTCAGTGATTGAAAAACTTAACACAGTAGCTTCAAATACTGTTCGTAAGTTTAGCCAAACTGGTATGGCATCGTGGTATGGTCGTCAATTCCATGGCCGTAAAACTGCAAGTGGTGAAACATTCGATATGAATGCACTTACTGCTGCTCACCGTAGCTTACCGCTTAACTGTTATATCCGTGTCACCAACAAAGACAATGGCAAAAGCGTAGTGGTAAAAGTAAACGATCGTGGTCCTTTCCATGGTAATCGTGTGCTTGATTTATCATACGGTGCAGCTAAACGCCTTGGTATTACCAATGCTGGTACTGCTAAAGTAAGTATTGAGCGTGTAGACGGTCCTACTTCATAAGCGATTACTCCTCGAGTTCATGAAAAAGCCACAAGTTAAATTGTGGCTTTTTTAATATAAAAAGAGCAAAAAAATCCTATAAAAATTTTGTGTCTAGACTCGTTTTTTCATTACAAAAATGATTATTTTTTAACCCAAAAACACACTTATTTATTCTTTATCGATTTTTGCGCATATTTTTCGATTACAGCCATTTTAAAATAATTCCGCTACCCTAGTACCACTTTAGTCTAAAAAGAGTTGTTTAACGCGTTTTAAGACAAGATGAGTTGAATATTTTTCTATTATTTTCCCATTCTTCATGAAAATGAGGTTTTTTTGAGGATTCGACTCTCTCAAAATCACAAATAAATAACCTGAAATTTTTGAGCTCATCCTCCCCTTTCTTCAGTGCTGTTTTTCATTTTTGTGCCGCAATGAATAAACTTTAAATTTTAGGCTTACTTGATTTAACAAACATGTCGATATACAACTTGTCTTGTCTCTCTCGGTAACGAGAGGATAAAATATAAACAGAAAAAGAATGACTCAAAATTAGACAAGGAGAACAAGGTCTATGAAATCTATCAGTGAATGGTTTGATGAATATAGTGAAAGTCATCAAAACCCGATAAATAAGAAAATTCACTGGGTATGTGTACCAGCTATTTTATTTTCGATTATTGGAATTATTGCTCACTTTAGTGCCCTACTCACCGCTTTACTCGTAGTACTTACCCTCATTTTTTATGCTCGGCTTGATCTTGTACTTGCAGTAGCAATGGCTGCTCTACTTGTTGTGATGGCATGGCTTATTTATGTTCTACCAGTAGGTGTAGGATTTTATATTGCTCTTTTTGTGTTTGCCTGGATTGGACAATTTTATGGACATAAAATTGAAGGAAAAAAACCTTCTTTCTTTAAAGATTTGCAATTTCTCTTGATTGGTCCGGTCTGGTGTATGGATGCTTATCTTGCAAAGATATTACCTCATTGGAAAAGCCGTCAGAAGAAACTGATTGCTCAATAAATTTTTAAGAAGCTGAATCCTAAAAAGATTCAGCTTTAACTTAATGATTTATTAGAAAATTTATAAAATAAAAAAATGCCAGGCTCAGCAGAACGCTCGGTAACACTTTTTTAAAATAGAAAGCCACGACAGTACAAAATATCGTTGCGTATAAGTAAGGATTATCTAAAAATCCTCTTAATTCATTATTTTCAAAAAAAATTACTGGAATACAAATAGCACTTAATAAACAAGGAGCTGAATAATTCAACATTTTATTCATAAGTACTGGTAATTTGACTTTTACGTTTGGTTCCAAAAAATAATAACGATTAAAAAATACGATAGCTGCCAGTCCTAAAATCATAAGCCATGACATTTTATTTTTCTCCCATTTTATTTTCGACTATTACCGCAATAAACATCCCCAATAAACCAGAGATTAGAATGGCTCCTTCTATATGAAAAAATTTAAGCACAAAACCACTGATACAAGTCATTAAAATACCTGCCATTACAGGCTTCCCTTTACACATAGGAACAATCATGGCAACAAAAATAGCAATAATGGAAAAATCCAAATGATAATTTAATAAATTAGGTAGCGCTGTTGCTAATAAAATACCCACTAAACTAAAAACCACCCAAAATAAATAAAAGCAAAGACCTGCTCCGAATAAGTATTGAGGATGTTTTTTCTCATTAGGAACACTTACTGCAAATAATTCGTCGGTAAGCAGAAACCCTAAAGTTAATCTTTTTGGAAGAGGCAAAATAGAAACATGATTTCTTAAAGTTAAAGCATAAATAAAATGTTGAGCAGTAAGAAAGAAAATAGTGACATAGATGGTTAATAACGATGCACCTTCCATCACCATGCTTAAACTTACTAATTGCGCAGCGCCAGCAAACACAATTCCTGACATCGCTAGTGCTTTATAAAATGATAAACCCGCATGAATTGCCATTGATCCAGCTAAAATAGCCCATGGTATAACCGAAATAGATAGTGGCAATATATCTATCGCTCCTCGTAAAAAAAGATGCGGTGGTCGGCTTTTAGAAAATCTAATAGATTGATTTAAATGAGTATTCATCCCTAGACATCTATAACAGTTATTATTTATAGATTTTCTGGTATTTAGCTCAGCTTCGCTTGAACAAAATTGCGGTTAGCACTGCAAATAAATTTTAAAGATTAAGACTCGCCACATATTGGGTTGGTGTAACACCCATCGCCTTTTTAAAATGACGATTAAAATGGCTTTGATCAGAAAAACCACATTGCTGTGCAACCATTACAATTTGAACGCCTTGTTTTAATAATTGTCTCGCTTTTTGCAAACGCGCCTGTACTAACCATGCATGAGGCGGTAAACCCACATGTTTTTTAAATTGTCTTAAAAAATGCCATGCACTTAACCCGACCATATCAGCCAATTCCTGCAAAGAAAAATTCTTTTCAGGCATATCAGCTAACAAATCTTTAACTTTTAATACTTTTGAATAAGCTTCTGGTAACTCGCAAAAGGTGTGTCTTGATTTACCATGACGTACCATTAAACATGCTAATGTTGATAAATACATGGTTTCTTTAAGCAAAAAATTGTCTTTTTGTTCTAATAAATCAAATAATAAACAGAGTTGTTGAGATAATCCCAAGTCCTGAATTACAGCTTGCGGAAACCAAGGTGCCCCATGGCCTTGCTCAAAAAAATCTTGGCTTACTTCAGCAAGCATTTCAGGTGTAGGATAGATTGCACGGTAACGCCAGCCCGATTCAACAGCAGATGAGCCTGTGTGAATTTCATCTGCATTAACTAAAATAATGTCACCTTTAGGGGCAACATGTAGCTGACCCGTCCTAAAAAAAGACTGTGCACCCTCTTCAATGACACCAATACAATATCCTTCATGAGTATGCTTTGAAAATTGTGTTTGGTGATAATGTGCTTTTAATAATTCTAAACCGCCCAACTCTCGCAAATGCAAGTAGTCAGCCTGTTCCCGGTGCATATATACATCTCATCTATTTATCTACAAAAAAACATAGCATGTTTTAAAAAGATGCATAGAACAAAATTGCTGTTATGCGGAAATGGATATCCTATTTTCTATTGATAAATACGACCATTATGTTTCAGCCAACCATTTTCATGGCGATTCTGGGGATCATGATGCGTCCAATGTAATACTCCACCTTTTTCGTTATATTCATATTCCCCGTTAAATTCGACAATATCACCCTTTCTTAAATCTTCAATTTTTGGTGCTAAATCAATATTATGTGCTACTAAAATTGAAAGACCATTTTTTAATACCAAAATAAATTTCTGGTGTCTCGACCCATCATTATCTTCTCTTAAGATTGCTTTTACTCGACCACTACCCTGCACTTGAACGTTACTTTGTCTACGTTCATAAGCAGCCTTTATAGTATCTACTCCATCATTTGAAAACGTCGTTTCAGTACGCTGACTCGCAGGTATGCTTGATGATGGTGTCGGGTTGTTTTTATGCCCAGATAAGTCCAGACCCAAATATGCAGCAATCAATAAAACAATTATGCCGCCAATACCTAGATTCTTTTTATTTGTCATCTTTAGATTCCGTTTTCAACAGAGATAAAAAAAGCCCCATAGGGGGCTTTTTTTGAAGATACGAATTACTTCGCAGCAGCTTGAGCAGCAGCAACTTCTTCAGCAAAGCTAAGTTCAGCTTTTTTCTCGATACCTTCACCAACTTCGAAACGTACGAAGTTAGCAACATTTGTACCAGTCGCTTTTAATACGTCAGCAACTTTTTTCTCGTTGTCGATAACGTACATTTGACGGTCAAGAGCAACTTCGTTTAAGTATTTCTCAACAGAACCAGTTACCATTTTCTCAACGATGTTCGCTGGTTTACCAGATTCTAACGCTTTCGCTTCAGCAATTTCTTTCTCTTTAGCGATAAGGTCAGCTGGAACAGCTTCAGCATTTACTGCTACTGGGTTGAATGCAGCAACGTGCATTGCAATACCTTTACCAGTGTCAGCATCACCAGTATAAGAAACTACAACACCGATTTTTAAACCGTGTTTATAGATAGCCAATTGTTCGCCTTCAACGATTTTCGCACGACGAACTTGGATGTTTTCACCGATTTTTTGAACAAGCGCGATACGAGCTTCTTCAACTGATTGGCCATCAGCTAATTTTAATTCAGCAATTTTAGCAGCATCAGTTTCGCCAGCAGCTAATGCAGCAGCAGCAACTGTGTGTGCAAAGTTAGAGAAGTTTTCGTCTTTAGCAACGAAGTCAGTTTGACAGTTTACTTCAACTAAGATCGCTTTATTACCGTCTTGAACGATAGTGATTGCACCGTCAGCAGCAATGTTGCCAGCTTTTTTAGCAGCTTTAGCTTGACCAGATTTACGAAGGTTATCAATAGCAAGTTCGATGTCACCGTTCGCTTCTGTTAATGCTTTTTTGCATTCCATCATTGCAAGACCAGTACGGTCACGTAATTCTTTTACCATGCTTGCAGTAATTGCAGTCATGTTGATCTCCTAAAATCGGTAGAAAATAAATCTGTTCAACAAAAACGGCCCAAAGAAACTCTGGGCCGTTTGCACTCTCGACGCTTAATTTGCCACCATTACATGTCGCAAAAATGACAAGCCTGCGTCAAAACGCATTAAGCCTCAGAAGCGTCTTTCGCAGCGTCATCGCCTTTTGCTTGAGCGTTCGCTTGAGATTGAGCGTATTCTTTACCAGCAAGAATTGCATCAGCCATAGCTGAAGCATATAAAGTTACTGCACGGATCGCATCGTCGTTACCAGGAATAACGTAATCTACGTTGTCTGGGTTAGAGTTTGTATCAACGATACCGATAACAGGAATACCTAAGTTTTTCGCTTCTTTGATTGCAATCGCTTCGTGATCAACGTCGATTACAAATAATGCGTCAGGTAAACCACCCATGTTTTTAACGCCGCCTAAAGAGCGCTCAAGTTTTTCCATCTCACGAGTACGTTCTAAAGCTTCACGTTTAGTAAGCTTAGCAAAAGTACCGTCTTGAGATTGAGTTTGAAGATCTTTTAAACGGTTGATAGATTGGCGAAGTGTTTTCCAGTTCGTCAACATACCACCTAACCAACGGTGATCTACGTATGGTTGACCAGCGCGTTGAGCTTGTTCACGGATGATGTTAGAAGCAGCACGTTTTGTACCAACGAACAAAACTTTGTTCTTTTTGCTTGCTAATTGGTTAGCGAAGTTCAAAGCATCATTTAACGCAGGAACAGTGTGCTCAAGGTTGATGATGTGAATTTTGTTACGCGCGCCAAAAATGTATTGACGCATTTTTGGGTTCCAGAAACGAGTTTGGTGACCAAAGTGCGCACCTGCTTGAAGAAGGTCGCGCATGCTTACGTTGTAATCTGCCATTTTCTTTACCTTAAAAGTTGGGTTAGGCCTCCATATATCCGCATTCTCCACCTTTTTACGGGCACCCAGAGTAATGTGACGATATATGTGCGGATTTTTACTCCACCTATCAAAATTCTTCGTAAAAGATATTCACGAAAAGCATTTGATAAAATGGGCGGCTATTTATACCATAGACGCTTGTAAATTACCAAAAGTTTTTAGAGATCATGAACAGTACTTATACAGCTCCACGTCGATTAATCAAAACTCCAGATGAAATTGAAAAAATGCGCATTGCAGGACGACTGGCGGCTGAAGTTCTAGATATGATCAAGCCGCATATTAAAGCTGGTGTAAGCACACTCGAGCTTGATACGATTTGTCGTAATCATATTGAAAATGTACAGCACGCTATTCCGGCCTGTGTAGGTTACGGTGGTGCGCCAGGACGCCCTGCTTTTCAACACTCTATCTGTACTTCGGTTAACCATGTTGTATGTCATGGTATTCCTTCTGAAAATAAAATCTTAAAAAATGGCGATATCCTTAACATCGACGTGACCGTCATTAAAGATGGTTATCATGGCGATACCAACATGATGTATATCGTGGGTGGTGAAACTTCTATTCTGGCAAATCGTTTATGTAAAGTAGCTCAAGAAGCGATGTATCGCGGAATGGCAACAGTTAGAGATGGTTCGTATTTAGGCGATATTGGACATGCCATCCAAAAATATGTCGAATCAGAGCGTTTTAGCGTAGTGCGTGAATATTGTGGTCATGGCATTGGTACCGTTTTCCATGATGAACCTCAAGTGTTGCACTATGGCCAAGCTGGTACGGGCATGCGTTTAGAAGCTGGTATGACTTTCACTATTGAACCTATGGTAAATGCGGGTGTTTGGCAAACCAAATTGCTTGGTGACAAATGGACAGTTGTAACCAAAGACCATAAACTTTCAGCTCAATATGAACATACTATTTTAGTTACTAAAACAGGGATTGAAGTATTAACAGCTCGCCCAGAAGAAGATCTTTCACGCTTTAATCAATAATTTAATCAAAATTAATAAAAGGCTGCTTTATGTAGCCTTTTCTTTTTTATTTTGTACTTTTTATTAATAAATATTTCCAAATATAAACAAATATTTCAAAAAAATTACAATTATTAATTTTTAATACACAATTTTTTCAATAAAACGCGTTATGGTGGGCTCAATAAAAATCAGTAAACAAATGCTCGGACATGGAGTCCTTTTATGATGAAAAAGTCATTATTTTGTATGACAGCTGCCTTATTTGCTCTGCCAACAGTCACTTCCGCCGCTTCCCCATATTTTAGTTTAAAAGATGGTGATGGTTTCAAACGTTTTTCAGTCTCAGCTGGTCCTTTATATGTCAAACCAACAGGAAAAGCCCAACCTGTTTTTGTGAATACTGCTGTGAAAAAAGGTGAACAAGCTCAGGTTGGCGATGTCTCTATTAAGACAGTCAAAGAGAGTATGTCTAAAGATATGGATCCCAACTTATCTACATTCTTTATAGATTTCTTAGATAAATTAGGAAAAGAAAAACTACCAGCAGAATTAAGTGGTAATGCGAATATTTATGGATTAGATCAATGGGATAATCCGGGGACAGGTTTAGAAGCAGATGATGTTACAACACTAGGCATTATGACAAACTACTTCTTTACCGATAATGTTTCATTAGAAATAAAGGCAGGTATTCCCCCAAAAGTCGACTTACAGGGTAAAGGTAAAATTTATGCTCCCCTTAAAGCCCAAGCTCATCCATCAATTGAGCTACCTTTAATTGGGGGTATTGGTTTACCATCTATTGATTTAGAAAAACAAATTTTTATCACTGACCTTGAAGGCCATGGAAGTGCGGCATCAGCTCGAGCTTGGACACCAGCATTTGAATTTCAATATCATTTTGGCAAGACCGGTGTAAATAAGTTCAGACCTTATATTGGACTGGGCGTAATGTATGCGTATTTCAATGAATTAGAAATAAATCCTGAAATCGAAAAAGATTTAGTAAATGCTGGTCATATGATTGTCAATATTAAAGATGGCAAAGCGGGAGCTGCTCTTGATCGTTTAAAAAGTTCTGGTGATCCAAAAGTAAATCTTGAGGCTTCCGATGCCATTGCACCTGTTGCGACTGCCGGTTTCACCTATGACTTTAATGACAAATGGTATGCTGTTGGTTCTGTGTCTTATGCTCACTTAAAAACAGATACAACTATTACAGTCAATGACGCCAAATACGGTGAGTTAATTAATGCAAAAGCAGATATCGAAATTAATCCAATATTAGGTTATGCCGGTATTGGTTACCGATTCTAAATCTCAAAAGCACACAAGCTATAAAAGCTTTACTTAAGCTTTTATAGCTTTTTTATCCCACTAAAATTGCTTCTTTTTAAACCAAAATGCCAAAAAAATGAGCATTTTTTAGGATCATGTTTACGAAGTTCAACCTTCTTTATTTTTTATTATCACCTCTTCTTTTAATTCCTTTTCTCTAATCATTTTTATATTAGACAACTAACCTAATAAAATTAAAAACTAAGATTTTCCTTTTAGTAAAAATTATCTTTTGGCACGTCCTTTGCTTTATTTATGACATGATGAATCAATGGCGATTCAATGGATAAACCAAGACGGCCAAAGATGTCCGCTCTGATCGGTATGCAAATAGACAATTCATTTTGTCGTGCAAATTAAAATTTCGTTCAGTTCAGGGGGACGGCGTATGTCTTCAAATATTAATTTAGATGCAAAAAAAGCGACTGAAATTAAATTATTCAGTTTTTCAACCCCAGCCATGCGTGCTTTCCACATGACTTGGCTCGCGTTCTTTGTCTGCTTCTTCGCATGGTTTGCTTGCGCTCCATTAATGCCCGTTATTAAAGGTGAGTTCGGCTTAACCAAAGATCAAATTGCCAATATTAATATTGCCGCCGTTGCAATTACAATTTTAGTGCGGCTTGCTGTCGGACCACTTTGTGATAAATATGGTCCTCGTATTACTTACACCACCCTTCTCTTACTTGGCAGTATTCCTGTATTTGGTGTTGCCGCTGCCAACAGCTATGAATCTTTTCTTTTCTTCCGTTTACTCATCGGTGCAATTGGCGCAAGCTTTGTCATTACGCAATATCATACCAGTATCATGTTTGCGCCAAATGTCGTAGGCACAGCAAATGCAGCTGCTGCGGGTTGGGGTAATGCTGGCGGTGGTGCAACACAAGCTCTAATGCCTTTATTACTCGGCGCAATTGTCATGTTCGGTGTCGAGCAAACTATGGGTTGGCGCGTTGCATTAATCGTACCAGGCGTAATGATGGTAATTGTCGGGGTTCTTTACTGGAAACTTACCCAAGACTGTCCTCAAGGAAACTTTAAAGAAGTTCGTGCACAAGGTATTGAGGTGGGTAGCGGTAAAAAGGGTGGCATGGCAATCTTAATGCAAGCGGCTCGTAACTACCGTGTCTGGATTTTATTCCTCGCTTATGGTGCTTGCTTTGGTATTGAAATTTTCATCCATAATGTTGCGGCAATGTACTATGTTGACCAATTCAAAATGGATTTAAAAACAGCAGGGTTAACCGCAGGTATATTTGGTCTTCTTGCCTTATTTGCACGTGCATTAGGTGGTATTATTTCCGATAAAGTCGCACTTAAAAAAGGTTTAGACGGACGTACTAAAGTGCTTGTACTAATGATTTTAGGCGAAGGTTTATTCTTAATACTCTTCTCTCAAATGAACGTCGTAGCTCTTGCAATTATTTCCATGACAATTTTTGCATTGTTTACCCATATGGCTTGCGGAGCAACATATGCACTGGTCCCTTTTATTGACCGAAATGCATTAGGCGGCGTCGCAGGCATTATTGGCGCAGGTGGAAATGTGGGCGCAGTGGCAGCTGGTTTCTTACTAAAAGGCGTACTTGATATTCAAACTTGTCTATTTATTTTAGGTGGACTGGTTATGGTTGCAGGCTGTAGTGTAATTTTGATTCGCTTCACAACCGAGCACAAAGAAAAAGAAAAAGTACTTTTTGAACAGGCTCTACTTGAACGCAATTCCGCAGCCTAATTCTGATAAGAAGCAGAAATCAAAAATGATTTTTGCTTCTTCCCCTTTCTCATAATAGTCCACAATCTCTAAGATACTTTTTAACTTTTCTTAAAATAATTTTATAGATATATCGATATTATTCGATATATCTTCTACAATGATTTATCACATTCTTATAATTTTCTACTCACAATGACTAAAACAAGCCATCAGTTTTCTCAATCACTCATTTATATGCTCATTGGAAGTGCCATTATTTTGGCTTTGTCACTAGGTGTACGACATGGTTTTGGGCTTTATTTAGTCCCGATGAGTCATGAGTTCGGTTGGGGGCAGCATGTTTTTAGTCTAGCAATTGCCATGCAAAATCTAATCTGGGGTGCAGTTCAGCCTTTTACTGGGGCAATTGCAGATAAATATGGCAGTAAAGTTGTGGTAACAGTCGGCGGATTACTTTATACCCTTGGCTTACTCTTAATGGCTTTTAGTTCAAGTGTACTCATTTTGAATTTAAGCTTAGGTCTTATTATTGGTTTAGCTTTATCAGCAACCTCATTTACAGTTTTGCTTAGCGCAGTAGGCCGAGCTGCTCCGCCAGAAAAAAGAAGTATGGCAATGGGTATTGCTAGTGCAGCCGGTTCTTTTGGCCAATTTATTATGCTGCCTTCTACCCTTCTCTTACTTAAGACAGTGGGATGGTCATCAGCTTTAATGGTAAGTGCCCTGTTAATCGCTCTTATTATTCCTCTAGCATGGATGTTAAAAGGGCCAAGCAACCAAACCCCAAAAGCAATTGCCCAACCTCAGCTCACCTTTAAACAAGTACTGAATATTGCTAGAAAACATAAACCTTTTTGGTGGTTAGCTTTAGGCTTTTTAGTATGTGGCTTCCAAGTTGTCTTTTTGGGTGTTCACCTACCAGGTTATTTAATCGACCACGGCTTTGATGCCGCTACAGGTACGGTGTTTCTTGCTTTAGTCGGATTATTTAATATCATAGGGACTTATGGCGCAGGCTGGTTAGGAGATCGTTTCTCGAAACCTAAGTTATTAATGGCACTTTATGGTAGCCGCGGCATCGCAATCATTGCTTTCTTATTATTACCTCTAAGCACTTATACAGTATATGCTTTCGGTATTATCATGGGGCTTCTATGGCTTTCTACGGTTCCGCTCACCAACGGTATCGTGGCAAATATGTTTGGTGTTAAATACCTTTCAATGTTAAGTGGTATTGTATTTTTCACCCATCAAGTCGGGTCTTTCTTTGGTGGTTGGCTTGGCGGTGTTAACTATGATTTAACAGGTAATTACAATGCGATTTGGCTCTGTTCTATCGCATTGAGTATATTAGGGGTAATCGTACATTTCTTTGTAAATGAGGAGGCTGTTATTCATGACGCATAATGCTGTACTTTTGAAAACAATTATGACTTTCCTCATCTTAGCTCTTCTGGTTTTATCTATTGTTTTATGGAAACAGACACCTGATTTGTTTGAATATTTTAATCAAGCATTTTGTGCACACTAGAAAGATGAGACGCTGAAATCACTCTGTACATTGTCATAAAAATATAAAAAACATATGGTCTAATAAAAATAAAAAAGCCCGCAAGTTTGCGGGCTTTTTTATGAAAAACTTATTTAAAATCAAAATAAACGATTCATACCATTAAGTGCAGCTACACGGTATGCTTCAGCCATTGTTGGATAGTTAAAAGTCGTTTCAACAAAATATTTCAAAGTATTGTTTGGGCTGTGCATAACTGCTTGTCCAATGTGGATAATTTCAGCAGCATTATTACCAAAACAGTGAATACCTAAAATTTCCAAAGTGTCACGATGGAAAAGAATCTTCAACTCACCTACTGTATCACCGGTAATTTGTGCACGAGCCAAATGACGGAAAGAAGCCTGACCGACTTCATACGGAATTTTCTCTTCCGTTAATTCCTGTTCATTCTTACCAATAGATGAGATTTCCGGAATGGTATAAATACCTGTAGGGATATCACGTACTGGCTTAGCGTCTTCACCACTCATGTTTGCACCAGCACAGCGCCCTTGGTCATAGGCAGCCGAAGCAAGTGAAGGCCAACCAATCACGTCACCAGCAGCATAGATGTTTTCAACTTCAGTTTGATATTGATCATTTACAGAAAGTTGACCACGACTATTTGGTACCAACCCAACATTTTCAAGACCTAAACCTTCTGTGTTACCTGAACGGCCATTACACCAAAGAATCGCATCAGCTTTAATCTTTTTACCACTTTGTAAATGTAGAACAACGTGGTCATCAAATGTTTCAAGATGATCCATTTGTTCATTGTGACGAATCAACACGCCCTGTTCACGTAAGTGATAAGACAAAGCATCGGCGATTTCATCATCTAGATAACTTAAGAGTTTTTGTTGAGTATTGATCAAGTCAACTTTATGGTCTAAACCAATAAAGATTGAGGCATATTCACAGCCAATAACACCTGCGCCGTAAATAATGATTTTTTGAATTGAGTAATCAAGATCAAGAATTTTGTCCGAATCAAATACGCGCGGGTGGTCAAAATCAAGACCTTGCGGATGATAAGGACGGCTACCTGTCGCAATCACGATTTGCTTACAGATAATTGTTTCTTTAATGCCTTCGTGGCTAAAAACTAAAACTGTGTTTTTGTCTTGAATATATGCACGACCGTGGAAGACACCAATTTTGTTACGGTCATAAAAGCGTGTATGCGTATCAACCTGTTGTTGAATCACTTTGTGCGCATTACGCAAGACCTGTTTCATAGTGAACTGCTTCCATTCACCTACTTTTTGAAACATTGGATCACGCTGATAGCGAATAATGCTAGAAACTGTTTGACGTAATGCTTTACTTGGAATGGTTCCTACGTGTGCACAGTTACCACCGAGTTGATCACGTACATCTACAATTGCAACACGCTTACCAGCTTTTGCAAGCTTCATTGCCGCGCCTTCACCTGCAGGTCCAGAACCGAGAACTACCGCATCGTACTTAACGAAATTCCCACTAACGACCTCTTTTTTACGTGGCATTGAAAGCTCCTTCCTCTGTTGAATGACCATATTTTATAATAAATTATGGCTAATATGCGGTGAATTTATGTATTTCTCAACCCTATATTTCTGAATAGCCACATTTATTATATGAATAGTTATTTTCCGCTATTACTTGTAGAAGTCCGCTATAATACAATGTCAATGTCTCTATAAACGAGTGGAAAAGTTAAATATGTCAGAACACCGTAAACCTGAACAGGGTGTAAAACTTCGTGGCGCAGAAAAAGTCGCAAGAATTCCTGTAAAAGTTGTACCTACGGTTGAAGTGCCGCGTAAACCTGACTGGATTCGTGTCAAGATGACGGCACCAGAAGAAGTTCAGCGTATTAAAACGACTTTACGTGCTCAAAAACTCCATACCGTTTGTGAAGAAGCAGCTTGTCCGAACCTTCCAGAATGCTTTGGCGGTGGTACAGCAACATTCATGATCATGGGTGATATTTGTACACGTCGTTGCCCTTTCTGTGACGTAGCGCATGGTCGTCCAAATGCATTGGACCCTGATGAACCACGCCATATGGCAGAGACAATTGCCAATCTTAAGCTCAAATATGCAGTAATCACTTCGGTTGACCGTGATGACTTGCTTGACGGCGGTGCACAACATTTTGTGGACTGTATTAAAGAAGCTCGCGCACTTAGCCCAAATACATTACTTGAAATTTTAGTACCAGACTTCCGTGGACGTATGGATATTGCTTTACGCATTATGACTGAATGTC
This sequence comes from Acinetobacter sp. BD54, assembly GCF_044778325.1. Classification (NCBI taxonomy): domain Bacteria; kingdom Pseudomonadati; phylum Pseudomonadota; class Gammaproteobacteria; order Moraxellales; family Moraxellaceae; genus Acinetobacter; species Acinetobacter sp. BD54. Next base: position 65,239 of record NZ_JANJEP010000001.1, on the reverse strand, counting down.
CGCCAGACGTATTTAACCACAACATTGAAACTGTGCCACGTCTATATAAAGCGATGCGCCCAGGTTCAGATTATCAACACTCTTTAAACTTATTAAAAATGTTTAAAGAATACTGCCCAGATATCCCAACAAAATGTGGTTTGATGGTCGGTATTGGTGAAACTGAAGAAGAAGTTATTGCATTACTTGATGACTTACGTGCTCACGATGTTGACTATGTAACTATTGGTCAATATTTACAGCCTTCTAAACAACATGCACCAATTGACCGCTTTGTAACGCCAGAAGAGTTCGAACGTTATGCAGAGCATGGCCGTAAACTTGGCTTTAGAAATATTTGGTCTGCACCAATGGTTCGTTCAAGTTACTTTGCTGATCGTCAATACCACGGTGAACCAGTACCAGAAGTTCGTCGTAAAGTAGATCCAGCTAAAAAAATTGCTGTTCAAGTTGTCGAAGCTTAAAAATTAAAATCAATGAAAGCCCTCTAGTTCAGAGGGCTTTTTATTTGTATAAGAAAATCAATAACATTTCTTGACAAATCGATAAAACAAGCCATTACACTTTCATTCAAAAATATTTTATACCTAAAAGCACGATATATCCCTGCTCTAGCATATACATCAATTGCGACATAAAAAATCAAATTTAAACAGCATTAAAAAATTCGCTAGTTAAGCCTTAAATCTCTCCTCGCTTTTTTATTATTTCTAACTTGAGGGCTTATCTAGCAAGGAGCAAGTATGATTTTCCTACTCTTTGTTTTAAGTATTGTCATTCAGCTTGTTGCAATATGGGCAATTTTCTTTTTTAACCTAAATAGAGTCGCTGGTAGTGTTATTACGATTGCTGTAGCCATACTTACTGCTTTCATTTTAACGCCGTGGGCATTACTTTTAGGGATTCCCCTTATTGCACTTAGCATTATTATTTTGTTTAAACATTTACGGTTTAACTTAATTACCCAACCTGCATATAAAACTCTGGCCAACTCAATGCCGAGCATCAGTACCACTGAACAAGAAGCCTTAGAAGCAGGAACAAGCTGGTGGGAAAAAGAGTTATTTATGGGGGCTCCAGATTGGTCGCAATTTGAAAAATATCCCTATCCTACACTTTCACCAGAAGAACAAAGTTTTATCGATAATGAAGTTGAAGTGCTATGTAGCATGCTTGATGAATGGGAAATTCACCATCAATTAAAAGACCTTCCTCCTGAAGTTTGGCAGTTCATTAAAGATAAAGGCTTCTTGGGTCTTATTATTCCAAAATCCTTTGGCGGTAAAGAGTTCAGCTCATTTGCTCAAAGTCGCATTATGAGCAAAATTGCCTCGCGTTCATTAACTGCTGCGGTGAGTTGTATGGTTCCTAACTCATTAGGACCCGGTGAATTACTCATGCATTATGGTACAGATGCGCAAAAGCAGCAATATCTACCGGGACTTGCTAAAGGTGAAGAAATTCCATGCTTTGGTTTAACCAGTCCGGAAGCAGGTTCAGATGCAGGTGCAATTCCAGATTCGGGTGTAATCTGCTATGGCGAATATGAAGGTGCTCAAGTTCTTGGGCTCCGCATGAATTTCTCTAAACGTTGGATTACGCTCGCTCCAATTGCCACAGTGGTCGGTCTAGCATTTAAACTTTATGACCCCGAAGGTTTACTTGGAGATAAAACTAAAACTGAGTACGGGATTACCTGTGCTTTAATTCCAGCCAATCATGCAGGCGTAAAAATAGGTGCACGACATTATCCAGGCTCTCCATTCATGAATGGGACAGTAGAAGGTGAAGATGTCTTCATTCCAATTGACTGGATTATTGGCGGACAAGAAAATGCCGGTAAAGGCTGGCGCATGCTGATGGAATGCCTAGGTGTTGGCCGCGGCATTTCATTGCCAGCATTAGCCACAGCCGCAGGTGAAATGAGCTATCTCACTGTCGGTGCATTTGCAAGAATTCGTCAACAGTTCAATATTTCTGTCGGCAAATTTGAAGGTGTACAAGAAGCAAGCAGTGAAATTGCCAGCGATGCCTATATGCTTGAAGCATTCCGTTATTTAGTGACGTGTGGTCTAAACCAAGGTGGAACCCCTGCTGTAATGACTGCCATGGCAAAATACTATGCAACTGAAACGATGCGTAAAGTGGTTAATCACGGAATGGATATTGCTGGAGGACGTGCAATTCAACTTGGGCCACGCAATTTCCTTGCTCTCACCTATCAAGCGATTCCAATTGCTATTACGGTAGAAGGCGCAAATATTTTAACCCGTTCATTGATGATTTTTGGTCAAGGCTCAATGCGCTGTCACCCTTATCTTTTTGAAGAATTGCAATTACTTCAGTCTGATGACAAAGCCAATGCCGTACAAAAATTCGATGATTTGTTGTTTAAACATTTAGCCTATACCTTTAACCGCGGTGCTAGATCATTTGCTTATGGTTGGACGGGTGGTTCGAGTGATGCACCTCAATCAGCAGATCAATTCACTGCAAGTTACTATAAAACCATCAATCGTTTTAGCGCCAATTTTTCACTTGTTTCCGATATGGCACTTGGCTTACTCGCAGGAGACCTAAAGCGTAAAGAAATGCTATCAGGCCGCTTGGCAGATATTCACGCGCACTTGTTTATTGCCACAGCGATTTTAAAATTTTATGAGGCTGGACAAAAAACTGAAGCTGAACAATTGCATGCAAAACTAGCACTGCAAAAAGCATTCTTGAATATTCAGGAAGCATTTTGGGGGCTATTTGACAACTTCCCAGCCAAGCTTCCAGCAGCATTTGTCAAATGGATATGTTTCCCGCTAGGTCGTGTGATTTCAAAACCTGACGATGAGTTAAAACAACAAGTTGCTGAACTCATGATGGAAGAACATCCGTTTAGAGAGCAACTCAAACGCCATGTGTACTATTCAACTGAACCTAATGATGTCACTGGCCGTCTAGAGCACACATTCCAAATGTTAAGAACCATTGAGCCGCTTTGGGATAAGTTTAAGAAAGCTGAATCCAAAGGCAAATTTACGGGTCTTACTTTTGAAGAGAATATTGCGCAAGCGATAAAAGAAGGCTTTATTTCTGAAAGCGAAGCTCAACAATTATTGCAGTACAACGCAATTCGATTCGATAGCATGCTTACCGATGTTTTTGATGAAAAGCTAAATAAAGACCTACCTTTATCAAATCCTCATCAAATAGTGTGACTGATGCCTCCACTAATTCACTATTGCAATCATTTTTGAATCGCATTAATTAATAAACAGCCATAAAAGCGTCACTCGACGCTTTTATTTTTAGGAGAAATTAATGTCTAAGCAAGATTACGAAAATGGATTAAAAGTTCGCACAGAAGTGATGGGAGAAGCTTTTGTAAAACGTGCCCAAGAAAATACCGTGCCCTTTACCCAGCCTTTACAAGACTGGATTAATGAACATGCATGGGGATCGACTTGGCAACGTGAAGGTGTGCTGCCACGTAAATATCGCTCATTAATTACTTTGGCAATGTTAACTGCACTCAAATCACCAACAGAGCTCAAGGGCCATGTTCGTGGTGCACTCAACAATGGTTGTACAGTTGAAGAAATTCAGGAAACTTTATTGCATAGCCTGCCATATTGCGGTGCCCCTGCTACTCAGGAAGCTTTCCGGGCTGCGTTAGAAGTCATTCAAGAATATCAACAACAATAACTTCAGTATGAGCCAGCACTTTACTGGCTCATTTAAATTTAATTCAATTTAGTCGAATGAATATTTAAATTACGATCACCAATCACGACAGCCTGACGGCAAATACCTTCTGCTTTACGTTGATTCTCAAAAACTGCTGCCGACATCGGCTCAAAACTATCAAAAAAGCAGATTTCATTTTGATCTATAGAATAAATGAGTGACTGATTCCCTACCCCTTCTAAAGTGTCGTAGTACACAATCACCATTTTTCCATTTTGCGTCTCTGTTTGAATATCTTGATAGCTCAGCGCTGGCCCAGTTGGTATTCTTAATACCTTTGCTTCTTTATAGCTCATGCGTTCGCTTGAGCTAATGTTAGGATCATGATCTGAGTAAAATGACACCTCAAAGCCCAACTTTTTTAAAGCAACGGCTAAAGCAATCGTATAAGTTCCTTCATCGTCATAACGGCAAACTTTAATTAGCTCAGCGACATCAATTTGCACTCCATGATGTTGAAGTACCATCCAAACTGCAAAAAGGCCACAGTTCGCTTCGAGGTTTGCCAAAGATTCGGGAATATTTAAGGCCATAATTTAAATCTAAAGTCGTAATTACGCAGATAATAAACAAAACTGGATTGGCACTAAAAGCTTTTCCAAGTACAATGTTTCGCTAGTCGAGGGATGCTGCGACAAATGATCGGCACTAAAGATCATTTTGCCAGGCTCGACGATCGGTTAAACACTCGTTTTAACCAACAACGGCATCCGCGAACAGAATGATCAATACTATTTTTTCCTAGGAGATCCTGATGAACGCGGTTAATGCTTCATTTACAGATTACAAAGTTGCTGACATCTCACTTGCTGACTACGGTCGTAAAGAAATCAAACTTGCTGAAGCAGAAATGCCAGCTTTGATCGGCTTACGTAAACGCTATGCAGCTTCTAAACCACTTGCTGGCGCAAAAATTCTTGGCTGTATCCACATGACCATTCAAACAGCGGTTCTTATTGAAACGCTTGTTGAATTAGGTGCTGAAGTTCGCTGGACATCTTGTAATATCTTCTCGACTCAAGACCACGCTGCTGCTGCAATTGCTGCTCGCGGTATTCCAGTTTTTGCTTGGAAAGGTGAAACTGAAGAAGAATATGTATGGTGTCTTGAACAACAAATCAATGTAAATGGCCAACCTTGGGATGCCAACATGATCTTGGATGATGGCGGTGACTTAACTGCTCTTGTTCATGAAAAATATCCTGCACTTTTAGAGCGCATTCACGGTATTACCGAAGAAACCACAACAGGTGTTCAACGTCTTATCGAAATGTGGAAAGACGGCACTTTAAAAGTACCGGCAATCAACGTAAATGACTCTGTTACTAAGTCTAAAAACGACAACAAATATGGTTGCCGTCACTCATTAAATGACGCAATCAAACGTGCAACAGATATGCTTTTATCTGGCCGTCGTGCGCTTGTGATCGGTTACGGTGACGTAGGTAAAGGTTCTGCTCAATCTTTACGTCAAGAAGGCATGATCGTTCGTGTAACTGAAGTTGACCCAATTTGTGCAATGCAAGCATGTATGGATGGTTATGAAGTTGTATCTCCATACAAAAACGGCGTACAAACAGGTAAAAAAGAAGATATTAACCACGATCTTCTTGGCAACACTGACCTTGTTGTAACAACAACTGGTAACTACCATGTGTGTGATGCAGCGATGTTAGACAGCTTAAAAGCTGGTGCAGTTGTATGTAACATCGGTCACTTCGATACAGAAATCGACACGGCTTATTTACGTGGTTACAAGTGGGTTGAAGTTAAGCCACAAGTTCACCAAGTTTATCGTTCAGAAGACGAAAACAACTATCTTATCCTTCTTTCTGAAGGCCGCCTTGTAAACTTAGGTAATGCAACTGGTCACCCATCACGTGTTATGGACGGTTCTTTTGCTAACCAAGTTTTAGGTCAAATTCACTTATTCCAAGAGAAATTTGCCGACCTACCTGCAAGTGAAAAAGCTGCAAAAATTCGCGTAGAAGTTCTTCCTAAGAAACTTGACGAAGAAGTTGCTGCTGCAATGGTTGCAGGTTTCGGTGGTGTACTCACTCAGTTAACTCAAGAGCAAGCTGATTATTTAGGCGTTGCTGTTGAGGGGCCATTCAAATCTGACGCTTACAAATACTAAGAACATAAGGGCAGACGGTGAACCGACTGCCCTTTTTTCTAAAAATGTTTCGCTGTTTACAAGGATTTGACATGACTAAACGTACACCTATTTCTTTTGAGTTTTTTCCGCCAAAAACTGATGCCGGTGCTGAAAAACTTCGTATTGTTCACCAAGAATTACAGCAATTAAATCCAGAGTTTTTCTCGATTACTTATGGTGCTGGTGGTTCTACTCGTGAACGCACACTTGCTGCTATTGAAGATTTCAATGGTAAAGGCACTCCTGTTGCCCCTCACCTTTCTTGTATTGGTGATGATAAGACGCGTATTGCTGAACTACTCGATTTATACAAAGCTCAAGGCATTGACCGTATTGTCGCTTTACGTGGTGACTTACCATCTGGACAGGTTGGTCTTGGCGAACTTCCTTATGCTCAAGATTTAGTACGTTTTATTCGTGAGCACTCAGGCGACCACTTTCATATTGAAGTTGCGGCTTATCCAGAAATGCATCCTCAAGCCGAAAGCCTCGACTCAGATATCCAACGTTTTATTGAAAAAGTACAAGCTGGTGCTAATGCGGGAATTACTCAATTCTTCTTTAATCCAGACTCATACTTTTATTTTATAGAGCGTTTGGATAAAGCTGGAATTAACATTCCAGTCGCTCCTGGTATCATGCCTATTACCAATGCAAGTAATTTAATTCGCTTTGCAGATGGTACTGGTGCTGAAATTCCTCGCTGGATTCGTAAGCAATTACAAGCCTATGGCGATGACAGTGAAAGTATTAAAGCTTTTGGTCATGAAGTTGTTGTTAAGCTATGCGAACGCCTCATTGCAGGTGGTGCACCAAGCTTACACTTTTACTCAATGAACCAAGTCGAACCAACTCGTCAGCTTGTTGTTGACCTTGGTTTAAATTAATTTTGTAAGGCGTACCCAATGAATCGTTTTTTTATCGAAACTGAACTTACAGTTGGCTCAACAATTCAACTAACTGAATCAGTCTTCCATCATTGGGTACGTGTTTTACGCGCACAATTACAAGAACAAGCCACACTATTTAATGGGCAAGGTGGTGAGTATCTCGCGACATTGACCGAAATTAATAAAAAAAATGCGTTTGTCACTATTGAGAATTTTAATCCTGTAAACCGTAATGCCCCATTTAAAGCCATTCTTGGTCAGGTCATGAGTAAAGGTGACCGAATGGATTATGCCATTCAGAAAGCAACTGAACTTGGCATCAGTAAGATTCAGCTCTTGACCAGTGAACGTTGCGAAATGCGTTTGAAATACGACCGCGATCAAAAAAAATTAGATCATTGGCAAGCTGTTGCAATTGCAGCATGTGAGCAATGTGGACTCAATTTAGTTCCAGAAGTTTTAGCACCTATTGCTCTTCATGAATGGTTAAACTCATCCGACCTTCCTGCATCTAAATTTGTTTTGGCTCCTGAAAAAGAGCAAAAAGATGTATTGGCAGGGATACAACCTGAACTAGCCCTCTTAATTGGTCCTGAGGGTGGTTTAAGTGACAATGAAATTACGCAAGCCAATCAAGCTGGATTTATGAACTGGTGTATTGGGGACCGTGTATTACGTACTGAAACTGCACCTGTTGTAGCATTATCTATTTTAAATTATCGGTTTTTATCCATATAAACTTATTGAACATTGATTAAATCAACAATTAAAGTTAACTTACTTTTACAGTATGAATATTAATTTAAATTTTTTTCCACTGATAAATCAGATTCTTTCTGTATAAATGTAAAAAAATAGGATAGAAAAATCTTATGTCTGGCCTTCAGGAAGAATATTTACAGCATCAAACAAAAATTGAGCAGCTTCGCCTCTCAATTCAATATATCCGCTGGTATCTTGTTAGCCTAATTTTACTGTGCCTAATTTCAGCTATTATTTTCTTTTGTTACTTTACTTCTTACATTACAAACTTTATTTGGTCAATTGGCTTTACTATTTTGACGCTTACTTGTCTATTATTTGTCCCAAAGCTATTAACACATTATCGTGATATTCATTTCATTAAGAAAACAGATTTAGTGCTACAAGGCATTTGTTTGGCGTCTGGAATTTTAATGGGAATAAATATCATTGTTCTGCATTTTTCCCTTCCTGACACTTTAATATCTGTTTCTGATGTTCATATCCTCATAGCATTATTTATTACCTCAGCTCACATAATTGGTCTTACATTTTTAACTCAACAACCTCGATATTTTTATTTACTCTTTATTCCAAGTACAGTTCCACTCATTATTGGACAGTTTACTCACTCTCAAATCACCCAACTCCCCTTTTACTTTGCGTATAATTTAGCTTTCGTCGCAACTTTACTTTGTGCTTATGCAACTCAGCGTAACTATCAAAAAATTTCTCAACTATTATTTAAAAATAAACAACTTGTTCAAGTAGCAGAACAGCATACTCAATGGGCTGAAGAGTTATGTGTACAGCTCCAACAAGAAGTAAATAAATCTAAAGATATTGAAGCACAGCTTCAATTTAATAATCATTTGCTCGAACAAAAGGTTCGGGAAAGGACATATGACCTCACTAAAATGAATGAGAGGCTTGAAAGCCATCATCATAATTTAGCATTTGCACATGAAACAGCAGGTATCCGACCGTGGGATTGGGATATTGAGAAACAAAAATTAGAAATAACGTTTTTTGATCAACAAAAACAAACTCAAAATACTCCTTTACACCTCAAGTCAATTTTAGAGCGCATTCATCCCAATGACCGAAAGTTATTTGATGAACGTTTAAAAGAACACTTGGAAGGAAAATCTGATCACTTCAATATTACCTTCCGTATTCTACGTCGTAATGGTTCGTGGCGTTGGATTCATGACGTAGGACGTGTCATTAGCCGTGATCCTAAAACTAATAAAGCTTTACGTATGGTCGGAATGACCAGAGATATTCATCAGGAAAAAAAAGATCAAGAACATTTGAGACTTTCTGCGATTGTGCTTGAGCAGGCAGCTGAAGGAATTTTTATTCTAGATGAAAAACTCAACTATATTGAAGTTAACCCCTATTATGAGAAATTAACTGGCTTTTCAAAATCTGAATTATTAAGTCAGCAGCTATTTAATATCACAATAAATCAGAAGCTACAGCAACAACAATTTCACGACTCCATTACTCAACAACTTCTAAAAACTGGCGAATATATGGGCCAATTTGATGAAAAGTTTACATCGGGTAAAAGTGTCTATTTATGGCTTCATATTAATGCAGTTAAAGATGAGTACAACCAGATTATTAATTATATTGGTTTTGCACGTGATTTAACCGACCAAAAGCGACAAGAGCAGCATTTATCTTATTTAAAAAACTATGATAGTTTGACTCACCTTCCTAACCGCTTTTACTATTATAATCAATTACATCAATATCTTGTTAATCCATCTTATAGTTTTAAAAATTTGGCTTTAATACGTATTAATATCGATAGATTTAGAGCATTTAATGAGTTTCTAAATAATGATAGTGGGGATGAGTTACTTAAACAATTTGCACAGCGACTACGACTGACCAATATCAATGCAATTTTAGTGGCTTACTTAAACGGCGATGATTTTGCAATTATTTATGAAATATCACCTATTCATCCCAACATTGAGCAATATTGCCAAAATATATTACAAGCTTTAAATGCGCCTTTTTATATTGATGAACAAGAATATTTCATTACAGCTTCTATTGGGGTTGCTTGTTTCCCTGAGCATGGCCGGCAAATTGATCACCTCAACAATCATGCCGAACAAGCGTTGTCGGAAGCAAAACGTTTAGGTGGCAATACTATCAGCTATTACTGTAATAAAACTACAAACCCATACAAGACAGCAGACTTAGAACAAGAGTTGCGTAAAGCCATTCAAAATGATGAATTTGTTGTGTATTACCAACCAAAAATTAATTTAAATGACAAATCGATTAAAGGTTTTGAAGCCCTCATTCGCTGGCAGCATCCTGAAAAAGGGTTAGTTATGCCAAATATGTTCATTCCTTTTGCTGAACGTAGTAGCCTTATTTCCGATATTGGTAAAGTTGTTTTAGATAAAGTTGGCAAACAGCTACAAGAATGGAAAAAAGCTGGCTATGCCGATGTCCGAGTTTCTGTAAATATTGTTGCTCAACAAATTCATCGAGGTCTTTTACTCAGTGATTTAGACGAAGTTTTAGACACATATCATCTTGATGGTTCAAATTTAGAACTAGAAATCACGGAATCTGCTTTATTAGATAATACTGACAATGTAAAAAAACTATTGCACTCCATTAAAGAACGTAATATTTCAATTGCACTAGATGATTTTGGCACTGGATATTCATCGCTAGCTTATTTAACAGAATACCCAATCGATGTTTTAAAAATTGACCGGGCCTTTGTTTCGAAAATCGGTGATCAAAAACAAGAAGCAATTGTGAATGCGATGATTGCGATGGGTAAAAGCATGGGATTAAAGCTAGTTGCAGAAGGTGTGGAAACCGAAGAACAAGTTATTTATCTACAAAAGCAGCAATGTGATTTTTTACAAGGCTTTTTCTTTAGCCGTCCACTTCATCCAAATCAGATTCTTCAATATCTACAAACAAATACGCATATTTGATAATTGTTTTAACAGTCTATTTTACATGCGCTGGTTTTTCCAAAAATGAGCGTTTTTGACTGTGAGAAATAGAGAAGTAGTGTTATATTCTTTAGCATTTAGCTCACCATGAGGCTATTGGCCATTCGTCTACCTATTATGTTACTTGATATAATTTTGTACATAGTAGGCAGATAAATTACCAACCTTTGTGAGCAACTTGACTAGTTTGCTTTTTTGTATCAATAGAGACTCAGATGGACGATCAATCTTTAAAACAGGCCGCTTTAAATTACCACGAATATCCAAATCCAGGGAAAATCAGCGTCACGCCAAGTAAGCAACTTGTCAACCAACGAGATTTGGCTCTAGCTTATTCACCAGGGGTTGCTGCTCCATGTTTAGAGATTGAACGTGATCCTTCGGCTGCTGCAAAATATACAGCGCGTGGTAACTTGGTTGCTGTTGTCAGTAACGGTACTGCGGTTCTTGGTTTAGGTAATATTGGTCCATTAGCTTCTAAACCGGTAATGGAAGGTAAAGGCGTTCTGTTCAAAAAGTTCGCTGGTGTCGATGTATTTGATATTGAAATTGCTGAAAACGATCCAGATAAAATCGTTGATATTGTTGCTTCATTAGAACCAACTTTCGGCGGTATTAACCTTGAAGATATCAAAGCGCCTGAATGTTTCTACATTGAAAAGAAACTTCGTGAACGCATGAAAATTCCTGTGTTCCATGATGACCAACACGGAACAAGTATTATTGTAGGTTCAGCATTATTAAATGCTCTACAAATCGTTAATAAGAAAATTGAAGAAATCAAAATCGTTGCTTCAGGTGCAGGTGCTGCTGCCCTTTCTTGTTTAGATTTACTTTGTGCTTTAGGCGTAAATAAAGAAAACATCATTGTTGCCGATTCTCGTGGTCTTCTTACAACTTCACGTGAAGGCTTGGATGAATCGAAAAAACGTTATGTACAAGACATTAAAGCGACCCAATTACATGAAGTAATGGCTGGCGCGGATATGTTCTTAGGTCTTTCAGCTGCCGGTATTCTCACCAAAGATATGGTGAAACAAATGGCTGAAAATCCGATTATTTTTGCATTAGCAAACCCGGATCCAGAAATTCTGCCTGAACATGCACATGAAGTACGTCCAGATGTAATCATGGCAACTGGTCGTTCGGACTACCCGAACCAAGTAAACAATGCTTTATGTTTCCCTTATATCTTCCGTGGTGCACTTGATGTAGGTGCTACAACAATTAACGAAGATATGAAAATTGCATGTGTACATGCAATTGCACGTATGGCTCACGTAGAAGCTGACGCAGCTACTTATGGTGAAAAATCTGCTTCATTTGGTCGTGACTACTTAATTCCACGTCCACTTGATCAACGTTTGATTTTAGAAATTGCGCCTGCTGTTGCTAAAGCAGCAATGGATTCAGGTGTTGCAACTCGTCCTATCGAAGATTTCTCTGCATATCGTCAAAAACTTTCTGAGTTTGTTTATAACTCAGCATTCTTGATGAAACCGATTTTTGCTCAAGCAAAAACAGATCCTAAACGTATTGCATACGCTGAAGGTGAAGATGAGCGCGTATTACGTGCTGTTCAAATTGCAGTTGATGAAGATTTAGCTAAACCAATCTTAGTTGGTCGTACAGCAGTCATTGAAGCAAACATCAAAAAATTAGGCTTACGTTTACAACACGGCGTAAATATCGAAATTGTAGATCAAGAACAAAATCCGTTATACGAAGAGTTCTGGAAAGACTACTATCAAACTATGCAACGCAAAGGCATCACTGTTGAATATGCTCAACGTGAAGCTCGCCGTCGTTCAACACTCATTGCTGCGCTTCTAGTTAAGTTTGGCAAAGCAGATGGTATGTTATGTGGTACTTACAGTAGCTACAACATCCACCTTGACTTCGTACGTAATGTAATTGGTCTTAAAGAAGGCATGAACAACTTCTTCACGCTTAATGCATTAATGCTTGAAGATCGCAACTTGTTTATTGCTGATACTTATGTAAACACTAATCCTACTGCTGAACAACTTGCTGAAATGACTATTTTAGCGGCTGAAGAAGTACGTCGCTTTGGTATTACACCACGCGTCGCGCTACTTTCTCATTCAAGCTTCGGTAGTGACCAGACAGACTCAAGCGCTCAAAAAATGCGTGAAGTTTATCGTATTTTATCTGAGCAAGCTCCAGAGCTTGAAGTTGAAGGTGAAATGCATGGTGATGCAGCATTAGACGAAAATATTCGTCATTTTGCATTCCCTGGTTCTCGTTTCAAAGGTTCAGCGAACTTGTTGATTATGCCGAACCTAGATGCAGCAAATATTTCGTTCAACTTGTTAAAAGCAACTTCTGGTAACAACGTAACAATTGGTCCAATTTTGCTAGGTGCTGCTAAACCAGTTCATATTTTGACTCCGACAGCGACGACTCGCCGTCTTATCAATATGACTGCTTTAACAGTTGCTGAAATTCAACAGCAAGAAAAGTAATTTAGAAACCGCTTTTTACGAAAAGCCTTTCTAATGACTTGAGAAAACCTCTATTCTGTAGCATGATTGCTTGAAGAATAGAGGTTTTTTCATGCAAGTGTATTTAGTAGGCGGTGCTGTTCGAGATTATTTACTTGGGCATCCCTATCAAGAAAAAGACTATGTTGTGGTCGGTGCAACGCCGGAACACATGCTCGCCCAAGGTTTTCAACCTGTAGGCAAAGATTTCCCTGTATTTCTTCATCCCGAAACCAAAGAAGAATACGCACTTGCACGAACCGAACGAAAGTCTGGACAGGGATATCACGGGTTTCAATTCTTTACTGATACAACCGTTAGTTTAGAAGATGACTTAATTCGTCGAGACTTAACCATTAATGCGATTGCAATGGATCAAGACGGTAAAATATATGATCCATATGGTGGCCAAAACGACTTAGAAAATAAAATTCTGCGCCACGTTTCAGAAGCTTTTGCTGAAGACCCTCTACGGGTATTGCGAGTCGCACGTTTTGCCGCCCGATATTTCCCATATGGTTTTCAAATTGCGCCAGAGACATTGCAACTTATGCAAACCATGGCAGATTCAGGTGAACTTGATGCACTAACACCAGAGCGCGTCTGGAAAGAAACTTCACGCGCTTTAATGGAAAATCATGCCGATATTTATTTCCAAACTTTGCGTGATTGTGGGGCCTTAAAACATCTTTTCCCTGAGATTGATGCTTTATTCGGTGTGCCTCAACGCCCCGAATATCATCCTGAAGTGGATTGTGGCATTCATACTTTAATGTCATTACAGCAAGCTTGTAAGTCGAACTACTCGCTTGATGTACGTTTCGCTGTTTTAGTGCATGATCTTGGTAAGGCCCTCACTCCAGCTGAAGAACTTCCTCGTCATATCATGCATGAAGAACGTGGAATTAAGCCAGTTACCCAATTATGTGAACGTTTAAGAGTTCCGACACAGACCAAACAATTGGCATTATCAGTGTGCAAAGAACATTTAAAATGTCATCAGATTATGTCCTTGAAACCTGGTACTTTATGGCGTCTATTGCAACGCTTAGATGTTTTACGTCGCCCAGAAAGAGTGGAAGCTTTTGTACAAGCCTGCGAGTGTGATGCAAAAGGCAGATTAGGACTAGAAGATCGTCCATATCCTCAAGCTCAATACATGCGTGAAGCCATGCAAATTGTTCGCTCCATTAAAGTTCAAGATTTACCAGAGAACATTAAGGGTGCTGAAATTGGTGAAATGCTTATTCAATATCGAATTGAAGCTTTAGCTGAATTTAAAAATCAGCATCAAAGTCTTAGTCACTCCTAATAAACAACAATAAAAAAAGCCTCAAAATGAGGCTTTTTTTATTTAGGTTTTAACGTCTTGGAAGCGGAATATACTGAGATTGTGTATTCTGTGCTTTTCGCTCACCTACCGTTACCACATAGTTTTGTTGTTTACCTTCTCTTTCAACCAGAACATTAATTTCGCTATTTGGTGCTTGCAAAGCGACATAATTAATTAAATGAGAAGCTGAAGTGATCGGCTCATTATTCACCTGAACAATTTTATCGCCAACTTTAATTCCTGCAGCATCTGCCGGACCATTTTTTAAGACATCAGCAACCACTACACCTACTTGCTGCTTAGGTGCCAATACATCGTCTTGTATAGGTGGAAGTAAACTAATACCCAACCAACCACGAACAACACGACCATCTTTTAAAATCGAGTTTAATACTTGCTGACAAACCTTTGCCGGAATCGCGAAGCCAATACCTAAAGAGCCACCCGATTGTGAGAAAATCGCCGTATTTACACCAATCAAGTTACCAGCCACATCGATTAATGCGCCACCTGAGTTACCTGGGTTAATTGCAGCATCAGTTTGGATAAAGTCTTCATAGGTATTAATACCTAAATCAGAGCGACCGGTTGCTGAAATAATCCCTTGAGTTACAGTTTGCCCTACGCCAAATGGGTTACCAATTGCTAAAACAACATCACCAACTTCATTACCACTGAGCTTAAAAGGCAATACTGGCAATTTATCTAAATCGATTTTAATAACCGCCAAATCCGTATCAGGGTCGGTACCAACAATTGTAGCTTCTGCTCGACGTCCATCATGTAATGCCACCACAATCTGGTCAGCTTGAGCAATCACATGATTATTGGTGAGAATATAACCATCGGCGCGAACAATAACCCCTGAACCTAAACTATTTTCATTTTGCTGTTGTTGCTCAGGAACCTGATTTCCAAAAAATTCACGGAATACCGGATCACTTAATAAAGGATGATTTTGTTTAACTTTCTGGGTCGTAAAAATATTAACTACTGCTGGTGCTGCAACTTTTACCGCAGCACTATAAGACACCACCCCGCCCGTTCGAGAAGTATCAACCAGTGGCTCAACTTTCTCAGCTGGCATTTGCACCCCATCAACTGCAACAGTTGGTTTCGGCTGATGGTATTTTTGCCATGCAATAAAACTGGCAATTACAATAATAAGTAACACCCAAGGTAACCATGTAAAGGTGCGGCGCACGTTCATATCCTCTACGCAAAGAAGTTTTTAATTAAATTAATATATTGAACAAAAAGAGTTTTCAGTTAAGCATTTTAAATTAAATATGTCGATATACATAAAAAAGTCAAAAAAGATTTGTCTAGCTTTAGTTACACAACAAAATATGTTTCTATAGCTTTAGCAACTTTTACTACTCAATTCAGGAAATATCATGGCAAATTTGCATGAAATTATTCAGTGGTGCGACCAAACCTTAAAAGCAGCAGAATTTAAAGATTACGCACCAAATGGCCTGCAAATTGAAGGTTCAACTGAAGTAAAACGTATTCTTTGTGCAGTAACTGCTTCTGAAGATGCAATTGATGCAGCCATTGCTCAGAATGCCGATCTCTTACTCGTACACCACGGTTATTTTTGGAAGGGCGAACCGTACCCAATTACTGGTATGCGAGGTAACCGTATAAAAAAACTTATTCAAAATAATATCTCATTAGTCGCTTACCATCTGCCTTTAGATGCACATCCGAGTTTAGGTAATAATATCGCTATTGCAGAAAAACTAAACTTACAAAATTTAGAACCACTTGATCTAACCGAGAAACATCCAATTGGTAATATCGGTTATTTAGAGCAAACGCTTTCTGTAGAGGAATTTAAAGCAAAACTACAAAACAGTTTTGATTTTAAAGTGATCCATTTACCGGCTGAAAAACAAAGTATTCAAAAAGTAGGCTTCTGTACAGGCGGTGCTCAAGATTTTATTGCTAAAGCTGCTTTACAAAGTTGCGATGCTTATATTTCAGGCGAAGTCAGTGAACGAACTTTTTATGAAGCAAAAGAATTAGGCGTTCATTATTTTGCCTGTGGTCACCATGCAACCGAACGTTATGGGGTTCAACGTTTAGCACAAGCAATTTCAAAGCAGTTTGCTATTGAAAGTGAATATTTTGAATTGAATAATCCGATTTAATTAAGTCTTTTTTTCAATCTGTGTTATGCGTATTAATTAGATCTTTATTGTGTATAGTTCTTTAAAAGGCTGCCCTATTGCATCCAGAATCATTTACAATAGAGCCACTTAATTGTATAACCCAGCAAATGCAAGGAATAGGAACATGACAACCATTACTTTACCTGCACTTCCATATGGCTATGATGATTTAGCGCCACATATCAGTAAAGAAACTTTAGAATACCATCACGATAAACACCACAATACCTATGTTGTTAACTTAAACAACTTAATCAAAGGTACTGACCTTGAAGGTAAAACTTTAGAAGAAATCATTAAAGCAACTGCTGGTGATGCATCTAAAGCTGGTATTTTCAACAATGCTGCTCAAGTTTGGAACCACACTTTCTACTGGAACAGCATGAAGCCAAACGGTGGTGGTAAGCCTACTGGCGCAATCGCTGCTAAAATTGACGAAGCTTTTGGTAGCTACGAAAAATTTGCAGAAGAATTTACTGCTGCTGCAACAACTCAATTCGGTTCAGGTTGGGCTTGGTTAGTTGCTGATGAAGTAAACGGTAAACTTTCTATTACTAAAACTTCTAATGCAGACACTCCACTTGCACATGGTCAAATTGCTGTATTAACAATTGACGTATGGGAACATGCTTACTACATCGATTTCCGTAACTTACGTCCTAAATACATCGCAACTTTCTTAGAAAACCTTGTGAACTGGGACTATGCAAATGCAAAACTTGCAGGCCAACCAGCTGGTGTAGAGAAATAATTTTATTTCTTTATAAAAAACCACCCTGTTTTGGGTGGTTTTTTTATTTTTAGTACAACAAAAGCATATTAATCAAGCAAACGATTCATTTTCTTTAATATTCTTATTGACGCTTTTAGATTTCATCCATAAAATGCGCATCAGATTCTCCAATAGCTCAGTCGGTAGAGCGACGGACTGTTAATCCGCAGGTCCCTGGTTCGAGCCCAGGTTGGAGAGCCATCTACTAATC
Organism: Acinetobacter sp. BD54; assembly: GCF_044778325.1. Classification (NCBI taxonomy): domain Bacteria; kingdom Pseudomonadati; phylum Pseudomonadota; class Gammaproteobacteria; order Moraxellales; family Moraxellaceae; genus Acinetobacter; species Acinetobacter sp. BD54. The sequence continues at coordinate 47,713 of NZ_JANJEP010000001.1, read as the reverse complement.
TCCCATAGCTCAGTCGGTAGAGCGACGGACTGTTAATCCGCAGGTCCCTGGTTCGAGCCCAGGTGGGAGAGCCAAGATTCTAAAAGCCCACATTCATTGTGGGCTTTTTCTTTTCTAATCATTTAATATTTTTCTATTATTTTGAATAAAATCAATGTTTCGAATATTTTTAAACCAATCAGTTAGATATTCTCACTAATTCCATTATTAACCCTTGACCTCGCCCCCTTTCCTGCCTAAAATCCCTTTCCAGATTCTCCCATAGCTCAGTCGGTAGAGCGACGGACTGTTAATCCGCAGGTCCCTGGTTCGAGCCCAGGTGGGAGAGCCAAGATTCTTAAAAACCCACTCATCATGAGTGGGTTTTTACTTGTATGATGTCTTCACATGTTCGAATCGAGTCACTTATTTTTTATTATTTTAGGTTGCTTAAGCACCTGTATTTTTCTTCTTGTTTGTTTACGCCCTTATTTATTTCCAAAACAAAAGTTCTTCGCCCGTCCTGTTATTACTAATTTTGAAACTCAAATGTTTATACGCTTAAAACAGAGTTTCCCAAGTTATCATGTTCTAGCACAAGTGGCTTTTAGCGCATTAATAACCAGTAATGATTATAAGATTCGTAGTCAGTTCAACCGTAAAGTCACTGATTTTGTTTTGCTTGATGAAAACATGGAAGTAATAGCCATTATTGAGCTAGATGACCCTACTCACCTTGAGAAAGTAGAAGAAGATCGTCTTCGTGATCAAATGCTCATAGAGGCAGGTTATATCGTAAGACGCTATACAAGTATCCCGAGTGTACGCCAGCTACAAAAAGATATTTATTAAAAACTACTGTTATTTCTTGTCAGAATTGGCAGCTTCTTTCTCAGCTATTCTTTTTTCCATTTCTAAACGCTGCTGTTCATATTGTTTCTTATTCTGAGCATCACTTTTTGCAGCCAAAAAAAGTATTCCAATAATCAGAAAAGGAATAAGTAAACCTAATCCCATTAATAACCAAGGAACAGTTTTTTTTTCAACAGATTGCTGGCTCATAAGTTTTTCAAACTCAAATGGTATCGATTTCAGAATGCGTAACAATATAACAAAAAAGGGCCTTCTTTAAGACCCTTTTAATTTGAATATCTTAAATGCAAAAAATTATTGTGCTATTCCAGTACATTCAACATTCTTACTAGCATCTATTACTGATGGATCAAGCACTATATTTGTTTTAGCTGGCATCTTAGATTGAACAAATTGATAAATTTCAGCATTTCTACATACAATCGCTTGAGTATGAGCAGCCCCTAAAACAGGTACAAATGTCACATCAGTTCCCATTTTTTTAAGTCCCTCTTGTAAGGTATTAGTAACAGGATATGGTACAGCCATATCCGCAGTACCCTGTACAATCATGACTGGTGAATTGATTTTTTTAGTAGCTGGCTGATTATCTGCCAAGAACTTTTTCACAGTCGGGTTTTCTTGGAAATTACCAGCTAAACCGGGATAATCTAAAACTGTTTTACCGGCATTAGTAGCCAGGAAATCTCGAATATCATCCGCAAATTTATTATGCAAATCGGTTAAACATACACCATTTTCACCTGTAGTCCCCTCTGCGAACTCCGCTATACTTTGAGAACGTTGTTGGAAAATTTCACGATAATTAAATTTAGGCTCATACGCAGTAATACCTACGGTAGTATATGCGGCATATGCAAGAAGCTCAGCATATACTTCTACAGCCGTACCAACAGGTACAGTACCAGCCTGCTCTTTTTTAAGAATATCTTGAATTGCTTGTGGTGCAACTGTAGAAATAATATATCCGAGGCTTGAAGCTGGCGCTCCTGCAACCGCCCCTTTGTAATTAGCATCATTATTAGCAAATTCCGCTGTGCCTAATGAAGCATGTCCACCTTGAGACTGCCCAATCGACATCCATGCACCATTTAACTGATTACCATAATGATCTTTCGCTGCCTTAACAGCAGCTAATGCTGATTTAGCCTCACTTGATAGATTCAAATATGGATGCATTCCCCGGGTGCCCAATCCTTCATAATCTGGGGCAATCACGACATAACCAGCCGCCAACAATGTATCGGCTAAGATCTTAAACCGTGGATTAATTGTATTATTACTTGGTGCACAACTGTCCCCTACACCTACAGTTCCATGTTCCCACACTACTACTCGATAACCATCCTTAGGTTGAGTAACTTTAGGAAACATGACCAGTGCCGTTGCTTGAGCTGTTTTTCCTTGTACATTCTCCATGTTATAGGTCATCACTTTGATAGAGGCAGCACCACTTAAAGTATCTTGAGAATAGTTTTTTTCAGAGATGTACGTTTTATCAGGATTTACTCCAATGTAATCATCATCATCGTCATTACATGCTGTAAGAAATAATGCTGAAATTGATAATGTTATAGCTAAAGCAATTTTTGACCGTTTCATAGAATATCCTTTTTATGTGTTATTTATTCCGCATATTTTTCATGCACAAATATTAAGACATAAAAAAAGTGCTCTGCATAGAACACTTTTCAACCTCACGGTCATTTTTACTATATGAAATTTAAAAATATTCCTAGAAAAATGATTAATCCAACCCAACGATTGTGACGGAATGCCCAAAAACATACCTGAGGGTTGCGGTCTTTGGTTTTAATTGTTTGATATATAAAATCAAATGCTACTACAACTAAAGCAATAATGGCCCAAGGAAATAAGATATTTTCTAAATATAGCGCTGTACCAATCAAAACAAGACTTATTGCTTGTAAAAGCGCAATAATCTGCATGTCATATCGACCAAAAAGAATAGCTGTAGATTTCACACCAATCTTTAAATCATATTCGCGATCTGTAATTGCATATTGAGTGTCATAAGCCACTGTCCAAGCCAAATTACCAAAATAGAGCAACCAGCAAGTCAGATCCGGAGTTTTACCTACCGCAGTAAAGGCCATTGGAATTGACCATGAAAATGCTGCTCCTAAAAAAACTTGCGGTAAGTTGGTATAGCGTTTCATAAATGGATAAATGAAAGCTAAAAATAATGCTCCAAATGACCAGTAGAAAGTTTCTATGGGTAAAAAGAACAACAAACATGCACTTGCTAAAACAAGACCCAAGAATACATATACTGCTTCTCTGGCTCGAATAACCCCTGTTGCTAACGGACGTGTTTTTGTACGCTCTACATGACCATCTACTTTACGATCAGCAAAGTCATTAATGGCACATCCAGCAGCGCGCATAAAAATGACGCCTAAAATCATGACGAATAAAATACCTAAATTCGGTATTCCTTTTGATGCAACCCAAAGTGCCCACATGGTTGGCCAAAACACCAGTTCAGTACCAATTGGCTTATCAAATCGGCATAGATAATAATAAGCTTCTAAACGCTGACGCCATGTTGTACCTGTTGCAGTCGTCATAGTAATTCCTTGTCGTGCTGCTGATATAAAAAAGCTTCAAAAGCCGGTAAGAATGTTTCTTGAACAATAAATTTACATCCATGCCAAGTATAGCAACTTTGTCGCGTCCAGCCTTCTGGTAAACGAATAACCCGGCGATCACAAAGTGGTGTTGTTCTTTGAAATAAAAAAAGACCTATCGGCTTAGAACCAATATGCTGAAATATACGGGCTTTTTTTTGTAAACTTTGAATGGGAAAAATACTTTTTGCTTTCACCCACGGCTCTACATCACTGCCATATAAATAGGTTTCCCTTACCCAAGAAGTGTGGGTATGAGGCATGTTCATCCATTGACTATCGGCAAAAGTTAAACGCTGGAAATGTTCTTTGAAAGGCTTTACGCTGAACTTCCCCCCACCCAGCTCAGTGAGTTGTTGTGTCAGAGAACCAGACGCATACAACCATGTTTTCAATTCAGGATTTAAAGTCTTTTCCTGCTTAAGTACTGGTTGTCGTTTACGCATAATCTGCTCACATGAAAACTCGCACCTAGTTTACCCCAATTTTTTGATAAAAAACGTAGAGAATTCAATCAACATTCCAAGCAATAAAAAAGCCTGCATAAGCAGGCTTTTTTATGAAGTATGTATTACAGGCTATAGTACATATCGAATTCAACTGGGTGAGTAGTCGTGTTAAGACGACGTACATCTTCAGTTTTAAGTTCGATGTATGCATCAAGCATTTCTTTAGTGAACACGCCGCCTTTTAACAAGAATTCGTGATCTGCTTGAAGTGCTTCAAGAGCCATATCTAGGCTATGAGCAACTGTTGGGATTTTTGCTTCTTCTTCTGGAGGAAGATCGTACAAGTTTTTGTCAGCAGCTTCGCCCGGATGGATCTTGTTTTGGATACCGTCGATACCAGCCATTAATAACGCAGCGAAACCTAAGTACGGGTTCATCATTGGGTCTGGGAAACGAGCTTCGATACGTTTGCCTTTAGGGTTAGAAACGTAAGGAATACGGATAGACGCAGAACGGTTACGCGCTGAGTAAGCAAGCATAATTGGTGCTTCGAAGTGAGGAACCAAACGCTTGTATGAGTTTGTAGATGGGTTTGTGATTGCATTCAATGCACGAGCGTGCTTGATGATACCACCGATGAAGTACAACGCCATTTCTGAAAGGCCTGCATATTCATCACCAGCAAACAAGTTCTTGCCATCTTTAGAGATAGACATGTGAACGTGCATACCAGAACCGTTATCACCTACCATTGGTTTAGGCATAAACGTAGCTGTTTTTGCATATTGATGTGCAACGTTCCAAACAGCATATTTGAACTGTTGAACTTCGTCAGCTTTACGTACAAGGGTATTGAAGCTCACACCAATTTCTAATTGGCAAGAAGCAACTTCGTGGTGGTGTACTTCTACACGACCTGGGCCCATGATGTCTTCAATTTTTGCACACATTTCTGCACGCATATCTTGTGCAGAGTCAACTGGAGGAACTGGGAAGTAACCACCTTTAACACGTGGACGGTGACCTGAGTTACCAGACTCGTAATCTTTACCAGTAGACCAAGCAGCTTCTTCAGCGATTAATGTATGACGAGCGCCAGACATATCGATGTCCCATTTCACTTCGTCAAATACAAAGAATTCTGGCTCTGGACCAAAGAATGCAGTATCACCGATACCTGTAGATTTTAAGTATTCTTCTGCACGGCGAGCAATCGAACGTGGGTCACGTTCATAACCTTGACCAGTTGAAGGTTCAATAACGTCACAAGTCACAACTACTGTTGGCTCAGCAAAGAACGGGTCGATGAAACCAGTTTCTGCATCCGGACGTAAAATCATGTCAGATGCTTCAATACCTTTCCAACCAGCGATTGAAGAACCATCGAACATTTTACCGTCTTCAAAAGTATCTTCATCAATAGAATCAGCTGGGTAAGTTACGTGCTGTTCTTTACCCTTAGTATCAGTAAAGCGAAAATCGACCCATTTTGCGCCACTTTCTTGTATGAGTTGAAGGACCTTGTTCGCCATGCTCATTTTGCTCCAATGAAATTTTGTTGCACTTGTTGAGTGCGTGTTAGTTGCTGGTATTTATTAAGCAATTCTCATACCAACTTTATAAGACTTACCTAAAACATTGAATTACTTATAAGTATTCATGATTTAGGCCCCTTGTCTTGAACCCATTATACTGTTTGCTTGTGTAAATGCACCATATTCACACATTTTCAAATTATGGCATATTTAAATAGCTCATTATTGCCCTAATTTAGTGCAAAATTGTTGCACTGATATAAACCGCTGCATCAATTTCTAACAGTCGTCCATGATCATAATACTTTCTTATATATAATGCTGAGATTCTTATCTGATTACTTGAAAATAATCACTCCTTTGACATCGATCTTCCCCAATGAGTTCCTTTGGTTTATTTCAGCAACTTAAATTTATGACTTAAACCATCAGTTAAATGCCTTCTGCTTTAGTTAAAATCTAATAATTATTTTTCATTTTTATGAATTTCTCTAAATAAACGCACTATTTAGTCGCTATTTAAGCAGTTAATAAGACCACATATAGTAGAGCTCACATTACTCAGCAAAAAATAAATTTTACTATTCATGTTCTTTTTCATTCACTTTTTTTATACAGGCCAAACTTGCTTTTATTATTAAAAAAAACTAAAAACTATATGCATAAATTTTTGTTATAAATAAACAAACCAAAAGTTATGTTTATAAAAAACTTAAAAGCATTCAAGGATTTGAATAATGAAATATGACTTTGAACAATCGGATAAAGCTTTTTTCGGCCATCCTAAACCATTACAAACGCTATTTTTTACAGAGCTTTGGGAAAGATTTTCTTATTATGGAATCCGGCCCTTACTCGTTCTTTATATGATTGCGATGGTCAATGACGGCGGTCTAGCACTTGATCGACCAACTGCCGCAGCGATTGTTGGATTATTTGCAGGCTCCATGTATTTAATGACCGTTTTTGGGGGGTGGGTTGCTGATAACTGGTTAGGCCAAGCACGTGCTGTCTGGTACGGTTCAATTATTATTGCCTTAGGTCACTTATCAATTGCCCTTACATCTGTATTTGATCAATCTTTCTTTTACTTAGGTTTAGTACTGATTGTTTTAGGTACCGGATTATTTAAAACATGTATTTCCGTGATCGTGGGAACACTATATAAAGCCAATGATGCAAGACGTGATGCAGGTTTTTCCATTTTCTATATGGGAATTAACATGGGGTCATTTATTGCCCCACTTATTACAGGGCTTTTGGCGAAAGACCATGGCTGGCATTTAGGCTTTGGTATTGGTGGCATTGGGATGTTAATTGCTTTATTAATTTTCCGTTTTATGGCAATGCCTCAGCTCCAAACATTTAATGAGCTACGCCAAGAAGCTAATAGCTGTAGCAAACCTGTTGTAGAAAATAAAAATGCGCCTAAAATTGTATTTAGCTTTTTATTCGCAGTTGCAGTCGTTATTGCGCTAACCTTCCTTGGTATCATTCACATCAATCCCGTCGCTGTCGCAACCTATTTAACCGTAGGTATTAGCATTGGGATTATTGCTTATTTTGCATATTTACTACTTTTCCTGAACTTAGAGCAACATGAAAAATTTAAAATAATTATTTGCTTCGTTTTATTAGCAGCCTCTGCCCTATTTTGGTCAGCTTTCGAGCAAAAACCCACGACTTTTACTTTATTTGCGCAAGATTATACGGACCGTATTGTTTTCGGATTTGAAATCCCAACTGTATGGTTTGAATCAATCAATGCTCTTTTTATTATTATCTTTGCTCCCGTTGCAGCTTGGCTATGGGCGAAGCTAGGTAAAGCGAATAAAGATCCAAGCTATATCAGCAAATTTATTATTGCGTTGTTATTCGCAGCAGGTGGCTTTTTACTTATGTCTCTAGCCAGTCATTTTGCTATTCATGGCGGAGTAGTTTCACCATTTTGGTTAGTCGGTACTTTATTTCTTCTTACCATAGGTGAACTTTGCTTAAGCCCAATTGGCTTATCAACCATGACCAAACTTGCACCTGATGTCATACGTAGTCAAATTATGGGTTTATGGTTTACAGGTACAGCTCTTGGCAACCTCATGGCAGGTTTAATTGGCGGGCAAGTCTCGGCAGATGGTATTAATCATTTACCTAGCCTATTTATGCGCTGTGTATTAGCCTTGGTTATTGGCGCAATCGTGTTATTTTTATTAAAGAAACCAATGAATAAATTAATGGACAAAAGTACCAACAAAGTTCAACCTGATTTGGAAACGATATGAACGACTTAACTGTTCCAGAAAAACTAGCGAAACTTCGAGAACTCATGACCAATCAAAGTATTGATGCTTTGGTTGTTATGAGTGCAGATCCCCATATGTCTGAATATTTACCAGACTATTGGAAAGCAAGGCAGTGGTTAAGCGGTTTTAGTGGCTCTGTTGGCACTTTAGTTGTGACCCAAAACTTTGCAGGACTCTGGGCCGATGGGCGCTATTGGGTACAAGCCGAACAACAACTCGCTGGAACTGGCTTTCAATTACAAAAACTGACCAGTGATGAATCTTCTACACATCTCGCATGGATTGAGAAAAATCTACCGGCGGGTTCGGTTATTTCAGTAAATGGGCAAACACTTTCAATCCAGCAATTTAAAGCGTTGGAAAATACAGCAAAGCAACGTGGCTTTAAGCTTGAAACACAGCAAGATTTAATCGGTTCGATCTGGTCTAATCGTCCAGAACTTCCTTTAGAGCAGATTCATTTAATGCCTGAAGGGTTAAATGCCCTATCTCGTAAAGAAAAAATTCAGGCAATACGCGAAACATTAAAAACTAAAGCGATTGAAGGACATTTCATTTCATCTTTAGATGATATTGCATGGGCCTTAAATGCACGTGGGCAAGATGTAGAATACAACCCTGTATTCCTTTCACATTTATATATCAGTACTCAACAGGCTGTTTTATTCATTGATAGCAACAAAGTCGATTCAACCACTCAACAGGCTTTTAAAGCTGATGGCATTGAGATTCGTGACTATCAAGATTCAGCTCAGTTTTTAGCAAATATTTCTAATGCATCTGTGCTGTTAGATCCAGCCAAAGTATCGATTTTTCATGAGCAAGCTATCGCAAAAGATATTCAGGTTGTCTACGACATCAACCCAAGTACACTTTTTAAATCGCGTAAGCATGAAAGTGAAATAGCTCATATCCGTCATGCCATGGTGAAAGATGGTGTTGCCCTTTGCCATTTCTTCCACTGGTTAGAAAAAGCACTTCATCAAAGTCAACGCATTTCAGAACTCACCATTGATGAAAAGATTACAGCCTTCCGTGCTCAACAAGAGGGTTTTATAGGCCCAAGCTTTTCAACAATTGCCGGCTTTAATGCCAATGGTGCTCTACCTCACTACCGTGCAACTGAAGAGCACTATTCATTTATCGAAGGCGATGGTTTATTGCTGATTGATTCTGGTGGACAATACGTAGAAGGCACTACCGACATTACCCGTGTTGTTCCTGCAGGAACACCAACAGAGCAACAAAAACGTGACTATACTCTGGTTTTAAAATGTCATATTGCTTTGGCAAAAACGATTTATCCAGAAGGTTTAGCTGCCCCACTACTCGATTCAATTTGTCGCCATACGTTATGGCAATATGGTTTAGATTATCGTCACGGTACAGGTCATGGCGTAGGCTTTGCGCTTAACGTGCATGAAGGACCACAAGTGCTTTCTTATTACGCACCTATTCATGCCTATAGTAAGTTGCGTGAAGGTATGATTCTTTCTAACGAGCCGGGCTTATACCATGAGGGACAATACGGTATTCGTATTGAGAATCTGGTTGCAAACAGACTTCACTCAGGGTTTGAGAAAACCTACGGCGATTTCTTAGAGTTTGAAACGCTGACCCTTTGCCCGATTCATTTAGATTGTATCGTCGTTGACATGCTAACGGATGAAGAGAAAGACTGGTTAAATGGTTATCATCAAACTGTTCAAGAAAGACTGGCTGAACATTTATTTGGCGATGTTTTAGATTGGTTGATTTATAACACACGTAAGATTTAATCTTCTTTTTGATTAAGGCAGAATAGTTTTTTATTTACAATAGAAGCTTATTCTGCCTTATTTGTAGTTATCTATAATTTCAAAAACTCACTTCTTAAAGCCGTTTTTTCTGCAAATTTCTAACGAATGAAATAGTTAAACTGGTTACTTCTTTTTTTGCTATATTAGCCCATTAGAAAGCGACTTCTTATTTTTCAAACCTAAAAAGTCTTTTCTAAACAGTGAGTATGAATGTGAGTAATATTTCAACCACTCATTAAATATATTTTAATTATCATGAGGTTAAGTTCATCATGCTTCTAATGATCGAAAAGAAGTATTGAACAAATCTAAAAAAATCTAGCAAAATTTTAAAAATCACAAATTATTGAAAATTATTAAAAATACAAATCTAAGCAAATCTAAGCAAACTATGCAAAATCTCTAATCTTGAGTATCATTTTGAGTATGGCCCTAAAAATGATAATTGGATACTCAAGATTTCATGTTAAGTGACTCTAAAATTAGAAGTGCAAAACCAAAAGAAAAGCTTTATCGAATTGGTGATTCGGATGGTTTATGTATTGAAATTAAACCTAATGGAAAGAAGTATTGGCGCTATCGTTTCCAGTGGCTTAAAAAAACTCAAATGATGAGTTTAGGCGAGTACCCTATTGTGGGATTAGCCGAAGCTCGTACAAAAAGAGATGAAGCTAAATCTTTAGTAGCAAGCGGTATAAATCCAGTTGAAGAAAAAGAAAATCAAAAAAAAGCTAAATCTGATGAATATGAAAATAGAGTTCTCTTTAAACATGTTGCTGCAGAATATAAAGCTGAAAAACTAAAAAATCGTTCAGAAAGATATCAAGAAGCTTTTCAACGTGCTTTAGATAAAGATATTTTAAAAGTTATTGGTGATAAGGATATTAAAGAGGTTACCTCAGCAGACGTTTTGACAATTATGAAAAAGACGATTGCGCGAGTTAAGCGTCAAAAAAACCATGGTACTGGCGAAGTATCAGCAATCCAAAATCGTACTTTTATTGGTGGTGTAATGCGTTATGCAATCGCTACACTTAGAGCTGAGTATGACCCAACGTATGCAGTTAAAAACGTTGTTGAGCGTCCTGAAATAGAACATGCCAGACCAATGGAAAAACATGAAGCTGTGCAACTCAGGAATAAATTAAATAGTTATGGTGGATCTACTACAGTTAAAAATGCTGGTCTTGTAATGCTCTACTCAATGCTTAGGACTATCGAGATCCGTCGCATGAAATGGGAATATGTCGATTTTGAAGAAAGAACAATCACCTTTCCAAAAGAGATGATGAAAAAGAAACGTATTCATATCGTTCCTATGTCCGATCAAGTTTTTAATATTCTTCAAGAGCAACGCAATATTGTTGGAAATCGTGAATATGTTTTCCCAGCAATTTATCAAGATGGAATGCTCTCAGCTACTACATTGAACAAAATGCTTGATTATATTGGTTTGTCTGATGTAACAGCTCATGATTTTCGCGCTACAGCATCCACATTACTAAATGAAAAAGATTACGATGATAAATGGATTGAAAAACAACTAGCCCATGCGGATGGAAATAAAACCAGAGCTACATATAACCATGCAAAATATCTTGAAAGCAGACGAAAAATGCTACAAGACTGGGCTAATATCGTAGATAGTTGGGCTAATTAATAGGTGGTCTATGTGCGCTAATTATGAACCTATATCAAAAGACCGAGTACATCTACTAGATTTGCTTGAGCCGACATTTGAATATAAAAATGATGTTTATCCTGGTTACGACTGCCCTCTTATTTTTTCTAAATATGGCCATATAGAATGCAGATTTAACATCTGAAATTGTTATGTTTTATGCCTTGTTAGAATCTGTTTTAATCGACACAAATTCAAATGGCCTACTAAACAATCCTGCTTATTCGAGTATAGAAGCTTATAAAGAAACCTATTCAATTCTTAATGAAGCGATAACCTTAGGAAAAAAGATTACAAAAATTGAATAATAGGCCCTCCTTAAATAGCATTAGTGCTAATTTTCATATTTTGTGTAAGCAATATATCCTAAAGACAGTCAACAAAAAAATAGAAAGAATATTTTACAGTGGGTATCAGTAATGAACTAGGTCGTATTTGGTCATTGAGCCGAGATTGATTGAGTAGATTTTTTCCAGAGAGAAGAACTTTTATCAATAAAATTAATATTTTATTGATCATACCCTATTGGAAATAGATTAAAAAAATATAGAATACATTATTCAAAAAAATGAATTACTTAACATATCTTTTGAAATCACAACAATGGAGTTTTTCTTTTGAAAGAAATAATGCATAACGGTTACAAAGAATTTTTAGTGTCTTTTGATGAATTTAAGGAAGTTCTCAAACCTGAAAATAAAATGAAATTGGCAGAAAAAACTGGTTCAGCAAATCATAATTTCATTTACCGAGGACAATCAAATTCAACGCATGAATTAGTTCCATCTTTATATAGAAATGTATTTGCTCACTCAACTCTATCAAACTCATATAATGATCTGTGTTTTTTACAACTAACTTATTTAAAAACATTTGTTAAAGGGTGTGATATTAATGCAGTCTCAATTCCAAATGATTCTTATATTTTTAGAACTGAAACACTAAATGAGTGTCATGATAAAGTATTCTTGAACCCATCAAGTTGGCCACAGAGACAACTATTCGAGTTGCTAGCTTTTGCACAACATTATGGATATCCGACCGAGTTACTTGACTGGAGTTACAACCCTTTAGTTGCTATGTATTTTGCTGCTACAGGTGTGATCAATGGTAGTTCAAATTTAGAAGATAGCTTTTCAATATGGGTTATAGATACAGAAAAGAAAAATTTATTGAATAGTAGTGATAAATTAAATTTCGAAATAATAGATGTACCAAGGGCCCATAATATTAATATATCTTCTCAGGAAGGTTGTTTCACTCTAGTAAGACAAACATTAGATGCTAGAGCAAATCTCACACATCAAAGTTTTAAAATCACTGAGTTAAAATTAATTTCAGATTTAATGCATGAAAAACAAGTAAGTGGTCTTTTTAAATTTACTATCAAAAACTCAGAAGTCTTAAAAGTACTTGAATTCTGTGAAGATTATTCTATTAATGCTGCAAAACTTTTCCGAGGACCATATGGTGCAGCGAAGTATGCAACAGAGTCAATATCTGCCGCTAAATTTGCGAGTAAACATAATCTTCAAATCAGAGGTTGTATCCCTATTTGATAAGACAGAGCAATAAGATGTCATTATGAATGAAAGAGTTTATATATTGTTAGATGGGTATAAAAGCTGTGCACTCTATTATTAGAATGCACAGCAAATATAAGAATTATAGGGAAATTCGATTGTTAATCCAGCCATAAAAAAACTGTTCCTGACTAGGATTTCGCTCACAGATTTCGATGTAGCGCTGGCCTTGCATGATATTAAGAACACGCACCAGGACTTTTTCGCCGTCTTTTCCACGCTTGGCCAGATAAGTTTTGAGTGCACTAAGAGTTGCTGGACCATAAATTCCGTCAACTGTTAAATCTGGCCAACCTGCTTTACCTTGGTTATTAAGCAAGTTCAAAGCTCGTTGTAAAAGTGGTTTTGCAAAGCCGGTACCGCAATTCACACCAGTATCTAAAAGTTCTTCAGCTACAGCAGAGGAAATTGCATTAACCTGATCAAAACGTGGAGCAGTCCAATAGTTTTTGCGATAAATTGCTTTGGCCACATCCAGAGGTAAATCTCGCATACTACCTTTGAATCCATTTGCTCGAGCAACTGCTTCAGTAATTCCATACTTAGTTGCACCGCCGCGATCAGCTGGGTTATTTACATACCCGCCTTCACGCTTAATCAATTCATCAAGATATTGTTCAATGTTCATTTCACTTTCCTTTAGATAATAAAAAACCGGCCGAAGGCGGCATTAGCTGTTTTCAATGTCTTTTCTGGCTTTCTTAAACTCTTTAATCACTTCAACAATCGTTTTCCCTTCCTGTTTATCTATGAAATTAAAGATCCAACGGACTAAAGCCCAACCAGGTAAACCACAAACAAAGAAGAACCCACCAAGTGCAATCATCCCCCATACATCAGTAACCCATTCATGAAGCCCCCACTTCACAATAATGAATGAGCCACCAGCCAAACTTGATACAACCGTACAAATCAAGCCTACGGCCCACTCTTGTGGTGAGCGTGGCATACGCGTCATTAATACAACTGCTGCAACTAAAGCGACCGCTAAAGTCACCATGATTGCTGCACCATAAAATTTTAAAATTGCTGTTAAACCGCTTGTAGAAACTGGTTCCATGCCTTTTGCTCCAGAAGTAGGCAAAAAAAAGCACCCGATCGGGTGCTATGTAAAAATTTAAATTAACCTTCAGAAGTACTTTGAGTAATCTGATTTGTATAGTTCCAGACTGTGTTTTCCCATACATCTCGTGCAGCAACACGAATGTAATATGGAGTAGTTGGTTGTAGTCCTCCAAATGTAGTTGTTAAATCTGTGCCGGTCCACGTAGGCGGCATTTGTGTAGGATCAAAATTAGGAGTAGGACTTAGCCACACTGCATAATCTTTCAGGTCTGGTACTTCGCTCGGTACCCAATTCACTGTAATAGAATCTACCGTAGCAGCTGTATAAACATTTAGAAGTACTGGCGGTACCGGATTGCTAATACTTAATTCAGCAAAAGTACTAATCTGGTCGCCGTTCTTACTTGCTACACGTATTGTATAAGCTCGTCCTACTCCATCAGTCTTAGCTTCTTCTATCGAATAGCTATAATCCGTATTGGTTGTATCAACTTGACGAATCATAGCCCCATTAGACCAGACCTGAACACGATAGCCATCTGCACCAGTTGAGCTTTGCCATTGAACCTTGAAAGTGGTACCAACAAACGGTGATTGAAGGGAAAGACCTTTAACACCTGCTGGACGTCCACCAGATAATGTATAGCTATAAGCTGTTACCTCATCTAATGTTTGTTCTTTGCGCTCCAATCCATTAAAGCTAGTGAACTTCAAGAAGATCTGTTTACCTATAAGATTTTCACTAAATTCATACTCAAAAATAGCCCGATCAAGACGCACAAAAGGCTCACCAGCGTTATGAATCTGAGCATCGTCAAAACGCCCCCGCAAAACGTCACTTAAGGTATAAAGACCAGAACCGTTTAAGGTGGCCACTTGATAATTAAAATACTCGTCACCTACTTTACAAAGCGTTTGATCGGCTTGAGCATCTTGTAAGGTTCCACTGAAGATACGACTTGCTGTATTGAGCTCAACTTGCAAGGCTGTATCATCTGCATCAATCGCCGTAACCAATTGGCCATATCGTGCGGAACCGTAAATAGTACCGATCATTTCGTAAGTTGTATTATCAAGGCTGGCCCAAACGTTACACCCACCCCAATTAATCCCACCTGACACAGCTACCCATACTTGATTCTTTCCATCAGTTAAATCTAACGGAGGTTCAAAGATAGCTGGAGCATTCACATTACCCGGTTCTTCGTTACCGCCTTGATAACCATTAGATGCTTGTGAATCGTATTCAATGGCAGATCTTGAACCTACAGCAAGTTCCTCCGCCGTAATAGTTAATTCACCGAACTCATCTTCCTCAATACGTGTAATACGTACAGGAAATTGATTTAAGCCCAATGCTTCATCAGTAATGGTGACAATATCCATCGGCTCAAGCCGGCAGTACTTCCAACCCAAAGTAAACTCATATTCATTACGTACATAAAGCAATCTTTGTAAACGGAGCTGAGCAGCATGACGGGCTATTTTAGGTTCACAAAAATAATGGCTTTCTACTGGATCCTCTGTCCTTAAACCAAACATCTCAATATTTGCTTGGTCCTTGGCCTCAGTTGTTTCTGTGTTGTACTGGTTGTAGCGATTGATGTATTCAATCTGCACATGATTATAAGCATCCGTATCACGGCTGCGGCGAACTCGCACCGGCTCATCATCGCTAATAAAATCATCATCAGTTAAGTGATAAACCGGTGTGAGATCCGGAGTAAAAGTAACACCGTTTCCAGTAATTGCAGAATCGCCAAAAGAACGAATTTTTAAACCGTCTGGACTTGGTACCACAGCGCAATTTACAGCTTCGACAATCTCATTGATTGTTTCATACGCTGCTCGTTGCTCGGTAAATGCTGGACTAATTAAGAGATTGGCTGCACGGCAATAAGTACGAAACTCTTCTAAATCCGCCATGTTTAGATTAGGTGCTGCACCGTGCCGAGGATGTGTAATAAAGTCTTCAATCACATCAGCCGGATTAGCATCGTCAATAGTTTCTGACAATGTAATAGTACTGATCACTTCAAAGTTATGATTTGAAAGGCTGGCGCTATTTCCCATCTCATAATTAGCACATGCCACATAACCGAGATAAGGATAATTAATCGCCTGATCCGGATGCTTTGAAACTAACCAGCCCCAAGGCGGGTTATTGTTCCCATCGAATAATTCAAACTTTAACTGGTCGATTGGATCTAATGTTATAGAGCCTTCCTGCTTTGTGATGTACTGATCTTTATCAACCCATATCAAGCCAATCTTTTTAATCTGATTCTCACATAATCCCAACATGAGCGAAGCACTATAACTAAAAGTAGTGTTACTAGTTTTAGTGCTCCCCCCTTTGCCACCTGATTTCTCAACCGTAGTGTGAGGCGTAGCTAAGAAATCTCCGTACCAAAACATGTTGGCAGCAACTCGGGTTTTTCCATACACCAAAGGCTGACAAAGCCCGTAAGCTGATTGCTGGATTCGCATTGAGTTAATACGGGTATCAGTAGTACTAATCGTGGTACCGCCAAATAATCCACCCATTTATTTAAGCCTCTTCATACGAAAAAACCCGGCAATTCGCCGGGCTAAACTTCCTTTTGTTCCATCTTGGATAATCACTCCCTGATGGAGATAACTGTGAATGACCTGTGGCCATTCGATGACAATTGCACCATGACTGATGCACTTGCCAAATTGATATAAAACGATGTCACCCGGTTGTGGTGGTCCTTCTACAGGATCACATACACCTAAGATAAGCTCTAAATAGCGCTGCCCCATCTGATGCAGGTGCCAGTCTGGTGGGTATGGTCGCGGATCTAAATGGTCCATAAGCCCTACTTTTTCGTAGACCTCACAGATCAAAGTTCCGCAATCCACACCAACACCCTTAACACGGCCTTGGTGATGATATGGTGTGCCGAGCCACGTTAAAGCCTCTTGAACTGCTTCAATGTTTTTCATAAGTCACCAAAAAAATAAATAAATAAAAAAGCCCTAATCTCTTTAGATAGGGCTTACTAGAAATAAACTAGACTCTAATATGTGTTAAAGAATCTAATTTTAAAAATGCTTTTAATTAAGAGTGCTCCAAAAATCAAAAGGCCACCTGCAGCTAAAATTAAATTATCTGTGATCACTACTCCAATAAAAATCAGAATACATGAGAAAATTATAAATAAACAAAACACCAGTTTTGCTAACATTTAATTAACCTGCTGAACTACTTTCGTTTCAAATGTAGTTACCTTTTTACCAAGTTTAATAAACTTTTTCTCATAAACATGGTATGAAATATTTGCAGCAACAATAGTACCAACCACTGTAATGACTACACAAAAATATGGATCATCAATTACTTTATTGGTGGCAAAAAAAACAATTGGATGTAATAAATACACACCGTAAGTTGCCTCACCTAAATTTGCTAAAGAATTTGCAACAAATGTTGGAGGGTGTATGCATAGCTTGTAAAAACCTAAAGTAAGCGCAATTGCTGATGTGGCAAAAACAACTCTATTAAATCCTGTAACAATACTAATTTGATCGCCCTCTGCGGGATAAAGGCAAAAAACTGCTGTACTTAATATGATCAAGAAATTTGACATATAATTCATGTCAAAATTATGAAAATTATAGTAGAGAGCCAACCCACATGCGTATAAAAAGAAATTATTAAATGGATTTATATAAGTTTCCCACTGATCTTTTAGTGTTGAATTTGAATCTATTGCAAAAAAGCAAAATACATCCCAATTATTGTTAAAGCCAGTACTGCAAAGTTACCTAGATGCTTGCTTTTAGAATAAAGCATGATGAAAAATGGCGTGAAAGCATAATAAAACACCTCGTTTCCAATGCTCCATGCACCAGTATTAATGTACGCTTCTGGCGCAACAAATCCAAATAAGAGCGTAACATTTAGGAATATTTTATATAAATCTAGTTCACCTCTTAAATAATATGCTGCACATGATGCTAAAAAGATAGTTACCCAAAGTAATGGTAATAATCTAAATAGCCGCCTTACAAAGAAAACAATAGCTGTCTGAGAGTCCTTTATATAATTGTTATATACAATAGCCATACTTAATCCACTTAAAACAAAAAATATAGAAACTCCATAAATTCCTAAATTTCCTAATAAGCCTCCTGCTTCAGCGTGAAAAAATTTCCAACTTACTAAGTGATATATCATGATTGCGAAGGCCATTAACCCTCGCAACCAATCTAAACTTTCATATCTTTTCATAATAATTTATAAGGATTTTCGTAATAATCTTTATAAATTTATCATGATCTATTGCCATAAAACAATTTAAGTTCACTCTCAATAAAGTCTCTCACCAGCAGAGACTGATTAAAGTCATTTAAATCTCGAAAAACAAATACATCATAAAACTTCAGATTGCTGAATCGATTATTTGTGGGATGATATGAAGTTCCAAGATTAAAGTTACGCTTTTCTTTGAATTGCTTTGTTTTTGCTGCTGTAGAATTATTTAATGTATTTGTATATACATCAGAATTGCTAGCAAGTTTATTGCTTACAGCTACTCTAGCATTAGCATCCTTGCCTGTAAAAAAGTGAAGTACTCCATCTTTTTTAATTGCAGCACCACTCGTAGTACCACGTGACGCATAAATGACATATTCTTGTTGTGAGTCATCTTCATCACTTCTTGCATCAGACATATAGGCAGTAATATTGCCGAGCGCAGTATTACTTGTGTAGTTCGATGTTCCGTGAAAAACTCGATTGTAACGTGTTTTATTATCACTGTTTGCGAACGAAAATATGCTTAGCCCAGAAAAGCTATCTACGCCTGTCATTTCAGCGACAATACTCACAGATACACATTCGTTTGTTGATAAATACTGTTGATCTTGTATAAAGACATTTCCCAATGATGTGCTTGAGTTTGCTGTAGTTGAGCTACCTTGCCAAACTTGCGCACGATTACCTGATGTTTTTGCAATAAATTTTGGCTTTGCTGGATTATCAATAATACCCATTGTCGCATTTAGCTGCACAAGCTTTAAATCATAATCATTAATTAAGTTGTACATTTTACTGACATCATTATTTTCAGAAACTTTGACACCCAAACTTGCTGAAGCAATAGTGTGAACTTTGGAAGCTAATTTATTTGTCGCCAAAAAATTGCAAATGCGATTTAAATAATCTAGATCAGAAATAGTCCCGCCATCTGCCGCAACGCGATCAATATAGAGTTGAGCTAATTCAGATGCAGTGAGCAAATCTAGCGTATTAAACGTGTTTGTATTCGACAAAATAGGCTTGTCAGATTTAAGAACTAATGCCATTTTGATAAACCTCTTTTAAATTAATTAATAAAACGTCGATATTGTCTCGATATTCAATAACGCTCGATGTTTGTATGCCGCCCTCAACTGCAACAAGAACTAAATCATCGTTAATGACTTCAAGTGAAGAATAGCCCGCATATACAACATCTGAATAATATTGATAACGTCGTAAATTCCATGTTTGCCCGTCATCAAAGCTAAATAAAACCTGAAACTTACTTCTTGATTGGGGATTTGTTGGGGTAGCTACTACTAACGTGCCATCAGAAAATTTGTTAAGTGACGATTGGCAATGTGGACTTGTAATAGTTGAAGGCCCAACATAGCTTACAGTCAGACCATTATCTGTAGATTTGAAATACTGTTTATAGCCCGGCTTAGTTTCATCTCGCACAGTGATAAGTATTGAACCGTCACTTAGAATTACTAGCGAACTCTCATTAACCGTATTTGTAATTGTTGCAACATTACTCATCTGCCAAGTCGTGCCATTATCATCTGAATAAATAATTGCAATGCCGTTAATTCCCACAAAATAGACTGTAGTTAATAATCTGCCTTGTGCATTTTTAATAATTTTTGAACCAGTACCCAATACAAAATATTGTGCATTAACAGGAAGTAAATGAGATAGATCAAGTATTACGGGATTGGTCCAAGTCTGGCCATTGTCACTTGAATACGAAATGTATTGAACATACTTAATACCGGTTGTTTCGGCTGAAACTTCAAATAAAAGTATTAGTCGACCATCATTCGTATTACCCAGCGTTGCATGTTTAACAATGCCCCTTTCGACTATATTTTTTACACTGTAAAAAAGTACTGGTTCTGTCCGTGTGATGTTATATGCACTATCCCAAGTGATTGTGCATCGATATAACTCTGCCCCTTCAAAATCACCGTTATAACCATTTATTCCTCGATTAAAAAACAAGATTGCTGAATTATTTGAGGTCTTAAGAATTGCAGGTATTTTCTGATAACCAGACCCGTTCTCCCCTGCGGCAGAAACACGTTTATACCCAAGCATTCCAGTTTGCTTCTTTGCTTTGTCAAGAAATGTTAACAATCTAGATTTAGCTGTAGTTTGATAACTATTTAATGCGACAGCCACTTGTACTGAAAAGTCATTTTGATTTTTTAAAGCTGCAAGCTCCTCTTGTACTGAGCGCTTCAGGTTTGGAATGTAAAAGCGACCATCCAACAACACTGTAATTATTTCATTGTAAAAAACATCTGCAATAATTAGCGATTTTTCACTATCTTCAGTAAAGATTCGGTTTAGTGTTTCTTTAATATTAGATTCTACTTCGCTTAAGGATGTAGTTTCAGTCTTGAAGTCTTTTGCAATAACATCAAAAAACCAGTTTAGATTTCCACTTCTTTCAATTACGCCAATAACGTAACGGAGAAGATCTTCAAAGTGATAAATCGATTCAATATTGTCGAATTTCTGGATTAGTTTATTAACATGTTCTATTGAATTTTTTTCAGATTCATATACTTTCTCATCAACATAAGAACTTGCTTGATCGAGATCACTTAAATTTGTCTCAGTCCAAAAATTCCCCTCAGGTGAGCCAGCGGGCTTATTCCAATACCATACTTTTCCGGTATCTAATGCTTTTGCATAAATTTGGTTTTCTTTTGGCCTAGAAGCAGTTAACAAAGTAGTCGTTGCATAAATAGGGCTTTGAGATTCAATTGGCTTAATGAAGTCTACAATAGCACCAAGATTAGTTTTGAATTGCGCCTCTGTAACCGTAGGCCCAATTAAGGCGTCTTTATCAGGTACTGCCATAATATATTTCCCAAATAAAAAGCCCTGCGATTTGCTGGGCTTTGATTGAATATAAAATTGTTAAATTGATGTTTCTGGAACCGGTACAAACGGCGCTCCACGGAAGCGAGCTCGGTTATTAAATCGATTAGTACAGGTATCAAGTCGTTTATCACAACCCGGATAAACACGAATAGCTTCACCAATTGCTGGCATTTCTAAAAGCGGCAAAGTTAGAAGTAATGCACCTGTTTCATGTAAGCGTACAGTGCGTTTAATTCCAATATTTACCCCTTCTAAAAACTCTACAACACCTTGCGTAAACCATCCTTGAGGTTGGCTTAAATCACACAGAATTCTGTTAGGCGTACTATTTGCTCCAATAGTAGTATTAACGGCAAAGTCAGCACTACGTAAACCACAAGCGCTATCAAACAAGGTGTTTAAGCAGCCCGGTTGGTAAAGGTTGCGTGGCATCTGAAGTTTTAATCCGTCAACATCTGAAACCACACTGGCTTTAATTTCGTAACGGTCAAACTCTGGCTCTACAATTCGACCTTCAAATAAAACCAATGTGCCGGCACTTGTATCAGTTGGTGTCTGAGCATCCATAAAGATACGTTCTAATTTAAACCGTGCACCATCGAGTACGCCATTATGAAATGCTTGAGCCACTGGCACTTCACCAAATTTAGTACTCTCATTAGTACCAATCGTGATAGATAAATTATCTACTTCAATGCCCAAAGAAAGACTAATACCCTCACGGCTTATAATTGGACCTTGTGACGAAAATACTTTACCGCCCACGGTTAAATCAAAGTCATAATTTGTAAATCGATACTTAATGCCCTGAATCGTGGTAATCGTATATAGATCTGCCATTATGAATTGATTAGCATCTAATAAGGCAATAAGTTTCGGGGAAGCTTGTCTCATATCTTATTTCCTAGTGAACCAATCAATTCAACCTTTCCGGCTTTCCACAACTTGTCCATAAAGTTGACAAACTCTTGCTCATCATCTTTAAAGCGGCATCGATAATAGAATGTTCCTGAAACAGTGACTTCGATACCTTCTTCAATCGGTTCGGAAACTTCATACTTACCATCTGGAGTAATTTGTGCTGTTGCCTTACTCCACATAAGTTTTTCAGTGTTTGTGCTCCACATATTTTTACTGGCCAACTTATTCCACATGTTCGGATCAACATTTCCAATGATCTTGGCTTCAGTATTATTTAATGGAATCTGACTGGTATAGAGGGTTTTATAAAGCTGAAAAGATGTCGTTATACCATCACCTGTAAAGGTGCAGTTAAACTCAAAATCATCTGGCATTTTGAAAAGAAACGAATCAAAAGCACCACGGCGCTCTAAAAAGAAACCCTCTAACTGTTGAAACTCTTTTCTTCCTTTGTTTTCCCGTAAGAACGCATAGGACATTGAAATTTCATACTTGGGTACAGCCTGATAACTTGCCCGTAATTCACGACCATTTACTGATTGCATGATCTTGGTATTAAACATCGGGGTTTTGGTGAGATCCCACTCTAAACCCGGCAGTTCAGGAAACAATACGTCTGACATGAATCCTCCTTATTTACCAAAGCCACGGCGATAACCCTTTAAACCACCTGCTACTTCACGTCCGTGCTTTTTCATGAAGCGTTTAATATCTCTTGAATCCCAAGCCTGAATATTAAACACAGCATTTTCACCACCTTGGCCAGTAAGATCAGAATTATCTGACATACCTGAGTTGAATGTAGATTTCCCTAGCTCACGGATAGTGTTCGCATGTTGTGCGGGTAATACCATTTCATCTTCATGAAGTTGGGTTATAGGATTAACACCGGATGGAATATCGTAACCGCCCCGAGCAGATTTAATCTTGCCGGCTAGACCAGCAACTAAACCGAACGCAGCAGCACCGGCACCTACGGCGAGAACTGGACCAATATAGGGAATGGAAACCATTGCCTTAAATGCTCCGGCCATTGCCTCCCATGCGCTCATCATGATGCCTTTAATCGCCTCGGTTGCTTTTAGGCCTAATCGTGCTAAACCACCTGAAGCGGTTACACCGGTACGAGTCGCTTCACCTGCAATAGTTGCTCCTGTTTGTGCAGCTTGGCCAGATGCCTCGGCTACGGTTTCAGCTTTAATAAGACCAAGTTTTGCAGCTAAGCGTGGACCAAGGCTTGCCATATATTTTTTAAGTGGTGCTGTGACCATATTTTGAATGAACTCAGCTGAAAGCTCAGAGAAGATAGCATTCATGGCATTTTTCCACGTCAGCGTACCATTCAACATGGACTGAATACCCTTATCCCACAGACCCGACATACGAGAAGTTAAACCACCAAATTTAGCCTCAAAGTCTTTCATTTGAGCTTCTGTTAAAAGCCCTGTAGATTTTGTATCAGATACTTGTTTGCCCGTATCTAGACCTGAAATACTCTCAAGTATTTGCCCTTGATTTCCTTGCTTACCAGAAATCCCTGAAAGTTCATTTTCAAGATCTAGGCGGTCTAGAAGACCTTGGCGTTTTATCGCCGTAAGCGTGTCTTCTAAAAACTTTTCTCTCTGAACTTTTTGAACATGGGAAATCTTATTTGCATCAAAATCTGCTTGAACTTGTGCCATTTCAATTTGATATGTACGCTCAGCAACACGCTGAAAATGATCAATTTCAGCCTCGCGCATAACCTTGGTTTTTTCAAGCAACTCTAATCGTAATGCTAAAATTTTGTCATTAGCATCCTTCTCGGCTTTTGCTTTAGAGTCAGATTTTTCTGATATTGAAAGTTTAGAACTTTCTATCAATTCCAATTCGTTTTTAAGGTCAATTTCAACCTTCTTTTGAGCATCAGCATATTTATATTGCAATTGAAGTTTAAGTTTTTCAGCTTTTTCAATTTCATTTAACTGAGCTTGTAGTGCCTTATCATATTCATTAGACTCAGTTCCAGCAGCAACGCCATTGCTACCCGCCATATACCCTTTTACATTTTTGACATACTGCTTATTGATTGGCCCTAAACCAGTGCCCCTCTCTACGTTCCCCTCTCCAGCATGGTATGCTGAAATTGCTTTATTAATATCGCCAAACTTATCGAGTAAAAATCTTAAATATTGTGCTGCCCCATCTGCGGCCTGTTTAGTGTCAAATGGATTCAAAACACCAAAACGCTTGGCCGTAGCATCAAGTAACTGGAAGTTACCCTTAGCAGTACCGTATTTAGTTTGGGGGCCTTCTACATTTTTCCCTTTAGTTTCCTGCATGTTAATTGCCGATAACATGCCACTTGGTAAATTGTACTTTTGCTCAATTCCTGAATAGTTATACTTAGCAGCATTGGCTTTTACACGTTCATTAACCTGTAAGATTTTTTGCTGTTTTTCTAACAACTCATTTTGTTTTTTTACCTCCTCAGCAGCATTCTTTTCACTTTCAACTCTGGCATCTTCTTGCTGTTTGAGTTTGTAGGCTTGATTTATTGAATCTCCCAATCCCTTCGGAGTTTGTGCATTAAATGCCGTTCCAGATTTCTCCTTTGCATCCGCATAAAACTCGGCTTTTTCACGCGTATATCCTTGTTTCATTAAATCTTGAATATACTTTTCTTTCTCTTTAGCTAACTCAACGCCTTTAACATATTCAACTTGCTTAGCGCTTAAGTTGGTATATGCTTCAGTAACTTTATCAACTGACTTGGCATGATCATTATTGTCTGTTGTCCCTTGCTTAATAGTACCGTTATAAATTTTCAGTACCCGATCAGCCTCAACGACTTTCTTTGCCTCTTCCTTTAGAGAAAACACCTTGTCATCAATACTTCCTTTCGCATTAGCATTAACTGTTTTTAACTGATTGATACCCCCAGCTAATTGCTCAGCAACAATTCTACCTTTTCGGTATTCCTCAAAAAGATAACTGGCTGCTGCTCGATCCTCATCAGACACATCAGAATTACGAGTAATTGCATCTACGAGCCCTAGCAATTCATTTCTCTGGTTACGATAGGCTGTACTCGTTTTTTGCAACTCATCTGTAGCTTTACGTGTCAAAACCCGCTGCTGTGAGGCTTCAAGTTTTTCATATTCATCACGAAGTTCAGTAACAGACTTTTTTTGAGTATCCAAAGACGGCGCTAAATCATCACTACTATTTTTCATATAGAGAAATGCTGCACCTGCAGCAACGCCTTGAACGGCCAGCATAGCTAAACCAGCTGGACCACCTAATAAAGCTGACGCGCTACGCAACACTCCCATAGCTGTGGCTGTACGAATAGCTTGACCTTGCAATGCTGATAGCTGCACCTGATAGGCCACTCCCTGAGCAACACCAATTACAAACTCTCTTGTCAGAATTGCTAGTTGAACTGCTAAACGTGTCGCAATAACTGCGGCCAAAACAACTAAAACAGTTTTAATAGTGTCGAAATTTTTAGAGATAGCAGTTACTACAGGGGTAATATTATTAACAAGAATTGCTTGTAGGCCTTGGAACTGCAACTGCAACTTAAATACATTTTCTTTTGCTGTTTTTAAGTTGGCAATCATCTCTGTAGACATAATTGCTCCAGCCGCCTTAGCTTCATCCCCCCATTTTTTAAATCCCGCTCCACCATTTTGTAGCATTGGAATTAATGCGCTTCCGTCATCTACAAGCTGCTCCATGTAGGTGACAATTTCAGCATGGGATATGTTCGCTTTTTCTAAGCCGTTATAATAAGCCTGCAAAACATCTGGCCCACTTAGATCCTTAAATTGATCAATGGTGACGCCAACTTTTGGACCAATCTTTTCAAAAAAATCCATCATCTCGCCTTCACCACGGCGAGCTTCACCAAGTTTATCTAAAGCATCTTTGCCCATAGAGCCAAACTGGTCCATAGATAGGCCAGCCATTTCAGCGCCTTTAGAATAATACTGAAACTTTTCAGCTGAAGTGCCGACCAATTTTGCTAATTTATCTACTTCATTGCCTGTATCAATAGTTTGCTTAGCAAAAGCTACGAGGCCACCGATTGCTAAACTTTGTGCAAGTGTAGAGGCAATGTTCATACCTAAAGTTTTGATTCTGCTGTTGATGGAAGTTGAAACTCGATCAAAGCTTTCTTCCATACTGGATAAATCAACTCTAAAATCAATATTGCGCCCAATATTTTCAATATTATTGGCTGAACGCTCTACAATTGCTTCACCTTCATGCATTCCACGCTGAAGCTCCGCAGTGTTTGCACCTACCTGTACTTCAACACGATTTTCATTACTTGCCATATTGACCTCGCAGGCATAAGAAAACCCGCTTAAGCGGGTCATTACTTCCAATAAAAAAGGCACCAATTGGTGCCTTTATTTCATAAATTTAAGAGACTATTTTCTTTGTTCTAATAGTGCTTGATGGGTAATTTTCCAAGGTTCAAACCGTTCGCGCTCTAAAGTATATTTAAACTTATTTGCAGGAAAATTGCTTCCACCATCCTCGCCGCCATATTTATCGTCTGCGTAATCCCAACTAACAACCTCGTATTTATTAGTATTAATTTTTCTTATTGACTCAATATAAACATAGTTAAAGCCTATATTTTCCCCAAAAGCATAATCAGTTTGTATTGTGTATGGCTTCCAATCGCCATATTTGGCAACTTCAGTCACAAAACTTGACATACTACCTGATCCACCACCACACCCATGATCACCAGACCATAAAACATAAAATACAAAGGTGGATTGTTTAGGATCGTATTCGACTGTTTGAATATCTTTAATTGTGGTAGGGTCTTTATTTTCAGGATCATTTGAAAAGGATGACATACAAGAAACTAAGCCTGAATATTGTTTCATCATCTCCAATATTTTTTGTTTATCTTGCAACTCAGTACTAGCATGTGAGTAGGAAACAGAAAACAATAGTCCAGTTAAAAGAATGAATAGTTTATTCATTGGTTTTTACCAAATTTTATAAAGTCAAAAATAAGATAACAAACTCATTATTTATTGTCTTTTAAAAATACAAGGGCAACCTAAGTTACCCCTGCGGGAATGCTTTTAATGTTTCTAAAATATCTGGCAAATCTTCCTCTGGTATATCATCCTCTGGCTCATCTTTATCTACACCAAAGAAACAAGCCAGCATCAAGTAAATTCGATGAAGATTAACCTCTTCGGGAGGAAACTTTTTGTTATAAGCATTCATTGCTCTTAAACGTGGTAAGTCCATTTCATTACGTACGTAATCATAGTCCTTACCAGTTTTAAGCACTAAATGAGTGTAAAGCTCCTCCCAGTCTATTCCCCCGAATCGGTTGCCTCTTTGTCGCCTTTATGGTCAAGACCAGAAACGTTTACCACAAGATCCAAAATTTCTTGCATATTGCCGATATCAATCAATTCATCCGCAATAAATTCACGGGTAATGTCAGGATAATTTCGCTTTAAACAAATGTGGGCCATATCAATAATGACTGCTACCGGCACTGAAGCCGAGCTTAATTGATCCTGAAAACGCTCAATAGCCCCCAAAGGAGCCGGTGCAAAAATCCATTTCTGGCCAGCAATTTTTTTTTCGTTTCCGCGTGGGTTATCAACTTGGTTAAATTGCATTTACTTTTACTCCGAAATTGACCAATCAAATACACGACCTAAATCATCAGCAAACGCCTGAAACTCAAATTCTGGCGTATCGTAATCGTCTTGCTTGCCGGCAAGAGACATTTTTGTACTGACACATTTGAAGAGGTGCAGAGTTAAGATTTTGCCGTGATACTCCTTATGAAGATCTAACGAGAATGACGGCGCCTCACCCATTGGCAAATTCATAACTGTTGAAGACTTCGCACCGGCCATAGTTGTGGAATACCGATAATTAATAAACACCGGCAAATTTGCATCAGCTGTAGCAAATGTATATGCACCTGTAGACTCATCAACTGAGTATTGCCCTGCTGCGGGTGCAGATGCTACACGCGTTAATGGAACAGCCTTTGCATTAGTTACACCTAGATCCGCAACAAAAACCCCAGCATTTGGCGGGGTTGGTGTAACGGTTCCACCTACAGGCACTGGTGTAGCAGTCAGTGAGCGCGCCACTGCTGTAGCTGAACCCGTAGACATGGCTTGACCAAATAAAATGCTATTAACCAGAAGACCATTTAAACGAGCAACTTTTGCTTTACCTGTAATCTTGCCTTTACCACGTGCAATATCTACAGGGAACTGCCCTTGACCATAAAGCTCTTTTACATCGAAGCTAAAATCAACCGAGTTATCTTGTAAAATCCCAAGCTCGAAAGATGTTGGTTTGGCAATCTGTGCGCCGTATGCATCAGATAATGGTGTAGCAAATAGATTACCCACACCAAATGAATACTGAGCCATATGTAATACTCCATAAAAAAACCTGCTAAAAAGCAGGTCTTTGGTGAAAATTTAATTAATTAACTAAAATGCTGATCGGTATGACGGCGACGGCTTGATCACCTAACGTACCCTCATCTGTTTCAATGGTTCCATCAATCCAGCAATGAGTAACTAAACTATTTAAAGTCTGACATTTTTCAATTTCTGGAAATTCCGGTTGTAAAGCTGCTTCAATAGCATCGACTAATGGATTAAGCACACTAGATGGAACCTGCTCACCGGTTGTACGTGCGTATAAATAAATGTCTGCATATAACGTCCATTTAGGCTTTACACCAGTAGCTGGGCTGCCTTGAGCTACGCTTTGCTGCCCTTGGGCTAAACATAAATATGGCTGTTCAATGTCAGGCACATCATTCCAATGTCTTAAACGCCGTTCAGCAGTAACAAAACCATCAATATTTTTTAATAGATCAAAGAGAGCTATAAAAATTGCTTCACGATTAATACTCATGCTATGCCCCGCCGTATTGATACTTCCAGATCCTGTTTAATCTCCTTTCTCATCTCTTCTAAGGCAGACCTTAAAAAAGATTTTTCAGGCAAATCAACCTTACGTGTGTGAGTCTTAATACTGACTTGCTTAGGACTAATAGATTTACCAAAAGCCATTTTGATCATTCTCAAATGAGCCTTTACTGTTACGTCACCATTGAATCCATACTCATGAGGAGGAGCATATTCAACGTTAGTACCGACAATACCTGTAACACCATTGCTTAGATCTATAACTTTTTGTGTGATGGATCTGCGCAAACGTCCAGTTCGTACATTGAGTACTTGGCCGCTAAGCTTCTCTCGTTTCACCTTGATCAAAAGTTTAAGAGTGGATCTGACAATAGATTGCCTAACCGCTTCATCAATCTGATCAACTGTACCTGTTAGCTTTGCATCACCATCAACATGATAATTAATCATCATATTGGAACAACTCGCTTATATTGCTGTAGTGTTGCTCTTGCCGATGGAGTTAATTCGCCTATGAAAAATGAAATAGTTTCATTTGCCAATGTTTTAGACTGTATACCGATTCTGTCTTTTTCCTTGTAACGTAGCGCTACAAGGTCAATTACAGCTTGTTCAATATCACTCGGGACTTCATCAAATCCGGCTTCATATTCAATCTGAATATTTCGCCGGCCATGATGAAAGCAATCACCTTGCAAAATTAACCACCAATCAGCCCATCGATAACCGTAGTCGTGAAAATTGGACGATTCTGGTATTACCCTACCATTTACAAGAACTTTGCTAATAAGGCGTATATCAGGCTCTTTTAGAACTAGTTCAGATTTTCCGTTTCCATCTCGATATTCAGTTACTGAATGTCTTAAGACTTCCCGCTCTAGCCAATTTTCAATAAAGGCACTTGCAGCATCGATCATGCGTGAAAGTAAGGCATCTGCTTCAAGTTGAGACGATTTAAGCCCTAAAAACTCCTTAACTTTTTCTAATGTTGTAAGTGCCATATTGATTACGCCTTTTTACCTTTAGCTTTGTCGGCATCTGCTTCAGCTGGAGCTGATGCATTAGCAGCAGCTGCGGCCTCAGCCTCCGCTTTAGCTTTGTCGGCTGCATCCGCTTTTGCCTGCGCTTTTGCCTTGGCCTCTTCCTCGGCTTTAGCCTTAGCCAGCTTTTCATTTTCTGCCGCTTCTTTGGCTGCGGCCTCAGCTGCTTTAGCGGCTTTAGCTGCGGCTTCACGAAGAGCTACCAAATCATCCGGCTTCCCAACCGTAAAACCTAACGGCTCTACAAATGGCCAGATATTCTCATCTGTCTCAACAAAACCGTCTTTAACTTCAAGCTCTACACCTGCGACACTAACCGATGTCACACCCTCAGGGGCTTTAAATAATCCCATTTGCTTTACTCCAAGAAAATGCCCAGCGGATTAGGCTGGGCAATAAATTTAAGATTGAACTGGTTTTGCAATATTGGTGATGATACCCATCGAGAAAGGTGCGTAATGTTGAAGCACCCCATCTGCATACACACCATATTCATAGCGGCGTGTACGTAGTGGCCATTCAATTTGATGATAATCACGGCGCATTTTCATCTGTACGATGTTACCAACGTTCGCCAATGGATAAGGCAAGCGTGAGGTAAACATAAAGATGGTACCAGCCGCTAAGTTAGGGTGAATACGCAAAGGAACGCGCTGGCCAGTAATCTTGTTCTGATAGCTACCAACCACCACACCTGCTTGAAGAGATGCAGGGTTATTAGCATCTACATTCAAGTGTAGTAATGGAGCACCACCATTTTTGATGATTAAAGATGTAATGGTTAATAACTCTTGCGTACTAACGTAAATCACATCAGGGCTTAAGCGATATTTGCGGTAGAAATATTCAAAAGCTTCTTCAAACTCCACTATACCGCCAGCACCATCACTTGTTAGTGTGGTACCAACACCAGCAGTACCTGTAGGCATAACTTTTACATATGCATTGCTACTAGGTTTAAATGCTTGGATTAAAAGTCCGTCAAAATCAATTGTACTTGTAGAGTTATCTTCATCCACTAACGTACTTGCTAACTGTGCGTTTGGATCTGCCGCTTGCTTGAGAATCACACTGTTAACAGTTGAAACCACTACTAGACGCTCAGATCCTGCCGCCCCGATATACCAAGCATAACCAACTGCCCCAATAACTGGTGTTACTGTAGCTGTGATAGAGCTGGTTGTACCTGTAGTGGCTACAGTGGCTGCCGTTGATTTACGAGCCGAACCACCGCCAAACTCTTCAGTAGTACCATCTGCATTTGTACGGGTAATTTTGCTTGGTACTTTTGAGCTTGCATCGAATTGCTGACCAATCCCGCCGTTATTCACCCCAACCACATCTAAATAAGCTTGTGGACCAAGGGCAACACAGATAACCGACCATGTTTGAGCAGCCAACGTACCACCTGTGCCAACTGCTGCAAGTGTTGGTGTTGGTGTAGTACCCATAGCCAAAGAAGTATTACCACCAATGATTAGTCGCTCTTCTTCGATCATAGTTGCTTCAAGGGTTTGTTGTACTGCCAAAGCTTTGACATCTTCAAAATTTTTAGCAGCATAATCAGCTTCCCAAGTAACGCTATTTTCTAAGCCCCAACCACGAAAAGAAGCAAAGTAATCTTCTGTTTTATGTTGGATAACTCCACCACGGCGCCCTTCAGAAACCCCTGCACGTTGGTTATTTACGTTAATTGCAGTAATTACACGCCAGTTCGCTTGAGTTGCAAAACCATTCGTCACGCGGGAAATACTGTTACGTAAAGGAGTTAATACAGGATAAA
Organism: Acinetobacter sp. BD54; assembly: GCF_044778325.1. Classification (NCBI taxonomy): domain Bacteria; kingdom Pseudomonadati; phylum Pseudomonadota; class Gammaproteobacteria; order Moraxellales; family Moraxellaceae; genus Acinetobacter; species Acinetobacter sp. BD54. Next base: position 15,954 of record NZ_JANJEP010000001.1, on the reverse strand, counting down.
ACTTTTTAGAAGGAGCTTCTAAGTCATATGCCTGTAGGCCTGTAGTTGGGCCATCGGGTTGTGTAAATGACTTGGTTAAGTCATTAGTATCTTGCATTGCTTTACCCTGAGCGGTTTTGATTGCATCTAGAGCGTCATTTAAATCTGGCATGTGTTATCTCCCGCCAAAGAAAAGCCCGCAAAAGCGGGCATAAAATTTAATTTAGGACTAATTGATTAAATACGTTGTGCTTGCGCGCTTTTAATCATTGTTGCGATTTCATTGACCTCGCCGTTACCATCTAGCACCGGCTCAACCTGATCTTTTTTAATAACGGTTGTATCTTCCGCTTTACTAAGGTTCATTAACGCAGCTTTTGGTGTTTCAGGTTGTTTCTCCAGTTCAGTGACACGCTTTTGCAACGTATCGCGCTCTTGTTCGACTTTGGCCAGATTTGCTTTAGTTAAAGTTAAATCATCTGTGACCTTTTTAAGTTCACCTGCGTCCGCTCCTTTCTCGATTTGAGTTTGCGCCGCATCATTTGGAGCACTCGCATCTTCTGGGCTATAGGCTTTGATGTTAGAAATTTTCTCTGCACATTTTTCAATGGTCTGACGAATATCATCCAACTCTGCTTTTGTTGGATTCGATACGATGACTTCGGCCTTTCGTAAGTTTTCACACCCTTCGGCCTTACAAATTTCATTAGCGCGTGCAACCATTGTGGCAACTTCCTCTTGAGCCATAGTGCTAAAGATTTCAGCGCCTGATTCAATCCATGCACGGAGTTGCTCAGGGATTGGGCTGTCATCTCCACGCCAGCGAGATTCGTCTTTAACGGAGTAAATGAGCCACATGATGTCTTGTAGTACATTGGCCATCTCCTTTACATCGCCCATGCTCTTAGTTAGCGGATCAATTGCGTTTTCTTCGCCAGCAGATAAACCATCCGCTTTATAACAGGTAATCACGGCGCTTGGGTTTGCTGGGCGGTCTACCAGTGAGATTTCTACCAACTGAATGCCCGTAACAATTGATTTGTTAAGATCATCCCGTTTGGTAACACTTCCACCAATACTGAAACCCTTGTAGACACCAGTTTTAACTTTTTTGATTGCTTCACTATCAACAATGTGAGCTTTTAAAGTAGTGATATTATTGTCATCTACATTAATTTCTAACGCCGTGCCAGCTGCAAGGGGTTGATGCATTTCACGGACTGCACCGAACTTCATGTAATCAGGAATAGCTGAACGCATGGCATCAGCTTTCACAATTTCCTTATCGCTGTCTTCATCTTCAGTAGATGCCACACCTTCAACAATGATTGTTCCATCGTCCTGATCTTGAATTTTCTGGATTGCTCCAAAAAGTTTTTTTAATTTCATAAGAAAACCTCAGATGTAAAAAAACCACCGGTTAAGGTGGTTCAGTTAAAGTTAAAAATCATGTCACTACTGGCAATGTGTCACATCGGCAATGAGGGTGAAGTGGTGCGTCTTTGAAGTAGCTGCCAGCCACAAAAGATTCATTGATAGGAATAATTTTTCCATCCAATTCCTGACATGCGTCACAGCAATCTGGTGCGGCCATCCATTCTTTTGACTCAACCCCAGCAGCTTTATAGGCAATCATGTTGCCCTGTACGTCTGCTATGGCTGTTTCAGTTCTTGCAATCATTTCCGCACGATCTTCACTAAATGCATGACTATTGCCAATTTCATCGGCTAATTTGTCATTACTCCAGCCTTCCTCTAATGCTTGTGTGATTGTAGCTCTCAGCATTTCCCGAGTTGATTCAGTGATACTAAATATTGGGCTTGGGTTTTCGACCAAAACGCCGTTACGCCAAATCATTCCGACTAGCTCAGCTGCTCGATCTTCGGCAAACTTAATTGCCTGCTCATTTGCCAGATTAAGCGCCTTTTTCTCAAGCTCTGCATTGATTTGGGTTAAAGCAACCTCTACCCCATCAACTGCCAATTGACTTGTTAAATCGCTAATCCATGCAGCTATACCAGACCAAGCACCAAAACTAAGCCCATCAAGAATATTACTGACATTATCCTTAATACTTTTCCCAAGTTGATCCTTTGCTGTCACAACCTGTATGGCTACATCCTTGGCTTGTTCCTGAAAGAACTGGTGAATCTGCTGCTTTAGTTGTTCCCGTACTTGCTCCACTTTTTCCCGTTCCCGATCGATTGGAGCTACATACTTTTTTGACTTTGCAAACTTCTCCTTTGCTTCATCAGTAGGCTTGCTTTCATCCACTTGCTGCGGCTGCAGCAATAATGTCGCTGGGTTCAATGAAGACCTTAATGCAGGATCCATAGGCTGCATGTTAAACCGCTCGGCCCTCACCTCATCAGGGTGCAGCACTTTTGCTTCAACATAGATTTTATCGATTTCCGCTTGCTCTTTTGGTTTAGCAGATTCTTCAGTATCCCATTTGAACTCTATATCTAAATAACCAAATACTTGCTGAATTATCCGATCCATCAAGGATTTTACCCAAAGCATTAACGGCGCTAATCCTTCGGCTAAAGCTGCTTCCTGTGCTGTTTGGGCCGTTGCTCGGTTCATCTCCTTCACAAAAGCCTGAGGGCTAATTGAAAAGGCAAAACAGACAATCCGAGCTATCCACTCGTCATACTCGTCTTTCATTGCCTTATCTTTAGTATCGAATGGCGTAACACCCTGAGGCACAAAACGTGTCTTCCGTCGTTCATGGATATTTCCAGAAAGTAACGAGTTCCAGTAATCCTCAAAGCGTTTAATCTGTTCAGGCGTCCATTCAGCGGGAACCTGAAAAATTAAGTCTGGTGTACTACCATCGGTATAAAATCCCAATTGATGAGCTTGACGGCGTAGAGCAATGTTAATTGTCGTGACAATCTGCTCAACTGGTGAGAATCCATATACCTTGTGTGTACGTGGATTACGTGGCAAATAAATCAACTCATCACGGGTGTAATTTACTGCTGGTAAGCCCTTTAAGATCTGTTGATATGCTGCCTCAGGCGGCAACGGTGTACGGCCATAAATGTCCAATACTCGTTTAATAGTTGCGCCGTCAATTGGTTCAACTGCATACACTTCACCGCCCCGTGTTCTGCGTGTATAAACTACAGGTGCATCTATAACCAATAGATCCTCAAGCAACATACGCAACCACGCATCCCAAGAGTGCTCCTTATCAGGAAATGCAAAGAAGTTTGTTAATTCCTCACAACGTGCATCATGTACAAGCGCTTCATCTGCATCAGTATTGGGTTTGTCTTTAAGACGAATAACCCAAGGAAGCTTGGCCATCTGATCTTTACGTGTCTCAATAATGATTCGTAAAAGATCATAGTTATCTGCAAACGCCCTTAAATGGTCATAAGTTAAAGCCTCACCCTGCCGAGGTCTGGAATTGACGTTGAAAGATGTTGCGTAATCAAATTGCCGCCCTGAGGTTTGTTCTTTTGGTGCCACTGGCTCCAAAGGTTGGGAAGGCCCAAACCAAGCGTTACCAATATTTGAAACACCATGAGCAAACATTTGCACCACATCAGCAGCAAGTGACGTTATTTTTCCATTAGATCTAGCCATGATTGCGCTGTATCCTGTTTAGATTGTGATTCTTCTGCAAGTCTTGCCTGTTCCTCCAGATGTTCTAATAAGCCCAAATTACCCTCGTTAAGCTCATTGAATGCATCGGAGCACCCGTCTATCTGGTCATCATGAGTACCGTTAGGGAAATTCCTTAATTCTTCAATTAAGTCATCGTTCCAAGCCCCACGTAACATACGCACATTTCCGATATTTACTTGAGCTGCAAAAGGCTGTGCTCTTGTTGCCTTATCGCCCGAAACAGGTTTAGCAACAACGGAATAACCTGATAGTTTTTTAACAAAACTTTTAGCTTGTGACTTGCCTGCCTGACCGGGGTCTTGCGGCAATCTGATTTTGATATTCACCCCATCACGGGATGCAGTATTTTTAATGGTTGTCTCCACCTCATCAGGTCCAAACTGACCACGGACCATATCAGCGATGTACCAATAACCATCTCCACCATCAAAGATTTTAGGACCTGCGGTATAGTCTCCACCATCAGCAGTAGCGCCTAGATCCCATGCTCGACAACCTTGTTTTGTTGTTGCCGGCAATGCATCAACAACACTAATCATGTGCGGCTTAAAGAAACCACCCGCAGGTGGTGCCGGTAATTGTCGATATTGGCCAGCAAAGACATACGGCGCGGCCTGCTCCATTATCTTAAGTCGCTCTATTGAGTGCTTAGCTGGCCATAATGCTGAACCATCAGGCTGAATAGCAGATAAACAAAGGTGCTCCCATACATCACCGTTACCACCAGCAACCGGTACGCCGTCTTTTCTCTTACCTAATAACCACCCGGCCAAATCATCCTCATGCAGACGCTGCATAATGACAATAATCGGGGTATCTGGTGAGTTTGTACGAGACTCAAGGGTATTTTGAAACCATTCAATAACACCTTCGCGGATTGTTTTAGATGATGCCTCATGTGCTTTGTGTGGGTCATCGATAATGATGCACCCGCCAAAGCCTTCTCGCATCTTCCCCGCACCGAAGCCGGTGATGGTACCGCCAGTACCAGTGGCATAGCAGACACCATTTTTAGATGTACGCCAAAAGTCTTTGGCTTTACTATCCTCGCGTAATGCTAAATCTGGAAAAACCTTTTTATAAGCTTCCTCTTGTACAAGGCCCCTGATTTGGAATGCATTATTAGCGGCCAGCATTGCCGAATAACTGATGTGAATAAACTCAGAATCAGGCTTTTTGCCGAAACACCAAGCCATAAAATTAATTACAGCAATTTCTGTTTTAGAGTAGCGAGGTGGAACATTAATAATTAACCGCTTAGTCTCCCCGTTATAGACTTTCATTAAAGCCTTACAGATTTCTAAGTGGTGCCAGTTTTGCAACCATTTGTACCCACGGCGCTCTTTAAACATGTACCTAGTAAAAAAATATAAGTCTTCTTGCGCCTCAATTTGAATTGCTTCATCCCGAGCCGCATTAGTACTCATCTAGTACTTCCCTCCTCGCCTTAAGAAACTCTTCTTTTGTAATCGCTGACTGGACCGTTTCAACTGGCCCGCCGTCCTTACCTGTAATTTCTTGACGATTGGTAAATTGCCCGCCAATGTCTTGAGCTGCCTGTTTGAGGATATTCATACCCGTTTTTAGATTTCGTGTTCGTTCCAAAAACTTTTGGTACTGCCTCAAACGGTAGTACTTATTTGCAATCGGAATGTCCACCAAGCCGGCATCAAAATCTTTTCTAGTTTTCTCAAAAAGCTCCTTGAATTTTGGGCTTAAATTGCGGCCTTGATATTTCGTTGGGTCATATGCTTGGCACTGGCTTCGGGTAATAACTACATCAAATTCTTGTTTGACGCTCTCCACTACATCTTGAGGGGTATCACGGCAAGCAAGAGACTGAACAATAAAGATTTTTACAGGCTCTTTTAGTGCTGCCATAAATTCAACTCCGTACAACTACGTACAACAAACAAGGCAAAAAAAAGAGCCCTAAGGCTCAATTAATTACACAGTTACCGCAGCATTTTGAAATATCCCGCTCTGATACAAACGGCGGGTTTTTCGCAACTTCAACAAGACGCTTGACGCTTTCACTTGCGCCCCAGCGTTTCACAACACCGATGAACTCTTCAACGTCATGGCCAGCTAAATAATGTTTAGGTAGGCCAGTATGATCACTATAGATAATTTCCCCATCATCATCTTTTAATACGCCGATGTGATAGAGCTCATGTTCTAACAATGCACAAAATTCATTGTCGTTAGCTTCATCACAAAATGAAGCATCGATAGTAATTAAATATGTTGGAACAAAACCAAACCAATCCCGCATTTGCTGCTCTTGGCGGGCTTTGCGCCAGCCTCCGACATTAAACATGACCTTTTCACATTGGCCCAGTACAGCAGACTGTTTGCTCTTATATGCAGAAGACGCCCATGCAAATGCTAAAAACTCATCACTATCATGCAGCAGCTCTGCTATGTGGTCATGGTCAGGATTATGAAGTGGCCCACCAATAGTTAAAAAATTCTTTACCACCCATTCTTTAAGATCTTGTGCCGGTGCTAAGCGTAAAGCTTCTTCAGCTTCTGCCTGTTCAAGTAAGTCAATTGGTGGAAATGGTCGGATCTGTTCCATTTTCTAAACTCTCTAATTTGGCTGTAATCCAATTAATTACATGACCTGACAAAACTGAGTCTGGATGAAACCGCTCAATCTTATATCCCAATTCTTCAACCTGATCATATCGATCAAGACTCCAAGCCTTATTTGATAGCTTACCGCTACGGCCACCAGACCAAGGGCCACCCGCTATTTCAATAAGCAAGCGCAATTTCACAATATGAAAATCAAAACGCCAATTTTTGGTATGTATTGGTTGAAACTTGCTTTCAAAACCAATTGCCAGATCCGTTAATTCTTCTTGTAGTGTTGCTTCAGCTTCTAAATATTTTTGAGTAGCCTTAGGCAAAGGTCTAGTTTTCGGTTTAGCCTTAGGCTCCTTTTTGCCGGTCAGCTTAAAATATTTATCAGGATCCATTTAAGGCATCCTCTATATTTTTAATACTTTCCTTGAACCGGATAATAATTTTATCAATGGTCATTAGCTCTTCAATGCTTAATCCCTGTCTTGCAAGGCTTTGGTATTTACCGAGTTCAGTACGACAGAACTCTAAAGATTTTTTTGCTTCAACTTTGTCTGTCATAAATCCACCAGAAAATAAAAGGCCCCGCCAATAATCGATATTTAGCGGGGCCATACCGCTGCACAATGCAGCAAAAAGGCGCAATCTCAGCGCCCCCAAAATAAAATACAGGCTTTTTGAAGTTCTTTTAACTTTCCTTCAAATTAGCTAGCTCTTCAGCATTAAAATTCATCCCACAACTCACACATCTATGCATGTATCCCCAATGGTATCCCATAGCCTCAGCAAGACTTATTGGGGCAATTTCTTTATGCCTACAAGGGCCTTCATTAGGCAATTCAATAACTAATGTTTTGCCAGTAATTGTTTTAAATTCTCTTGAAGTCATGGAATATCCTTTCAATTTTTATTAAAACTTCTTACCCAATCATATCAAATTTAATATCTATTCTGCATTGGCTCTTATATTCCAGATCTTAACGGCGAGATTTACGACCTCACGTTCGTTTTCCCAATCAACATAAATTCTTTCATCACTTAATGGGTGATCGGGCCAAGTGGTTACATGTGTAGATGGACTTTGCGAACCACATTCATGACAAAAAGCGCGAGCTGACCAAATCACTCCATGTTCTTTTAAATCATGAGAATCTGAATCTACTGCTAAACCATGAGTACATCCACAGAATGGACAGGGCAACCCTTCAACATCTGGGCGCATATTATTGTCTTGGTCAGCATGCCATGTATTACCCATGCCCTATACTCCTGATATGGATGCAGTGATTTGAATTGTAGCTTGCTGGCCTACTGCACGAACTAAAGCCATGATGCCTGTTTGAATATCAGTTTTCCCAATCGCTGCCCAGCGCAATGGCTCAGCTTCTTCAAAACGTCGATATTCACGACATTCATCCGTATTGCCGTTATAAACATTATAAGGACGACCTTCGTACTCATGCCCTTCAATAGATCGACGTGCGTTAGCTAATTTAACTTCTGCATCAGTATCAAGACGTCCAGCCAATTCAGCTTGAAGCGCAAGTAATTCCGCACCTTTCTCTTTAATGCGGTTCATTAAATCAATTTCTTCTTTACTTAGGTCACGATAACCTTTGATCTTTTGATGTTGGTTGTGCATTTCTTTGCTCACTTTTCTATAGGCAATAAAAAAGCCCGCAAATAAATGCAGGCTTAATTTAAAGTTGGTCAGATGCTTACAGCTACGACCAGTATAGAAAAATATACCCGTAATTTTGGGACTATGCAATCATAAATCATATTCTTCTGAAGCATGACGAAAAAAACCACGTAAATGTGAATCAAGGTCTATACGCCATTTCCCTAGCACATCAATAGCAAATTTTTCATACTGTTCATAAGTACGGATATAGGCTTTACGATCAATAGTTAAATTTGAAAGCCGGTATCTCTCGGATTGATTGTAGGCATTTTCTTTTTTGCCTTCGCATTTACTGCAATCAATATGTTTCAGCTCAAGTTTTGAATATACAAAACCCTTACCATTGCACTTAGTGCACAACCCACGTTTAAACAGAAATTGAATTAATGCAGATCTGGCCACACCTTTAGCGGCTTCTTTGGTAGTGATCTGCTTTGTTTTAAAACCGTCCTTTTGAAACTTCAAACGTATTTCACTGGTAAGTAAATTATGCAATAAAACAAAATGTCGATCTGACGGCGTAATTGAACGCACCAAAGCCCACAACAATGCATATTGTTCTGCTGCCATATCCTGCATCATTAAAGCGGCTGAATTTGCTTTACTTCCATAAGTCGGTGCGCCCCCTACACTGTCCTTAAATCCATCCATAGTTTTTTGTGCCAAGTCTAGCAATGTGAAATCTACTCTCGGATTGCTCGGTGAAAAAAGTAATCGATGTAAATCATGTGCTACTCTTAATTCATTATGCTTTTCCATTTAGACCTCTTTTACATCGATATTGTGTACAGTTTTCATCAAGTGTTTTTTATTGCGATAACTCGGCAGTTTTCTTGTAGCTACTGATTTCACATCTTCCACAACGTAAACACCCAAAGCGGTGAAATACGTAAAATCAGCAAAGTAACGTAATGCGGGCTTAACTCTCTTTTCCCCCTCAATTTTGGTTCTTGGTGCTAACTCAAATTTTGTATGGTGCCGCAAGTCTTTAATCTCTCCCCTTTGCTGCATGGCTTTAAGCTCTATGTAGCGCTTAAATTCCTTATTACTGTCAAAAGTCATCCCATCCAATTTGATTTTTGATGCATTAAACTTATTTCGCTTTTGTTTAGGTTTATCCCCCTCTCGGTTTTTTTTAACTTTTGCACGGTAATCAACAAGGCTCATCGATGTCATTACTTAGCCCCACTACAGAAACTTAATTAAAACTTTTAGAGCTAAAGCAAAAAATACAAAAACAACCAAAGCGATCACCCTTAAGAAAACAACTTTTAATTTGCCATTCTTGATATTAAACAAGGTGCGCTTTTTCCCTCTGGCGCTTTCATTGTGGTATTCAACGGAATGTTTAAGCATTACAGTAGGCGCCAAGAAATAAGCCATAGACTTAATAAAACCGATGAGGATTAAGGCGATTACGCCTAAAAGAATTACTTTTTCAATCATGGGCTAATCCCCCTTTACCCAATTCATGTACAGTTGAAACTAAGCCTCTATGTTTCAAATCTTGCTGTAATTTCCTGATCTGCCCTTCTTGCTCAAAGTTCTTTTGCTCTAAACGGGTGTAGTTGCGCTGCATGTAGAGGATCTGCTCAGGATCCTGTAAACGTGCTAAGGCCATCGTTAAAAGATTCATCTCGTTTTGGATGTTTCGTACTTCAAAAGCTAAAGTCTTAAAGTTCTCTTCTACTTTCCCATGATCGAAATGACTTTTATTTTTCTTTGACCATTGGCAGAAATATTTAATTTTGGGCGCTGATAAAACCCCAGCAATTACTTTACAAGTGCCTTTTTCACTTACGTAAATTAGGCCCCATTTAGCTGGTAGCTCTTCTGGCTTAATTAATCCAGTTGGGCAAATGTAATATCGGTATTTGCCCATACCCATTTCAGGATTTAAACGATGTGGTTTACAGCGGTCCGCTAAGAAATCTGACCGGCTTGTTTTAGCTTCAAGTAAGAACGTTCCAAGTCCGTGCGAATGGATACCGTGACGTACACCGAAAACATCAGGGTTCTCGCCATAGCATGAAGCCTCAATAATGGTGAAATGACAGCCATGACCGTTTGCTGACTCAGGACGTTTTAAAAACTTGGCACCAATTTCACAAAGCTGACGATGCGTTAATTTGCTCATTGGCTTATCTCCACTTTCATACCTTCAAACTCTTGGTCTATTACAGACATTCCACGTGTAACAGCTGCTTGTGAAGGTAATTTTTTAAAGTCAATTTCATTTACTTCATGGCAGTGCTTGCACATAAATTTGTTTTTATTTTGAAGTTTTGCCTGAATTACTCTTACCTCCGCTAACATCCGGTTATTGCGCTGAGTAACTTGATTTAGATCTTTTAAATATTTTGCTATCCATAAAACAGGGTTTAATTTCGTATTGCAGTCAGTGCATAAAACTTCACTGTCTTCTTCAGAAATTTGGATATGGCCATGATCACATTCACTAATTTCACGCTTGAGTGTGAATTGAATAACCTGCTTGTCTTTATCAACCTGAATAGTTTGCACATCTTGAAAATGACTCATTTTTCACCATCCTTAAGCACTGGCTCTACATATTCAGGACGTTTCTCAAGTGAGTCTTTCCAATCACCTCTGAAGGGGTTTTGGCGTTTCGTTAAGTTAAAAAACGCTGAAAGATGTGATTGATTTCTCCAAGCATTACCAACAATATGAGGCTCAACCAACCAACCACATGCCATCCCATCCTCATCTGTGGCCATAAATTTGACGTGTGCAGGAATTACAGACCAATCATATTTTTGCTCCAAACAATGTTTGATAGCATCTTCAAGTAAGCGAAATTGTTTTTCTGCTACCCCATCTAATAGAACAACCCAATCAAGATATTGGTTCATTCGAATACTGCGATTACCAATTTTTAACCAGTCGCCCTCAACAGTAACTTCTGCTTTAATCATTGTTTCACCTCATCATGTTCTTTACGTGCCAACCACCACAAAACCACCGCACCGCTAATAGCTGCGGTAAAACATGAAATGAGTAACCCCCACGCTAAAATCTCGAATTTATTCATGCTGCTGCTCCTTTGCCTTGTTGAAATCCAACTTGAATGAGGTAAGGCATCCATTTTTGCTGTTGTGCAGGATCTGCGAGTTTTACTGCGATCCGTGCTGCAAGTTGTTCATAGCTCTCGTTACCTTCGGCATACTTGCTAGAAAACTCAGGATGTTTAGAAAGCTTGTCAGCGAAGACAGCAATCTGCTTTTGACTTAAACCGGTTGAATTGTTTTGTTCACCAGAAAATGACTTAGCCGGTTGTGATGCTTTTTGACGGCGTTCGTATTTAGCTTTTGCATTCAGCAACCAATCAGCAAAATGGAAAATCAAAAGATCATCACAAAGATTCTTTGATGCATTGTTGAGTTCAAATGCTCTTAATTCACGGTGGTACCATGACTCCATTACGAGTTGATCAAAATCTACAGACTTGTCAGAAAGTAAAATTTCTTCACGAAGTTTTTTAAAACAAAGCCAAGTTTTTTTATTTTTAGATTCATCTGAAAGATTACTTGATAGATTCCGTGTACCAACGTTGGTACTGTTTACTGGAAATGTTGGTACTGTTTGCTGGAAATGTTGGTACTGTTCCAATGTTGGTACTGTTTCAAAATCTTCCCCTTGTGTATCAAGGCTTTCTGAGCCTAACTGTTCCAACGTTGGTACTGTATTTTCTCGACCTTGTACACCAATTAAACGATAGACAATTACCTGCTTTGTTCTGCCTTTTCTTTCACCAGTATCGAAAATTAATCCCTCAGAACAGAGCTCATCCAGAATCTTAAAAAGGGTTTTTTTATTAATCTGACAGTCATCAGCCAAACGTGTTGAACTCGGATAACAGCAATGTTGCTCATCCGCACGATCAGCCATTGAAAGCAGCACTAATTTTTTTAGAGCTGGAGACGAACCACCCTTAGCTTGAGTGAATTTCTTTTTCCAAGCCCACACAGTAGCGTCTAAGCTCATTTATCCCCCTCTTCATTCGCCTGAATGAATGAGCCCAAATAGCGGATCCGCTTAGCTCTATAAAGACTCGATATAATTACGCCAGCATGGTAGAGATTTATGCCATGCACTCCGTACTCATCCACCAGACCTTGCATAAACTCATCACGCGTTACTGCCGCTTGATTTACGTCATGGTTTCGTTTTTTTAAGTTCGCTTTGCGTCCTTCCAACAAATCCGACAAAGTTTTTAAAGCTGGTTCATGCCACGACTGGTAACTTTGCTGACGTTTCTGCTCTTGCAGATTGCCTTTAGCTGTTTGGTTTGCTAAATTAGTTTGCATATTCATTGACCCTTGAAATTAATGAATCACCTAAAAGCTTGATTTCGCAGATCAAGCTTTTTCTTTTTGTGATTTTGAAATGTAGATTGCTGCTTCTGATTTAAGTGCTTCACGCAACTGGTGAATGTGGTTTTCCATTTCTTCTAAGATTTCTTCTGTATCTGCTAATTCCGCAGGTGTAACAACTCCATCCTCTAAAACTTTGTGGACCTGTTGATTGGTTTGGCCATTGTTAATATTTATATGTAGCAAGGTTTCAACAATGCTGACTTCATGGCCTTTCTCATCCACTTGATTAGCTGGCACTAGAACATAACCAAGCATGTGTGCCCATGCCTTAACTAAAGCTGGGTTGCGTGTAAACTGAATCATTGCCTCAAGCTTCTTAATACTTGGTAAATGGCTTTCCATATTTGGGTTTGCGTAATTAAGTACGCTCTTGTAAGAGTCACCAAGTACGTTTGCAATTTCTTGCGGCGTAACTCCTTGTGACTGGTGAATCATCTTGTAAATTGCTGTTTTAGCCTCTGGGCTTAAGTTGATTTCACTCATATGTGAATCCCTCTTTAAATTTCACGTATACGCACGTTTGCTAATTTGTGAGAATTAGCTCACGGATTGGTTTTGCTTCTTAAGGTTCTTGCGAACATATTCCCAGTTAATATCTGGTCGTAATTGTTCTGCCTTAACTTGACCCTGAGTAATTTCCTCAATTTTCAAACAGCGATCTTCTGGAATTTTCTCAGGATTCCATTTGCTAGCAGCCCAAGGTGTAACCCCTATTTTTCGAGCTAAAGCTGAGATGCTCCCTGCAAAAGTCACAGCGTTATTAAATGCTTCATGTGGAGTAGTCATAAATGACACCAAAAAACCTACTTAAAGTAGAAAGAAATATACTACCAAAAATAGAATTGGTGCAACTAAAAATTGATAGTAAAATTCTACCCACAGTAGAAAAGAAGCCTATTTTGATGGATGACGCTAAATACAAAGACTTTGCGGACCGACTCAACGCATTGATGAAGGCAAAAGACTCTCCAATTAAAACTATCAATGAGTTAAAAAATGCTATTGGTGTTTCTTATGAGATGGCTCGTAGATATACACTCGGTTCTGCTAAACCAAGAATTGAAAAGCTACAAACATTGGCTGATATTTTTGGAGTGGAAATTAGTTACTTAGACCATGGCACTAAGTTAGACAATAATATTGATTTATCAGATAAAGTTGGTTTCGAAGGACGCAGGGTTCCAGTAATCTCTTGGGTTGCGGCTGGTTCATTTACACCGATTGAGACAGTTTTGAAAGATACGGAAATTGAAGAATATTTACCGCCAAATAAAAGATGCGGGAAAAATGGATATGCTTTAAAAGTAGTAGGATATTCTATGGCTCCAACCTTTCTACCGGGTGATAGAATATATGTGAATCCAGACATTCAAACATTTGATCTTAAAACAGATGATCTTGTAATTGTAGCTTGCGCTGGCGATTCAGAGGCGACTTTTAAAAAGCTTATCATTGAGGGCGAAGGAACAAGTAAATTCTTGGAACCATTGAACCCAGACTGGCCTGATAAAATTATTAAACTTTCCGAAGATTGCCGCCTTGTTGGAAAAGTGGTTGGCTTGTACCGAGATATTTATTGAATTTCAGCTTATTTTCTTTGAAACCAATTATTAATTTTTTACTTTAAACCCACTTTTTGTGGGTTTTTTATTATTTAAAACTAATAATATACAACTTTAAGTAGGAAATAATCCCTACTATGTATTGACTTAATTTCTACTTAAAGTAGTATTTGTCTCGTAGACAACAAAAAAGCACACCGAACCTCCTACCTCTCGATGTGCTTTTGCAAACTGCGAGATCAATTATGAACGTAAAAGTAAACTCATTCAACTCATTTGCATTTGTCAGCATGGCTGCTCTTGCAATCTCTGGTGGTTCTTTAGTTGCTTGCCAATTGCAGCCAGCTTTCCAAACAAAAGAAGCTCCTTCTCTATTTACTCCAAAAACGCAACCAAGTACTTACAGGGTTTTAACCGCAAAAATCACAGGTAAACATTCTGGCGTTGCTGTAATTAAATTAGATAGCTTCCGTTTAAACGTTAGCTTTGATTTTGAAGCTCATCCAGACAGCTACGGCGTTCCGGGTTCTGAATTCACTGCTGTTGAAATTACTCAACTCACAGTAAATGAAATTACTGATGTTAATGGTAAGTCATATAACGATTTCACCGAATTTGAAGACATCCGAAACATCAATGGCCTTCTAAAAGGCTTCATCGAACGTAACAAGTTGGTGGAGGCTTAAAGATGACTAATTTCAAAAAACACCCTGACGGCTACAAGTCATTTTTAGGCCGTGATGATAAAGGGCCGTATTCAGTTCGTATTGGCTGGCAAGTGTACGCATCTAATGCTAATGGCTCAGTTCTTTACAAAGTTAAAGACGGAGTTAAGACGCCTTTAAATGTGTTTAGGTTCCAAACTTCTTATCCAAAAGTTTGGAATGAACTCACCCAAGAAATCGATTTTCAGCGCAGAAAGCAGCTCGCTATAAAACTGCGTGAAACAAATATCCCTACTTATGACCGCAAAGCTTACAAGCAAAAACGCGGCTTCACCGGCTCTAGATGAGGATAAGAAAAATGACAACTGAAAACTCAAAAGACAACTTACATATCTGGAATGCAGTTAAGCAAACGCCTACCAATTTTCTTAAAAAAATTGAGTTTGGTTATTTAAAAGGTAAATCAGATATTAACCCTCAATGGCGATTAATGGCTATGACTCAGGCCTTTGGACCTGTTGGTCATGGCTGGACTTATAGACATGTGCGTTTGTGGTCCGAAACTGCGCCAGATGGAACCATTATGGCTTTTGCTGAAGTAGCAGTAAAAACCAAGATTGATGGTGTTTGGGGTGAGGAATTTTTCGGCAACGGCGGTTCAGCAATTGTTGAAGTTCAAAAGGGCAAATTAGTAGCGATTGATGAAGGTTATAAAAAGGCCGTTACTGATGCTCTTGGTGTAGCGTTTAAAGCTATTGGTGTGGCAGCTGATGTCTACCTCGGTAATTTTGATGGAAGTAAATATCTATACAACTATGACTATGCCTATCTAGAGCAAAATGCCTCTACCCCAGCAGGTCAAAATACAAATCAAAATAATCAGACAATCGCTCAGGGTGGTAACCAGAAGCCGCCTCGTACTCAGGACCAACTATATCAAGATGCATTAAAAGCAATTAAAGATGCACCAGACACCAACATCTTAAATGCTGCGATTAAGAAGTTTAAAGGTACTACGTATGAGGCGGGTATCAATAGAGCATGCCAAGCACGTGCCGATCAGATGGGTTGGGCACCTAAAAACAATCCTCAGCAAGTTCAGCAACAACAGTCGTTACATCACTAAAAGGAGAGCTATTTATGTCTAACTTACTAACTGCAGCTGAAGCATTTGCAGCTCTTCAAAACGGTAAAACTGTTCTATGTCGTCCAGCCGGAGACATGTTGGACTTTGCCGATTTAGATCAATTCCCCGCTTCTGTTTTTGGCAAACCGGGTTTTGAATTCTGCATCAAAATCGAAACTATTGAACTGGCTGGCATTACATTCACAAAGCCATTAACTATTGATGAGTATGAAGAGGGTCAGGAAGTTTATGTAATCAGTACATATTCACCTACGGTTTATGTTTTAGATTTCAAAACTAACGCATTAATTG